>DMDA01000079.1:0-12222 GCA_003451595.1 Chloroflexota bacterium | reverse complement strand
ACTGCCGAGGGGCGCGCGGTGAATCAGGCGCGACGCTATCGCTGGCTGGAAATTGCGCACGAACTTGGCGCCGAACAACTGCGCATCGACGCGGGCGGTCGCGAACAGACGCTCGACGACATCTTCGACATCGTGGTGGCAGGGTACCAGGACATCATCAGCCGGGCGCAGCCGTTAGGCGTAGAGATCATCATCGAAAATCACTGGGGTCCGACCAATCACCCCGACGCCATCCAACGTCTGTTGGCGGCTGTGCCAGGGCTGGGGTTGCTGTTCGATTCCTACAACTGGCCCAAAGGCACACATGAACAGGCCTGGCGCGAATGCGTCCCGTACGCAAAGCTGACGCACTTCAAGACCTTTTCCTTCGACGCCGAGGGCAACGAACCAGAATGGGACTTGCCGCGCCTGATCGGTCTGTTGCAGGCGGCAGATTATCAAGGCGCGTGGGGGATCGAGAGCACGCCCTACGACGGCGACGAGATCGGCGCAGCGCACAAGTCGATAGCGCTGCTCAAGCGTGTACTGGAGTAAGGCGTCATGCATCATGCTGACGTGTGACGCCTGACGTGCGATTTCTTCATCACACCAACAGTGTAAACACACCAACGATTCAAACAAGGACTTGACCATGAGTAACGATGAACGCGTGCGGGTGGGCGTGATTGGCGTCGGGCAGATTGGCAAACGCCACGTCGAAACCTACGCCGCCATGTCGAATGTGGAGATCGTCGCCATCGCCGATGTGAACGAAGCGGAGGCGATCCGCGTGGCGGCGCAGCACAACATCCCCAACATCTACACCAAAGTCGATGACCTGCTGGCGCGCGACGACATTCAGGCGGTCGATGTCTGTCTACACAACAACTATCACATGCCTGCGACAGTGGCGGCGTTGGAAAGCGGCAAGGACGTTTTCTGTGAAAAGCCGATGGCAGGCGCTTATGTGGATGCCCTCAAAATGTGGGAGACCGCGCAGTCCACCGGACGCAAACTGGCGATTCAATTTGTCACAATGTTTGCCAATGAGACAAAGGCGGCGCGCTACTTGATCGAGGAGGGGCACATCGGCAAGCCGTATCACGTGCGCTCAGTAGGGCACCGTCGGCGCGGGCGTCCCTTTGTCGATGGCTACGGCAGCCCGACCTTCGTACAAAAGGAGCACGCAGCTGGCGGTGCGCTCTATGACATGGGGGTTTATCACATTGCCACGGCGCTTTGGCTGGTGGGCAACCCGCGCGTCCTGCGCATCACTGGGCGCACCTATCAGGAGATCGACATGGACAGCCGTCGCCGTGAGATCAGCGGCTACAACGTTGAAGAGTTAGGCGTCGGTTTTGTTCACTTTGAGGGCGGGCTGACGCTCGACATCATCGAAGCCTGGGCTGCGCAGGTTGACACATTGGGCGGCAGCACGATTCTGGGCAGCCAGGGTGGTGTAAGGCTCGATCCCTTCGGTTATTTCTTCAGTTTGGGGCATCTCGACTTCAATGCCACGGCGAATCTGGGCGCATTCGAATGGCGCCTTCATAACGTGGCGCAGGATGGCGACGCCTACGACGGGCCACAACAGCATTGGATTGCCGCGTTGCAAGGACGTGTGCCGCTGATCCCATCGGCGGCATGTGCGCTCAATACGATGCTGATTTCGGAAGGCATTTATCTGGCGGAGCAGTTGGGGCGCGAAGTCACGCCGGAAGATGTCCTTGCCCATTCCCGCTCGACGGCGCGCGCAGTGTAGCCAGCCTATCGACTTTTGGCGCGGATTCGGATGCATGGTTTGCCAGAATACGCCGGAACCAACATACATCCGAATCTGTAGCCAAACTTAAGACAGCCGCGCATTGTTTCAAGCACTCCACCCTGCTATCCTGTCCAGCAAGGACACGTGTCGCAACGTTATCGCTTGTGATTTGCCGGAGAGATTGATTGCTACCAGTACCTCGAAGCAGTAGTATCTTTCGCGGAGTTCATCGTACATGGGGGAAATGAGCAATGGATTTCTGGGTTAGCTTGTTCATGATGGCGTGCATTGGGGCGGCGGCGGGCTGGTCCGCCAGCATCATCTTGCATGGACAGGGCATGGGGCTGATCGGGAGCCTCGTCGTCGGCTGGTTGGGCGCGTATGTAGGCCAGTGGATGTTCGACTATCTGCGCATCCCCCCGCTCTCCGACTGGAGCTACATGGGCGAGTTCATCTACAGTCTCGTCGGTTCGTTTGCTTTGCTGCTGGTCTTTGGTCGGATGTTCATACAACAAGATTCACTGTGATGGTCAGACCGGTTAGTCCGAATCTTCAGCGTCCCCCGCGCTGTGTTCTACTTTGGCGCCAGACAACAAAAATCGAGGGCGTCCTGTTTCGCCAGTTATGCAGGCGTACTCCAAGTTAGAGCGACGACCCGCAAGGTAAATTTTGCGCCAGAGCTTGAAGTAGACTCGACTGCATGCAACACATATACGTTCCGCCCAAACTTTGGTAAACTCATTCTGGCCTGCGACGTTGCTGATCGGCTGTTGTGGCAAGCAGCCGGTCGCTACAACCTTGTCATCACAACCCAAAGAAGGCGGAATCCTATGCAGCAGCTCTCCTGCACACCAACTTTGATTCTCCATAACGCCCGCATCTACACCCAGGACGCCTCCCTACCCTGGGCGCAAGCTGTAGCAATGGCGGATGGGCGCATCCTGGCTGTCGGCGACGACGATGAACTCCTGGCGCTGGCGGGCGCCGCGACCGAACGCATCGACGTGGGCGGACGGCTGGTCCTGCCGGGGCTGTGCGACGCCCACATCCACCTCTCGCATTACGCCCTGGGGCTGCGCGAGGTGCGGCTGGCAGATACGCGCTCACGCGGCGAGATGCTCGACCGTATCCGTGAAGCCACTGCACGCGCAGCGCCGGGTGCGTGGATTGTCGGCCAGGGTTGGAACGAGAGCCGTTGGGGCGACACCGACTTTCCCACTGCCGCCGAAATCGACGCTGCGACGGGCGCCGATTCGCCCGCTATCTTCTATCGCAGCGACATGCACAGCGCAGTGGTGAACTCGGCGGCGCTGCGGCTGGCGGGCATCACTGCGGGGACGCCCAACCCACCTGGCGGCGTGATCGATCGTGACGCCAGCGGCCAGCCGACCGGTTTTCTGCGCGAGCTGGCGATTGACCTGGTGTCGCAGCACGTCCCGCCGCCGACGCCCGCCGAACATGACGCCGCGTTGCAGGCAGGTATGGCCGCGCTGCACAAGCTGGGCGTCACTGCGGTGCACGCGCAGCGCGTCAAGGATGGCGACGACGGGCCGCGCGAGTGGGCGAGCCTGCTGCGCCTGCGCGAAGCAGGGAAGCTTCATCTGCGCGTCGCCTGCAATGTGGCTGCGCACGAGCTGGGACACCTGGCCGGACTTGGGCTGCGCGCCGGCTTTGGCGACGACAATCTGCGCCTGGGGCACGTCAAGGTCTTCACCGATGGCAGCCTGGGCAGCCGCACAGCGTGGCTGCTGGCGCCCTTTGTCAAGCTCAGCCCGGACGAAGCGGACAACTATGGCGTCAGCGTCACCCCGCCGGCGCAGATGGCCGCCGAATTCCGCCGAGCGGTCGAGCTGGGTTTCCCGATCAGCGTGCATGCTATCGGCGACCGCGCCAACCGCGTCTGCCTTGACATCTTCGAGGAGCTGGCGAGCAGCGGGCTGGCGCCGTCGATCCCGCACCGCATCGAGCACGTGCAGATCATCGACCCGGCCGACCTGCCGCGGCTGGCGCAGCTTGGCATCACGGCCAGCGTGCAGCCCATCCACGCCACCGATGACATGGACACTGCCGACCTTTTTCTGGGCGAACGCGGCGCGCATATGTACAACTTCCGCTCACTCATGGAGAGCGGCGCGCTGGTCGCCTTTGGCAGCGATGCGCCGGTCGCCGACCCCAACCCATTTCTGGGCATCCACGCTGCATTGGTGCGGCAGCGCGTGGAGCGGCTGCCAGCGCCGCCATGGTACGCTGGTGAGTGCATCACGCTGGCACAGGCAATCGAGGCGTATACACTGGGTGCGGCGCGCGCCGCCGGTTGGGAACGCACCATCGGCAGCATCACGCCGGGCAAGCGCGGCGATTTGATTGTGTTGGATCGAGACCTATTCGCATTGACGCCAGAGGAGATAAGTGCTGGAGCCGTGGCGCAGGCTTTACCCGCGCTTACAATATTCGACGGGCGGATTGTCTATCGGCGGGAATGACTATTCCCTCTAGCAGCGTGGGAATGCCATCGTTGTCATCGTTGGCATCCAGATAATTGGGGATGACGTCGCCGTTCCAATAGGGCCGTATCGCCTTCGGTGTCACCCAACGAGATATTTTTCAGTGCTACAGACACCAACGATCTGTTAGCGGTTGCCTTGCCCACACCAACTGAATATTAAGCGACAATGCCGTCCTCCAAAACCGGTGGAGGCGCTGTCATACCCGCCAGCACAATAGGTTCTAGACTGACTCAGGAAAAATCTGCGCCACCAACGAGCGCACCTTGCTCCCACCGTTTTGCAGAATGGGCGCGCCGTGGCCGAAGACCATTACGTCAAAGTCTTCGCCGTATTTCTTGGCGAGTTTCCAGACGCTGCGCTGGGCATTGGTCATATCGGGCGTGAAGATGGGCGGTGGCAGTTGCAGCTTGCCGCCACGATTGTTGAGCGCGTCGCCAACGATCAGCACGCGCTTCTCGCGATGTAGCAAGGAAATATGGCCGGGGGTGTGGCCAGGGGTGTGGATGACAGTGAAACCTTCGGGCGTCTGCTGCCCGTCGATGTAGAGTTCGTCCGGCGTGACCGGCAGCACGTTGAACTGTGGCAGCAGGCGCACCAACGCAAAGATGGGACGATACATTGGTGAAGCCGGCACGCGTTTGGCCGGCTGCTCCAGCAGCACCTTTTCGACTGAATGACAGCCCACAACGGCGCCGGTCGCCCGCTTGAGCTTGGCCGCGCTGCCGGCATGGTCGATGTCACCGTGCGTGATGATGATCCGCCGCACGTTGTGAAGGGCATAACCCTTCGTCGTCAATGCATCCAGGATCGTGTGCACCGATGAAGGCATGCCTGTGTCGATGAGCGTCAGCCCGCCAGCCCACTCCCAGAGAAAGCAGTTGACAACGCTGCCAATCTCATCAATCGCCCACAAACCCGGTAAAATCTGGTTCATCTCGCTCTGCCTCTCTTGCCTACCAGCTTAGGCCGGAGCGCAACTCGCCTTTGACGCTGCCCAGGTGACGAAGTCGCGCGCGTGGGTGGTCGATGGCGGCGTCGATCTCGCGCGGCGTCAGGCCGGTGACTTCGGCAAGGTGCATCATGGTGTGAAAATCATCCGCACTGAGGTTAGTGAGGCACTCGCGCTGCGCCTCCGAGAGCTTGTAGCCAACCCACATGCTGGTAGGGTTTTCCAGCAAGGCGTCGCGACAGCTCGTACAACGCCAGATATGTCCGATGATCAGCGCAAAATCCGAGACGCGTTCGGACATCAATAGCCCTCGCTCTGCGTTGTCGCCGTAGGCGCGCCGCTACGGAGGTCGCGCATAATGCCGACGCCGCTGCTGGTGCCAATGCGTGTGGCGCCCGCCGCCACCATCTTCAGCGCATCCAGCGCCGTGCGCACGCCTCCTGCCGCCTTGACGCCCATTGTTGGGCCGACGGTGCGACGCATCAGGGCAATATCGGCTACGGTGGCGCCACCACCGCTGAAGCCGGTGGCAGTCTTGACGAAGTCGGCGCCCGCCGCTTGGGCAAGCACGCACGCCGCTACTTTTTGCTCGTCGGTCAACAGTCCGGTTTCCAGGATGACCTTGAGGAGCAGATCATGTTCATGCGCCGCGTCGGCGACTTCAGCAATGTCGCGGTAGACCAGGTGATAATCGCCATCCCGCAGCCGACCAACTGCCAGCACCATGTCCACTTCATCGGCGCCAAGTGCGGCCACTGCCTCGACTTCGTAGACCTTGATCGACGGCAACGTTGCGCCGAGGGGAAAACCAACCACAGTGCAGGTCTTGACGGATGTACCTGCCAGCAGCTCGGCGCAGAGCGGCGTCCAGATCGGGTTGACGCAGACGCTGGCGAAGCCAAATTCGATGGCCTCCGCGGTCAGGGCGCGGATTTGCTCTTCACCTGCTTCGGGCTTTAGCAGCGTATGATCGATGAGCGCAGCCAATTGCTCTGCCGTCAAGGTGGCAGGGGCAATTTCCACAACGGGCGCTTCGGTGCGCACCCGCGCCCACGCTTCAGCAATCTGTTCTTCGAGCGTCATCGCAGCGACCCTTTCGTGGTTACTGGCTCAAAGCGCCTTCTGGCGCCAAGTCTTCATGTTGTACGATGCCAAATTCGGTCAGCGGCCAGATGCGTAACCACGCCTGCCCGACAACCAAATCTTGTGCGATTGGCCCAAAGACGCGGCTATCACTGGAGTTGGGACGGTTGTCGCCCATCACAAATAGCTGACCGTCGCCGATGACAATTGGGCCAATAAACTCGCCCGGTGGCATGGCGTTGTGTGGGAAATCCTCTGGCAGCGGCTGCCCATTGATGAAGACGGTCTGGTCGCGCACCTCAACTGTGTCCCCGGGAATGCCGATGATGCGCTTGATGTAGTCTTCGTTGGTATTGCGCGGGTTGTGAAAGACAACGACATCCCCGCGCTTTGGCTCGCCTAGCCAGTAGGCCAGTTTGTTGACCAGCACGAATTGCCCTTCGTAGAAGTTTGGCTCCATCGAGTGGTTTTCGATGCGGTAGTTCTGCACCACTTGCCGGATAAGCAAAAAGATGATCAGCGACAGTACAACTGTCTCGACCAGTTCGCGCACCATCATCCAACCATAGGAGGGTTCTTTTACCGGCGCAGTGGTGGCGGCGTCGGTTTCCGCTGCCAGTTGCAGCGCCTCCGCGCCAGATGGGTCTGGCTGCAAGGCGTACAAGTCTTCAGCGGGCTTGGTCGATTCAGTCATGTGTTACCTGCAATATCTCTCACGATTTGTTGCCATTTCTCTGGGCCAGCCGACAGGCCATTTCGTGATCACCGGCTGCCGACGCCACAACAGCGGCATTATAGCACCGGCTGGATGTCAATCCAAGAAAAATGCCTTTCGCTCTGCGCAGAACGTCGTCTGGATAGGGTTATCCCAATTATCCCAATTGGGATAATGACAGCGCCAGTTGGGAATTACCGAAGATGGTTTGGGGGATCACGGTGTGACGATGGTGCGCACATGCACCAATCAGATGTAATCTGTCCGGCTGCACAGATTTCCCAGTACAGATTTCCCAATTGGGATATTTGGGATTACTTCAGGATATAGCGCGTGCCACGCTTGTCGCCAATTTTGAGCAAGATGCCGCGCGTGACCATATCCGCCAGGTCAAGACGCAACGTCTCGGCGCCGACGTGCGGGCAGAGTTGGCGATAATCGCCGTTAGTGATGCCGCCGTGCTGCTGCACGAATTCCAGCGCCTTGAGTTGGCGCTCGTTCATCGTGCCCTCCCACGGCTGTGCAGCCTTTGCCTGATCGCGCGCGTTGTAGAGAATCACGGTGAAGCGATGGCCAGGACACTCAAACTTGGGCGGCGGGTGGCCGGCCTTGACCATATCCTCGATCATGCGGTCAATGCCCAATCCCAACTCTTCAATATAACCCCATTGATAGAGTCCATTGACCAGGCGCGGGTTGCGGCTATAGTGCTCCTCAACCAGATTTTCCAACGTGATGTGCGCCGGCAACCCACCGGGGCTGGTAATCTCCATGCGGTCGGTGTACATGCGAATCTCGATGCCGCGCCCGGTGACGCGATAGTCGCGATGCGCCACAGCGTTGACCAATGCCTCGCGCACCGCCGTAGAGGGATATTCGGTCTGCTCCTGGCGCTGCAAGCCTTTGACCACCGCCTGCTTATCCATTTCCTCCCAGATCACCCGCCATGCCCGATCGATGATCAACGGCAGGGCGCCGGTGAATTCCTCGCGGCGACCGTAGCCCAACGCACCTTCCGGCCCGCGCGGCTGCGTGTCAGCAAATTTTACAAACACTGCCCGGCTTTGTGGCATAAAAAACTGTGGCTCCTTGCCGAAGAGCAGCAGCCCCGTCACCGTCGGTGTGCGTTCTTCAGTCAACGCACCGATCTGTTGCAACAATTTGTCTTTGGGCAAGATTGTCTGACGTGGATTGCGCTTCTGACGCCGCTCCAGATACTCGTCGATGATATCCTCGTCGAGGTCATCGCGGGTGGCGCCGGGCACAGGTTGCAGCTCAAAATCGCCGATGGGGCGACTGGCCAGCAAGCGTTCCACCTCGTCGCCTGCGGCAGGAGCGTTTTCGACGCCGCGCCGCACGAGCACACGACCATCTTCCAGCGTGTGGAGCTCGTTGCTGCGTTCGACGCGGATCACCGCCACCGAACCACCGCTGATCTCACGTTGCTGCCAATTGACGGTGCGGACAGGTGGGCGACACAAGCGTTCGGCCGCGCGTACAGCGTCGGCCATCTCGTCATCGGTGCGCAACGCGCCCAATGCGCCCTCAGCATCAATGCCCAAGACGAGCCAGCCGCCATCGCTGTTGGCGAAGGCAACCAGCGTCTCGGCGATGGCTGCCGGTTCGCTGTTAGCGATGTAGGCCCACTGGTGGCCGGGTTTTTGCAAGCCGGTAAGGGTGGTTGGCATAGGTCAGTGTGGCGAGAGGCGGGTGGTGAGGGCGATCATGAACGCGCATTTTCCATAACCCGCCCGGCCTGTTGTCAGCTTTCAGACTCAATGCTTTCAGACTCAGTGAGCGCCGTTGCAGCGAATGCAGGCGCACCATGTACGTGGTCGCCCCCATTGGCGCTGTTGTCACCGTTGAGCGCCAGGTCAACGCCCGTTTCGCCGCCATCGTCAACACCGCGGTTGAGGTCGGCGTGCGTCATCACGGCCACGGCGGCTACAGTGTCGCCTTCCAGCAGGTTGACCACGCGCACGCCGCGCGTCATCCGGCCTGCCATGCGGATGCCGTCAACTCTGGTGCGCAGAACGATGCCGTTGGCCGTCATCACCGTGATCTGGTCGTTCGGCTCGACGACACGCGCCGCCACAATGGGGCCGACTTCATCGAGCCGCGTGTGGTCGGTTGCCCAGTTGCCCTGTGTATAACGACTGTGCGTGGTGTATTCGGTCAAGGGTGTGCGTTTGCCATAACCTTGCACGTGCACGACCAGCAACTCGGCGTGTGGCTTGGCGACATCGAATCCGACGACTTCATCATCGGCGCCGTGCAGGCGGATCGCCATCACACCGGCGGCGGCGCGCCCCATCGGACGCACGTCCTCCTCGCTAAAGCGCAGCGCGCGCCCGCGCCGCGTCACCACGATGAAGTCCTCGCCACCTTTGGTCAGCCGCGCCCAGTCGAGTGAGTCGCCATCGTCCAGCGTCATGGCGATCAGGCCGCTGGAGCGAATGTTGGCAAAGGCGTTGAGGTCCATCCGCTTGATGCGTCCTTGTCGCGTCAGTAACGTGATGTAATCGGCGTGCTCAAAATCGGGCACCACGAGCATCGTCGTCACTGTCTCATCTGGCAACAGGTTAAGCACGTTGGCGATGTGCAAACCGCGTGCGGTGCGGCTGCCTTCAGGCAGTTCGTAGACGCGGCTGGAGTAGACGCGTCCCTTGTTTGTGAAGAAAAGAATATGGTCGAGCGTGCGCGCAAAGAGCAGATCGACGACTTCATCTTCGTTGCGCGTGGTCATGCCCTTGATGCCGCGCCCGCCGCGATTTTGGGCGCGGAAGGCGTCGCTTTGCATGCGCTTGATGTAGGCGCCCGCACTGTAGCTGATCAGCACGTTATCCTGGGCGATCAGGTCTTCCTCGCTGAAGTCGCCGCTCGCCTCGCCGACGATGGCAGTGCGCCGTGGGTCGCCGAATTTCTCTTTGAGCATCAGAATGTCGGCGCGGATCAGGGCGCGCAGTTTGTCGGGATGGTCGAGCAGGTCCAGGTAGTAGGCGATGCGCGCCAGAATCTCCTGGTATTCGTCTTCGATCTTTTGGCGTTCGAGGGCGGCCAGACGGCGCAATTGCAGATCCAGGATGGCTTGCGCCTGCACTTGCGATAGGCCAAAGCGCTCCATCAACGCAGCGCGGGCGGCGTCGGCGCTATCGCTGTTGCGAATCACGGCGATCACTTCATCCAGGAATTCCAGGGCGATGCGCAGCCCTTCCAGGATGTGGGCGCGTTCGCGCGCTTTGGCGAGCTGATATTGTGTGCGCCGCGTCAGCACCTCAAACCGATGTTCGATGTAGACGACCAGGGCGCGCCGCAGGCTGAGCGTCACCGGTTCGCCGCCGACCAGCGCCAGCGTGTTGACGCCAAAGGAGGTCTGCAATTGTGTGTGCTTGAAGAGGCGATTGCGCGCCTTCTTGGGTGCAGCGCCGCGTTTGAGTTCGATGACGATGCGCATCCCTGTACGGTCAGACTCATCGCGGATGTCGCTGATCATGTCGAGCTTGTCTTCGCGCACCAGCTCCGCCATGCGCTCGATCAACGTCGATTTATTGACCTGGTAAGGAATCTCGGTGACGATGATGGCAAAGCGCCCGCCGCGTATTTCCTCGATGCTTGTCTGGGCGCGCACCATTATCTTGCCGCGTCCGGTGGCAAACGCCTGCTTGATGCCTTCTGTGCCCAGGATGATGCCGCCGGTTGGGAAATCCGGCCCCTTGACGAAGGTCATCAACTCCTCGAGACCGATCTCATTGCGTCGCTCCCAGTTGTCAATGACAAAGGCAACAGCATCAGCAATCTCACTCAAGTTGTGTGGCGGGATGTTGGTCGCCATGCCAACGGCGATGCCGCTGGTGCCGTTGACAAGCAGGTTAGGCAGCATGGCGGGGAGGACGGTCGGCTCTTCCAGGCTATCATCGAAGTTGGTCGTCCAGTCCACCGTGTCCATCTCGATGTCCTGGAGCATGGTTTCGGCGATGCGTGAGAGGCGAGCTTCAGTGTAACGCATGGCCGCCGGGCTGTCGCCATCGACCGAACCGAAGTTACCCTGACCATCGACCAGGCAGTAGCGCAGGCTGAAATCTTGCGCCATACGCGCCATGGCGTCGTATACTGCCGAGTCGCCATGAGGATGATACTTGCCCAACACTTCGCCGACGATGCGTGCGCTCTTTTTATAGGCACTGGAGGCGGACAGCCCCATGTCATGCATGGCATAGAGAATACGCCGGTGCACCGGCTTCAACCCGTCGCGGGCGTCAGGCAGGGCGCGCGCCACGATCACGCTCATGGCGTAGTCCAGATAGGCGGCGCGCATCTCCTGTTCGATGAGGACGTTGCGCACCATACCCGCGTTCAGCCCGGCGCCGTTGGTCATCGCACTGTCACCGTTCATACCGGCGCCACCCTCCACGCTGGCAGAAGGTTGAGCGGCGGCTTCGTCTCTTTGGCGGTCGGCGTCATCGCCGGAATTGTCGTCGCGGGGGAAACCCAAATTGTCATCCATCCAGAGGCTCCTACACCTGAGAAATCCATCAACTATAGCCGAATGATTATACCCGATCCGGCGCGTTTATCCCAACTTGGGTATGGAACAAATGTGCAGGCAACATGGCGTTGGAGGTTGTCCGCCTATCGGCAAGCGCACTATCAGGCGCTCTGCCACCGGGCGTTTGCCCAGCGCGCCGGAGGCAGTGTACGGCGGCGCGTGCCTCTGCGCAACAGGCAGTGGCGCTGATCGGCTATCGCCCAGGCGACCCGCCTCATCCAGCCTGCGCCGATGCATTGTGCGAGTCAAATATTGCCGTTCATTTGCCTGACGCAGATAAGGTAGTTATCATAGAAGGCACGGCGCATATTATTCAAGATAACGAAATTGATAATGAGACATGGGATGTCCTGGACAATACTTTCCAGAAAAAATACCAAGTAGATACAGGCCCGCCTTATATTTATGTCAATCCCAAACGAGTTTTAGCATGGAATGGTGAAGGATTGACTACAATACCCAAGCAGAATCCTGCTCTCGAAGTTTTATCTACGCCGCCCGTCCGCAAGTAACGCCAACCGCTAGGCGCGCCAGCACAACGCACAACAATCAGCACCGGAGGCATGGTTTGGCAAGGCAAAAGAACAACGCAGCCACCGCGGCGAGCGCCGCCGTCGTCGGCTATGAGGCTCAACTCTGGCAGATGGCGGACGCGCTGCGCGGCAGCATGGATGCCGC
>DMDA01000098.1:95281-140046 GCA_003451595.1 Chloroflexota bacterium | reverse complement strand
GTCATCACCAAGATCGTCAAGTAAGATTGTTGCAGACTGTGCAGCACCTGAGGTAACATAGGGTGTTGCACAGTCAGTTGTTTAGGCGAGTAGCTCAACTGGCAGAGCGGCGGTCTCCAAAACCGCAGGTTGCGGGTTCAAGTCCTGCCTCGCCTGCCTGAAACAGACCACCGGTGCGTAACGCCCGGTGGTCGTTTTCGGAATAGCCAAGAAGATGATCAGGGGTTGAAATGACGAAAAGTACGACGACGCCAAAACCAGAAAATCGGGTAGTGCGCTATCTCAAGGACACGCGCGCAGAAATCGGCAAAGTCACCTGGCCGACTCGCGAAGAAGGCTTGCGTCTCTCCGGGATCGTTTTTATTGTCACCGTCGTGTCCACCATCGTTTTGTTTGGTGTTGATTCGCTCTTTGCGTTTGTCATCGGTTTGCTCATCAGAAGCACCGCCGGATGACCATAGGCTGTCCGTCGTGCCGAGGAGGTGAACGTGACCGAACAAAATGATAACGCCACGCCGAGCAATGAGTTCGATGAGATTGACATCGACAGTAGCGGAGGCGCCGCTGACGAAGAAGGTCCGCACGCCGAATGGTTTGTGATCCACAGCTATTCCGGGATGGAGAACAAGGTCAAGAAAAACATCGAACATCGCGCTGAGTCGATGGGGATGACTGACCGCATTCTGGAAGTCGTGGTGCCAACTGAGACCGAGATCGAAATCCGCAACGGCGTGCGGCGCGAGGTCGAACGGCGCGTCTTTCCTGGGTACATCCTGGTCAACATGATCATGGATGAGGATAGTTGGTACGTTGTGCGCAACAGCCCAGGCGTGACTGGCTTTGTTGGCATGGGCAACAAACCGACGCCCCTACGCCAGGACGAAGTCGACAAGATCATGAAGCGCATCGAATCGGATGCCCCGCGCATCAAGGTCAGCTTCCAGCGTGGGGAACATGTCCGCATTTTGAGCGGCCCCTTTGCCGAGTTTTCTGGCATTGTCGATGACATCTTCCCGGACAAGGGGAAGGCGCGTGTCCTTGTAAGTTTCTTCAACCGGGAAACACCGGTCGAAGTTGACTTTATCCAGTTGGAGCGAAGCGTCTGAACATGCTCAAGCATGTGCGGTGCTCGCAATCTCTATTCTTCTAGTTTGCTGAAGCTGGGAGCTGAGGCTCGATTGCCAGTCGAAGCGAGGCGTTCACCAGCTTCAGAAGGAGTGACAAATGGCAAAGAAACTAAAGGCAGTCGTGAAATTGCAGTTGCCAGCCGGTAAAGCCAACCCGGCGCCGCCCGTCGGCACCGCTCTAGGTCCACAGGGCGTCAACATCATGGCTTTCTGCAAAGAGTACAACGCCCGCACGCAGGGGCAGATGGGGCAGGTCATCCCCGTCGAAATTAGCATTTTTACGGACGGCTCGTTCACCTTTGTGCTCAAAACGCCGCCCGCCGGTGACTTGATCAAGAAGGCCGCTGGCATCCAACGTGGCAGCGCCGAGCCAAACAAGAGCAAGATCGGCAAAATCACCAAGGCGCAGGTGCGGGAGATTGCAGAAATCAAGCTCAAAGACCTGGAAGGCGTTAGCCTGGAGAGCGCGATGCGCATGGTCGAAGGCACGGCGCGCAGCATGGGCGTCACAGTGACCGACTAACGCAGTCTGCCGAGACCAGGCCGTCGCCATCAGACTGTTGAAGATGAAACGCACCAATGTCGTGGGAGGGCGCTGAACGCCCGCTACTACCACCAAGGAGTTAAAAGATGCCAAAACACAGCAAACGCTTTGCCGCGTTACAAGGAAAAGTCGATCGCACCAAGGCTTACGCACCGGCTGAGGCGCTGGGATTGGTGAAGCAACTGTCCACCGCCAAATTCGATGAGACCGTCGAGGTGCACCTGCGTATGGGCGTTGACCCGCGTCATGCCGATCAGCAAGTGCGCGGCGTGGTCACCCTGCCGAACGGCACCGGACGCACTGTGCGCATCCTGGTCTTTGCCAACCCAGAAGGACAGACATTGGCAAAAGAAGCCGGCGCTGACTATGTTGGCGCTGAGAATCTGGCCGATGAGATCATGAAGGGCTGGACAGACTTCGATGTTGTCCTGGCCACACCCGACATGATGCGCGTGGTCGGGCGCTTGGGTAAGGTGTTAGGGCCGCGCGGGTTGATGCCCAGCCCCAAGACCGGCACCATCGTGCCCGCTGAGGACCTGCCGCGTGTGATCCGCGAGTCTCGTCTGGGACGCGTCGAATTCCGCGTCGACAAGACCTCCAACATTCACGTGCCGATCGGCAAGTCCAGCTTCAGCGCCGAAAAATTGCTCCAAAACTTCGCCGCGTTGATGGAGGCGTTGGTCGCCGCCAAACCCGCTTCACTCAAAGGCAATTACATCCATCGCCTGACGCTCACCAGCACAATGGGACCGGGCATCCGGACGGATGTTGCCGCAGCATCTGCGCTCAAGGCGGACGAGATCGCTGTCTGACGGCTGCCTGCACACCGCAATCTACTGACCTCTAGGTTAGCTGTTCATCTTCCTGGAAGCCTTGGAGCTTCCAGGAAGATTGTAAACAATATGAAGTTACAACCTGGAAATCAATAGTTTTGTTCAGAAAGACGGAGCCAGCGCATGGCTCCGTCTTTTCATGGGTGACTGCAACTGAATGACAGAAAAGGAGATGCAAGTCGTGGAAAACTACATGGTGCGAGCGCTGGCAAAAGGCTGCGGCGTGTGGGGACTGGCGTGCCAGACCACCGGTGTCGTAAAGGAGGCGGCGCAACGCCATCATGCTTCACCCGCTGGCTGTACTGTGCTCGGCTACGGCCTGACCGGTGCAGCGCTGCTCGGCGCAATGCTCAAAGTGCAGCAGCAGGTGGCGATCAAGGTCGAGGGCAACGGCCTGCTGCGCAAACTCGTCGCCGAGTCGGATAGCTACGGGCATCTCCGCGGCTACTTCAGCCTGCGCGAGGATGCGACGCAACCCGCCGACCCTAGCGACGTGGCTGCCATCATCGGTCAGGAAGGCCAGCTGGTGGTGATCAAAGATCTGCAGTTAAAAGAACTCTACGAGAGCGTCGTACCGTTGCAGACCGGCCGTCTGGATGCCGACCTGACCTACTACCTGATGATGTCCGAACAGATTCCATCGTTCGTAGAGATCGACGTGCAACTCGATGCGCAGGGTGATGTGCGCGCCGCTGGCGGCGTGCTGCTGCAACTGTTGCCCGATGGCGACCTGAAGGCACTGGCGCGCATGGCGGAGCAGCTCGATGACTTGCCGCCCATTGGCGCTTTGTTGGCCAATGGCGAGACGCCTCAAGCGATCCTGGCGACGCTCTTTGGCAACGAGCCGTATGAAGTGTTGGAAATCGGCGCTCTCGATTTTCGCTGTAAGTGCAGCCGTGAGCGTTCACGACACGCCCTCACCCTGATCGGACGCGAAGAACTGGCAAAGCTACTCGAAGAAGGCGAAGCCGTCATCGACTGTCACTTCTGCCACGAACGCTACATCTTCGATCGCAATGAGTTGGCGGCGATCCTGGCCGAATTGACGGCCAACGACTGATCGGCGGCGCCGTGGTGCGTGTTGGCAACGCAGTACGCACCACGCAGTATGCACCACTTGAAACATGGAAACTTGCCTGGGCCATCAGTAACTGTCCGCCAGCGCGGGTCTGATTTGGCAGAACTGGTGCATTCAACTATACTAGAAACCTGGAATTGAATCGATCAGACGTCGCAATCTGATGCTGTAGACAGCAGGTGCAAGTGTAAATGTCCGGTGCGCCGGACAGCCCGCCGAGGCAGAGGAGTCCAGACGCCAGCACGCACTCTGTGCGTATGCGCGCTTGTTTACTCACGCCCTTCTGCAGCCCAGAAGGGCGTTTTGATTGGCAAGACCTTATCCCGTACAGAAAGGAGGGAATGTCGCTTGGCTATCAATCGTCAGAAGAAGGAAGAGCTAGTCGCACAGTATAAAGAGCTGCTTGCAAAGTCGCCAGCGCTGGTCTTCACCAATTACCAGGGCACGAACGTCAGTCAGGTGCGCTCACTGCGCGCAAAGCTCAAAGATTCCAACTCGACCTACGTCGTCGTCAAGAACACATTGCTCGGGTTGGCGTTGCGTGAGAGTGGACGTGTGGCCCCCGAGAGTTTGCTCAAGGGCGCCAACGCCGTCGTATTCTGCGGCGAAGACATCGGCAAGAGCGTGACAGCGCTCAAGGCATGGATCAAAGAAGCCAAAGCCATCGAAATCACAGGCGCGCTGTTGGAGAACTCCGTCATCGACGCCAAGGGAGCGGAACAACTCTCTGACCTGCCGACAAAGGATCAAACGCGCGCAATGTTGCTCGGTGTGCTCAGCGCCCCGGCGCGCCAGTTGGTGCAAATCATCAACGCCCCTGGCTCCAGCCTGGCACGCGTGTTGAACGCGCACGTCGAGAAGCAGCAGGAAGCCGCCTGATTGCAGCCTGCGCGGTGCAACGCGCCAGCATCGCCCAGAGTCAATTGTGGCGCACAGTTTTTTGTGTAAATGAATTCAATTTGGAGGATACCTATCATGGCTGATTTGCAAGCTCTTGCTGAACAGTTGGACAGCCTGACCCTGCTCGAGGCGTCACAGCTCGTCAAGATGTTGGAAGAGAAGTGGGGCGTCAGCGCCGCTGCACCAGTGGCGATGGCCGCTATGCCCGGCGCCGGCGCAGCTGCCGCCGAGGCTGCTCCAGTCGAGGAACAGACCGAGTTCGACGTGATCCTGAAGGCTGCCGGCGAGAAGAAGATCAACGTCATCAAGGTCGTGCGCGCCCTGACCAACCTCGGTCTGAAAGAGGCCAAGGATGTGGTCGAGACCGCTGGCTCGACGATCCTTTCCGCTGTCAGCAAGGAAGCCGCACAGGACGCCAAGGCCAAGCTCGAGGCCGAAGGCGCACAGGTCGAAATCAAGTAACCTGCGCAGCGTTCTGCGGTGCAATCAAGGGGGAGGCACGTACCTGTGCTTCCCCCTTTTCGCGTCCCCTCGTCCTTTGCGCTCTCGCTTCACCGCAACGCTCCTGGCCGCGTGCGCTGGCGCACCACGGCGCGGTGCTACGTCTCCACGTTGGTGGTGCGCGGCAGCGCAAATTCGGCAGGCAGCGGCGCGACGAAGCGGCGCACCTGCCCAAAGATTGCCGCCGGCAGCGTGATCGCATGTGCGTGCAACATCAGGCGCGGGGCTGAAGCAACGTCCCCATAGAGCCGATCGCCAAGGATTGCTGCACCAAGATAGGCGAGATGCACACGAAGTTGATGCTGGCGCCCGGTCTCTGGGAATAGTCGCACCCAAGCGCGGTCACCGCTCGTTGCCACAACGATGTAACGCGTGACGGCGCGCTGGCCACCTGTTGCCGTGACCTCCATACAGTCGCGGCGTCGTGGACTGGGACGCAGGCGCGCCTCAATCACACCACTGGCCGCCAGCCGATTGGGCGCCATCACGATGGCGGCATACTCCTTGACCACAAGACCGGCTTGAAACGCCTGGGTGAGCAGAGCATTGACCGCGCCGCCGCGTGTAAAGAGCAGCACGCCCGACGTGTCGCGGTCAAGACGGTGAAAGAGAGTCAGCGCACCAAAGCGCGCACACGCCAACTCCAGCAAGGAAGGCCGCATTGCGCCGCGCTTGGGTTCAGCAAGCAGACCGGCGGGCTTGTTCACGGCGAGAAGGTCGCCTTCGTCGGCAAGCAGCCAGGCGGAATCGAAGACATCAGGTTGTGCAGGCAACGGGGCGGGCGGGGTCAGCACTGTTATCACGTCGCCGTTGCTCACAGCCCACGATGCCAGCCAAACGGTGCGGTCGTTGACCAACACCTGGCGCTGGCCGATCAAGCGCTGGATCGCCTGGCGCCCGCTCTGGGGGTAGCGGGCGCGCAAGATGCGGTCAAGGCGTTGGGCGCCAGCTTGCCCGCTGACGGTGAAACGTTCGGCCACCGCCGTCTACTTCGCCAGTACGTCGGCGATGGCGTGGCACAGGTAATCCATGTTGGCTTCGGTCATCCCTGCCACGCTGATGCGACCGGAGCCGACGACATAGACGGCGTGTCGCTCGCGCAGCGCCTTGACTTGCTCTGGCGTCAGCCCAGAGAAGGAGAACATGCCGCGCTGCCGGGCAATGAAAGAAAAGTCCTGCATGACGCCCTTCTCCTGCAACGTCTCGACAAAGAGATGACGCATCAGGTTGATGCGGTCGCGCATTTCGCCGACCTCGACTTCCCATTGGGCGCGCAGTTCCGGGTCGTTGAGTACGGTGGCGACAACTGCCGCACCATGCGCTGGCGGGTTGGAGTAGTTGGCGCGGATGACGCGCTTGATGTGGCTGAGGGCAGTGTCGGCGGCGTCTGCCTTGGCGGCGATCAGCGTCAGCGCGCCGACGCGTTCGTTGTAGAGGCCAAAGTTCTTGGAGTAGGAGCTGGCAACCAACAAATCCGAACAATGTTCCGCCAATTCGGTTAAGCCGGCGGCGTCTGCCTCCAGCCCTTCAGCAAAACCCTGGTAGGCGAAATCTACGATCGGCAGCAACGCACGTTCGGCCACAACCTCAGCGACCGCGCGCCACTGCGCCCGGTTCAGGTCGATGCCGGTGGGGTTGTGGCAGCAACCATGCAGTACGACGACGTCGCCCTCCGGGATATTACCGAACGCCGCCAGCATTGCCTCAAAGGCGACGCCATTGCTGGACTTGTCAAAGTATGGGTATGTCGCTATCTTGAGACCGGCTGCCTGGAAGACGTTGGGGTGGTTGGGCCAGGTTGGGTCACTCAGCCAGACCGTTCTGGCGCCCAGCGTCGAGGCGATGAAATCCGCCGCTACGCGCAGCGCACCCGTGCCGCCTGGCGCCTGCGCGGTCACGGCGCGACCACTGTGCAGCAGCGGGTGGTTGGCGCCAAAAAGCAAGGCCAGCGTTGCCGCGTCAAACTCGGTGTGCCCTTCAATGGGCAGATAGTTCTTGGTCTGTTCAGCTCGCAACAGCTTTTCCTCGGCGCGCTTGACCGATGCCAGCACCGGCGTGCGTCCCTGAGCATCCTTGTACACGCCCACGCCTAGATTGATTTTGTTGGGGTTTGGGTCCTTCTTGAATGCCTCGGTCAGACCCAGGATCGGATCGGGGGGAGCAGCCACCAGCGAATGAAACATAAATCAACCTCTTTTGAAAATACTGAGAAATCCGCCAAATTTCATGCGCTTCGCTGCGGCTGCCGGCTCTACGCTGAGCCAGCTACACGGTTTCGCTATCTTACCACGAAAGGTGAGGGACAGACGCAAACGCTCGGTGAGCATCTGGGATTTGTAGTAGCGTTCTCGTCAATCGACAAAGAGCGGCACAATAGCGAACTGCGCCACATCCACCAACCCCTGGTCGGTGAGCTTGAGTTTGGGGATCACCTCCAACGCCATGAAGCTCATCGCCATGAAGGGATCGTGCAGCGGCGAGCCGAGCGCGTGCGCAGCGGCGATTAATGCGTCGTAGCCGCGCCGCACCTCGGCGATGGGACGGTCGCTCATTAGCCCGGCGACAGGCAGCGGGAGCGCCGCGCGCACCTCGTTGCCTTCCGCCACCGCCAGCCCGCCGCCCATCGCTGCGACGGCACGCACGGCAGCGAGCATCGAAGCATCGTCAGCGCCGATGACAACCAGG
Source organism: Chloroflexota bacterium (assembly GCA_003451595.1). Classification (GTDB taxonomy): domain Bacteria; phylum Chloroflexota; class Anaerolineae; order Caldilineales; family Caldilineaceae; genus Caldilinea. Next base: position 132,378 of record DMDA01000098.1, on the reverse strand, counting down.
TTGTGATGATCGTGCGCGACAGTGCCAGCCATCGCCCCGCGCTGCAGACCGATGCCCTGGATAAAACCTAGCCCCTGCGCACCACTCGCCCGATGGCGCTCGATGACCGCCATTTTGAGCAGGTCGCGGGCAGGATCGGCTACGGCCAGCCCGGCGTGCACGGTTGCCGGCAGGATGCGTTCTTCGGTGACGAGCTGGTTGGGCAGCGAGCCGATGACGCGCAGCCGCCGCCCGGTGGCCGGAATACGCAGATCGATGGCCTCCCAACGCAGGTTGACGGTGGCGCTCAGGGTCGGCGGTGTGGGGAGAGCGGCCACCTCAGCGGCGCCGCGCATGACGCCCTCTTCCGCCACCAGCCGACCACCAGCAAAGACAAGGCGTGGACGGAAAGTTTCCAGATCATCACAGACCATCAGATCCGCGCGGCGTCCGGGGGAGATGGCGCCGCGGTCATGTAGACCGAACCACTCGGTCGTGTTGAGCGTTGCCATGCGCAGCGCCGTGATGGGTGGAATGCCGAAGCGGATCGCCTCGCGCACCATGTAGTCGATCGAGCCTTGGTCGATCAGGTCGCTGGGGATGCGGTCGTCGGTGCAAAAGCAGAGGCGCCGACTATTGTAGGCGTCGATCATGGGCAAGAGCGCGTGCAGATTGTGGGCGTTGGTCGCTTCGCGGATGAGGATGTACAGCCCCCGCGCCAGCTTTTCGCGCGCCTCAGCGACGGTGGTGCACTCGTGCTCGCTGCCAATGCCCGACGCAATGTAGGCGTTGAGCTGCTTGCCGCTAAGCGCAGGGGCGTGCCCATCGCGGGGGCGACCTGCAAAGGCGGTCAGCTTGGCCAGCACGGCAGGATCGCCGTTGACGACGCCGGGGAAGTTCATCACTTCAGCCAGGCCGTAGACAGTGCCTTCGTCGAGCAGGCGCGCCAGTTCCGTTGCAGCGAGTGTGGCGCCGTTTGTCTCCATGTGCGTCGCTGGCACGCACGAGGATGCCATCACGACGACGCTCAACGGCAGACCGACGCTGCTTTGCGCCATAAAGCGCAGCCCGGCCATGCCGACCACGTTGGCGATCTCATGGGGATCGATGACGACAGTGGTGACGCCATGCGGCACCACCGCTTGAGCAAACTGAGCGGGCGTGCAGAGGCTGCTTTCGATGTGGACATGAGCATCGATCAGGCCGGGGGTGACGAACGCCCCATGCAGGTCGAGTGCATCATGACCGGCGTAATCATCGCCTATGCCTGCAATCAGGCCATCCACGATCGCGATTGTCGCCGTCTCTACCTCGCCGGAAAAGACATTGACCACGCGCCCTCCGCGCAGCACCAGGTCAGCAGGTTCGTCACCGCGCGCCACAGCCAGCAATTTTTGCTTGTCCACGAATTCGCCTCCTCTGCTAGAGTGATTTCACCAAGGGGTAAGCGCTGATTTCGGTGCACTACCGACGCAGCTCGGTTCAGCGTTGCGTCAGCGGCAAGAAGAGCAGCACGCCGCGTTCGATGGCGCCTACGTCACAGTCGGCGCCGAGCGGGCGCGGATAGCCGCGCTGGTCGGTTGCCGGACACGCTTGTGCATAGTCGACGGCGGGGCTGCTTTCTGCCGGGATATAGCCGCGCAGTGGGGAGCCAAGCCATACCCCCAATTGGGCGTCAGTCGCCAGCAGGTCGCCCACCGAACTGGGATTGGGCACACACGAATTGTCGCCGACGATGTTGCGTCCCTGGGTGGTGAGCGTCGGGCCGTCGCAGTTGAGGCTGGGGCTGGCGCCTGCCGTGTCGAGGCTGCCCGTCAGAATTGTGTTTTTGACTGTGGTGGTTGCGGCTTGGTGATAGATCGCGCCGCCCAGATCGGCGCGATTTTCGTTGAAAGTGGCGTTGAGCACTGCGGTGTTCGCCACCGTGTAAAGCCCACCCCCGCGCACAGCGCGATTGTTGGAGAAGGTGACGTTGGTGATGGTCGTCGGGCCAGCCGCGTAGACGCCGCCACCGAAGTTGCTGATCACACTGCTCCGCACCGCTGAACGCAGCAGCGTCAGCTGTCCACCCGATGTAAAGATAGCGCCGCCATTCTGCGCCTGGTTGCTGATCAGGTAACTGTCGGTGATATTCACCGTCCCACCGTTGTTGTAGACGCCGCCGCCGTTGCCGCTGGCGATATTGCTGCCCAGCGTCGTGTAGTTGATCGTTAGTGTGCCGCGATTGTAGACGCCGCCGCCGTCATTCGCATTATTGCTGGTGATGAAACTGCCGTTGATAGTCGCCTGCGCCTGCGTATCGACATAGAGCGCGCCGCCCTGCGGTGCGTCTCCGTCGATCAAGGTGACGTTGTTGAGGGTCAGCTTGCCTGTGCCAAAGACAAAAAAGAGCTGCCGCAGGTTGTCGCCACTGAGCGTCACCAATCCACCGCCATTGACAACAACCGTTTTGTCGGTGGCGTTCGTGTTCGCCATGATCGTCACCGGGGCCGGGCCACAGTTGAAGCTGATTACACCGCCAGCGGCGACGGCGTTGCTCAAGTCGGTGGCGGCCTGCGCAGTCTGGCAGCTTGCCGGCGTGCCTGTACCAATGACGGCATCAGCATAGGCGGCAAGTGGCGCCAGCGCCAGTGACAGTCCAAACAGCAGTGCGATAAGATGTCGCTGGCGATGTATCAAGGTGACAAAGATGACGCCGGACATAGTGAGTTCCTCCTCTGTACAGCAAGTTTGGGTCAAGGCTCGGTCAGTGACGCAGAATCTTACGCAATCTTGCCGAAATGCGCCAGCCGCTGAAATCGCATGTAACCTATCTTATGGGCAGGAGCGCCACCTTCAATTCATGAAGATTTACAACATAAATCGAGGCTAAAAACTCAGCCTGCTATAATGAGAATGACATCGCGGCTATCTACACGGACTCTACACAGACGCGACACCGACACGACACCGACACGGAGACAATGGTGAGTGCTGCCGAACAGGAACTCTCTAGCCCCAAAGCGCAACGTCTGCGCGTGGCGATCAGCGGCGCAGTGCAGGGCGTCGGCTTCCGCCCTTTCGTCTACCGGCTGGCGACAGCTCTTGATCTGCACGGCTGGGTGATCAACGACACGCGCGGCGTCGTAGTGGAAGTGGAGGGGGAGACATCGCAGCAACTTGTTTTCCTCCATCGGTTGGCGGCGGAGGCGCCTCCCAACGCCCGCATCACCGACATTACTCACATGTGGCTCGAACCAGCCGGCTTCACACACTTCGAGATTCGCCACTCGGACAATGCTGGGGATCGTCGCGTCATCGTGTTGCCCGATCTGGCAACCTGCGCCGACTGCCGCGCCGAGTTGTTCGACCCGGCCAACCGCCGCTATCGGTATCCTTTCACCAACTGTACGAATTGCGGACCGCGCTTCACGATTATCGAGGCGCTACCCTACGACCGCCCCAATACAACGATGCGCACCTTTCCCCTCTGCCCGGATTGTCATGCCGAGTACAGCGACCCGCATGATCGTCGTTTCCACGCACAGCCCAATGCGTGCCCGGTGTGTGGGCCGCAGGTGGCGGCGTACAGGAGATTAGAGCTTGGCGATCAGAGATTGGGAACAGGAAAAAATTCCAATCCCCAATCTCCAATCTGGACTGCTCGCTGGCCTGCAACCTATGGCGCCTGGACGCTGACCTGTATTGGCGAGGATGCCTTGTGCGCCACGGCGGCAGCGCTCCAGCGCGGCGAGATCGTGGCGGTCAAAGGTCTGGGCGGCTTTCATCTGATGGCGGATGCGCGTAATGACGCCGCTGTACAGCGACTGCGCGCACGCAAGGCGCGCCCCGACAAGCCGCTGGCCGTGATGGTGCGCGACCTGGCGCAGGCAGCGAAGCTGTGTGAGATTTCAGCACCGGCCGCTGCGACGCTCGCCAGCGCAGCGGCGCCGATCGTGCTGTTGCCGCGGCGCGATGCTGCACCGCTTGCAGAGTCAGTGGCGCCCGGTTATCCTGACCTGGGCGTAATGATGGCCGCCACCCCGCTGCACCATTTGTTACTGGCTGAGCTAGATTTTCCTGTCGTGGCCACGAGCGGCAATTTGAGCGACGAGCCGATCTGCACCGATGAATGGGATGCCTTCGACCGACTGGGCGAGATCGCCGACAGCTTTTTGATCCATGACCGCCCAATTGCACGACACGTCGACGATAGCGTGCTCTGGATTGTGGCAGGCGCACCGCAACTTCTGCGCCGCGCACGTGGCTATGCACCGTTGCCCGTATCGGCGCTGGCGTCACTGCCCACGATTCTGGGCGTCGGTGCGCACCTCAAGAACACGGTGGCGCTGAGCATCGAGACACAGGTCTTTCTCAGCCAACACATCGGCGACCTGGAGACTGCGCCCGCGCTGACGGCCTTCGAACGCGTCATCGCCGATTTTCTGCACCTTTACGACGCCTCTCCTGTCGCCATCGCCCATGACCTACACCCGGAGTATTTGTCGACAAAGTGGGCGGTTGAAAAAGGGAGATCGGGAGATTGGGAGATTGAGCGATGGGGCGACCGGAGGAAAGGGGAAGCAATCGACAGAACGATGCGACACAGTGACGATGCATCTGCCAATCCCTTGATCTCCCCATCGCCTACACTCATTCCTGTCCAACACCATCACGCCCACCTGGCGGCATGTCTGGCGGATAATGGCGCGTCCGGGCCGGCGTTGGGGTTGATCTGGGATGGCACCGGCTACGGGTTGGACGGGACGATCTGGGGCGGTGAGTGTCTGCTGGGCGATGCTGCCAGCTTTGTACGCGTGGCGCACTTGCGACCGTTCCGGCTGCCAGGGGGCGAGGCGGCAGTGCGCCAGCCGCGCCGCGTGGCTTTGGCGCTGCTATGGGAGTTGTATGGCGAGGCTGTCTTCGAGTGGGATTGGCTGGCGCCAGTGCGCAGCTTTACCGGGCAGGAACGCCGACTTCTGGCGACGATGCTGGCGAGAGGCGTCAACGCGCCGCTGACGACCAGCATGGGGCGGCTGTTCGACGGTGTGGCCGCGCTTATCGGTCTCCATCAGCACGTGACCTATGAAGGCCAGGGCGCCATTGCGTTAGAGCATGTTGCCAATGTCGCAGAAGCTGACGCCTATGCGATCCCCATCATTGCTCCTTCCAACGTGGAAGACGCCAGGCAGCCTTCCCCGCTGCGCCTCGATTGGGCGCCGCTGCTCGATGCGCTGCTTGCCGATCTGCAGCGCGGCGTCGAGCGCGGTGTGCTCGCTGCGCGCTTTCACAACGCGCTTGTCGCCATGGGCGTCGCCGTAGCGCAATCTGTTGGTCACCCGCAGGTGGCGCTGAGCGGCGGCTGCTTTCAGAACCGTCGCCTGACCGAGACGCTCGGCGACCGGTTGCGTGCAGCGGGTTTCACCGTCTTGCTCCACCGCCAGGTTCCCCCCAACGACGGCGGCGTGAGTCTAGGCCAGGTGATGGTGGCGGCAGAGACAATCAGGCGCGGCGCCACATCTCCTTCATGACGGCTTATCCCCCATACTGGGAAATTTGCCTTTGTCTCTGCTTTGCTTTTTGACAATCGTCTCCAAATCAAAGAAGATACTTGGGAAAGTGTGCAATCCTCGAACAAACATCCAGGAGAATGACCGCATGAATGTTCACGGCCAGCATTACCGCACAATCTGGCTCAAGCCTGGCGACCCGACGGTGGTGCAAATCATCGACCAACGCCGCTTGCCCTTCGAGTTTGCCATTGAAGAACTGACAACAGTCGCTGACGTTGCGCTGGCGATCAAGGAGATGCACGTACGCGGCGCCGGGTTGATTGGCGCTACGGCGGGCTATGGCATGTATCTGGCGGCATTACATGCACCGCGCACTGCGTTGACGGCGTTTCAGGCGGCGGTGGCTGCAGATGCTGCGCGGCTCAAGGCAACGCGCCCTACAGCGGTCAACCTGGCATGGGCGGTGGATCGTCAGTTGGCGGCGATGGCAGCAGCAGGCGAGGAGATCGACGCCCGGATTGCCGCAGCGGCGCGCACGGCTCAGGAGATCGCGGACGAGGACGCCGCCTTTTGCCGCAGCATCGGCGAGCACGGCGTGACGCTCATCGAGGAGATTGCGCGCCGCAAGCACGGCGCGCCCGTCAACGTGCTCACGCACTGCAACGCCGGTTGGCTTGCCTTCGTCGATTACGGTACGGCGACTGCGCCCATCTACACCGCGCACGATCGTGGCATTGCGGTGCACGTCTGGGTGGATGAGACGCGCCCGCGCAATCAGGGCGCACGCCTCACGGCGTGGGAGTTGGGACAGCATGGTGTGCCGCACACCGTTATTGTCGACAACGCTGGGGGACATCTGATGCAACACGGGCTGGTCGACCTCGTCATTGTCGGTTCCGACCGCACCACCTACACGGGGGATGTCGCCAACAAGATCGGCACCTACCTCAAGGCGTTGGCTGCCCATGACAATGGCGTGCCCTTCTACGTGGCGCTACCCTCCAGCACCATCGATTGGGAGATGCGCGATGGCCTGGCTGAGATTCCCATCGAGGAGCGCGACGCCACCGAGGTGCGCATCATGGATGGGCGCAGCAGCGACGGCATCCGCGAGATTTTGATCATGCCGGAGAGTAGCCGTGCGGCCAACTACGCCTTCGATGTAACGCCGGCGCGACTGGTGAGCGGACTGATCACCGAGCGCGGTGTGTGTGCGGCGTCGGAAGCGGGCGTGTTCAGTCTCTACCCTGAAAAACGCAGGTGATCGCACGCGGGTGGCCGCCCCCGCTTGATCAGCGTCAGAATAAGGTGGATTGGAGCATCAGCAACAGTGAAGTGAGGGTTTCTTTATGACTTATCGTGCACTCGATTCATACAGTGTGCTGGACTATCTGCGCGCCACACCAGCGCTTGATGCTGTGCTTGACTTGAGCGCGCCGCTTCATGCACGCGAGGTCGGCGATGGCAACTTGAATTTGGTCTTCATCGTCGAGGCTGCCACCGGGCAGTCGCTGGTGGTCAAACAGGCGTTGCCCTATTTACGCGTGGCGGGCGAATCGTGGCCGCTGACACGCGAGCGGATGCGCTTCGAGACGCAGGCGCTGATCAAACATAACGAACTGGCTCCAGGGCTGGCGCCGCAGGTCTATCACTTTGACGACGACATGTCGCTGGTAGTGATGGAAAATCTTGCCGGGCTGGAAGTGATGCGCAAGCCTTTGGTGGCGCGCAAGCGCTTCCCCAAGTTTGCTGACCACATCTCCACCTTTCTGGCGCGCACACTCTTTTTCACCTCCGATTTCTATCTGACCGGTGTAGAGAAAAAAGAATTGCAGGCGAAGTTCATCAATCCACATCTATGCAAAATTCAGGAGGATTTCGTCTTCACCAACCCCTTTATGGAGTCGCCGGAGAACCATTGGAATGCATTGCTCAATGCCGAGGTGGAGGCGGTGCGCCAGAACAGCGCGCTCAAATTGGCGCTGGCAGAGATGAAAGCATACTACATGACGCACGCCGAAGCGCTCATCCATAGCGATCTGCACACCGGTAGCATCATGGCCAACGCTGAATCGACCAAAGTCATCGACCCGGAATTTGCCTTCTTTGGCCCAATGGGCTTCGATGTCGGCGCTGTGCTCGAAAACCTGGTGCTCAACTACCTGTCGCACTTCGCCCACACACCGGATGTGGCAACGCGGCGCGAATATCAAGCCTACCTGCTCGACCTGGTGCGCGAAATCTGGACGCAATTTGCTGCCAAGTTCGATGCGCTGTGGGTGGAGCATAATTGCGGCGAGTTGATGCCGGCAAAGTATTGGGCATATCCTGGCGGTGAGGAAGCGTTTGCAGAGTTCCGGCGACGCACACTGGCGCGCATCCTTCAGGAGGTTGCCGGCTTTGGCGGCGCCAAGATGTTGCGGCGCATGATGGGTATCGTCAGCGTCTGGGACATTACTTCCATCACCGACCTGGAGCAGCGCGCCGTCGCCGAACGACTGGCGATTCGCATTGGCAGCCGCTGGGTGACCGAGCGCCACGCAATTGCCAGCGTGGATGATCTGCTCGGCATTGTGCGCGAAGAGACGGCGTAGCGTTTTATCCCTGCAACCTGCTAAACGATCGGTTGAATCCAATCACAACGCCCAACCCCGACGGGTTGGGCGTTGTGATTGGCGCAATGCACCGATCCAGCGGCGGGCGCAGGCGGACCGATCATGCAGCCGCAACACGTGGCCGCATACGCGGCATCTCAGCCGGAGCGCGTTCGCCATTCATGCCGCGCACAACGCCTTCGCGCGGGGGAGGCAGATGCGGAGCAACATGAAGTTGTCCATCGGTGACAATACTGGGCTGACGCTCAGCCATGGTCATAGCACGCGGCGACTCCAAATCGATCACGCTGTTATGACTGCCGTAGATGTTGTCGGTGAAGCTATCTGCGTGGTAGTCAGTTTGCCAGCGTCCATCAATCAAATAGCGGAACTCGTAGCGTTGACCGATTGGCAACTCGATGGTGGCGCGCCACACACCATCGCGCGACTGAATGAGTGGGATAGCGCGTTCATCCCAATGATTGAAGGTGCCGGCGACGTAAATTCGGTCGGCCCAGACACACGACGGCAGCTCAAAAGTGACGCGCATAAAACCAGGGCGGGCGGATGGGCTTTTGTGGATCATGGAGAACCTCCTGGCAGCGATAGTGGTGCGTTTGTTCCTGTGCTGGCATCAGAGCCAGTCTGACAGCACGCCTGAGCGAAAGCAAAAGCGAAACTTACAAGAACCGGCAAACCAACTGAACAAACGTGCAAGCAAAGGGAAATTGTGGATATTGCCACCAATCAGTGTCGAAATCGCAGTCTTGGGGGGCCATACAGCAGTCTATGGACGACTATATCACAGAGTTATCGACGCATCTTTATGCAATGCGCACAAAAAAACACCAGACAAAGTGATGAATCGTCTTTTGATTATGCCATAAGCATAACACAAATCATAAAGAAACAGATTAAGTACGCTTTAAAGTTTGATAACGAAAAGGCGGCGACCAAACATTTCATGCCGATCGCCGCCTTTTCGTATGGTATACGTAAAGCAAACAACTAACCTGTAACCTGCCAGGTCTGTGCGCTTACCCCGCCACGATATTGACCAGCTTATCCGGGACGACGATCACCTTGCGCGGGGCACGACCCTCCAGCCACTTGACAACGTTGCTCAGTTGCAGCGCTGCGGCTTCCAGTTCAGCGGCTGGCGTGCCAGGCGCCACCATCAGTTTGTCGCGCACCTTGCCGTTGATCTGCACAACGACCGTGATCTCCTCCTCGCGCGCCTTTTCCGGATCGCCAACGGGCCAGCGCTGTTTGTGTACACTGGAGGTGTTGCCCTGGCGGTGCCACAGTTCGTCGGCGATGTGCGGGAAGATCGGCGCCATCATCAGCATCAGGTCGCGCAGCGCCTGATTCCAGATGGCGCTGTTCACAACTGTGCTCTCGCGCACCCTGTACAGATAGTTGTTCAGCTCCATCAGCGCTGCAATCGCTGTGTTGAAGCGGAAGTTCTGGATGTCGTCCGTCACCTTCAGGATCGTCTGGTGCAGCTTGCGCTCCAGCGCACGTTCCTGCGCCGGATCGGGTGCGCGGTCGGCTTCCAGCAGCGGCTGCTCCAGTTGCGCGTCCTCGGTGACAACCGCCCACACGCGGTGCAGGAAGCGATGCACGCCTTCGATCGCCTGGGGATCCCACGGCCCGCCCTGATCCCACGGACCGATGAACATCAGATAGCCGCGCACGGTGTCGGCGCCGTAGCGGTTAACCACTTCATCTGGGTTGATGACGTTGCCACGGCTCTTGGACATCTTCTCACCGTCCGGTCCCAGGATCATCCCCTGGTTGAACAGACGCAGCATCGGCTCATCGAAGTCAACAATGCCCAGGTCGCGCAGCGCCTTGGTGAAGAAGCGCGTGTACAGCAGGTGCATGGTGGCGTGTTCAATGCCGCCGGTGTACTGATCGACAGGCAGCCAGTAGTCGCCAGCCGCTTTGTCCCACGGTATATCATCAGCCTTCAGCGCCTCGCCCCGCTTCCAGTAAGGCGAGATGTAGGCGTACTGATACCAGCTCGAACACATGAAGGTGTCCATCGTGTCGGTCTCGCGCTCGGCGTCGCCACCGCATTCCGGGCATTTGACGTGGCGGAAGCCCTCATGATACTTCAGTGGACTTTCGCCGGTCGGTCGGAACTCAGCGTCGTCCGGCAGCAGCACAGGCAGGTCTTCGTAGGGCACGGGCACGATGCCGCAGTTAGGGCAGTAGATCATCGGAATTGGTGCGCCCCACATGCGTTGGCGGCTGATCAGCCAATCGCGCAGGCGATAGTTGACGGCGCCGCGCCCCAGCTCGTTGGCTTCCAGCCACTCCACCACTTTGGCGACGGCGCCCTTCACCGGCGTGCCATCGAAGGGGCCGGAGTTGATCATCTCACCGGTATCTTTGGAGTCGTAGGCTTCGGTCAGCGGACCCGTGGCGCCGTCCGGCCCGGTGATGACGCGGCGGATTTCCAGACCGTACTTCTGGGCAAAGGCAAAGTCGCGGCTGTCATGCGCCGGCACGGCCATGATTGCGCCCGTGCCGTAGCCCATCATCACATAGTCGGCGATCCAGATCGGGATGCGCTCGCCGTTGACCGGGTTGATGGCATAGCCACCGGTGAAGACGCCGGTCTTCTCTTTGTCGGCGGCGCCACGCTGAATTTCGTCCATGCGCGCCGCCTGCGCCTGGTACGCTTCGACCTCGGCGCGTTGGGCGTCGGTGGTGACGGCATCGACCAGCGGATGCTCGGGCGCCAGCACCATGAAGGTGGCGCCCCACAGTGTATCGGGGCGCGTGGTAAAGATGACCAGCGGGTCGCCCTGCTCGGTGTGGAAGGTGACTTCAGCGCCGACGCTGCGCCCAATCCAGTTGGTCTGCATCACTTTGACGCGTTCCGGCCACTCGATCTGCTCCAGCATATCGATCAGCTCGTCGGCGTAATTGGTGATGCGGAACTTCCACTGCTCCAGGTTTTTCTTGATCACGGGCGTGCCGCAACGTTCGCAGTGGCGGTCGTCCCCCCAGACTTGCTCGCGCGCCAGCGTGGTGTTGCAGGTCGGGCAAAAATCGACGGGTGCATACTCGCGATAAGCGAGACCGGCGTCATAGAATTTGCGGAAGAACCATTGCGACCACTTGTAATACTCTGGGTCACAGCTCACTGCCTCATGCTCCCACGCCCACATGGCGCCCATGCGGCGCAGTTGGCCGCGCATCCGCTCGATGTTGGCGTATGTCCATTGCGCCGGGTGAACGCCGTGCTTGATGGCGGCGTTTTCCGCCGGCAGCCCAAAGGCGTCGAAGCCGATCGGAAAGAAAACGTTATAACCATTCATGCGCCGGAAGCGCGCCGCCGCGTCGCTTGGCGTATAGGCGTACCAGTGGCCGGTGTGCAGGTCGCCTGATGGATAAGGCAGCATGGTCAGGGCATACCACTTCGGGCGATCCGGGTCTGCCGTCACCCGATACAGTTGTTGCTCCTCCCAAATCTGCTGCCACTTTGGTTCGATTTCGGCAGGGTTATATTTGTTCGACATGATGTGCTCCCGTCGCAGAAACTCAAAAGTAAAGATTGGCTCATCCGCTGACAAAGCGCTGCGCGGGGCAAACGCGCCAGCCGATGGTGGTTATCGATTTAGTTGGTGGCTGATGCGCCCGCGTGGTGACTACGCGGGCTGGCTAAGCGCGAGGAGACCGCCAACGTTGCGCCCGACGGTGGTGGAGACTTTGATGCAATCAGGGTCGATCCAAAACTTGCACTTCATAGCGTGAGTGTACCACAGCATGTCAAGCGTCAGCCTAATTCAAGAGTGCGTCGTGTGAAATTGGGCAGCGACAACGCCATGGCTACGGAAGTTAGCCATAAATCACACAATTGCACAGCAACCTATTCTTGTGTTATAGTGACTACGCCGCATCGAAACGTGTGAAAAAGTTGTTCGGTGTACATTGGTTGCCATCGATCCGGATCGACCTGTGGCAAACTCAAGTTCTTTCCGTTTTACCTCAAGCCAAACTCAAAAGGAGGTTGTTTCGTATGCTTCGCATTCGCTACGTTACCTTGACGACGCTGTTGTTAATCTTTGCCCTGGTGCTCACGGCCTGTACGACTGTACCTGCTGCACCGGCACCTGCGGCGCCGGCTGACGCCGCCGCAACAGAAGCGCCCGCCGCCGAAGCCCCGGCGCCTGAAGGCGTCACCGAGCTACGCATCACCTGGTATAACGATGGCAACGAAGGTGAAGTGTTGCGCGACCTGCTTGACCGCTTCGAGGCCGACAACCCTGACATCAAGGTCATTATCGACACGGTTGACTATGCCAGCGGCATTCAGCAGACGCTGCCGATTCAGTTGGAAGCGGGTGAAGGCCCTGACATGGCGCGCGTGACGCAGCTCGGCATCGTCGCCAAGTACATGCTCGATTTGCGCCCCTATCTCTCTAATCCCGAATATTGGGAAGCGAATTTTGGCCCCTTCCTCAAGTGGATGCAGGCGGAACCCGGCGGCAACGCCATCCCCGGCTTTATGACTCAGTTGACAGTGACCGGCCCCTTTATCAACCGCACGCTCTTCGAACAGGCGGGGGTGGCGGTGCCCAGCGATAGTTCTGATCAGGTAACCTGGCAGGAGTGGGCCGACGCCGCGCGCCAGGTCGCCGAAGCCACCGGCACCTTTGCCATGGCGATGGATCGCTCTGGCCATCGTCTGGCCGGTCCCGCTGTGAGCATGGGCGCGAAATACTTCAACGACGAGGGCTATCCAGCGTTGGTGGGCGACCAAGGCTTCAAGGACATGGCGCAACTCATGGTCGATTGGCACGCCGACGGCACGATGGTGCCGGAAGTCTGGATTGGCTCGGCAGGCAGCTATCAGGCGGCTGCCCCCTATTTCATCAACGGTCAGTTGGTGTTCTACATGGCTGGCAGTTGGCAAGTCGGCAACTTCAACACCAACATTGGTGACGCCTTTGACTGGGAAGCAGTACCCAATCCCTGTGGGCCGGCGGCGTGCACCGGGATGCCCGGCGGCGCCGCCCTGGTGGCGATCAACACCACCAAGCACCCCGAAGCAGTGGCGCGGGTCATGGAGTATCTGACCAGCGAAGAGGTGATGAACGAATTCTATGCACGCACACTCTTCATCCCTGGACATCTGGGATTGGCTGAAAAGGGTGTGGACTTCCAGGCGGAATTGCCGCAGACCATGAAGTCGCTCAGCGTCTTTTCCGCGGAGGTCGGCAAGCTGGCGCCGTTGGCTTACGACCTGCAAGCGTACCCATTCAACACGATTCTCTTCAATGCCAACCGGGATCGCCTGACTCAGGTCTTCACCGGTGAGTTGACGCTGGACGAGGCGATCCAGCGCATGCAGGAGGATATCGACGCCGGCATCGCTGGCGCGCAATAGTCCAAACCTGACAGACGCCTACACCCGCCAGCGCTAGGCGGCAGCGCGCGCCTCCGAGCGCGCTGTTATGCCGGCGCTGGCGAGCAAAATCCCACATGCCAACGCAACATGGAGGCGCGATGACAGCAAAGCCACAGCGGACGCCTGCGCTGCCACCGGAACGAGTTCCTCTGCACGCGCGGATCGGTCATTTCTTTTATTTGATCTATGCGGGCGTCATGACCGTGCTCGGCTGGTTGGCGGAACCGATCCAGCGTCTGATTGGCGCGGCGCGCATGCCCTATTTCTTTGTATTGCCCAATCTGTTGATTTTTGGTCTCTTTGTCCTCTTTCCCATGCTGCTGAACATCTATTATTCGTTTACCGGCGGCAACAATCTTTTCCCGCAGGATCGTCCCTTTGTGGGCGGACAGAACTATCAGCAAATCTTCAACTGCGCCAATCTGTTCGATCCCGCCACCTGCCGCGAAGACCGCTTCTGGCGCGGTTTTTACAACACAGCGTTCTTTGTCGTCTTTCAGGTTGGCGGCATGGTGGTGTTGGCAATGCTCACTGCAGTGGTGCTCAATCGCTCTATCTGGGGGCGGAGTTTCTTTCGCAGCGTCTTTTTCTATCCCGTGTTGCTGTCGCCGGTCGTGGTGGCGCTGATCTGGAAGTGGATTTTGCAGCGTGATGGTCTGCTCAATGCTCTCCTGGTCTCCCTCGGCATGGAGCGCATCGTCTTCTTTCTCAATGCCAACTGGGCCGTCTTCTGGGTCATCTTTATCAGCATCTGGGCGCAGATGGGTTTCTACACCTTGATCTTGCTTGCCGGCCTGCAGTCGATCCCTAGAGATATGTATGAGGCAGCGGATATGGATGGCGCCAATCGCTGGCAGAGTTTTCGCGGCATCACGCTGCCACTGCTCATGCCAACGCTGCTGGTGGTGCTGGTGCTTTCTGTGATCCGTGCAGTGCAAGTCTTCGATCAGGTGTGGGTGCTCACCGGCGGCGGCCCCGGCACCGCCACTGTCTATGTGGTGCAATATATCTACGAGACGGCGTTTGCCAATCAGACCCGGCAATTTGGTATGGCGTCAGCAGCGTCGGTGGTATTGGGCATCGTGCTGCTGGTGCTCACGTTGATCCAGCTGCGCGCCGGGCGACAATCGGATATTGCGTGATGATCAGGGGGTACCATGACAGGCATTGGCGAATTTCTCACACGTACGCGCGGGCGCGGACGGCTGGATGGCAGCGATATCTTGACCTACGCGTATCTGACGCTTGGCACCATTCTGATGTTTCTGCCGGTGCTCTGGCTCGTTTTTTCGTCCTTCAAGACGCAAGCGGCGTTACTGCGCTTCCCGCCCGACCTGCTGCCTTATGACCAGAAGTCGGTCATGGTGGAAGGGTATGACCAGCCGTTGCCGCTGTTCAATGTCACCATGCCCGATGGGAGCGTCCGCCAACTGGCGCAGGTGCGCCGCGTCGGCCTGGAGGGACAGATGGTAGACCCGGCCAGTCCTGGTGAGATCATCAAGGTGAACATCAACGACCGAGAAGAGCTGCGCGAGGTGCGCCTGGCATGGGAAAACTATACCGAGCCGCTGCAACGCTTCAATTTTCTGGTGTACCTGCGCAACAGCATTGTTGTGACCGTCGCCGCCACGATCATCACCCTGCTCATCAACAGCATGGCGGCCTTTGCACTCGCCAAATATGAATTTCGCGGCAGCACCTTCATCTTCATTCTGATTATCAGCACGCTCATGATCCCGATCTCCGTGATCCTGGTGCCGGTTTTCCTGGTGATCACCGGCATCGGCTGGAACAACAACCTGTGGGGGGTGATCATTCCCGGCGCAGCAACGCCTACAGGCGTCTTCTTGCTGCGCCAATATATGCTCACCATTCCGGACGAATTGATCGACTCGGCGCGCATCGACGGCGCCTCAGAGTGGCGCGTCTACTGGCAACTCATTATGCCGCTCTCGGCGCCAGCGTTGGCGGTGCTGGCAATCTTCTCGGTAATGTGGCGCTGGAACGACTTTCTCTGGCCGCTCATCGTGCTTAGCCGCAGCGAACTCTTCACGTTGCAAGTCGGGCTGGCGTCTTTCCAGGGAGAGTTGAACACTCCCTGGAATTACGTCCTGGCGATGACGGTGATGACATTGCTGCCGATCACGCTGGTCTTTGCTGTGCTCCAACGCTTCATCACGACGGGGATTGCCACCACGGGGATGAAATAAGCGGCGCTGGCGTCGCATGTTCGCGCCACACGCGACCAGTGGCGCCGATATACTCCGCTGCTGGTCGCAACAAGCGACCGGTGGCAAGCTGTTCGCGTGCGTGGGCAATCCAACCTGCTGCGCGCGCCACAGCGAAGGTAGGAGTGAACAACGCCACTGGCAAATCTAACCCGTGCAGGAGTAGTGCTGTGTAGAACTCTACGTTCGTCTGCAGGACGCGCCCTGGCTTGTATTCGGCAAGAAGCCGCACTGCGGTCGCCTCTACATGTTTCGCCAGCTCAAAAAGAGCGCGATCACCATCGGCGGCGTACAACGCCTCTGCAGCTGCAGCCAACACCTCTGCTCGTGGATCGCGCACTTTGTAGACGCGGTGCCCAAAACCCATCAGCCGTTCCCCCGCCGCCAGCTTTGCGCGCAGATACTCTTCGGCGTGCTCCGCTTTGCCAATCGCAAAAACCATCTCTAGCGCCGGCCCAGGCGCGCCGCCATGCAACGGCCCCTTCAGCGCACCTAGCGCCCCGGTCACTGCCGAGGTCATGTCTGATTGCGTGGCAATAATGACCCGCGCCGTGAAGGTGGAAGCATTAAGACCATGATCGATGACCGTGTTCAGATAGGTCTCCAACGCACGGACGCGCGCCGACGAGGGAGACGCGCCGGTCAACATATACAAATAGTTGGCGGCGTGTCCCAATGCTGGATCAGGGGGGATCGGCGTCTTACCCTGCCGCAGCCGCCAATACGCTGCAATCGCTGTGGGCAAGCGCGCTAGCAATGCGAAATCGCAACGGCGGTCATCCACAGTGCAATCGGGCAGATCGATGTCACACACGGCGGCCGCCATGCGTAGCGCGTCCATCGCTGGCCGGCGCGCGGCTGCGGCGGCCTGCAACAGCTCAAGCGCCGCTGTGGGCAACATCCGCCATTGTGCGAGATCGATGTGCATCTGCGCCAGTTCTGCCGCGTCTGGCAGGCGATCATGCCACAACAGAAACACCATTGCTTCGAAGGTCGCGCTGGGCGCAATCTCTTCGACCCGGTAGCCCGCCAGGATTAACTCGCCGCGCTGGCCATCAACGTGGCTTAATCGCGTCTGCGCGGCCACCACACCTTCCAACCCAGAGACAAAACCTTGCTGCTTGTTCATACTTTTCACTCCACTTCACCGTGAATGACACCCTGATCTTGCCGATCATGACGACGCATCAGCATAGGTAGAGCGTCATGACAATAGACTTGACAAAAAGATACTGTAGCGAGGATAATCAACATTGTCAATCTTGATTTAAAAATCAATCTATAAGGAGGGCGCCAATGGAGACTTCCGCCCGGTATCTGAGCGCACGTGAAGCCGCCGACCGTCTGGGCATCAGCCTAGCAACGCTCTACGCCTATGTCAGTCGCGGCTTGCTGCGTTCGGAGGCAGGCGCAGGGGAGACGCGTGCGCGGCGTTACTATGCTGAGGATGTCGAGGCGCTGCTAGAGCGCAAGGAATATCGTCGCGAGCCATACCGCGCGGCGGAAAGCGCCTTGAATTACGGTGCGCCGGTGCTGGAGTCGGCGATCACGTTGATCCAGGCGGGGCGCCTCTACTATCGGGGCTATGACGCCCTGACGTTGGCGCAGCAACAGAGCGTCGAAGCGACGGCGGCGCTGATCTGGCTGGATCGCCTGGATGCGGGTGATCTCTTCTCCCGCGCCGCTACGTCGGCGCCGCCGCCGACAATCATGGACGTCGACAGGCATCCCATTGCCGCGTACCAGATCGCCCTGGCGCGCGCCGCTGTTGACGATCTGGCCGCCTACCTCACCACCCCAGAGGCGGTGGCTGCAACCGGTGCGCGCATCCTGACGTTGCTGGTGATGTGCACAACCAATCAGCCCGTGACGACGTCGCTGGCGCACGCGCTCCAACGCGCCTGGATGCCGGCGCAACCCGAAGCAGCGACGCTGCTCTCGGCGGCGTTGATCCTATGCGCCGATCATGAACTCAACGTGTCAGCCTTTGCTGCACGCAGCGTGGCGTCGGCCGGCGCCACGCCGTATGACGTGGTTATCGCCGGCCTTGCCGCGCTGCATGGGCATCGCCACGGCGGCCACACGGCACGCGTGGCTGCATTGCTGCGCTCCGCTGCCGATGATCTCCCTGGTGCGGTGAAGAGCTGTCTGGCGCGTGGCGAGACGTTGCCCGGATTCGGACATCGTCTCTACCCTGATGGGGACCCACGCGCCCGGCTGCTGCTCACGTTGACGGCGACGCAATGTCCTAATGCACCGGTGGTGCAGTTAGCGCAGTCATTGTGTACGCTGGTGCAGCAGACGCTCGCCCTGCAACCCACTATTGACTTTGCGCTGGAGGTGATGGCGCAGGCGTTGGCGCTGCCGCCCGCCGCAGCTCTGGCGATATTTGCGTTGGGCCGCACGATTGGCTGGATTGGCCACGCCAGCGAACAGTACGCCACCGGGCAACTGATCCGGCCGCGTGCTCGTTACACCGGACGCCAGGCGGCGTCATGATCGGCGAGATATCCGACCTTTTTCCCGGCACACTCCGTGTGGGGATGCCAAAAGGCTCTTCTTGCATTGCAGCAGGCGACACCCCTGCCTCGCTTTGTGATTCGCGTCCACCCGCACAGAGTGTTACAATCTCCGCGCAAGCGCAAACGTTTCTCCGTTCAGTCTTCACCTGCGTGGGCGTGCCCTAAATGACCGCTCCAGCAGTTGTAGGAACTCAGACGTTCTGATGTCGAAAGGTGCAAAAATGAACATGTCCCTGGCTGAATCCACTTATGTTGGCGACCTGGGCGACGGACTTATCTGCCGGTGGTCGACCGCCGCCGATATGCCAAAGATTGCCCAGGCCATGGGGGCCATCTACCGTGACAGCGATGAACAGCCTGCCAGCCCACGCGCCATGGACATTGCACGCGTGCTGATGGCCGACGACTTCCCATACATGGGGCCGGGGGATTTTGCCCTCGTGGAGGATGTCAGTAAAGCCGATTGCCCGGTCGTCGCGTACACCTGCCTGTGGCGGCTGCGGTGGCGCTATGCCAACATCGATTTTGGCGTCGGCCAGCCGGAGATGGTCGCGACGCGCCCTGAGTATCGCAATCGGGGGCTGGTGCGCGCGCTGTTTGCCATGATCCACGCCCGCAGCGCCGCCGAAGGCCACCTGGTGCAGGCAATCACCGGCATTCCCTACTTCTACCGGCAATTTGGCTATGAATACGTGCTCGATCTGGAGGGCAGTCGTATTGCACCAGTGGCGGTGATTCCCGAAAAGCAGAACGACCAGCCAGAACCGTACGCGCTGCGCCTGGCAACGCTGGATGATGTGCCGCAGTTGATGGCTTACTATGCCCTGTCACGCGGGGATAGCCTGGTCTGGAACGAAGCGCCGGAGGCGTTCTGGCGCCATCACATCGCCGCCTGGGACGATCCCTCCGTGCAGAATGATCCGCTGCGCACAATCCTGCACGGACGGCTGCACATGATCGTCGCTGACGACGGCGCCACGGTTGGCTACAGCCGCGTGGCGGCTAAACGTTGGAACGAGAAGTTGCGGGTGTGGATGCTGCACCTGGCGCCGGGCATAGACTGGCATATCGCCGCGCCCTGCCTGCTACGCGCCTTGCGCGCGTATGGACAGACGGTCCCGGCGGTCGAAGACAATGCCAAACCGTTCAGTGTGATCGAGTTCATGTTGGGGCGAACACACCCCCTCTATACCCTGCTGGAGGACACATTGCCACTGCGCACGATTCAGCCCTACGCCTGGTACCTGCGCGTGCCAGACATTCCCGCGTTCCTCCAACGCATCGCCCCGGTGCTGGAAGCGCGGCTGGCAGCTTCGATTCTGGCTGGCTACAGCGGTGAGATGAAGATCGACTTCTACCGGGGCGGGCTGCGTTTGGTCTTCGCCGAGGGTAAGTTTACAGAGATTGCGCTGTGGCGCGCGCCAGATTACGGTGATGACGCCGACGCCGGCTGCCCGGCGACCGTATTTTTGCAGTTGCTCTTTTGCTATCGGAGCCTGGCCGAATTGTGCGCATTTTTCCCAGATGTCTGGGCAGATGCCACAGCGGCGCGACTGCTGGAGGTGTTGTTCCCCAAGCTGCCATCACAGGTGCACGCGCTCAATAACGCATGAATTGAACGCGCCGTCCCGGATTTACTGATTGCCAGGCAGAGTTTTGTTGGGTGCAGTGGTGCGTGCTACGTAGTGCGTGAGAGATTTCGACACGCACCACACAACTGCTACGCAGAGAATCGTTTTGTCCGCACGTGTGCATCCATCAACTGCGCTAGCGTGGTCGCGGGGTCGTCGGTGATGCCGCTGTGCACGGACGAGCATTGGATCGTGGTGCTGTGCGGCGCCACCAGCCAGTGAAACGCTTCCGCCTGTCCCAAGCGTCCGATCGGCCCTTCACCCGCACAAATTGCCGGGATGAGCGTCAGGTGCTGGCGCACCAGCTCGAGGTCTAGTTGCGGCGCCAACGCTGCGAGCCTGGCCGCGTCCAGCTCAATCTGCGCGGCCAGAAAGCGTCGCGTGCGGCAGAAGAGAATCACGCCGACGTTGACGAATTCCTCGCGCGTCACATCGGGCACGACGCGAATCACGGCGTAGTCAAATGAGCAAGCCGCGGGCACGCACTGCCTCCTCTACGAAGACCGAGGAATTCTCCAGTCGCTCGCTCAGATAGGCAACATAGGCCGCCCGTAACGTCGCCGGGTCGCCATATGCTGCATCGAACGCCAGCCATACATCCGGCGTCTCCGCCACAATCGCTGAGAAACATGCATCGTCCAGGCGACGATGTGCGAATGCGTCAGCCGCCTCTAACTCGCTCGCCAGCGGCAGCAAGGTGTGTTGCGCCACGTGGGGAAAGGGCGAACGTGCGCGCTGATGATAGGTCGCCCAGTCGTGATGGAAATAGAGCGCGGCGCCATGGTCGATCAGCCACAGCGCCTGCTGCCAGAGCAGCAGATTGACGTTGCGATCGGTGCGATCGACGTTGGTCACGAATGCGTCGAACCAGACAATGGCGGAAGCCAGAGCGGCGGCAGGTGGCGGCTGCAACAGTGGATTATAGGCGAACGCACCGGGCAAAAAGCGCATCCCCAGGTTTAGCCCGATGCTGGCGCGCAGGAGATCAAGGATCTCTTCGTGGCGCTCGGTGCGCGCCAGCAGTGGCGATAGCTCCATAAACACCAGCTCGGGGACATTCAATCCCAGCGCGCGTCCGATCTCGCCCGCGATCAATTCTGCAATCAGCGCCTTCGGACCCTGCCCAGCGCCGACAAACTTCATGACATAGAGCGCGCCATCATCTGCTTCGACAACGGCGGGGAGCGACCCCCCCTCGCGCAAGGGGACGATATTGGTTGTCGGAGAATCAGACAGGCTTCACGCGCGACCCCCCCTCGCGCAAGGGGACGATATAGCGGCTGGCCGTCACTGTGCGTATCATCTCAATTCCCATTTCCCGTCGATTGCGCACTCTGCGCTGCCTCTCTATAATATCGGGAATTGTGGAAAGGGCGAAACGATGGGAGGAGGCGGGCAGCGTGCTTTCATGGTTTGTTATGCGCCACAGCGACACAGATGGGCAGGTGAGACCATGTTGACCATCCAGGCAGTTGATGTGGCGGAAGCGCCAGTGCTGCTGCCATTGCTCCACGCTGCGTTCGAGCCGCTGCGCGGCCAGCTTGAACCGCCTTCGGGCGCTCACGCCGAGAGCATCGGCTCGCTACAGGCGCTCTTTGGGCGCGGCGAACGTGCGGCGCTGGCAATGGTCGATGGCGTTGCGGCGGGGTGCGTCTTCTACGTGCGCACCGGTGTGGAAATGTACGCACATCGGCTGGCGGTTTTGCCTGCCTATCAACGCGCTGGCGTCGGGCGCGCGCTGATGACTTATGTCGAAGGGCAGGCGCAGGTAGACGGCTGCGCCTATGTGCGCGTCGGCGTACGTCTGGCGTTGTCCGGCAACCTGGCCTTCTTTGAGCGGATTGGCTATGCGAATATCATTGAAGACAGCCACCCCGGCTACACCATCCCCACCTTTGCGCACATGGTCAAAGAACTAGGGACGCAGATGCTGCGCGTGGTCGAGGTGATCCCCTACGACCCGCAGTGGCCGGCGCGCTTTGCTGCGGAAGCCGCAGCGGTGCAAGCGGCCTTGGGAGACACCGTGATCCGCGTCGAACACGTCGGCAGCACGTCAGTGCCAGGTCTGGCCGCCAAACCAATCATTGACATGATGCCGCTCGTGCGCGACGTGCGGGACGTAGGCAGGCGCATCGCAGCGATGGCGGCCATCGGCTACACCCCGCGCGGCGAGTTCGGTCTGCCCGGCCGTCGCTACTTTGTGAAAGGACCGGCGCATGCCCGCCTGGTGCACTGTCACGTCTACGCCGCCGATCACCCCGAGGTCGAGCGCCATCTTGCCTTCCGCGATTACCTGCGCACCCATCCCGCCGCGTTGGAAGCCTACGCCGCCCTCAAACTGGAACTGGCGCGGCAACACCCGACCGAC
Source organism: Chloroflexota bacterium (assembly GCA_003451595.1). Lineage (GTDB taxonomy): Bacteria > Chloroflexota > Anaerolineae > Caldilineales > Caldilineaceae > Caldilinea. Next base: position 110,139 of record DMDA01000098.1, on the reverse strand, counting down.
ATCGTGGCGTACATGGACGGCAAAGATGGGTTGATCAAGCAGATCGAGGCGGCGGCGCTGGCCTGGCATCGGAGCGGGCGCGCCGATTGATACCAATCCCCACTCCTGCACGCTGACTGAGGAGGAGCGGTCATGATCATTGACGCCTTACACCCCGCCGACTGGCATCAGGTGCGCGCCATCTATCTAGAGGGCATCGCCACCGGACACGCCACCTTCGAGCAGACTGCACCTGAATGGGAAGCCTGGGATCGCAAACATCGCCCCACCTGCCGTCTTGTCGCCAGAGAGACAACAGGACAGGTAGTCGGTTGGGCTGCACTGACGCCCTACTCGACGCGCGCTGTCTACGCTGGCGTGGCGGAAGTAAGCATCTACATCGCCGCATCCAGTCGGGGACAGGGTGTAGGGCGTCAGCTGCTTGCGGCGTTAGTCGCAGCGTCCGAAGCTGATGAGGTTTGGACACTGCAGGCTGGCATTTTCCCCGAAAATACGGCCAGTGTGCGCCTGCATGAACGCTGCGGCTTTCGCATCGTCGGTCGGCGTGAACGCATTGGGCAGCTGCACGGCGTCTGGCGCGATGTGCTCTTGCTGGAGCGTCGCAGCGCCGTTGTGGGTGGCTGAATGCAGCTTATTGCTCAGTGTGACAGTGCCATGTCACGCAGCAGGCGGTCGCCTACACGTCGCAACCGAATTGTCCAAGCCCTACGCCTCTGCTACACTGTAACTGCAAACACGCCAATTTTTTGTGATAAGGAACAAGGTCATGTCAGACAAACAATGGAACACCCCCCCGGCCATGCAGATCGATGTGAAGAAGAGCTACACAGCCACGATTGAGACTATACGCGGCCCCATCGTGATCGAACTCTATCCCGAACACGCGCCCAAGACAGTCAACAACTTCGTCTTCCTGGCGCGGGCAGGTTACTACGACGGCGTCTCCTTCCATCGTGTCATTCCCGACTTCGTGATCCAGGGTGGCGACCCGACGGGCACCGGACGCGGCGGCCCCGGCTACAAGTTCGAAGATGAGGTCAAGGGCAACCCGCTCAAACATGAGACCGGCGTGCTTTCGATGGCAAACGCCGGCCCCAATACCAACGGCAGCCAGTTCTTCATCACTCACTCACCGCAGCCCCACCTGGATGGAAAGCACACTGTCTTTGGCAAGGTTACCAGCGGAATGGATGTCGTCAATGCAATCCGCCAGGGCGACAAGATGCTCAAGGTCGTCGTGACGGAGGCATAGCGCAATGAGGGAATTGGGGGAGCGGATTGTACGGACTGCGGCGGTTAGTTCGCTGCATGGTCCATTGAACGTCGCATCCGTGCAACCGCTCCCTGCAGCCACTGCCACAGAAAGGCGTGCTCGACCATGAGCGAACCTACCTTCACGTTGCTCCGGCCTGATGTGGGCTATGGCGCCGCACCCTCCGCGGCATGGCAGCCAGTGGCGACGCGCCCGCTGCTGGTGCTCGTCGGTGTGACAGGCGTGGGCAAAAGCACGACGCTGGCAGCGCTGCAACGCGTCGGCTTGGCTTATCACGCCCTGCCCGACCGTCGCGAGTTGACCGATCGGCTGATCATCCCCACCATGTTGACCGCCACCAACGCACCGCTGGCGCCGATCACCGATCGCACACAGCGCTTTGCCTTGACACGCGCGTACCGTCAGCAGCATCCCGGCGGCATGAGTGCGGCGCTGAGCACGCTGTTGGTAGATGTAACACAGACGCCGGGCTTATTGCTCTTTGATGGGTTGCGCGGCGCCAACGAAGTGACGCACGCCGCACAGACGCTGCCGCAGGCCCGCTTCGTCATGTTGGACGCCCCCGACATCGTGCGCGTGATCCGGCTGATGGATCGCCAGGACCCATTCGACGTGATCGCCGCACGCGCGAGCACGCATGCGGCGCATGAGTTGCAACGTTTCATCGATCTGGGCGTAGAGGGCGCCGAAGCCCTGTTCACGCCGCAGGAGCAACACATCCTGGCCGACCTGGTGAGCACGGGCGAGGCGACCGCCGATGATTTGCGCAAGGCGCTCACCATCGTTGTCGAGGAACGCCGCAACTACGACCCGAGCGCCACACGTGCGGCGCTCGCAGCCAACGCTCCCGAACGCACCTTGATCGTCGACACCGTCGCCGACGCGCCTCATAGCGTCGCCCTCAAAATTCTAGATTTTTTACGAGTAGACTAGATGATAGCGCCTAAAATTGCTGCCATCGAAACCATCGAATTTAGTCTGCCGATGCTAGGCGAGCTGCGGTGGGGCAGCCAGAGCAGTCTGGCGGTCGCGCGCCATGTGCTGGTGACGGTTGCGCTCAGTGATGGCAGTTGCGGCGTTGCCGAGGCGCCGCCCCGCCCGACCATCTACGGTGAGACGGCCGCCACCATCATTGCCATCATTCGCGACGAGCTGGCGCCCCGGCTGCTCGGGCAGCCAGCCACCACTGCCTGGGAACGCATGGCAGCCATTCGCAACAATCACACCGCCAAAGGCGCCATCGACATGGCAGTGCATGATGCACTGGCGCAGAGCACAGGGCAATCGCTGGCCGAGCGGCTTGGCGCCACACGCGACCGCGTGCGCGTCAGCTATATCCTCGGCATCGGTGCGCGTGATGAAGTGCTGGCCGAAGCAGAGCGCGTCGTAGCGCAGGGTGTGCGCGTGCTCAAGGTCAAGGTTGGGCGCGACTGGGACGAGGACATCGCGCGCATCCGCGACCTGCAGGCAATGTTTGGCGCCACCGTCGAACTCTATGCCGACGCTAACGAGACAATGCTGGCCGAGAACGCCGCTCATCGTCTCGCCGCGCTGCGCGAACTGGGGTTGCACTATTGCGAAGAGCCGCTGCCGGTGGAGCAGATTCGCGCCCGCGCGACGCTGCGGGCATACGGTGCGCTGCCGATCATCGCCGACGACAGCGCCTTTACACTGCGCGACCTGCACCGCGAACTGGAAATGGACACCTTCGACATCCTCAACATCAAGACCCCGCGCACCGGCTTCACTGAATCGCTGGCAATGGCAACACATGCCAGCGCTGCCGGGAAGGGGATCATGGTCGGTTCGCAGGCGGGCAGCACGATCGGCACGGCGCGCGCCGCTATCTTTGCCGCCCGCCCGGAGATCGCGCACCCGTCCGAGCTGTCATTCTTTCTCAAGCTACGCGAGGAGATTACAGAGCGGCGGCTTACGCTGGTCGATGGCTGGCTGGATGTGCGCGACGCGCTGATGGTGCGCATTGATCCGGCGCAACTGCGGGCGATGACAGTACAGACGTAATCTGCCGCCGCGACATGTTTGACTGTGTAAGGAGACATAGTCGTGCTAGCAACTCCTTTTCAGGCGCCACTGGGGATCGGTCAACTGCTGGATCGCGTCTTTCGCCTCTATCGGCTGCGCTTTGGGCAACTGGCGCTGACGACGGCGATCTTTTTCGTGCCGCTGGCGGTGCTCTCGGCGCTCTTGCTGGGCGTAGCAATGAGCAGTTATTTTGACTTGCTATTCAACGCCGTCGATCTCCCGACGATGGACGAAGAAACCCTGCTCCGCGCCAGTGGAGCGACGATTGGGCTATCGTTGCTGGTGGCGGGGCTGGCGCTGATGCTGGGTGCACTGGCATTTCTAGCGACGCTGGCGCAGGCGGACGCCACTGTCAACGGGCAGGAGATGACGGTGGGCGCCAGCGTGCGTATTGGTCTGAGTCGCTTTTGGACGTTTGTCGGGTGGTCGCTGCTTGTGGCGCTGATCATCGTGGGCATCCTGATTGTCATCTATCTGGGCGTTTTCCTGGTGGCGTTGGTCTTTGCCGGTCTGTTGGCAGGTCTAGCAGCATTGACAGGCGGCAACGATCTTGTGGCAGTGGGCGCCTTCCTGCTCATCATGGTGCTGGTCTTTGGTCTGATTTTTGTGCTGCTGCTGCCACTGGCGTTTCTTGCTACGCGCTGGTTCGTGGCGCCGGTGGTGATCCTCACCGAACGTTGCGGACCGGTGGCGGCGCTACGCCGGAGCTGGCGGCTGACGCAAGGGAGCTTCTGGCGACTCTTTGGCCTGCTGATCCTGATGTCCGTGCTCAACGGCGTCGTGCTCAGCCTGCCGCTCACCTTGATCCAGTTTTTCGCCGTCATCTTGCTCACGACGCAGGTGTTGGGCGCCGTCAACGGCGTCTTGACCGGATTAGGTTACCTCGTCAACATTCTGTGGTATCCCTTCCTGGCGCTGACGTTGGTGCTCGTCTACTATGATCTGCGCGTGCGCAAAGAGAACCTTGACCTGGAACTGCGCATCCGTGCGCTGGAAATGGCGGTGCAGCCGCCGACTTTACCCTCGCCATGAAGGATGTACACGCACAGCTAGTGTGGCTGCTGGCGACGCTGCTGGCGTTGACTGCGGCATCGGTTGCCCACAGCCAGGATGCCGCACCCAGCCTTCACACCATCGACGACTACGTAGCCGCCGTGCGCGCGGCCGAGCGTCTGCTGCACAACGATCCCGCCATGACTGACGCCGCCCGCCGTCAGCTTGCCGCGATCGAGCAGGTTGAGCTGCAGTCGGGCGAAATCATGCCGATGACGCCTGTGCTCGGCGCGGAGGGGGAGAGGCTCGATGGCGCGAGTGCGCAGGCACGGCTGCAGTTGGTAGCGCAACAACTCGCTGCCGCTGACGCCGACCAGACTGCCGCCCGCCTGGCGGTGCTGGAGACGGTGCTCGCTGGCGCGGCGTTCCAGAACCGGGAAACCTGGCTTGATCAAGTGCGCAGATGGCTGGCGAATTGGTTACAGCAGTGGTTTGGCGCTTCGGAGGCCAACACTGCGCCAACCCCCGTCAGCGCAATAGCTGCGCAGGTTGTCGGTGGGAGCGTCGTCATTGCCGGCAGCATACTCTTGCTCATCTTGCTCGTGCGTTGGCTGCAGACGCTGCTGCACGCTTTTGTCGGCGACGCCGTCAGGAGAGAAACGCAAGACGACGCGATGCCCGCCACATCTGCTGCGGCACGCGTCGCAGCAAGTCGCCTGGCTGAACAGGGCGATTATCGCGCAGCAGTACGTCACCTCTATCTCGCGGCGTTGCTGACGCTACAAGAGCGGCGCCTTGTCGTGCGCGACCCCAGCCTCACCAATCGCGAGGTATTGGCGCAAACACCGACAGCACATCCTGTGCACGCACCGTTGGCGGCAGCGGTCGCCGTCTTTGATGACGTATGGTACGGCGTGCACGAACCCGATGAAGCGACATTCGCCGAATATCGCGCCACCGTTGACGCAATTGAACGCTGCGCCGCAGCAACAGAAAAGCAGGCGCCAGCAGCATGATGTCCACCTCTACGTCGCCCCGCGTGCAACTTCTGGCCAGGCTGCGGTCGCTCGCCACACCGTTGGCGCTTGCTGCGTTGGTCGCGATCCTGCTGCTCACAACACTTGTCACCACGCCGCCGCCAGAGCCGATCGCGTACGATCTGGACGCTAGCCATCCCACCGGACTGCTCGGTTTGCGGCTGTGGCTAACCGAACTCGGCTACGTTGTGCAGCGCACAGGCGGTCTGCGCTTCGACTTACCCGACGCAGCGGATTTGCTCTTTGTCTATCCGAATCGATTGAGCTATAGCGCCGCTGAAGCAGCGACGCTGCGGGCATGGGTGGAGCGGGGCGGAACACTGGTGTTGGTCGGGCCTGCCGCCGAGGATCGCGAGCTGATCGCCACATTCGGCGTGCGTGTGGCATCCAAACTGAGCTATGAGACTGAGCAGGTGCAGGTGCAGCCGTTGTTGCCTGAGGGACGCCGCGCCTATCGGCGTGAATGGTTTACGCCTGGCGTCACCCTCGATCTGAGTGATGCGCCACAGGCTGTGCCGGTGTTGGCGCTCGCCGACGTCGACAGCGACCGCGCTGCGCTCATCGAACATGCCGCAAGCAAGGCAGTTGTCGCCGTCCAGTCCGTGGGTGATGGCGTGGTCTGGCATCTAGCGCCGGGCATCGATCTGACCAATCGCAACCTGGCGGAGTATGCACAGGGGGAACTGTTGCCGGCGTTGCTGCGCAACGTGCGTGCTGGCGGCGTCGTTGTGTTCGACGCCTATCACCTCTTCGGCTTCAGCCGCGTTGGTGAACAGATCGCCACGTTGCAGGATTGGCTTTACCGCACCCCCACGGGCTGGGCGACGCTCTTTGCGCTGATCGTAATCGGTGGCTTCCTACTTTTGCAGGGACGTCGCCTTGGCCCGCCGCTGGTGACGGTGGCGCAGACGCGCGGACGAGAGGCGGCGGAGTATGTGCGAGCGATGGCAAATCTTCACCGGCGCGCTGGCGAGCACACGGAGTTGGCGCGGCACCATCATCATCGCCTCAAGGTGGGGTTGGCGCGACGGCACGCCATTCTTCCTGACCTGCCCGACGACCAGTTTATGCAGGCGCTGAATCATCTTTCGCCGCGACTGTCTCCAACGCAACTCGCCGCCATCCATACGGTGTTGACAGGATTGAACTCGCGCCCACGCGAACAGCAACTGATCGAGCTAGCGGCTGCCGTCGATCAGTTGCTGAACATGCACGATTGATGAGCCTGACGCTACGCCAGGCTGACCTTCATCTCCGATCGAAACTGGCCGCGCAATGCCTGAAGTTTGGCAATGCGCTTCTCGGTGGCCGGATGCGTGCTGAACAGTCCTGCTAGCCCGCCAAAGACCGGGTTAATGATGTAGAGATGCGACGTTGCTGGTGATACTTCCATAGGTCGCAGCTTCACGTTCATCTCGATCTTGCGGAGTGCATCCGCCAGTGGCTGTGGATCGCCCAGAATGCGAGCGCCTTCCGCATCCGCCGCAAACTCGCGCGAGCGCGAAATTGCCATCTGGATGATCAGGGCGGCGATCGGCGCCAGAATCAACATCACAAATCCGCTTGCACCACCGCCTTCCTCCTCGTCGCCGCCGCCCAGGATCATGCTCCACAGCGCCATGTCGGCAATCATACTAATAGCGCCAGCAATCGTGGCGGCGATGCTGCTGATGAGCGTGTCGCGATTCTTAATATGCGCCAGTTCATGCGCAATCACGCCCGCCAGCTCGTCACGGCTCAACGCCTGCATGAGTCCCGTGGTCACAGCGACAGCGCCTTTTGCTGGCGAGCGGCCGGTGGCAAAAGCATTTGGCGCCGGGCTATCGATAACATAGACGCCGGGCTTGGGGATACTCGCGCGCTGCGCCAACACTTCCACCATGCGATGGAGTTCGGGTGCTTCTGTGGGCGCCACCGCACGTGCACGGCTCATCTTGAGCGCCATTTTGTCGGAGAACCACCAAGCCGCCATGTTGATCGTCACGGCAAAGAAGAGCGCGATCAGCATGCCGTTGGTTCCGCCTAGCGCGCCGCCCACCAGTACGAAGCCTGCGGTCAGCAGCGCCAGCAAAAGCGTAGTTTTGGTCATGTTCCAGAGTTGGTGCATATTGCCTCCTGTGCCTTGCATCGAATCGAATAAAAAAGTTAGAAAGCCAAAGCTGATCTGTTGCGCCGGTCAGCTCGGCGGCACACGAGACTCCTCTCCTTCTGAACAACGGTAGTCACCCGATCACAAGACCAGGGTCCGACAGTCCCGAACAATTTGGGAGGCATTATCTGAAGAGCGGGAAGCGAATGGTGTAGACTGGCTTCCAATCCAGCCGACATGCGGCTGACAGCAAGCTGACTCGCCGCCAGTGCCCAACGATTCACAAAATACGCTGGCAAGCCGCGCCGTCGCTTCAGCAGAACGTAGCGTTCACCGTCTGTAGGCAATCGTTTCCAGCGTGAGATCGTGTCGCGACACCTGAGGGGAGGATGTGGTTGAATGAAAAACGGGTGTGTGCAGCGAAGGGCGAGCGCCGCACCCGGAGCGTTCAACTGACGGTGAGCTTTAGTTGATCGCCGATCTCGGTGTGCGTGCGCTCAATGGTGCCGACAGGGACTTCGATCACGTAATGGCTTGCGCGATAGATTTTGCCGATCGTCCAGGGCTTCATCGCCTTGTCTAGCGCCACCACCTGATGCTGTTTGTTGACATAGATCACGTCGATTGGAATCGACATAAACATGCAATGGACGCCATGACATGGCTCAATGACGATGCCCTGGCCTGCAGGCAGATCGCGCACTCCGATCAACCCGCGCAGGCGAGTCCAGCTATTGTTTGCCATGCGACCATTGCTGATCAGTTCCGAATGACGGCTGATATTTTCGACGCGCACCATGCTCACCGTCTCGCTTTCTGGGGTCATAGCCCCGCCCACAATATCACAAATGCGCCAATCGCTAGATATGGTGCATACGCGATTGCTGTCTTGCGCGTTGCCTTGCGGCTGAGCAATAGGAAGAGCGCAGCGCCAGCACCAACGAGGGCGCCAATGACAAGCGCCCAGAAAACGTTGGGATAACCGGTCATCAAGCCGATTACACCTGCCAGTTTGACATCACCCATGCCCAGGGCGCCGCGCCCAATAATCGCCAGCAGGAGAAACACGCCGAAACCGGCAGCGCCACCTAATAGTGCGAACAGAGGGGTGGGTGTAAACGGCAGGAGGCTGAAGATGGCGGCCACCACAGCCGCAGGTGCAACCATTACATTCAGGACGCGATGATGTTCGAAGTCGATGATGATGACTGCGAGCAGGAAGAATCCGTATAGCCAGCCGACGATCAACTTCGTATCCCATCCCCAATGCCAGGCCATCAGCGCAGCCAGTACAATGCTCACGATGATGATTAGCCGATGACGATGGCTTGACGTTGCCCCAATTGGCGCCCAGTAACGCCACCGAGGAGTGCGCGGCGAGGGTGGCGCATCCTGCCCGCCGATGCCTGGCAGAATATCGGCGGCCCAGTTAACCAGGCCGCCGCCTATCCATCCCATCACACCCGCTGCCAACATCAATAGTATCAATGCCATGGTCAGGGCACCAGACTGGCGGCACGCAACTCCCACGGCGCCGCAGGCTCACCGTTTGTCCCGCCACAGAAGGTCATGCAGTTGCCGCTGCAATCCTTGGTGGCCAGTACGGCTTTACTTGTGATCTTCTTGATCGTCTTGGGCATTCCCGGCTTGGGATTGAGCACGAAGCTCTGAATCCAGCCCGTCACAGATACGCAGCCGTAGCGCGTCACGTAGTAGCTTTCCGCCTCTTGCCCGGAGCAATTGCTACCGGAAGCGCAGTTAATGCTAGTGAACAACGGCACACTGACGGTCTCGCCCGCGCGGGCGTTGACATCATCTTTAACGCCCGCCTTGATCCCACTCAGTCCAGGGATGCAGGCCGGCAACTCGACGCGACCGCCGTAGTCACTGCGGATACGACAGGCCAATTCGCTGGCGCCACAACCGCTCGCCTTGCATGGATCGGTGTAGACGCCGTCGGCGGGTGTGTCTGGGAAGTCCATCCAGCCGCGGGCAAGGCTCGTGACAACCGCAAAGTCATTCGAGCCATCATCATCCAGATCACAGTCGTAACAGTCGCAGGTGTCACGTGGCACGCCGCCAATGGTGCAGGTGGCGTTAACTTTGTCGAAATCGGCGTCCCATATCACGATTGATTGACCACACTGTACGCCTTCGAATAATGCATAGTCGAGTGCCACCGGCCACAGCCCACACGCCGCATTGGCGCCGCCACAGGCAGCGCGCGCCGTGGCGTTCACGGTGACTTCTCTCCAATTGAGTACGCGTGCAAGTATGGTGTCGGCGATCATGGTGGCGCGAACAGAGACGCGGTTGCCAGAGATGGAGATATCACTGAGCGCAATGGCGTCATCGTTCAAACCATTCCGGCGCAGATAGTCGATGGCTTTGCTGGTGGCAGTCTGTTCGCTGCGACCGAGGCAAAGTTCACGTGCGGCTGCCAGAGCGCCAGCGTCGGCGGCGTTTTGCAACTGCCGACGCACGCCGTATACGTTTCCAGCTTCGATTGCGAGCGCAACAAACGCCAGCAGGCCTAGAAACATCAACGCAAACTGAATCAGCGCCTGCCCACGTTCACTGCGCAGATGATTTAGCTTGTTCATGATCCACTCTGTGAAGTATCAGTGCCATAGTACATCATGGTGGTCGATGCACTAATAGGAACGTCGCTGATTCCAAACAACTCACCGAATCGGGACTCATAGAGTACGCGCACGCGCACCTCAAGCGTGGCGCCGGGGGTCGGGCAGCCCGAGGTTGGGTTGGGCGTAATCTCTACATTTTGCCCTAGAATTGCGACCCTGCCGCCGTTACCTTCTGTCACTGCTGCGTCAACGATGGCGTTACGCAGTGCAGTGCGATTGGCGCCTGTGCAGGGTAAGCGTGAGTAGAGACGCGCGCTCTCGCGGGAGGCGTTGAGCGCAACGCTGTAATGCTGGTACGCATACCCCAGATCGACGGCGCCAACTATCAGCGTGAGCATGATTGTGACGACAAACGTCATCTCAAGCAGGTTCGAACCGCGCTCTGCCCCCCAGTGGGGCAGCCATCGACAGCCGGCACGGGTTCGCCTATTCGAGCGTAAGTCTGTCGTCGATGAGTCGATCGCGTACATAGTCACCTCTCGGATCCATACAAAAGTGGGACGCATCAAGCCGAAATTCCATATCCACACCACTGCGCCCTGAACGGTTTTTTTCGACGCTGAACACCACCCAGTTGCGCATACTCTCCGCCTGGATCGGGTTGTAGACAATGTGTTCCCGCGAAACCACCGCATACTTATTGTTGATGACGATCCCGACATCTGCTTCGTACTGAATTGCCGAGCTGCCGCGCATGTCATACAACCTGACCCTTCTAGATTGTAAGCCATCTCGGTCTGCCGCCGCTATCGCCAAAATACGGATTCCTGCGCTCAAAGCTAGTTCTTTTAGCCCCTGCGCATGGTACGTCGTTACTTCGTTCTCATGCATCACGCCAGGAGACTCAAACGGTATCTTCTGGAGGTAGTCGACGACCAGGAGGGCTGGCGCACGTGCACTGGCCAGGCGTCGCGCCCAGAGACGGATCTGATCGAGGGTGGTCATTGTGCCACTGGCCTTGATGATGGTCAGGCGATCGGCATATTGGCGTAGGCGGTTGACGACATCGGCATAGAGTTCGTGTGTCTGGAGTTCTGCCAGCAGGCCGCGTCTGCCAACAGCGTCGCTGAGGATGGTGTGGATACGGCGCAACGTCAACGCCGCATCGCCATGTCCGAGTAGGGCGCTTTCCATGCACAGTAGGCGCATCATGATGTGCCAGCGATCATGTTCGTAGCCGATGTACATGACCGCCGCATCACGCTGTAGCAGCGCAATGTTGCGCGCCAACTGCAGAGCAAACACGGTCTTGCCTACACCAGAGGGTCCGCCCAGGATCACAAGTTCGCCTGGGCGCAAGCCCCCGTTGAGGACATCGTCGAGCGGGGAAAACCCGGTAGGCAAGACCTGCAGATAGCCAATATCGCCGCGCGCGACTTGTTCCTCGGCAGCCACCATCACTTCCGCCAGCGTTGAGGCGCCAGTCAGTTCGTTATATTGAACTGTCTCGGAAGGTAACAGCGCCACCGCGTCCATCGATCACCGCCTTGCCCGCGCCGGTTCGGTAGGCATGAACGTCGAGGGCTGAATGAACAGACCGGCCGCTTCCAAACGGCTATAGAACTTTGGCCTCACCCCGGTTGGGGTGAAATAGCCCTGCACCTTGCCATTTTCGACCGTCGTCTGCACGAACTGGAAGATGTCCTGCATGATGACGGTGTCACCCTCCATCCCCTGCACTTCCGAGATCTGCACGATCTTACGCGAGCCATCCGCAAGGCGGCCAAGGTGCACAATCAGATCAAAGGCGGAGGCGATCTGCTCCCGGATGGCGCGCAATGGCAAATCCATGCCCGCCATCAGCACCATCGTCTCCACGCGCCGCAATGTATCACGCGCACTGTTGGAGTGGACGGTGGTCAGCGAGCCTTCGTGACCGGTGTTCATGGCTTGCAGCATGTCCAACGCTTCGGCGCCGCGCACTTCGCCGACAACGATGCGGTCGGGGCGCATACGCAGCGCATTGATCACCAGTTGGCGGATGGTGATTTGCCCCTTACCTTCAACGTTGGCAGGCCGCGCTTCCAGGCGGACAACATGTGGTTGCTGGAGACGCAACTCGGCAGCGTCTTCAATCGTCAAGATACGTTCGCCCTCTGGAATGAAAGACGACAACGCATTGAGAATGGTTGTCTTGCCAGTGCCAGTGCCACCTGAAACCACGATATTGAGCGCCGCCTTGACGCATGCGCGTAAGAAATCAGCAATGCCGGGCGTCATAGCGCCTTTCTTGATGAGCTCGTCGGGCGTCAAAGCGTGTTTGGGGAATTTGCGGATGCTGATGCACGGCCCGACCAGTGACAGTGGGGGAATGATGACATTGACACGCGAGCCGTCGGGCAGACGCGCATCCACCATCGGGCTGGACTCATCGACGCGCCGGCCTAGGGGCGCTACAATGCGCTCAATAATCCGCATCACGTCATCATTATCACGGAACTTGACCGGCGCCAGGTCCAGCTTGCCGCCACGTTCGATATACACGGTGTTCGGCCCATTGACCAGGATTTCCGTGACCATATCGTCAGCTAACAACGCTTCAAGCGGACCAAGCCCCAAAATGTCGGCGAGCAGCTGGTCAAAAATGTCGTTGCGTTCGATGCGACTCATCGGCAACCCTAGCTCAACCAGCGTCTCGTTGAAGAGTCGCTCAACGACCTGGCGCACTTCGGCAGTGTCGCCGCGCGTCGCTGCAGGGTTAAGCTCCGCTAACAAACGTTGCTGGATGCGGTCGCGCAACTGTGCATAGGCGGCGTTGCCATTGGTGCGCTCCCCCGGCACACCGGTCGGTCGGAATCGGCTATCAACATCGGCAGGAAATTTTGTCTTCAACATAGTTCACTTCACCCAGATTGGATCATATTCGTCCCAGGGGACGCGACTGATATTGGTAGGATTACGACCATCTTTGTCGATAATGAACAACTGACGGTTCCCTTCACGATTCGAGAAGAAGACGATCCGTTGGCTATCGGGCGACCAGGAGGGATGCTTGTCCCACTCCCAGTCGTTGCGCATCAATGCGACCTGCTCGGAGCTGTCGGGGCGCGTCTTCCAGATGTCATCGCTCTCATTTGCTGTCGTCACAAAGGCGATCCAGGCGCCGTCGGGCGACCACACCGGGTCGTAGGCCATGGCATTGGTAAAGCGCGTGATCGGCTTGGGCGGCAACTGCCCGAACTGCGAAGTGACCGGCAGATGGAGGATAATCTGCGGTTCACCATCCACGTCGGCTGTCGAGACCCAATAGTTGCGATCCGGCGAATAGCGCTCCGACTCGCGTAGTTCGTTGAAGAGCGTCTCATACTGCTTGAAATCACCAAGATACTCTCGGTTCGAGCCATCCGGGTCAATGACATAGATGCCAGGCAAATCCGGGTTGTCGGACTTGAAGACAATCCGGTTGCGGAACATCTGTAAGGGGCGCGGCGTCGAAGTCGGCGTCGGTGTAGCTGTGGGCGGCGTCGGGCCAGGCGTCGGCGTGATGGTCGGCGTTGGCGTTGGCGTGAGCAGCGGCACGATGGTGCCAGCCTTGGCGCAGGCGCTGGACGTGTCGGTGAGTGGCAACTGGCACGCCTGGCTGTACATTTCGTAGGCGTTCAACAAATCTTCACTGCGGAGAAAATCGTCGCCAGCGCCCATCAGTGCAATGAAGAGCATCGAAACCGTGGTGTTGCCCAGGTAATCGGGGCGTTCTGCCACAATCGAACGGAGCAAGTTGACTGCCTCCAACCAACTTTGCTTGTCGAAGGCTTCCTTGCCACGCATAAAGTTGACGGCCAGGCGCGCTTCCGTGATCGCTTCGACTGCGTTTGGCTTCTGTTTCAGGGCAGCGTTGAAGAAATTCAGGGCAAGCGCCACTTCTGACGGCTTGGGCGGATTCTGTTCAAGGATGCGCATCCCCTGACGGTAGTTGAGACTATACAGTAGATTCGCCACTTCGTCGCGTTGATAGTTGACATCCATTGTTTGGATTTGCATCAGTGCGGAGGTCGCTTCTACATCGAAACCGAGCTGGTGCAGCCGCCGCGCCTGCGTCATCAACTCATCCAATTCCTGTACGTGACGAATCTTGAGAATCCGGTTGTTGACGTCGCGATATCCGGGCGCCTTCACCTGCAGGTCACTATACATGGCAAGCGCCAGGTCGCGTTTGCCGGCCAGGTCAGCAGCGACAGCTTCATTGTAGCGCGCCGATAATTCGCGTTGTCGTTGCACTTCGACCAGGCCATCCAGCGCATCCTGGCGATCCGGCGTTAATGCCAACATCGCGTTGAAGCGCGCTTCAGCAGTGTCAAAATCGCCAGACGCCAACGCAGCCTGCGCCTGATTGAGAAGTTGCATCTGCTGACGCTGTAATTGGGCGTCGGCCAACATCGGCATCAATTGCGACCGGATTAGCCAGAAACCAACGAGCACAAGCACCAAGAGCGTCGTGATGATTGCCACGCGCCCCACAATCGAGCGCCATGGGATGATCCAACGCTTTTCCTTGATCTGCGTGCTGGCCTCCAGTTGCGCCTTGAACTTGGCGTCTTGCAACATTTGGCCGATGCGCGCGTCGCCAGGGTACCGCGCCTGCAGCATCTCCAGGATGCGAATGGCTTTTTCCCATTGCCCCATGTGAAAATGGGTTGCGGCTTCCTGGAACTGCGGATCATCATATTCGGTCGAGCCGGCGCCAAATGTAGCCGCCATAGGTTCCTCCTTTACTGTGCCATCTTCTGGAGTGATGCCATGATCTCCGGCACAACGGGGCCAAGAATCACAATAAACAT
>DMDA01000098.1:35472-95000 GCA_003451595.1 Chloroflexota bacterium | reverse complement strand
GGGCAATACTCATCCCCAGCATATTGGATTGAATCAAGACAGCAATGAAGGTAGTAAGTTCAGGCACCCCATTGCGCTCTGCCATGTGACGGAGCGCCTCGTTGCGGGGGACGCCAACTCGCAGTTCGCTGACTGCGCGTCGAAACTCCTCAGTGAGCGCGTTGTCCCACTGCTCACCAACGCGCAGCAGGGCGGACTCAAACGCAAGCCCGGCTTCCACCCCGATCGTCAGCATGTCGAGTGCATCTGGCAGTGCCCGTCGAATTTCCACTTTGCGCTTCTTGATGCGCTGGCTGAGCCATAGCTTGGGCAACATGAAACCAACAAAGACTGCAATCAGCGAGTTCCGCATCAAAATCAGGAATGGATCGGTGCGTCCCATCATCAGAAAGTAGCCGACGCCGGCTGCGGCAGCCAGTACAAAGCGAATTCCGACAAAATCCATGGCGGTCAGCTCGCCAGGACTGCCCGCCTGGATCAGCATCAAATTCAGCTTGTCGACATTCTTTTGCGGCATCAACCCGGCCAGAAAGCTGGTGAAACGATGGAAAGCAGGCAGAATCATGCGCTGCACGAACGGCGTCCGTAGTTCGTCACTGATTCCGCTAGTGTCAACCATCCCTGCCATCCGGTCGGTGATGGCACGCGGTGCGCTGGCTGGCGACAACGACATCCAGATGGCAACAATCGCACCTGTCACTAAGATGCCGAAGAATGCCGGGGCTAACGTCCCGTTGATCATCTCGATGAGCATGATTCTTACACCTTGATATCCACAATTTTGCGAATGATCATGAACCCAATCCCGATCATGACGGCGGCGGCAGCTGGCATCAATCGCGGCCAACCTGGCTCAAAAAAGGGATCAAAGTAGCCAGGGCTTAAGATGGAAAAGGCAATCGCCAACAGCACAGGCATGCCAGCCAGAATGTTGCCGGTCATGCGTTGCTGTGCCGTCAGCACCCTGACCTCGCGCAGCACCCGCACGCGCTGACGAATGGTGTCGCCAATATTCTCCAAAACCGACGAGAGGTTGCCACCCATCTCATATTGCACGCTGATTGCTGTCACCATCAGGTCAAGATCATCACTCTGGATCCGTTCCGCCATCCCCTCCAAAGCTTTCTGCATCGGCAGCCCCAGGCTCATCGCCCGCGTGACGCGCTGAAACTCTTTCGAGGCAGGTTCCGGAATCTCTCGCGCCACCAGTTCGATCGCCTGAGAAAGGCCATATCCGGCGCGTAGCGAGCCAACTAACAGGGTAAGGACATCCGGCAGTTGATTGGTGAAGGCTATCCGCCGCTTATTCTGCCGCTGTTTCAAGTAGAAAACGGCAAACACCCACGGTAGTACAGCCGACATTAGGCCCACCAGAATCCCTGCGCGCAACGTCGCCAACGCCAGAACAACTGCCGACGCCACCAGCAGAATCGTTGTGAACTCGCCCACCGACATCGGCACATCAGCGCGCTGCAACATATCTTGCAGCCTGTCGCCAAAGCCAAAACCGTTTGCCAGCCGTTCAACGCTGCGAAAGCGCTCTTTGTGCTCACCCTCCTGCCTGCTGCGACGTCCCTGGCGAATGTACTCCGTCAGGCCGTACTCACGCAGGCGGTCCTCGATTGGGTCCTTATTCGTGAAAAATTGCCGCATCCCCATGAAGCAGGTCAGCACGGAAAGGCCAGCCAACACGGCTGCGATCATCTCACCCGACATGACTCACCTCGCTGCACTCGTCGAACTGATGCGACGGAACATCCGGCTGAAGGGATTGCTGGCGGGCGCTGGCGCCTCCTTCGGGCTTTCCGCCACCACCGGCTGTTTCGTCGTGCCCGACACAAACATCACAGCAAACTCTTCGATGGCGCGCGCTACGGCGCTGCGCCGATGGCTGATGTATAAGGGTACGCCGCGATTGACGCTCAAACTGACCAGCGGCTGGTCATCTGGGATCGAGTGTCGCACGCGCACATGCAGACGTTCCTCAATATCGCTCTTGGAGACGCCGCCATTGATGCCCGCACGGTTGAGCACCACCCACACGCGGTCTTCCGGGTAGCCGCGCGCCTCCAGTTGATCAAGCAATAACCGCGTGTTGCGCAGACAGACCAGTTCTGGCACGACTGTCATGACAATGTAGTCAGCGCTGTCTAGAAAAGCGTACCCGCTCTCATCAAGTAAGGCGCCCAGGTCGATGACGACCCAGTCAAACATCATGCGCAGTTGCGAGACAATCTGCTCCACCTGTGGCATGCTGATCTCAAGCGTCCCGTACACCGGCGCTGGGGCTAACAACACTCGCAACCCAGAGGTGTGGTTGGCCAGCACACTGGAAACCAAGTCTTTATCCAGGCGCGAGGCCCGCGCCAGCAAGGTGTTGATGTCGCGATCTCCCTCCAGGTTCAGCACGACGTCGAGGGCGGGCGCCGCATAGTCTGCATCGACCATGACCACGCTTTGCCCGGTTTGCTCCATGATGGCAATCGCGGTATTGGTTGCCATCATGGTGCGCCCAGTGCCACCTTTCGGCCCCACAAAAACCACCACCTTGCCGATCTTCGTTGCGCGCGAAACCTCTTGCTCTGGCACTTGATTCTGGGTCAGCAGTTGATGGACTGTGATCCAGAATTCCTCCGCCATCAACGGTTTGGTGACGAAGCCGCGCGCTCCGCTCAATACGGCTTGGCGTGCAATCGCCATGCCGCGCTCGTCAACCATCACCATGCAGACCGCATTCGGTACGGAAACCACCAGTTGCCGCACGATCGTGGGCGCCGGCATACTGGTCAGCTCGTCGTCAACCAACACAAGATGGGGCAGAAGATCCTCAGCGCGACGGGCGGCCAACTCGGGTTGCGCAATCCAAAACAGACGATGCTCACCGGCATATTGGGCGAGAATCGTGCCGATCTGTTCGCGCAGCCCCTCCGATTCAGCCACCAGCAGTACGCGTAGGGTGTCTCCAGGGCTTATCCTTGCCAAGACGCGCCTCCCCTCTCACTGTTGCCTTCATACAGCGTGACGCCAGGCGCACGCTATTTCTGTCCATCAGATCATCGCTTATGGGCCGGCTCTCCCGACCCTCACGACAAACACCGCCGACGCATCATGGATGCGCAGCCATCACAGCTCGCTTACCGGCCCGGGCCTGTCGGTATGCTGTACCGGTTTATCAAATAATCGATATCCACCGGATTTGTCTCAAACGGACGTTCGACGCCAGGCGCGCGCAAAACAACGTCGAGGATGCCCCCGGCGTCGATAAGATATTTGAGCGTCAAGGCATCTTGTGGCGGCAGCGTCACCAATAACGCGTCCGGTCGAATCGTGGTGGATGTCGCCACATCCTCTGGTGCGGTAGTGTCGACCTGCACCGGCTGGACGCTCCCCGTCATGCCGACGATTGCGATGTTCTGCAGCAGGGCAAAGGTGCTTTGCTCACTTTGGTCAGCCGCCTCGGCGCCGCCAATGCCACGATTCTCAGGAAATGGCAGCGAGTACAACAGGTCAATGCGATCACCAGGCTTCAAGACGCCAACACGGCTCATGAGGTCTTGAGCCGGCACCGCCATCAATACCTGATCCGCATTGAGAAAAACTGATGTACGCCCATCCGCACCAACAACATTCGGGTCGACCAGTTTCTGTTCTGTCACCGGCTCACCGCCATACAGGGGCGTCAGGGTGAGTTTGCCAACAGCTTCGTCGACGCTGTTGATCTGGCCATCGGGTACGGCATCAGCCGGAAAGCCTACCTCCATCAGATCCTCCAACGTCAACAATGTGCGCGCCGGGATGTTGCGATTCGCTACCACCACGGTCACCACTGGGCCAGCGTCCCCAGGCTGAACTGGGGTTTCGGCCACGCGCGTCAGGGTCGAATAGGCGACAAAACCGGCCAGCAGCGCCAGAATGATCCCTGCAACAAACCAGATTAGACCTTTCATGCGTGACATGGCTTGCCCCTTTCAGACAGACTTCGCCCCTACTCAGCCTTCGCTCATCATGGTCGCAACGGATGACATATCGACCGACCCGACCCCGCCCACGGCCTCCACGATCATGCGCGTGAGGAGTGGCGCACGATACTGCACCTCCACCTGAACCACATCAACGTCTGGGTGCGTCACAAGCACGCTGAGGCGCTCATTGAGCAAACCTGTTGTCAATCGCCGAGCCGCTGTTTCCGCCAACGCATCCACACACGCCCGATCGCAGGCGTCTGATGTGGCGACAATGCCAGCGCGCGCCCCTTCGCGTGCTGCATTCGATATGGTTACATAATCAAAGAATAGCAGACTTAATTCGATGATACTGAGCGCCAGAAAAAGAAAGAGGGGCAGGACTAGGGCGTACTCGACCAAATCCTGTCCTCTTTCCTGGCCGTTGCGAGGTTTCATAATTCCCCCTCGTGGCCTATAACTGGCCGGCGCTTTCGGAGCAGGCGCCGGCGCTGCCAGGTCAGACAACTACGGTGTGCGTGCCGTGGGCGTCGGATCAACCGGCGGCATCTCCCAGGGCTGCGCTCAGGTTGTTCCAGATAGTCTGCAGCGAACCGCTCATCGCAGTCAGCGCAACGACTGCAGCAAGCGCCAACAGACCGGCAATCAGAGCATACTCAATCAAGTCCTGCCCTTCTTCCTTATTGAGATACGCCTTCAGAACCAAGTAGTAGTACGTGAACATGGTGCTCCTCCTGTTGAGCATTGAATCGGATTGACTGCCTCTACCAACTGACTGATTGACTGACTTTATTCTGTAAACGCCCCTGTCCGTGTGGCGTGTACATTCAGGTATCTGTGTGATCAGGCATCATGCTGCGAGGTGTTGGTGCGTTCGGTTGCCTGCTCACCGAGGTGATTGCGCTTTCCTGACTATCGAACCGACTATCAAATCACTAGCCTTCTTTCTAGTAAACATGGTACAAGTCTTCTCTTGAAATGCCATCGGTCGATTGGCAGAACGCGCCGAATTGCCAGATAGTACATTTGATGGTTGGGGAAATCGGCTTGCACCGGCCAATCTGTCACGGGCTACGCCCGTTGTCGCGCACGAAAAAAGGCTCACCCCGACCAGTTGTACCGGGTGAGCCTTGCGCTCAGGTGTGTGCTTAGGTGTGCGCTCTGGGGCAAAGTCGACTACGTGGCGCTATGACGAAGATCCTGAAGATTGAGTTGTAACCGCCGATCGCCCTGCCACTCGTTGATTTCAACTTGAAAGACCATATCGATCCGGCTGCCTTCGCGCAACTCGGCCCCCCACTCCCCTTGCTGAAAGGCTATGGCGTCATAGACCGGACCGCTTGCCCCCTCATCCACCACCAGCCGCAGATGTTTGCCGCCGCCCACTGTTCGCACCCCTCGTACACGTACGTTATGCGCCAGCAATGTCGGGGGCGGATTCTCTTGCCCGGTTGGCTCCAGGCGCATAAATTGCTCGACAAGTCCCCAATTGACTGCCGCCAACGGCGTCACGGCATCGATTTCAATGGTTGGGCGGAGCGACGCTCGCTCGACCAGCGCCCGATCCGCCAGCGCCGATAACGCTTCCTGAAAGGCCGGCAAACGCGTCCGTTGCACCGTGAAACCAGCTGCGCGCTGATGACCGCCATGTCGCACCAACAAATGGCCGACCTCATCCAACGCATGACTGATGTTGAACTCCG
Organism: Chloroflexota bacterium; assembly: GCA_003451595.1. Lineage (GTDB taxonomy): Bacteria > Chloroflexota > Anaerolineae > Caldilineales > Caldilineaceae > Caldilinea. The sequence continues at coordinate 89,335 of DMDA01000098.1, read as the reverse complement.
GGATGCTGCGCGCGCTGCCACGCGTTTCGTCGCCATCATGTCGCATCACCACCGCCGGACGATAATAGCGGTCAGTCAGCCGCCCTGCGACCAGTCCAACAATGCCGTACTCAAAGTGTTCACTGCCGACGATAAAGATCGCCGGGTCTTCGGCCATGAGAGGGACAAGCTGCGCCTCCGCCTCGCGTTGCGCAGCTTCGGTTAGCAGGCGCCGCCGTTCATTGAAACTCCCCAGGGCGGTTGCCAACATGTGCGCTTCTGTGGCGTCTTGTGTGCGCAACAGTCGATACGCCAATTTGGCGTCGCCCAGCCGCCCGGCGGCGTTGAGGCGCGGCGCCAGCCGGAACGAGATCGCTGTTGCATCCACCATGCCGACGCGCAGATCGGATTGCAGCATCAGCGCCTCGACGCCGACACGCGGCGTGCTGTTGAGCACTTTCAACCCGCGCCGCACCAGACTGCGATTGTCGCCAAGCAACGGCATCATGTCCGCCACTGTTCCCAGCGCCACCAGGTCGAGCAAGCTCTCTTCGATCTCTGCAACCTGAGCGGACGTGAGTCTGCACCAGCGCTCCTGCGCTGCCGCGCGTAGCACCGCCTGCGCCAGCCGGTACGCCACGCCAACGCCAGCCAGCCGATCAAATTTGCTGGGGCAATCAGGCCGGCGCGGGTTAATCACGGCCAGCGCTGGCGGCAATTCCTTGCCAACCGCGTGATGGTCGGTGACAATCACATCCAGCTTATGCTCGACGGCGCACGCCACTTCGCTCAGCGACCGGATGCCACAGTCCACCGTGATGAGCAGTTGCGCCTGTTCTGCGATCCGCATGATTGCGTCGACGTTGAGGCCATATCCTTCATCAACCCGGTCGGGGATGTACGGACCGACGCGCCCCCCCAGTGCCTGCAGCGCCGTCACCAAGAGCGCTGTGGAGGCAACGCCATCCACATCAAAGTCACCGTAGACGCAGATCGTCTCCTGCTTTTCCAACGCTTTGACGATGCGATGCACTGCCTGAGGCATGTCACGCAATTTATAGGGATTCTCAACGGTTGCATGGGTGTCGTCCAAGAAAGCGCGCACTGCCGCTGGCGCAGTGACGCCGCGATTGTAGAGCACCTGCGCCAACAACGGATGCTCCGGCACGGCGCGCAGAAATGTCTCCGGCGCAACAGGCTTAATCAACCAGTGGGCTTGACGATGTGGCATGGTATGATTATACCGATGCACGCGACTTGCCCCAACCATGACATGATGGAACACGCATGATGACCGACCCTGGCTCACTTGCCACCGACGCCGCCTACCTTGCCGATCAATACAGTACGGCCGAAAAACTGCGCATTCGTCAGGAGGCGCACGCTCGGTACAGCGAGCGCTCCGACGACTTCTTTGCCTGGGCGCTATCCCTGCTCGACCTGAAAAGCGGGCAAGTCGTAGCAGATGTTGGCTGCGGCCCTGGCGCTTATCACCCCTTGCTCCATGCAGCGGGCTGTCATACGATTGCGCTCGATGCCTCACCAGGCATGACCGACGCGACACTGCGTCAAGCACGGCGACAACGGCTCGGCGTAGACGTGCTCCAGGCGCACGCCGAGGCTTTGCCCTTGCGCTCTGCCAGTCTGGATCATCTGCTCGCGAACCACATGCTTTACCACGTGGGCGACCGGGCCGCAGCACTGGCGGAGATGCAGCGCATATTGAAACCCGGCGGTATGGTGCTGCTAGCGACGAACGCTCCAGATGCCGGCGACGTGCTTTATCTGGCCCATTGTGCGGCGGCACAGAGCCTCGGCTACACACCGGCGCCACGCGTGACCAGCCGCTTTCACCTCGGTCATCTGACATTGGTGCAACAATTCTTTCCGGATGCAAAGGTGCATCTCTACCAGGATGCCTTTCTCTTTCCCAACCTCGACGCAGCGTTGCATTATTACGCCAGCGGGATCATTGACCTGATCGAGGGCGCGCCGCCTGGCGGGCCACATGTGCACCAACTGCTGCCGGCGGTGCGCGCACGATTGCAGGACAAAGTGGACAGCGAAGGCCGTCTGCGCGTGCCCAAAAACGCAGGTTGTTTTGTTGCCAGAAAGCGGTAGAATTCCACACATGACCGACTTGCTTGACCGCATGCGCAGACTTCAAGATTTGCGCCCACGCAAACACCGGCCAGAGCTGACCTATACATCCATCGACGAGAGCGGCGAGCCACTGACTTCCCCCCGCCCAACGCCGGTGCATGGGCGATTGGAGGAGCTGATGCCCGGCGTTGTCGTCGAGAATGAGGCCGGCGCCTGCTACATGACGACGACCGCCGTGCCATTGGCGGAGCAGCGCGGTGGCATAGCATTAGCAACTGCCCTCAGCGCGTCGCCGGCGGTGTTGGCGCCCTTTCACCCCGATTTCCAGCTCGACCAGGCGGGGAGCTTCGCTGAGGCCGTTTTTATCGACACCGAAACGACCGGACTGGGCGCTGGCGCTGGCGTCTACGCCTTTCTCATCGGCGTAGGCGTCTTCGAAAGCTGGCCAACGCCTCGTGCGCCGCACGCTACGCCCCACACACCTACCCATTTCGTCGTTAGACAATTTTTTATGCGCCACCCCGGAGAAGAGGCAGCCATGCTTGCCGCAGTGGCAGAGGCTGTAAGCCAGCGGCGCATGGTTGTCACCTTCAACGGTCGCGGCTTCGATCTCCCGCTCTTACGCACCCGCTATCGTCAGAATCGACCGCTGCTCCCCACTAAGTTTCGCCACGTAGCCCTCTTCGAAGAAGGCGGCGCACATCTCGACTTGCTGTTGCCGGCGCGCCGGTTGTGGCGACGACGGCTACAGAGTTGTCGGCTGATCAATCTGGAGCGCCACATCCTGACCATGACGCGCAGCGAAGACGATGTGCCGGGGGCGGAGATTCCGCGCATGTACATCGACTTTCTGCGCACCCAACAGGCGGGTGAACTGCGCCGCGTTTTCTATCACAACCGCGAGGACATCGTTTCGATGGTGGCGCTGGGCAACACGCTGGTGCGCACCTACGCCGACGCTTTCACCGAACTTGAGGGCGTCTGTGCTGAGGATTTGCTCTCACTGGCAGCCTGCTATCTGCGACAGGGGCAGACATCGCTGGCCGAGCGCGCCTATCGCAGTGCAGCGGCAATGGCCGAAGACAACCACTTGCGCGCGGACATCTTTGCGCAGTGGGCGCTACTGCTCAAGCGGCAGGAACGCTGGGCCGAGGCCGCCGATCTCTGGCAACTCTGGCTCACCTCCGTGCCGGGCGGCGATGTGCTGCCCTTCATCGAGCTGGCAAAGTATCATGAGTGGCGCACTGGGGATCTGGCTGAAGCGGAGATGTGGGCGGCGTGGGGGCTGCATACCGCCGAATCGACGCCGGTGCAGCAACGCCTGCCGGGTCAACTCGCCGATCTGCGTCATCGGCTTGCGCGCATTCGTCGTAAGCGCGGCGCTGACAACCTGGCTGACGCAGGGACACAATGACAACACCGTCAACACAGTGGTTTTACACAATAGAGTTCCATCAGATTTTTGATCAAACAGGAGGCAAGATTTTCAATGAGTTACAAGTTCCCCAGCCCGGAATGGGTCGCCAATTTCCATGAGCAGATCAACAGCAGTGACGCCTACGCCAATGCCGCCAAAACCTGGGAAGGCGATATCACGCTGATCATCGAGGGGGGCGCCGGCATCTACCTCGATCTCTGGCATGGCAAGTGCCGCGCTGCCGAATACCTGACCGACCCGCATGTCAAAGCGCCTGAGTTCAAGATCACGGCGGACATGGAGAAGTGGAAGAAGGTGTTGGCTGGTAAGCTCGATCCCGTGCAGGGCATGGTCACACGACAGATCAAGCTTGATGGCAATCTGGTCAAAATCATGAAGAACGTAAAGGCCGCTCAGGAGCTGGTGCGCTGCGCCACCAAAGTGCCCACCGTCTACGAATAATCATCAGCCAAAGGAAATTGTATGTGGTACTTCTCATCGCCCTTTGTTGTCTTCGGGGAGGAAGCGCTGAGCCACCTCGAGCAGTTGCAGGGTGAGCGCGCGCTGATCGTCACGGACGCCACGTTGGCGAAACTGGGCATCGCTGCGCGCATCGAGGCGGCGCTGCACAAGGCCGGCATGGCAACGCGCGTCTTTGCCGAGGTGGAGCCGGAGCCAAGCCTGCAGACCACGCGGCGCGGCGCTCAGGTCGCCGCCGACTTTGCACCGGATTGGATCGTCGGACTGGGCGGTGGTAGCCCGATGGATGCCTCGAAGGCGATCTGGGCGATGTACGAACACCCAGACCTCGACCCGACCGAGATCAACCCGATGGTCACGCTGGGGTTGAGCAAGGCAAAACTGATCGCCATCCCGACCACTAGCGGAACAGGCAGCGAGGCAACCTGGGCATTGGTGCTCACGGACACTGCCGAAAAGCGCAAGTTCAGCACAGGCAGCCGCGAGCTGGTGCCAACGCTCGCCATCGTCGATCCGACGCTGACGCAGGCGCTTCCCCCACGTATCACCGCCGACACCGGCCTCGATGCGCTGACGCATGCCATCGAAGGGTACGTGACGACCTGGCACAACGACTTTACCGATGGGCTGTGTCTCAAGGCGAGTCAGCTGGTGTTCGATTATCTGGCGCGCGCCGTGGCCGATGGCAACGATCTGGAGGCGCGCGAACACATGGGCAATGCCGCCACCATCGCCGGGTTGGGCTTTGGCAACGCCAACCTGGGGCTGGCGCACGCCATGGGACACAGTTTTGGCGCGCTCTTCAAGCAGCCGCACGGACGCGCCGTGGCGCTTTATCTACCGTACACCATCGATTACACTGCCAACGCCGGCCTGGGGCGGTATGGTGACATCGCGCGCTTCGTTGGCTTCACCGACAGTCGCGATGAGGCGGAGGGCGCGCGTCTGTTGGCGGCGAAGGTGCGCGAGCTGGAGCAAGCTGTCAGTCAGCCCATGAGCATTGCAGCGTTTGGCATCGACCGCGCCGACTTCCGCGATCACCTGCCCAAGCTGGTGGAATACGCCGAACAAGATACGCAGTTCTTCACTGCGCCGCGCATCCCCGAATCCGAAGAATTGGCGCAGATGTTCGAGTACGTCTACGAAGGCAAACCGATTGACTTTTGAGAGGTGAGGGGCGAGGAGCGAAAAACGTTTGCGACTCGCCCCACCTGTCAGGCGTCAGTTGCCCCTCACAATGCTTCACCTTCATTCCTGCAAATGACCTCTGGCACGTGACTTTGTGACTTTCGGAGCGCGAAGATCGCTTTGTATGATTCGACCGTTACTGAAAGGACACATTGATCATGAAACGCATTACCAATTTACTGCGTCGCCTGAATGACAACGCCTGGTTCTGGCTGTTGTTATCGATCATCATCGGGCTGTTCTCGACGGGCCGTTGGACCGTGGCGGCGGCGGCATGGCTGGCGCCGCTCTTCCTACTGCGCTTCACGCGGCTGCAACGTCCGTTGCCCGGCTATCTGTTGGCGACTGTGAGCGGCTTTCTGATTCTGATCACCACCTGGTGGGGCTTACAACCACTGCCGCTGCCCGTCTTTCTCGGCATGTTTGCTGTGACGGCTCCTATCGGCGCCTTGCCCTATCTGTTTGATCGGCTGCTGGCGTCACGATTGCGCACGCGCAATGGGCAACCAGCCTTCGTCGGCACGTTGATCTTCCCGTTGGCGGTCACAGCCATCGAGTTTGTAAGCATGACCAACAGTCCGCTTGGCAGCTTCGGCGCCACCGCCTATTCGCAATATGGCAATCTCGTCTTGCTGCAACTGCTGGCAATCGGCGGGATGTGGTTGGTGACCTTTGTCATTCACTGGTTTGCAGCAGTGGTGAACTGGGCATGGTCACAGAGGTTTGAATGGCCCACTGTGCGTCGCGGCCTGACGCTCTATGGCGTCACCATAGTGGCGGTGGCGATCTTTGGGATTGTGCGCCTGGCGACCGCGCCTACGCCCACTACCACAACGCCGATCGCCGGCTTCACCGCTGCACCGCTCATCCTGGATGAGATTATCCCCCTCTATGAAAAAGACCTGACGGCATTCCGCCGTGAGACGCAGGCGATCCATGCCGCATATCTGGCGCAAAGTGAGGCGCAGGCACGTGCGGGCGCCCGCATCCTCTTGTGGCCCGAAGGCGCTGGCATTGGTGTGGCCGAGGATGTGGCGGCGCTGGTGGCCGCCGGGCAGGCGCTGGCGCAACGCACCGGCGTTTACCTGGCCATGCCGACGCTCACCTTCTTCCCCGGTGAAACGCGCGTGCCGGAAAACCGCCTGCTGATCGCTGCGCCGGACGGCGCCATCGTGCTCAACCACATCAAATTTGGGGGCAACGAGATCGAGGGCACGTTGCGTGGCGACGGCGTTTTGCAGACCGTGACGACGCCCTACGGCGTGATGAGCGGCGTCATCTGCTGGGACACAGATTTCCCGGCGGTGATGCAACAACTGGGTCGCGCCGGCGTGGACATCCTGCTCTCGCCTGCACATGATTGGCAGGAGATTTCGCCGCTGCACGGACAGATGTCGGCTTTTCGCGCAATCGAGAATGGCGTCACCGTCATCCGGCAGGCGGATGAGGGCTGGTCGGTTGTAACCGATCCACTGGGGCGCACGCTGGCGAGCATGGATCACTTCACCAGCGAAGCGCGGCTGCTGACGGCGTCCGTCCCTGTCAAGGGCGTCTGGACGCTCTATCCGGTGATCGGCGATGCGTTTGGTTGGCTGGCGGTGGTGGGCTTCCTGGCGCTGACGTTGTGGGCTGTGGTGGCCGGACGACGTCGGTTGCAGCCTGGCGCGACGCCGACCAACCAGTCGTTGCAACCAGGTTGAGTGTAACGGTGGCGCATGGCCGCAGGTTTCTCGCTCCCCGGGAGCCTGCGGCTTGCAGCCGCTGCAGCTGGCGGGTCTCCTGGAGTGCGTGCCGTGCGGTAAAGTTGAGGCGACGACAGCCCCTGCAACAATCCACTGCGAAGATCGCTTACAGGCAGAGCCACCGTTGCGTGGTACGATACCCCCGACATCAATCGGCGCCATAACACAGCAAAGGACGACCATGAGCGATCATCCCTACACCAACCGCCTGATTCACGAAACTTCACCTTATTTGCTTCAGCACGCTCACAATCCGGTGGATTGGTATGCGTGGGGTGAGGAAGCGCTCAATCGCGCCCGCGCCGAAGACAAACCGATCTTTCTTTCGATTGGCTACAGCGCCTGTCATTGGTGCCACGTGATGGAACACGAAAGCTTCGAAGACCCGGAGACGGCAGCGCTGATGAACGAGCTTTTCGTGAACATCAAGGTCGACCGCGAAGAGCGCCCCGACCTGGACGCCATCTACATGGACGCGGTGCAGGCGATGACCGGACAGGGCGGTTGGCCGATGAGCGTGTGGCTGACGCCCGACGGTAAGCCCTTTCATGGCGGCACCTACTACCCCAAAGAGCCGCGCTATGGAATGCCAGGCTTCCAACAGGTATTGCGCGCCGTAGCCGACGCCTACCGCAATCGTCGCACGCAGGTGGATGGGCAAGCAGAACGGTTGGCGGCGATGCTGCGCCGCAGCGCCTCGCTCCAGGCTGATGGCGGCGAGCTGGGCGCTGACATCTTAGAAGAAGCACTCGGTCAGATGCGCCAGTACTTCGATGACGAAGATGGCGGCTTTGGCAATCAACCCAAGTTCCCACAGCCAATGACGCTCGATTTTGCGCTGATGCAGCACCGACGCACCGGCAACTTGGACGCGCTCTACATGGCCGAGCTGACGCTGGAAAAGATGGCGCACGGCGGCATCTACGACCAGCTTGGCGGCGGCTTCCACCGCTACAGCGTCGATGCGATCTGGCTTGTACCACACTTCGAGAAGATGCTCTACGACAACGCGCAGCTATTGCGCACCTATCTGCACGCCTGGCAGGTGACGCAACGCCCCTTGTTCCGCCGCGTGGTCGTAGAGACAATCGACTACGTGCTGCGCGAGATGACGGCGCCGGGCGGCGGCTTCTACAGCACGCAGGACGCCGACAGTGAAGGGCACGAAGGCAAATTCTTTGTCTGGTCGCAGGCGGAGATCGAGGCCGTGCTCGACCCACACACTGCTGCCATCTTTGGCGACTATTATGGCGTCTCTGCGCGTGGCAACTTCGAGGGCAAGAACATTCTGAGTGTGGTGCGCAGCGTCGAACAGGTGGCGCGGCGCTTCCAGGTGAGCGAAGCTACGGTCAATGCCGCGCTTGAACAAGGTCGTGCCGCGCTCTTTGCACAGCGCGAGACGCGCGTCAAGCCCGGACGCGACGAGAAAATCCTCACCGAGTGGAACGGCCTGATGATTCACGCCCTGGCCGAGTGCGGCGTTGCGCTCGACCGCCCCGACGCGCTGGAAGCTGCCATCCAGGCGGCCAACTTCATCCTGGCGAATATGAGCCAGCCTGACGGCCGGCTCTATCGTGCGTACAAGGATGGACGGGCGCGCTTCAATGCTTATCTGGAGGATTACGCGGCGTTTGCTCGCGCCCTGCTTGCACTGTATGAAGCGACCTTTGAGCTGCGTTGGCTAGGTGAGGCGACGCGGCTGACGCAGGTCATGTTGGCACAATTTCACGACCCGGCCGGCGGCTTCTATCAGACCGGCGTCGATCACGAGCAGCTGGTGGCGCGCCGCAAGGACTTCATCGACAATGCCATCCCATCGGGCAATGCCCTGGCAGCGGAGGTGTTGTTGCGCCTGGCGGTGCTGCTTGACAAACCCGCCTACCGCGACGAAGCCGGACGCATTCTGCTGATGATGAAGGACGCGATGGCGCGCCAGCCAACTGGTTTCGGTCGTCTGCTCGGCGTGCTCGACGCCTACCTGACGCCCTCGCAGGAGATCGCCATCGTTGGTCGCCGCGCTGAAGCGGCGACGCAGGCGTTATTGGCCGAAGTGCGCCGCCACTACCTGCCGCACACCGTCGTCGCGCTGAAGGCGCCGGAGGAGGATAGCATGTTGCCTCTTTTACAAGGACGCACGCTGGTTGATGGTAAACCTGCCGCCTATGTCTGCGAGAACTTCGCCTGTAAGTTGCCGGTGACAGACGCGGCAGCGCTGGCACAACTGCTGACTGTGCGCCAGAATCGGCGATAAAGGTAAACATAACGCATTATATGACAGCGCCAGAGTCGGTGCTAGACAGGCCCAAGCCAAGCCGTCGGCTTGTGAATGCACTCGCTGACGGACCCAGCAACATCTGGCCACTATGAGCTTCGGCGAATACCTTGCCTGGCTTGAAGAAGATCGCTATTGTCGCGCTAGCGCCATTCCTGATGGAACCACTCCAACTTCGGCGATGAATGCACCTGATGTCATAAAACCGCGTTGTACAATCTATCCCACCCTGTGCTAGAATGTCGTCAGGTTTGGCTGCTGGTATGCAGACATCCTCCCCAACAGCCCAAAGCGGGGACAGAACAGGGCGCCTGACCAAGAATTCACAAACTGAACCGAAAACATGGAATTGCAACAAGGAGGCTTCCTCATGCAGAACAGACGGCTGGCAATCATGCTATCCATGCTGTTGATTCTGTCCATCATGCTCTCGGGCTGCATGGCGCGCCCGGGTCAAGGCAAGTTGGCGGCGGCGACAGCAGTAGACAGCGTCGTTGTCGACATTCCCGCCATTGCCATCACCTATGACAATCAGGGACAGGCATCGCTCAAGGGACTCGATCTGGCGGCGCTTGGCGTCGATCTGAGCGCCCTGACGCGTACACCAGAGCAGATGGCGGCAGTGCAAGCCGCAGGTATTGAGAGCGTCTTTGTCAACCTGACCCCGGAAGGCGTCAACCTATACGCCAATGGCAGCCCCATGTTGACAATGGATTGGGACGCCAATTCGATTCAGTCGCTGGGGGCAGTGCTGGGCATTGCCGGCATCGACAACGCCGATACACTGGTCAAGGTGCTGCCGCTGCTCAGCAACATGAGCCTGGGCGTAGCGATGACCTTCCCTGGCGCCAGCGATACCCCAACGCTGGTTGGCCCGGCGCCTGACAAGGCAGCGTTGGCGGCGGCCAACCAGGCCGCTGTCGCCCAAATTTTGGGTGAACTCGGTGTGCCGCCCTTTGCCACCGGCCTGCTGGGTGGTCTTGGCCCGTTGACCATTCGCTTCGACGCCAACGGCGTTGCCACGCTCGAAGGGCTGGGCATGTTGGCTGGCTTCCTGCCCGCCGATGCGCTGGCGGGTCTCAACCTGAAACCAGATCAACTGGCGCAGGTCAAGGAATTGGGCCTCCAGTCACTCAACGTCAAGACGCAGCCACAGGGACTGGCGATTACGCTGAACGGCAACGCGCTGCCACTGATCCGCTGGGATAGTGGGCAGATGCAGAATTTGGTCAAGCTGGGGCTGGATGGCGGCGCGCTGACGGCGCTGACCGGCGCTGACCCTCAATCGCTCGATGCTCTGCATCAGCTTGGCAAGTTTGCGCCGCTGTTGGAGACCACGCCGCTTGACATCACGGTTGTCTTCCCTGGATAACCCGTACCACAAATTGCAGAGTTCAGCAGGGCGAGATCGCACACGGTCTCGTCCTGCTTTTTTGTGGACGATTTGACCCATGCCGGGCGCGGACTGGATGCTACAGCAGATCAAACAGAGCGGGATCATCGCCGCCATTCGTTGCCGCGCCCCGCTTGCGCTCATGCTCGACGTCGGTGATGCACTGCACGCGACGCCCATTACAGCAGTCATGATCACTCCAGGCAGCCGCCAGCCCTGGGCGATCGTGGCGGAACTCCGCCATCGTTACGGAGCCAGTATGCTCGTCGGCGCAGGGCTGCTCGCCACTTCTCATCAGGCGTTGGCGGCTATCGATGCGGGGGCGCAGTTTGTCATGACCAGCCAGTATGTGACGGAGATCGATCATTTGTGTCGTCGGCAAGGGGTGCTCTACCTGCCTGGTGTGCGCACTGCCCACGCCGCGCACCAGTTGCTGGCAACAGGTGTACGCGCAGTGAGCTTCTTCCCCGCGCGTCGCCTGGACAGGGGGCAACTCCGGCAAATCTCGGCAGATTGCGCGGCGCCTTGTGTGGTGGCGGTGGGCGGCGTTGTAGCGCAGAATCTGCAAGAGTATGCACAGGCTGGTGCGGGAGCGGTTGTTGTGCGCGGTGTATTGGGCGCTGCTGCGCACTGGCGCATGCACGCTGCTATTATGGAGATGCGACGGCTGCGTGCATTGTGGGCAGCGGCGCAGTTAGAAGAATAGCCCCCATAGGCGCGGCCCAAAGACGCACGCCGCTACGCACAAACTGCCTAACACCGCGAAGACCATTCCCCCGGCGGCAGCATCCTTGGCGACGCCCGCCAACGGATGGTAGTTGGGCGACACGAGGTCGACAACTGCTTCCACAGCTGTGTTAACGCATTCTAGCGCCAGCACAACGAAGATTGTGAGGCCTAGCAACCCCCACTCCAGCGCTGAGACCTGAAAGTACCAGCCGGCAGCGCCGACAACAAGCAATGCCGCCAACTCGATCCAGGCATTGGGTTGGGTGCGCACCGTGTGGTGGGCGCCGTTGATGGCTGCCCGCGCGCTAAAGACGCGACCGGACCAAAAGCCCCGGTCACGCCCGTTCACCGTCGAGCTTGAAGGATGGGCGGTTGTTGACATGGACAGACCTCACATCGCCACATAGGATTCAGTCTTCGTACGTGCGCCGCGCCAGGGCGGCATGCCCAAATTGAGCGAGCACCTGCTCTTGCCGAGACCACATGATCGCTTCGGATGTTGCATCCTGGTGATCATAGCCAAGTAGATGCAGCGTACCGTGCACTGCCAGCATTTGCAACTCAGCAGTAATGCTGTTGCCGTAGTGAGCAGCCTGGCGTGCGCTGTACGGATAGGCGATCACCAGGTCGCCGAGATAGCGCTCAAGCTCCGCCGCCATCTCCGCCGGCAGCACCAGCGTCGGTGCGTCGGGTTGCGTCTCGCGCGCGGGAAAGCTCAAGACATCGGTGGGCGCATCCACACCGCGAAATTGGGCGTTGAGGGCGCGCACCTCGTCATCTGTTGTGAGCACAACAGTGACAGCCGCGTCTGATGCGGCATGCGCCGTCAGCGTCGCAACAATGGCAGTTCGGATCGCCGCAACGTCGATCTCATCGACCAAAGCGTCATCAACCTCGATTACGATTTCATCATTTGACATCTGATTATCCATCTATGGCGGCCGGGTAGGTAATCACGGGTTCTGGCTCCTCCACCCCACCGAGTTTGCGCAGCGGTGGTGTGGAAGGCGTCAGAGCGACGCCGTTGGCAAGAGGCGCCGCCGTTGCTGTTGTTGACGTTGGCGATCGGGCGTTGTCGGGATAGAGGATGCGGGGGTGATGTACACCCTGCAAAACTTGCAGAAAGACATCTTTGACGATCTGCAATTCATGGAAAGTCAGGTTGGAGTCGTTCAACTCACCGCTGGCGATGCGTTCGTCGATGAGCCGGTTCACGATCATCTCTAGTTCCTCGCGCGAGGCTGGACGCATGGCGCGCACGGCGGCTTCGCAAGTGTCAGCCAACATCAGCACCGCCGTCTCACGCGAACGTGGATTCGGCCCAGGATAACGAAAATCTGCTTCAGCAATGGGCGTCTCGCCGTCGTGCTGGCGCTGCGCCTGCAGATAGAAGTACTTGACCAGCGAACGACCGTGATGCTCGCGGATAAAGTCCTGAATGCGCGCTGGCAGCTTGTACTTCTGCGCCAGGTCAACGCCATCCTTGACATGGCTGATAATGATCTGGGCGCTGGTCAGCGGGTCGAGCTTTTCATGTGGGGAGGAGCCATCCAGGATGTTTTCGGCGAAGAAATAGGGGCGCACGGTCTTGCCGATATCGTGATAGTAGGCGCCGACGCGCACCAGCAGCGCATCCGCGCCGATGGCGGCGGCCGCACGTTCAGCCAAGTTGCTGACCAGGATGGTGTGGTGGTAGGTACCCGACGCCTTGAGCAACAACTGTCGCAACAACGGGTGCGTTGGTCGGCTCAATTCGGTCAATTGCAGCGGTGTGGTGATGCCAAAGAGATTGCCCAGCAGGAAGTAGCCGATCAGAGCAATGGCGGCGGCCAGCGTGCCGTTGATCGCCGACACTAGCAGCATTTCCGCAATCATGGTCGAGCTGTAACCGACAAAGGGCGCAAACATCGCCACCATCACCGCCAGGTTGGTGACCGCCACGCCCATCCCGGCCCACAAGAAGAGACTGAGACGTTCAGCGCGGCCAACGATCAAGATCGCGGTCGTGGCGCCTGCAGCCTGGTAAATCACGACCGCTGCATTGCCGGGCAGCATGTACAGCAACACCAGCGTGAACATCGTGATCAGCACTTGCGCCGAACGCAGATCACACAAGACTGAAATGAGAATGCCATAGGCAGCCAGGGGATAGAAGAAGGGCAGCCAGGGATGGTTCACCATCATGAATTTGGCGGCCAACAGCCAGATCACCGTCACCACGAGCATGAGCGCCTGCTCGCGAGGGTTCTCTCGCAATCGACGCCGCACGCGCAAGAGCGCCACAATCGTCAGTGTCAGCACCAGGATGCCAAAGACGGTGCTGCGCACCACCGTCCAGAAGTCCCACTCAGATTGCAGGCCACTTAAGACAGCCAATGCCTCGGCTTGTAAGGCGGTGGCTTTATCGCCACTGCGGATGACCGTCTCCCCTTCCGTGAGGGTGGCGTACTGCGTTGGCACCGTCGCACGCGCTTCGGCGCGCAGCGCTTCCGTGCGCTCGGCGTTGTAAAAACTATTCGGGCGGATCAGGTTTCTGACCAATTGAATGACAACATCGCTCGAAACGTCGTCAAGCGCACTGCTGATCACATTGGGGACATTGCGACGCGCCTGATTGATGGTGGTTTCGCGAATCTCCATGCGCATTACGCGATCCAGAGCGATTGGCACTTCCCGCACCACCTGCGCCCACTGCTCATCGGTGAGCGAGAGCACCTGCACCACCGTTTGGGCGTCGATATTGAGCGCCGGGATTGCCATCAGATCATCCGTCTTGTTGATCAGTGTGTCATCCACATGAGAGCGGATTTCGGATGCCTGCGCTAGCGCATCGCGCGCCAGGGCAACCTGTTGACGGCGAATGGTCGCCTCTTCCAGGTCATATTGTTCGGGCACTTGTTGGGCGGCGCGTTCGCGCGCCTGCTCTGTCAACACCTTGCTTTCATAGGTCAGGTGCTTTGGCGCCACGACGGTGAACGGAGCAATATCACCGGGATGGAGCAGCAGCCGACTGCCATAGGGGAGCTCCCAGGCAAGGAGCGCGATCAGCACGATGCTGAGGGATAGCAGCATTAACAGCGGAATTACAAGTTGCTGTAGGTGGTCGAGATGCAGTGCGCGTCGGATGCGTTTCCAGAGGCGCGGAATGGTTTCTGGCATGAGGTTGATTATGACAGCAGGCGACGCACGACCTGATTCACGCGTTTGCCGTCGGCGCGTGCGCCTGTCTGCGCCAGCACCGCCGGCATGACCTGCCCCAGTTGCTTGATCGATGTAGCGCCAAGCTCAGCAATCACAGCGCGGGCAATAGCCTCTAGCTCAGCGTCATCAAGCTGTTGGGGAAGGTATCGCTGCAAGACGGCATATTCCGCCATTTCCGCCGCCGCACGTTCTGGCGCGCCAAGTTTCTCGAACTCATCGGCAGTGTCGCGACGGCGTTTGGCTTCACGGCGCACGACATCGAGCACCTCTGCCTCAGTGAGTTCGTGAGCGGTGGCGCCGCTGGCGCGCGCTTGCAGTAACGCCGTCTTCAGCGCACGCAGAGTCAACTTAGCGGTTTCGTCGCGGTCGCGCATCGCTTGTTTCAGATCGGCGTCGATACGCGCCGCCAGGGCCATACTCTGTTCGCTCATAACAATTCTTCCCTCGACAACTGTCCTTGAACACGCCGGTCGATCAGCGCCAGCAGGCGCTCCTGGTAACGGATGAGGAGCACGGTTGCAATTCCCAATGCCGCCAACATGATCGCCAGTTGCCAGCCCGACAAGAGCCAGACGCCAGCGCCTGCCGCCGCCACCACCATTGTCGAGGGCACGCGGATGGCAAGCGTCAACAGCAGGATTTTGACAAAGGAAACCCGCGCCAACCCCGCCATGAAGTACGGCAAGTCGCCGGTCGGCGCCAACAAGATAGCGAACCAGACCAATGTGCTCGTGCTGAAGGTGACGCGCTCCCAACGTTCTAGCCGACCAGCCCCGACCAGTTGCTCGGCCAGCGGACGCCCAAAGCGACGCGCCAACGTCATGGCCAACATGGCGCCAATGACCAGGCCGATGGCCCCGTAGACGCCGCCCCAGATCGGTCCGTACAGATAACCGGCGGCAATCTGCATGACGTAACCGGGCAATGGCGCCACCACGATCTGGGCGGCATTGAGTACAATGAGCGCTAGTGGCCCCCACGCCCCCAGCCGCACGACAAATGCCTCCAGGGCGACCTCGTCTTGTACAATTGCCCACAGCCATGGGCCAAATGTCCAGACCAACACGGCCCCCAGAACACCGATGATGATCATCCACCAGGTGCGGCGACTGGTCAATATGTGCTGTATCATGCCCTGCAAGGCGCCCTCACGCATCGTCATACGCCCGTCTAGCAGACTACTTCCCTACGGGTCGGCGCTTACCAGCGCACGAACATTATACCTTCGCCTCCCTCGATGTCAATTGACCGGGCAATGCGCAGGCATCCCTGGGCGCCAGCGCATTGCGTGAGTGACTGTTCACGGCAGATCGCTCTCCAGATAGGCAATGTGGGCGTTTTGTTTAACCGCCATTAACGTTGCAGCAAAGTCGCACCATAATCGGCAAGGCTAACCGTAACGCTTGTTCCCCCTTGATACGGGTCAGGCAGTTCTCTATACTGGCAACGTGTTGAGGGCAGGTCGAAGTGGCGACCTGGCGCCGATTGATGGCGTCGATTACTTGTCGATTACTTGTCGATTACTTGTTGATTGCTACGAAAATGAGTCTAGAGAATACAGTATACCCATTGACCATGGCCAGGCGCGGGCAGCCGGTGCGACTGGCAAAAATTACGGCGGGGCGCAAGTTGACGCATCGCCTTTCCGAGCTAGGGTTGACGCCCGGCGTTGCCTTCGAGGTGCTCCACGATCACGGCGGCCCGCTGCTGCTGGCAGTGCGCGACTCGCGACTGGCCCTGGGGCGCGATATGGCCAGCCAAATCCTTGTCGAATCCATTTGACCCTCACTCACTATGTGTGAATATACCATCGCGCTGGTCGGCAATCCGAATGTCGGCAAGAGTACAGTCTTCAACGCGCTCACAGGCGCCGATCAACATGTGGGCAACTGGCCCGGCAAGACCGTCGAACGGCGCACCGGCCTGTTGCGCCTCTCCGCTGCAGCGAGCGGACCGCATGTCGCCGCGTTGCTGCCTGCGGTGACGCTCGTCGATCTGCCGGGCGCCTACAGCCTCTCCGCCTATTCGCTGGAGGAAGAGATCGCCCGCTCCTTCATTGTCGAGGAACACCCACACCTGGTAATCGATGTGATCGATGCCTCAAATCTTGAACGCAACCTCTATCTGACCGCCCAACTTTTGGAGACAGGCGCGCCGCTGATCATCGTTCTCAATATGCAGGATCAGGCGGAAGGACGCGGCGTCCTGGTGGATGCAGCGCGTCTCTCGCAGCGGTTGGGAGGGACGCCTGTTGTATCACTGGTGGCGCGCCGCGGCGAAGGGATTGAGACGCTACGTAAGCTGATCGCTGTCACGGTGACGCAGCACGCAGGAGGGGACAGCGGGATGAGAGTCACCACCCTGGCGCCGCGCCCTCAGCAGATCATCATCCCTTACCCCGCCGAGATTGAAGGCGCTCTTGCGCAAGTGGAGGCTGCGATTCTCCAAAGCCCGACATTGGCCGCGGTCTTCAACCCGCGCTGGCTGGCAATTCAGTTGCTCGAAGGCGACGAGACATTGCGCTGTAAGGTGGCCGGCGCACCGGGTGGGGCGTCGATCCTGGCGGCGCTGGCGGCTAGTCGCACCCAACTGACCGCCGCCTACGGCGAAGAGATCGACGTGGCGTTGGTCAATTGTCGCTACGAATATGTGCATCAACTCGTGCTCGATGTGGTGGAGCAAACGCACCGCCGGCGGATCAGCAAGTCCGATCGCCTTGACCGGGTTGTCACGCACCCGGTCTTGGGCATTCCGATCTTTCTGGCGCTAATGTGGGTCGTCTTCAAGGTGACAATCGACGTATCCGCGCCCCTGCTCGATTGGATCAGCCTGGTGGTGACCGGCCCAATTGCCAACTGGACGGTGGCTGTGCTCAGCCTGCTCGGTCTGGGGGAAACATGGTTCGCCAGCCTGGCCGTCGAGGGCGTGATCGCAGGCGTGGGCAGCGTGCTGGCGTTTGTCCCGGTGATGCTGGCGCTGTATCTGGTGCTGGCGATGCTGGAGGACTGCGGCTACATGGCGCGCGCCGCAATGGTGATGGATCGCCTAATGCGCAAGGTCGGTTTGCAGGGCAAGAGCTTTCTCCCCATGGTGGTTGGCTTTGGCTGCTCGGTGCCGGCGATCTACGCCACACGCACCCTCGATAATCAGCGCGACCGCATCCTGACTGGGTTGTTGGCGCCGTTTATGAGTTGCAGTGCGCGACTGCCAGTCTACGTTCTTTTTGCCGCCATTTTCTTCCCACAGCATGCCAGCCTTGCCATCTTTGCGATGTATCTGCTCGGCATCGTGGTGGCCGTCGCGGTCGGGCTGGCGCTCAGCCACACACTGTTTAAGCAACAGGATGAGTCCTGCTTCATCATGGAATTGCCACCCTACCGCCTGCCGGTGGCGCGCAACGTCTGGCGTCAGATGTGGGGACGCACGTCGGCCTTTATCCGCAATGCCTGGACGATCATTCTGACCGTGAGCGTGGTGTTGTGGTTTCTCCTGGCGACGCCAGCGCGTGGCGGGGAAGGCGCTTTTGCCGATGTGCCGGTGGAGGAGAGCCTCTTTGGCGTTGCATCCGCGATGATCGCCCCCATCTTTACACCGGCTGGCTTTGGCAGCTGGCAGGCGACTGGCGCGCTGCTCAGCGGTTTCGTTGCCAAGGAGGTGGTGATCGCGACGCTGACGCAGGTCTACCACGTTGCCGAACCCACGGAGGTCGCTGCGCCGCCGCCCACCTTCATCGAGGACGTACAGTTGATCGTCACCAGCTTCGTGCAGGCGATCAGCGACACACTGAAGTCGATCCCGCTCGTGATTGGCGTGAATCTCTTTGACGCCGGGGCCGAACCAGCGCCAACGCCGTTGATGAACGCCATTCGCAACGATTTTGCGGTGACCAGCGGCGGACACGGCGCGCTCGCGGGGCTGGCTTTCATGATCTTCGTGTTGCTCTATACGCCATGCATGACCGCCGTCGCTGCCGAACGGCATGAATTGGGGACGAAATGGATGTGGGTCAGCGTGATCGGGCAATTTGCAGTAGCCTGGTTGATTGCCAGTCTGGTCTTCCAGGTTGGCAGACTATTGATGTGAGACCAGGTGCATGCGGTAGCCCTGGTGGATGCCGTTTTCAACGTTGGTGGCGCCGAAGGCATGGCGTCTGTTGAGTTAAATTCTGAGGTAAATACGCAATGTTATGGAGAGTTTTGCGCGAAGTCGAGGCAGCGCAGGGGCCGCTTGACCTGAATGAGCTTAGCCGCCGCCTCGGCGTCGAGCGCAGCGCGCTGGACGGCATGATCTTGTTCTGGGTGCGGAAGGGCCGACTGGTAGATGACAGCGGCGCCGGTCGCGCCACCGTCGCCTGCGCCAATCACGGCTGCGGCGGCTGCGCCAGCGGGCAGGGCTGCCCATTTACGATGACGATGCCGCGCACCCTTTCCTTGATTCAACTCGACCTGGATGAGCGCACCTCAAGTCAGGCACGTGCATCGTAGGTCACCGCCTCCGGCGTGACGAAGCCGCTCACCTCGAGCACACGCAAGCCGGCATGTCACGCCGGAGGCGATGACCTACCTTGCCCCAGATGGACGCAACACGCGTTGCGTCCATCCGCCATGGCGACGACACCTGGCCTGATGCGCCGGGTTGCGTCGCCGGGTTGCGTCAATGCATCACCACCGTCACCCATTCCCCGGCGCGCAGGCCGTTGGCGTCAAGCGGCACCTTGATCGTGCCTTCAGCATTGACCAGTGTATAGATGAGGTTGGATTTGCCCAACACCGGCACGGCCCACAGTTCACCCTCCCGCGTCTCCAGCCGCACTTGTACATAATCCTCGCGTCCACTGTCTGAAGCCAGGTTGCGCGCCAGTCGCGCCATGACGGTGCGTTGTGGCAGTTTCTGTGCACCGAGCAGCAGACCGATAGCAGGCGTGATGAAGAGGTCGAAGATCACCATGGCTGACACCGGATTGCCCGGCAGCCCAAAGACCGCTTTGCCGTCGCACACTGCCAGAATCGTTGGCTTGCCTGGCTTTACACTGACGCCGTGCACCAGCACCCCCGGCTTCCCCAGTCCATCGATCACCTCGGCCGTCATGTCGCGATAGCTGACCGAGCTGCCTGCCGAAAAGACGACGATGTCGCACTCCTGCACAGCGCGGGCGGCCACGGCTTCCAGCGCTGTACGGTCGTCTGGCACAATCCCATAGCGGATGGCGCGGCCGCCAGCCCGCACTGCCAGCCCCGCCAGCGTGTAGGAGTTGATATCGCGCACCTGTCCCGGCTGCACCGGTTGATCAGGCGCCACCACTTCATCGCCAGTCGAAATGATCCCGACGATGGGCGGCGCCGCAACAACCACCTCGGTAATGCCCAGCGCCAACAGGCCACCAAGGTCTTGTGGGCGCAGCCGATGCCCGACGGCCAGGATGGGCTGGCCGCGCCGGATGTCTTCGCCCACCTGGACGACATTCTGCCCTTCGGCAACAGGGCGGAAGACCTCGATATTGTCGGCGACGCGTTGTGTGTCTTCGATCATCACCACAGCATCGGCGCCCGGCGGGATCATGCCGCCCGTGTGCACGAGTGCAGCCTGGCCGGGGTCAAGAGCAAAGGCGGCAGCTTTGCCCATCGGCACCTCGCCGGCCAGGGTGAGGAAAGCGGGGAGACCAGGCGTAGCGCCGTAGGTGTCGGCGGCGGCGACGGCATAACCATCGACGGTGGCGCGCGCAAACTCTGGCAAATTCTGCGGCGCAGTCAGCGGCGCGGCCAGGATGCGCTCCAATGCCTCGGCAGTGGCGATCTGCTCGGTGCGCACCGTCGGCTGAAAATGCTCGACAAAGCGCGCCCAGGCAGCGGGCGGTGTGTGGACGGTGAACAGTTCAGTCATCGATCTACCTCCTGACAAGGGGCGAGTGGCGAGTGACATTGGCGGTCAGGTGCTCAAGCGCCAGCAACTGCAGCGCCGCGTCCCACTCTGCCGGTGTGTTGGCATTGACAAACGAATGCAGTTGCGGATCGACTGCGCGCAACTCCTCCTCGCTGATAAAGCACGTGCGCACGTCATCTAGAAAGCTGATGACGCGGCGTTGTCCCTGCGCCAGCCGCGCTTCGATGGCGGGCAGGCAGCGGCGGTGATAGAGTGCGTGCAACGGCTCCGCATAACCGCCTACCAGCGGCACGACAGCATCCCAGCAGTCGGCGCTATCCATCTCTTCGGCAGCCCGTTGCGCCAGATGGGCGAAGAGCGCTGCGCTGACCAGTGGCAGGTCACATGCCACGACGATGGCCCAACCGTCTGTCTGTTGCAGGCCGGTGGCGATCCCGCCCAATGTGCCCGTCTCCGGGTACGCGTCGGGCACGAACAGCGTGGCAGGCGGTAGCTGCGCCTGCGCCGGAAGAGCAGGATCGTTGGCGACAACGACCAGGCGCGCCAATGGCAACCCGGCCAACCGCTGCGCCACGTGGGCAATCAAAGGCGTCCCGCCAGGTGGCACAGGCAACAGGGCTTTGGCGCGCCCCATGCGCCGGCTGGCGCCGCCGGCGTTGATGATCAGGCTAAGTGGCGGGAGATTGACGAATCCAGTCATCGCTATTGCTTTCTGGCGACGCGCCTGGCGTCGCCGTTGATGTACAATGTGTGTACGCTTTGCCCGTCGAGTCTACAGCACGTCGGGGCGATTCAAAAAGTTGTACGCCGGGTCATATCACAAATGGCAAACACAAACTATACGCGTTGCGAGCAAGACAACGGCATTGCCGTCATCACCTTCGACCGCGATGACAAGCTCAACGCTTTCAACGCGGCGATGACCGCAGAAGTCAACGATCACATCGATGCTGCGGTGGCGAACGGGGCGCGAGTGGTTGTACTGCGCGCCAATCCGGGTGTGCGCGTCTGGTGCGCCGGGCGCGACCTGGCCGAATTGCGCCCTGGCGCTGACCCCATTGACGACCCCATGCTCAAGCTCTTCGAGAAGATCACAGAAGCGCCCATCCCGGTGATCAACATGGTGGAAGGCGCCGTCTACGGCGGCGGCTTGATGTTGGTCATGGTCGCCGACATTGTGGTTGCGGCAACCACCGTCACAGTGGCGATGACGGCCAACAAGCTCGGCATCCCGCTGCCCACCGAAACCTACGCCTATTGGCTACGCGTGATGGGAATTCACAAGGTCAAGGAGTTGCTCTTTACCGCCGGCAACCTTTCAGCGCAAGACGCCCACGTCGCCGGCATCTTTAACCACGTGGTGGAGCCGGATGACCTGGAGACTTACACCTTGCAGGTCATTGCCCGCCGCATCCTCGATTGCTCGGCGGAGGGCATCGCCAATGCCAAACACCAACTCAACCTGCTGGCGCGTCGCTATGTGCTCACCGAGGCCGACCGCGTTGCCATCGAAGAGCACCGCCGCGCACTGCTCGATGGCGCGGATTTCCGCATGCGGCTGACGCGGTTGCTGGAGCAGGTGAGAAGGAAAGACTGAGGGTTGAATCACAACCCTGATGACTGACCTCGAGGTTAGCTCTTCATCTTCCCGGAAGCTCAGAGCTTCCGGGAAGATATCGGATGTACGATGTTTGATTGTGCTATCTATAAGTTCCAACGCTATGACTCTGTCCCGGCAGAATCAGATCGCCATCGCTCTCAGTTGCGCGTGACCGTGGGCAGGAAAATCTGTGCCGATCCGGTCAGGCTGAACTCCGAGAAGTGATCGATCCGCACGGTGACGCGGTTGTTGGCTTTGTCCACGCCGCAGCCTGCGCACGGCAGCAGATTGACCCAGGCGGCCCCATCCCACCAGGCGACGTTGAGTGTATCCTCGCTGAGGCTGCGCTCCGCCAGTTCGGCGTCGGTGTACTCGATCACCAGCGTGAGCGGCTGGTTGAACGTCTCGACTTCGGCACCGGTCTGGTCGAGCGCCCGCAGGGTGACGACGCGCACCGGCGCTCGGGCATCAATGAACGGCTGCGACGGCGTGGCGCTGTCGGCGATCACCATCGTCACGCCAGTGCTCAGCGCACTCGCCGGCACGGTCAGGCTGATGCCGACGTCGGTGGTCACGCTGCCGCCGGTCGCCGGCACGAACTTCGCCACCGACTGGCGATAGAGATCAAGGTTCATGTCCAGCCAAATCCCAGAGTAAGTGCCGGCGTACAGATTCGGGTTTGGCTGGGCGTCTCCGGCCAGTGCGTAGACGCTTCTGCTGCCGATACCACTCATCGAAGTCCAGGATAGACCGTCGCTGTCAAGACTTCTATAGACGCCGCCCTCCATCGTACCGGCATACAGCACCTGTTGGTTGGATGTGTGAATCAAGATGCTCAAGACGCTTGGCGATCCAAGCCCAGCGCCAATCGGGAGCCAGGATGCACCGCCATTTGTGGTTTTGTAGATGCCGCTTTCATGCGTTCCAATATAGACGATTTGGGCGTTGTGCGGATCGACTGCGAGGCTGTAGACGAGGGGAGGCGTAACGAACGCTGTATCCACCCGCGTCCAGCTTTGTCCGCCGTCCGTGCTGCGCAGGATTCCGTTTCCCCCGGCTGCGTAAACAATGTAAGGCGCCGACGGTGCAAACTGAATTGCCCTGATACCACCCGACCATGCAGGCGAGCCGACCAACTGCCAGGTGGCGCCCCCGTCTGCGCTGCGATAGATGCCGTTGCCGCCGTCTGCGCCGCGCAGGCAATAATTGTCCATTCCACGCTCGGAGGCGACGAGGAGAAGATTCGCATCGATGGGGGAAACCGCCACAGCCTGTCCGCAGAATGACCCTTGATTCTCTCCCCAGGTAATTGGTTGCCAATCTTGACCACCGTTCGAGGATCGATACAAGCCTTGTCTGTCGCTCATCCAGACATTGAGGTACAGAACCGAACTGTTCGTCGGAGCAACCGCAACGGTGGCATAGCCGCCAGACATGGGGAATATGTGTGACCAGCTTGCACCGCCATCAGATGATTTGTAGAGTCCCGTCGAATACACTCCAGCGTAGACGATATTCGCATTACGCGGATCGACCGCCACGTCGGTCACATACCCACCATACAAACCAATCGGATCCCATCGATTGTCACCGGCAAATGCTGGAGACATAAAGAATGTGGTCCATGCACCGATCAGGAGCAGTGCGCCAAGTACAAACAGAGTCACCCAACGATGTTTCATCTCATTCCTCCTGCTCAATCACCATTTGTGGAACAAGCGGTTATGCAGCATCCGCAAAGCAGGTACTGCGCAGATGACATATGAGAGATGCCCCAACTTGAAATGCACCCAGGGCTTGCCAATGACGGAAGGTCTGCATTCGGAAGGAATTGCAGCCTAGCCACCATACGGACGAAGCAGCCTGTTGCGACCGCTTCCATATTCATGACCCTGGTAGAGCTTGCCACTGCCGTTGCACTCTGGGCAGACCACTGCACCATAGGCATGACACGTCGGACAGCGGACAGCATCGGGTTCGAAGGACGCGGCGGGGCGGAAAGGGCGGCCGCTCAGCATGATGACATAGGTTGTGCCTTGACATGTGGGACAGGTTGCCCATCCACGCGCACCACAGATTGAACAAGCCTCGACGGGTACAGTGACTTTCGACATGAGTTGCCTCCCTGAAAACGATAGGATCACGAGCACGGTTGTCTGAACGAGACATCCTCTCCATCTTCTTCAGATCGAGAGGATGTCTCGCTGCCTGGACTACCGCTGCACCGCCGGCAGATACACATACTTCACCGCGCCGAACAGCCCAAACTGACTCAAATGGCAGATGGGGACGCTGAGCCGGTTCTGGGCGGGCTGACGGTCGTAGGCGCCGCACGCTGCATCAATCCAGGTCGTCGTCGCGGCGTCCCAACGCAGGAGGGTGAGCTGATTCTCATCCATGCCGCTCACGTCGGCGTCGGTGTACTCCAGGATGACGGTGACCGGCTGCAGGAAAGCCAGATTTTCCACCAGGTTGTTGGCACGGTAGGCGTTCAGCTCGAAGGCGCGCCCGGCAAAGGCGAAGTTGTCAGGACGTGTCGCCGGGGTGAAGGGTTCGTACACGAGCTCCGTTGGCTGATCGAGAGCGTTGGCAGGAACCTGCACGGTGCTCCTGCCGCCAGTGGTGGGAGTGAAGACGAGCGTGGCGGGCTGCGCCGGGTCGGTGATGTCAACGGTGGCGCGTTCGGGGATGTATTGCCAGATTTTGCCGCCGCCCGCCAGGTTCCACACACCAACATAGAGATTGCCGTTGTGGATGACAGTTGTAGTGTCATAGAGCGGGTAGGCATTGTTGGCGTCGCCCAGCCCGGCAAAGCCCACCTGCGCCCAACTCTCGCCATCACTGGTGCGCCAGACTTCCATGCCGGTGCTCCGGTTGCCGGTGAAGGCATAGAGCATCCGGTTGTAGACAATCAATGACTCCACCGCAAAATTGGCGGAATTGCCAAACCGCAGCGGCGTCACTGGCTGCCAGTCGCCGCCGTCACACGTTTGACAGCGCCAGAGAATGGCGTCTGTCGTGTTGACGCTGGAATTGGAGTAGACGCCAGCGTAGAGATAACCGTTGAATGGTTCGAGCGCAAACACCATCGTAAGTGAGGATGCGCCAAAACCATTAGTTGCCACCCGATTCCAGTTCAACCCGTCGGGTGAGCGCCAGATTTCCGGGCCACTCTGTGTGTTATACGTGCCAGCGTACAGGCGACCATTGAAACCTGCCAGACTCCAGATGGCGTGATTGTTGGCTGTGCCAAACCCATCGGGCACGACCTGTTGCCATTCGCCAGGATTGCCCGTCGTGCTGCGCCAAAGTTCGGCGCCGTGCGTGTTGGTGTAGCTATAGGTGCCAACGTAGAGTGTGTCGCTGAAAGCATCGATGGCGACGATAGCGCCATTGTCGGTGCGACCAAAGCCGCCGGTGACGATCTGGTTCCAGGTGGCGCCATCAGTGGAGCGCAGCAGTTGAGCGCCGGTGCTGCGATTGGTGTTTGCGTCCCAGTTGTCGAAGCCGGCGTAGAGCTGTCCGCCGAACTCGAACAGGTCGACGATGCCAAAGTTGGTCGTATCGCCCAGCCCGTTGGTTGCAGCAGGCGTCCAGGCGCCGTTGAGTTGCCACAGGTCGGCGCCGCTGCCGTCGAGGGCATAGGTGCCAGCGAAGAGCTTGCCGCCGAAACTTGCCAGCGCGCCGGTGTTCTGCGCGGAATCGCCAAAACCATTGATATTGACCTGTTGCCAGTTTGGTGTGCCGAGGACGAATTTCTGGACGCGATGGTTATCGAAGTCGGCGACGTACAACTCACCATCTGCATTGAGCGCCAGACCATGCGGATTGAGAAACCGCGACGAGAGGCTGCCGTTGCGCCCGATGCGCGTCAGAAAGCCGCCGTCTTTATCAAACACGTAGACGTAGTGATTCCACTGTGAAGCGACGTAGACGCGATCGCTGTTGTCAATGGCAAGTTTCGAGGGACCGGAAAAATGGGCAAAGTCGTCCCCGCCTTGACCAGTAACGCCCAGCGTCCGCACATAGGTGGCGCCAGCGTCAAAGACCTGGACGCGATGGTTATAGGCATCCGCCACGTAGATCATGCCGCGACTGTCTACGGCTACATCCCTTGGATTGTCGAAGTGCTGATTGTCGGCGCCAGCCTCTCCGGTGACGCCGATGGTGGCCTGGTACGCGCCAGCACTGTTGAAAATCTGCACCCGATTGTTGTTTGAGTCGGCCACATAGAGCGCGCCATTTTGCGCCACAAAGACGCCATTCGGCCAGGAAAATTGATCGTTGCCCTGACCTTCTCCGCTGCCGATTGTAGTCACATAGCCGCCGCTGGCGTTGAAGACCTGGACACGACTGTTGCCGGCGTCCGCCACGTAGAGGTTGCCGTTGGGCGCCAACGCCACATCGGCCGGGCGATGTAGCCGGTCGTTACCCTCCAGGTCAAAGTTGACGCCAGCGACGCCCACCGTCCACAGTGGCACGCCTGTAGCGCCGACTGCAATCAGCCGGTTGCCGAACTCTTCGGTCAGGAACATGCGACCATCCGCCGCCACCGCCAGACCGGACGGCGTGTTCCAATGGAAGGCGTCGGTCAGGTACGGCACACCGGTCACGCCAAAGGTGCGCACGTAGTTCAGCGCGCCATTGTATTGCTGCACACGCACATTGCCATAGTCGGCAATATAGATATTGCCGGCTGCGTCCACCGTCACGTCGAGTGGATGACGCAGATTGGTCACGCCGCTGCCCCAGCCCGTGCCCAGCGTGGCGACATAGGCGCGCGTGGCCTGGTTGAAGACCTGCACGCGGTGATTGTTCTCGTCGGCCACATAGATGTAGCGGCTGTCCGCTGCAACGCCGGCCGGGCCGTCGAATTGTGTGTTGCCGGCGCCGCCCTGGCCGGTTTCGCCAATCGTGGCGACATAGACCGGGGCGTAGGGCGATGCCACGCTGTAGATTTGCACGCGCTGATTGCCGTGATCGGCAATGTAGAGTAGATTGCCCGGTCCGAAGTCCAGGCGGTAGGGCCAGCAGAAGTGGGCATTGTCCTGCGCACAGACGCCGGTGACGCCCAGGGTGGCGCGGTAGGCGCCGGTGTTGTCGAAAATCTGAATACGCTGGTTCGAGGTGTCGCTCACGTATACATTGCCCGCCGCATCCACCGCCACGCCAGTCGGCGATCTGAACTGGTCGTTGCCAGGGCCGGCTGACCAACTCCGCCCCAACTTGTGCAACACCTTACCGTTGGCGTCGAACTGGACCACGTGCGCCACGTTGCGATCCACCAGCCAGATGCTGCCGTCCGCTCCAATGTCTACGTCGGCAATTGTCTCGAAGCTCTCACCGGTGGCGTAGCGCTGACCAGCGCGCCCGATCTGATTGACCTGCACGCCCGGCGCCGACAACTTCAGGGCGCGGCGGCCGCGTTCCTCAGCCACCCACAGCGCGCCGCCCTCGACGGCGACGCCGACCGGGTAATTGAGGTGAGTGGCGTCTTCCATATAAGGTTGGCCGCTCGTGCCAAAGCTTTCTACATAGCGGAAACTCGTTCCCGGCGCTCCTAATGGAGGGATGACGGATGCTGGGGATGCTGCGCCCACCGCCGGCACGGGTGCAGCATCCCCAGTCTCTTCATATGCAAGCAACGGACGCCAGGCAGTTATCACTAGGCAAGCAACTAACAGGATCGTCACGGCCATCAATAGGTGCACAACATTACGATTTTGAGGGAGATAGGAAGATCACGCTTGTATAAAGCATGGCACAGAGCGGGCAGTTTATCGTGCAGGAAATGTGCAGAATAGTGAGGACAATGGCGCACCAACTTACATTGCTTGACAAAACTGACAAAATCGTTCACTTGGACGCCATATCACCCCGCAAGCAATGCTTCATGTAGGCGCCCTGGATGGCGCCGGTTATCGGCTCAAGTAGGTGTTCTGCGCAAGAGCGAGGCGTGCTGGGAGACAAGACCACACCGCTGCAAGCGGCGTCCACGTGCCAATCAAGGGTTTGCCCAGCAGCGGTTCGCGGCAGCAGGTTCCGCCTACCGGAGCAAGCCCTGTGCCCGCACCGCCCGGTGTAAGGCGGCGCGCTGTTCCATGCGGCTGCCCGTGTCGCGCGAAACGCCAAATGTCTCATAGATGATCTGGAGCATGTGGCTGGTCGTTGAACGCGAGATGCCCAGGCGGAGGGCGATGCCTCCTGTAGTAAGGCCCTGCAGGTGAAGCAGGCAGACCGCCACAATGATAGCATTGTCGCGTTGACGCTGTTGCGCTGTGCGCAGCTGCTGCAGGAGTAGCGCCACGTGCGCCGCCGTCACCTGCCCTTGTTCGATGGCGGCAGTAATCACTTGTTCGGCTTCAGGGTTGCCCGTCTTCAGCGCCGGGATGGCTGCGCCACGCAAGGTCAGCAACTCGCCGATTTCGGCGCGGCGGGCTGCGGGCGCACGCAGATAAACCTGCTGCAGGAATCTGTCACCTACTACGCCCAGGTAGCCTTCGCGGAAGAAGCGCCTCCCCAAAGCATGGAATTCCGAGGTGTCGAGTAGCAGCGTTGCCACCCGTCCGACGATGACTGGATGCCACCAAAACGGGAAGTAGGCGGCGTCACTGCTCTCCAGCCAACGTAGCTCCGTGCGCAGCGTTTTAATGGCCGTAGCGGGGCGCGCACCCTGTTCGATGTGCAAGTAGGCAAGATGAAAGGAGATGGCGCAGGTTGCCTGTCGATCTTGCGAGCGGGTGTAGAATGCCAAAGATTCGCGTAGCCGCGCTTCGGCAGCACTCCAGCGCCCGGTCAAGAGTTCGATCGCGCTCAAATTCACCTGAAAGCTCATGCGCTGTCCCTCATCGGCCGGCGCCAGCGCACGCTGGATCAGCGCCTCGGCAGTGTGGTAGTCGCCTTGCAACACGGCCAGCCAAGATTCCTGCGCGTCGATCCAACGTATGAAGTTGGGGGTGTGTTCACTGGCGATTTGGCGCGCCTGGGCGTAGTAGCTTGCTGCGGGCGCAAAGCGTTCCAGCGCGCGTAGGATATTGCCCATCATCCAGTGAGCGTAGAGGCGTTGGCGATGAAAACCGCTGCCTTGCGAGAAACGCACCCAGGTCTGCGCCAGAGCCAGTGCTTCGTCCAGACGGCCGCGATACCAGGCCAGATGCGTTTCGGCATTGAGGAGCGCCTCGAAGTCGTTGCTTTCCAGGTGGTAGCTTTCATAACAGGTGCGCGCCTGGCTCAAGGCGTCGAGCGCGACCGTATAGCGACCAAGCTGCTGTGCAAAGCTGCATACCATCAACAACGCCCGAAATTCGCGTGCTGGCTTGCGTTGTACGTGGTACAGATGGGTAGCGCGTTGGGCATACACCAGGCCTTCGGCCACTCGTCCGGTGTCGCCGCACAGGCTGGCGATCATATAGTCGAGAAAGGCGGTGTAGGCGGGCGAATGGGCGCCGCTGCGTTCCATCAGTCTTGTGGCCTGGTCGATGGCCTGCTGCACCTGGGCGAATTCATCCCGTGCATAGTCCAGGCGCGCCAGCTCCAGATAAGCCCACGCCGCCCGGTCGAATTGTAGCGATTGGGTGGCGTAATAGACGGCCGCCCGACGGAGCCAGAGATAGGCGGCAGGAATGTTGTCAGCCAGCCGTGCGTGCACCAGTCCGGCCACGAACCATAGATCCGGCAATTGCGCCAGGCTTGAGGCAGGGAAGGGCGCAAACAGCAGCACCAACTCGGCGCTGGTCAAGTGATCGAACAGGTCGATGGCATGGGTTGCCAGCAGGCTGGCGGCAAGCTCCCAGGCGCCTGCGCGCTGATGTTCCTGAATTGCTGAAATGGTGTCGCTTGGCAAGTTGCCCAATGAGTCGGAGGCCATTGGCACTACAAATTCCTGATTTGCGCCGGCTATGAGTTTGCTGGTGGCTTAATCATAGATCACTTTGCGGTGCAATCCAGTGACGATTGTCACTATTTCTGCACCGTGTGGTTGTAGAGCGCTGGCTGTAGGCCCTGGGGCGAAGTCGATCTTACCGGTGCATCATCGCGCCAGCAAGGTTGCGCCAAACTCGCGGTTGCATTGTTGCAACTGCAATGAGGAGTCTTGGGGATATGCGGTCGATAATCGAGTACTTACTGATTTCTAGGCAGAGTTTTCATGTTTTCAGTGTTGCATGTTGTGTGCTACGTGTCAGCATCCCTCACGCAACACGTCATACGCAACACGGCGCTCACAAAATATCAACTAGAATCAGTAATCTGATGTGCACGCTGATGAGGTCGCGCGCACCTGTTGGTTGGGTGGAGTGCGACGCGCCTCCTCTCTACGCGTCAGCCACTGCCATAATGAACGTTGCCTGGTCGCAGGCTGGGCGGTTGGTTGCGTTGCACAGGTGTATAGGGTGCGGTCACATTGATGCAGCCGCACCATTTCCGCCTCGAAAATCCGTTCGCCTTCATAGGGTGATAGCATAGAAATCTCCTGGTTACGCGTTCAGTTCGATACATTGGTGGAGTAGGGGACGAGTGGCAAGGCGCGAACTCGTCCCCTTGCAGCTTGCTGGCATCCCGTCTCGGCAGCTGTGGAACTTTCGAGACGGGATGCTCGATGATGGCTACTCGCGTGTGCTTGACGACATGTAGATCTGCGATTCGCGCGAGGAGAAGCGGAAGCGATTCCACGTCACCTGCCCCTTGCTGTTCGGCTCGAACATCGGGCCTTTGACATAGGGCTTGACCAGCGCGTTGAAGATGCCATGATAGATCGGCACCAACGCCACATCCTCAATCAGGATGCGCTCAGCCTGTTGGTAGAGTTCGTTGCGTCTGGCTTCGTCGTTGAGTAGTTGGCCAGCTTCACACAACAGATTGTTGTATTCCTGGTTGTACCAGGTGTGGCGACCGGGCATCTGGGAGAGATCGGCGCCGGCATTTTCACAGCCACCCCACACACTGAGCATGTTGCTGCCGTCCACGAAGTCAAATTCGTAGGGCACCAGTGCAAAGAGGAAGTTGCCGCTCTTCTCGCGCTTCTGCGCGCGCAGCGCGTCCATGTAGGAGCCATAATCCAGGTTTTGAATCTCGACGGTGAGGTTGAGATTCTCCTTGAGCATGGCGGCGATGGCTTCGGCGGCATTGGTCAGCGCCGGATTTGCCTCGCGTGTGTACATCGTCAGTTTGGGGAAGCCCTCGCCGTTGGGATAGCCCGCCTCTGCCAGCAATTGCTTCGCCAGCTCAGGATCGAACGCCTGCACATCCTTTAGCCCTTCGACGTTTTCTCCGGGGAAGCCCGGCGGATTCATCGTGTAGGCGGCGACCGCCTGATACTGCAACGGCCCATTGACAATCTTGTCGCGGTCGATGGCGTGGCTGAAGGCCTGCCGCACTTTCAGGTTGTCGAACGGTGGATTCCACGTGTCGAAGAAGAGGTAGTAGGTGATGAAGTTGGGCCAGGAGATCAACTCCTTCTTTAGCTCAGGGTTTGCCATGATCTCGGCCATCGCCGACGGGGGTAGATCGTCGGTGTAGCCGCCGCCCACAGCATCCAGCTCGCCATTCTTGTAGGCCGCAAAGCGCACCTCTGGCTCCATGAATTCGACGATCACCTTGTCCACCATCGGCGGATAGGGGCCGGTGTACTTGTCATTGGCGACGAAGACCAGGCGCTTGCCCTTTTCATAGCTCTGCAGAACGAAGGGGCCGGCCGATACATAGTTCTCAGGTTTGAGCGCCCACGTGCCATCGTCCAGGCGATCTTTGACGATGTGCTGCGGCACGACCCACGCATCGGCCATAATCTTGATCAGGTAAGGCACAGGGTAGTCGGTCTCGATGGTGAAGGTGTGGTCGTCCACCGCCTTGACGCCCAGTTCTTCCGGCGGCAGCTCGCCGCTAACCACCTGCGCCCAGTTCTTGATGCCCATCATGCTATAAAACCATTCAAAGTCGTAGTCGGCGCGGGCGTAGCGCTGGAAAGTGAAGACAAAGTCGTTGGCTGTCAGCGGCACGCCGTCGCTCCAGACTTTGTCCTGTTGCAGGTTAAATGTCCAGAGTTTGCCATCCTCCGAGACCGACCAACTCTCACACACATTGGGCTGCGGGTTGAAATCTTTGTCCGGTCGGACGCAGGAATCGGGCCAGCCGTAATTGTCGCCATCATTCTCTTCGTAGACCGAGGCGTCCCAGGTCATGTACTTCTGTTCTTTCGACGGATAGCGGAAGACTTGTTGCTCAAGCGGTAGTGCGTCCTCCGGCAGGGTGATGCCCAGCCGGTTGACTACAGGCCCACTGGCGACAGGCGCCGCCGCTTCCGGTGCAGCAGGCGCTGGCGCCCCGCACGCCGCCAACACCAGCACCGCCAGCAAACTGATGGCCAATAATCTGTACGATCGTCGCATAGGTTTCCTCCTACAATGTTGAAACGATAATTCATATTGTGGTGCGTGGTGTGTGGTGTGGAGTGCGCATGGTGTGGGGTGCGTAGGGTGGGCTTCCTCCCCGTCCACGCAACACGCCTCATACAACACGCCTCACTTCCCCTCCACCATCTTGGGGTCCAACGCATCGCGCAGCCCATCGCCGACCAGCGTAAAGCCGAGCATCGTCAACGCAATCATGATCGCCGGGAAGAACGCCAAATGCCAGAAATAGGTCATGTTGGCAATGCCCTCACGCCCGATCATCTGCCCCCAACTGGGCGTCGGTGGGTTGATGCCTACGCCCAGGAAGCTGAGCGCGGCTTCGGCAAAGATCGCGCGCGGGATGCCCAGCGTCACCGAGACGATGATCGGCGCCAGCGCATTGGGCAATATCTGCGCAAAGACTATGCGCGGTGTGCGCGAGCCAACTGCCCGCGACGCCTCGACGAACTCCTTTTCGCGCAACGTCAGAAACTGACCGCGCGTTAACCGGCAAATTTCGATCCAGGTGGTGAGCGAGAGCGCTAGCAGCACGTTCCAGTAACTGGCGCCCATGCGCAGCATGATCAGAAACGCCAGCAACAGCACCGGCAGCGCCGACATGATGTCCACGAAACGCATGATTACATAGTCAACCTTGCCCCCACGCCAGCCTGCCAGTGCGCCCATCGGCAGCCCGATGAGCAGGGCAAAAAACTGCGACAGAATGGCGATGCTCAGCGAAATGCGCGCCCCATAGACGATGCGGCTCCACTCGTCGCGACCGTTGAGGTCAGCGCCCATCCAGAAGTCGGCGGAAGGGAAGGCGCCAGTCGGGCCGACAAAGGCCTCGTCGTAGCCGTAATGGGCGATCAGTGGCTGTGGCGCTCGTCCCAGAAACGGGGCGACGAACCAGTCATCGGCAAAGATGGCGGCAAAGAGCAGGACGCTGACGATGATCAGCCCCACAATCGAGAGCCGGTTGCGGAAGAAACGGCGCACAGCGTCCCGATAGAGGCTGCGGCGACGCAGGGTGCGAGGCAAAGGTCGGTTGGCAACATCAAGTTCAGCAGTAGCCATGAGTGAACCGATTGTCAGCGGATACGTACGCGGGGGTCGAGAAAGACATACAGGACATCTGTGATCAAATAGGTGAGGGCAATCAGTACTGCCCATAACATGACCAGCCCGATAATCATCGGATAATCGCGGTCGAAGGTGCTGGTGACCCAATAGCCGCCCAGACCTGGAATGCGGAAGATCGCTTCAATAAAGATCGAGCCGGTGATCAGGTCTGGAATCAGCGGGCCAAAGACGGTGACCATCGGGATCAAGGCGTTGCGCAACACGTGGCGCGACATGATCGAGCGCTCGCTAAGCCCTTTGGCGCGCGCGGTGCGCACGTGGTCGGCGCGCAATGCCTCAACCACGCTGGCGCGCGTGTAGCGCGCAATCATCGCAATGGGCGCAAACGCGTAGGCCAGCACCGGCAACACCCAATATTGCGGCCCTTCCCAACCGCCGGTCGGCAACCACTTCAGATAGAGGGCAAAGGTGAGAATAAAGAGAATCCCCCACACGAAATGCGGCGTGACAAAGCCAAAGATCGAGAGCAGCGTCGCCAGATAATCAACCCAGGTGTTTTGTTTGACTGCCGAAATGATGCCGAGCGGAACGCCAACGCCAAAAGCCACCAAGATCGTCAGCAACCCCAGGTGCAGCGTCACCGGCCAGGTGCGCCCGATCAACCCGGCGACCGACTCATCCGGGTGTTGAAAAGACATGCCGAAATCCAACTGCACCACCCCTCCCAACCAGATCAGGTACTGCTGCCAGACCGGCTTGTCCAGCCCGTAGCGCGCTTTGAGCGCCTCCAACTGCTGGTCGGACATGAGCTGCTGCCCATAGGCCCATGGCCCGCCCGGCACGCCATGCATCAACCAGAAGGTGATCATCGAAAGCACCAATAATACAAAAAGTAATCCGAGCAACCGCGTCAGGATATAGCGAATCATGGCGTGTGGATGGCAATACAGGCGCCTGCAGTCTGGCTGCAGAAAGCAATGGATGGCAGTTTGGCAATTTGGTTCGGCGTTGAATTGGAGGGTATCCTACACAGCGATGCGACTCTTGTCAATGTCGGAAAAACCCAAAGCACAAAAGTGAGGACTTCGATGCAGATTCTTGTGATCGGGAGCGGCCTGATGGGGCCGGCTGCCGCCTACAACGCGCTCACCGATGCGCAGGTGGTGCAGGTGACGTTGGCCGATAAAGACGCCGACCAACTTGCCGCCGCTGTCGCCAGGCTCAAACCGCTGATCGCCAATCCTGCGCGCCTGGAGACGACCGTGATCGATCTGGCTGACCAGCAGGCTACGGCCGCGCTCATTGCCCGGCATGATGCGGTGGTGGCGGCGTTGCCCAGCGCGGTCATCCCGTTGGGCGTGCGCGCAGCGGTGGCGGCGCGCACGCCATGGGTTGACCTGAGCTGGCCCGCCGACGCTGAGTTGCCCGAACTCAAACGGCTGGCAGCGGAGAACGGTGTGTTGGTCATCCCAGGTTGCGGCGTAGAACCGGGGCTGACCGAGATCATGGCGCGCTATGTCGCCGAGAAGCTTGACCGCGTGGATGAATTGCACATCAAATGCGGCGGCATCCCTGTCCAGCCTGATGGCCCACTCAACTACCGCATTGTGTTTGGCGGCAAGCGGCTACCGCTGCGCGAGTACGATGCGCGTATTGCTGAGCATGGGGTGCTGCGCCCCGTGCCTCGCTACTCCGGCGTCGAGACACTACACGTGGCGGGCGTCGGTGAGGTCGAGGCGTGGCACGAAGGCTTTATGCCCTGGCTGCTGGAGTTGGACGCGCTCAAGGGGATCAGGCTGGGCACGCAGAAGACGGTGCGGTGGCCTGGCTATGCCGCCAAAGCCACCACGCTGCGCGAACTGGGGCTGCTCAGCCTGCAGCCGGTCGATGTGGACGGCGTGCAGGTGGCGCCGAAGCATGTCGTCGATGCCGTGCTCTATCCGCATGTTAGGTTGCGCGCAGATGAACGCGACCTGACCATCTTCCGCGTCGAGGTGTGCGGGGAAAAGGACGGCTTCCCGCGCCGCTACAGCATCGACATGGTGGATCGCTACGACGAGACGCTTGGCTTCACGTCGATGGCGCGCGTTACTGCCTTTACTGGCGCCATCGTGGCGCGCATGGCTGCACGCGGTGCGTTCACGGCCACCGGCTGGGTCACGCCTGAAAAGCTGCTAGTGGGGGAGCGCTTCCAGGCATTGGTCACCGAGCTGGCAAAGGCAGGCGTCACCTTTACCGAGACAGTGGAGCAGACCAGAAGGCTGGAGGCAGACGACTGAGCGCGCTGCTTCAACGTGGCAACGTCGCCGCGTAATCGGGCCAGGTCAGCGTAAACCCCAACTGGTCTTGCAGCACTCGTTGAAAGTCTGCCAGGTGGCGGGGTGAATTGCGCACCTGGCGCGGCGTCAGGCCATAGTTGAGCGCAAATGCCGCCACCGCGCCTGCGGCGGCGCCGATGTTCCACTCCACCGGATGCAGTCGATAACAGCCGTTGGTGATGTGGGTGACGCCCAGATTCTTGCCCCCCGGCAGTAGATTTTCGACACGCACCGGCAACAACGCGCCAAGTGGAATCTGGAATGGGTAGCTGCTGATGTCGATGTACGTGCGCAACGCTGTGCTGGGGTGCAGATCGATGCGGTAGCTGCCCACGCCCACGCTATCGTGGAACGTTGCGGCGCGGTCAAGCCCTGCCTGTCTGCGCTGCTCCACGCCTACATGCGCTTCCGTTACTGTGAATTCAGCCGCAATGCGACGCGCCTCGCGGATATAGACATGCTTTGCCAGGCCGTCGTACGTGCCGACGACATCGGGGCGGAGACGCAAGCCGGGATAGCCGTAACCGCCGTCGTGACGCGGCGCCTCAGTCTGCATCCAGTAGAGGAAGGCAAGACTGAGCTGGCGACACGCTTCCAGGTGTTGCGCTTGCTCCTCTGCTCCCACGCCGATTAACGGCCCCAACCAGTAATCGATCTGGGGCCAGTTGACGAGCGTGATGTCGCTGGGGTAGAGGCCATCGGGGTAGTGCCGTCGATAGAAGATGCGCCGATAGTGCCAGAAATCCAGCACGTAAGCGGCGTCAGTCGGCCCGCCGAACAGGGGCAGGTGACGTGGCGCCAGCGAGATCGGGTCAACATCCACCCAGCCGAACTGGCGCGCCGGCCAGAAGGGAGCTTGATACGTGCGCCAGAAGTCATATTGCGATGGGCGGGCGATCGTGTGATCTTCGCCGGGCAGGTAGTCGATGGCAAAGCACCATGTCACCGCCTGCTGATCGAATGGGTTAGGCTCTGCGGGGAGTGCGTGTAGCTCCCCTGTCTGCGTCTGGCTCTCAGCACCAATGATGTGCTCGACGTCACCTAGCGCCAACAAGTCGCCCAGCTCGGTGGCGTCGATCACGTAGGGTGCGCGACAGATGATCGCCTCACCGGTGGTCTCCATGCGCAGCGTCACCGCCGCCACACGGTCGCCGTCCATCGCCACGGCAAGTGGGCGATGACACAGTAACACGTCGAGCTGGCGACGGGCGCGATAGGGCGCCAGCAACTCATCGATGGCGGCGAGAGCGACGCGCGGCTCGTGACAGAGTGCGCTGACAAAGCCCTGACCGGGGTTGAGGTTGACGTCTGCGCGCGCTGCTGCGGTCAGTGGATAGGCGCGTCGGTAGTAGTCGCGAATTTTGGCGCGCAGTAGGCGATAGGTGGCAGTGCAACCGGTCGCCTCGATCCAGGGGTGTTCGTCGGGCGGTACAGCTTGCGCCGTCAACTGCCCGCCAAGCCAGTCGGTTTCCTCGGTGAGGATCACGTTGCGCCCCAGTTGTAGCGCACTCAGCGCCGCCGCCACACCGCCCAGCCCACCACCCACGATCAGGATGTCAGTCGTGCGTTCGTTCATCTGTTCACTATCGATTGGTTTTACAGAACATTGATTTTGACGATACTTACAGCATACCATGCACCACAGCGAGGATGCACACATGGCGCGATCCACCCAAACTGCGTTGCTCGATCTCTTTCTCGTCACAGCGCCTGGCCTGGCGTCACTATGCGCCGAGGAAGTGCGTGGCAATGCGTTGCTCGCCGGCCTTCAGTCACCCCAGGTGGAAAGCGGCGGCGTTGCCGTGCGTGGCGACCTGGCAGCGCTCTATAGCGCCAACTTGCATCTGCGCACAGCCAGTCGCATCCTGGTGCGGCTGGGCGAATTCCACGCCGAAAATTTCAGCCAGTTGCAGACGCGCGCAGCGTTGCTGGACTGGGAGCGCTACCTGCCACCGGGCGGCGCCGTCGATGTGCGCGTCACCAGCCACAAGTCGCGCCTCTATCACACTGGCGCCGTGGCTGAACGTGTGGCGAATGCCATCGGCGACCGGCTCGGTCAGCCGCCGTTGCTCCAAAAACACGATGAGGAGCGTGATGAAGCGGGCGCCCAGCTGATTGTCGTGCGGCTGCTGTACGATACTTGCACGATCAGCGTCGATGCCTCCGGGGCGTTGCTGCATCGCCGTGGCTACCGCCTGGCGACGGCGAAAGCGCCGCTGCGCGAAACGCTGGCCGCGGGCCTCCTGCTGGCATCGGGCTGGGATGGGGACGCGCCGCCGCCGCTGCTCGATCCGTTCTGCGGCTCTGGCACGATCCCCATCGAGGCGGCGATGTTGGCGTTACAGCTTGCGCCGGGCCGCAATC
This sequence comes from Chloroflexota bacterium, assembly GCA_003451595.1. GTDB lineage: Bacteria > Chloroflexota > Anaerolineae > Caldilineales > Caldilineaceae > Caldilinea. The sequence continues at coordinate 51,198 of DMDA01000098.1, read as the reverse complement.
GTCGCTTTGCCTTCATGGATTGGCCGGATTTTGCGGTCGCAACCTGGCAGACGTTGCTGGAACGCGCCGACGCACTGGCGCACGCGCGGCGTGCGCAGATCGGCGACAGACTTGTGATCCAGGCATCGGATCGCGACGCAGGCGCGATCGAAGCCGCACAGGCCAATGCCCAACGCGCCGGCGTGGCGGATGTAATTGCGTTCGCCTGTCGTGCGATCTCGGCGATTGAACCACCGGACGCGCCGGGGCACATCGTCACCAACCCTCCCTATGGCCAGCGGGTGCGTAGTGGCGGCGATCTGCGCAACCTCTACGCACAGTTGGGCAAGGTGCTGCGCATGCACTGTCCAGGCTGGCGCGTCACCCTCTTGAGCGCAGATCGCGCACTGCTGGGACAGACCGGCTTGCGCCTGGACACCAGCCTGACCTTTGTCAACGGCGGGATCGACGTAATCGTGGCGCGTGGTGTGGTTACATGACCGTCCCGGAAGCTCGGAGCTTCCGGGACGGTGGGCGAACTACGTAACTGCTATCGGGGGACATCCTGCGTCTCAGACGCGTCGGCGAGATGGCGTCGGCAAACACTCACATGTCCTGCATGAGCGTCGCTTCGCGATCCTTCTGGTTGCGCTGCGGCAGGCAATATCCCTGGCCGCGCACCGTCAGCACATAGCGCGGGTTGTCGGGGTCTGGCTCGATCTTGCTGCGCAGGCGTCGCACGTGCACCCATAGCGACTCCACTGTGCCTTTGCGCGTGGGGTCCCACACCTTTGACAACAGAAAGCCAGGTGACAGAACACGCCCGCGATTGTGGTACAAGATGTGCATGATGCGGTTTTCGGTGGGGGTAAGGGTAATCTGTCTGTCATCCATGACGGCGTACTGTTGGGAAAAGTTGATGCGTAGCCGATCGTCAATCTGCAGTTCCGGCTCTAACGTGCGGTCGGGCGCGACGCGCATCAAGACGCGACGAATACGCGCTAGCAGTTCGGAAAAGGCAAAAGGCTTGGTCACATAATCCTCGGCGTAACGGTTAAGCCCTTCCACCTTGGTGTTGGTGTCGGAAAGCGCCGACAGGAAGATGATCGGAATGTCACCCATCTGCCGTAACTCATCTGCGACGACAAAGCCATCCATGCCTGGCATCATGATGTCGAGCACAGCCAGGTCGGGCAGGCCCTCTTTGTTGACCAGTTCGATCGCTTCCTGACCACTACCGGCGGTGAGGATTGCATAGCCTTCGCGTTGCAGACGCAGGCTCAGCATCAGCCGTGTGTCGGCGGCATCATCGACAACGAGAATTCGTGCGCTGTCATGATTGTGATTAGTTCGTGCTCGATTGTCCATGATAGAGTTCGTTCCTTACCTGGTATTTATACTATGCCAATTCCCGATTAAGCTGCATTGCATACACTTACCAATCGATGCCAGGTTGCAAGACAACCGCACCGTGGATAAGCACACGTAGAGTGGAAGCATAATGAAAGATATGCATTTCTTCATTGCGTGCTTTGGTGTGCATACGACGCTGCATCGTTATCGTACCAATGTAAAGTAGTAAATAACCTTACATCTATCTGTCAAAACAAGCAAGCACGGGAAGCATGGACCATGCAGCCAAAAGGGAAACAGCCGTTGAAACGCATCACCGTCATCTTAATGTTGGTTGGGGTGATGGGTGTCATGTTCCTGGCAGGAACATTCGCTGGCTTTATGGCGCGTCCGGTATTGGCAAACGATCGCCCGACGCAATTCGATGTTTTTTGGGAAGCCTGGGACCTTGTCGAGCAGTACTTTGTCGACCGTGACCAGATTGACCCCACACGCATGACTTACGGCGCCATTCAAGGCATGTTGGCTGTGCTTGGTGATCAAAACCATACGGTTTTCTTCACGCCAGACGAGGCAAAACAGCAACAGAGCCAACTGGAAGGTTCCTTTGAGGGCATTGGCGCCTACGTCGAAGGCTCTGCCGCTGGCTTCCGCATTGTGGCGCCCATCCATGGGTCGCCCGCTGAAGATGCCGGCATTCTCGCTGGCGACATCGTGCTGAAGGTGGACGGCGAAGATGTGACCGGTATGCCGGAGTGGGACGTGATCTCACGCATTCGCGGGCCGGCTGGCACCACGGTTGTACTGACTGTGCTGCATCCCAATACGGAGGAACCCGTTGACATTACGGTGACACGCGGCAAGATCGACGTCGAAAGCGTGACGTGGGCGCGCATCCCGGATACAAACTTCGTCTATCTTCAGATTTCGCAGTTTGCTGCTGACACCGGCGACGAACTGCAGAAAGCGCTTACCGCGATCAACGCCGCGGCAGAAACAGGTGCTCCGGTTGAAGGGATTCTGCTGGATCTGCGCAACAACCCTGGCGGCTATCTGCAGGAGGCGCTGCGCGTCAATACCCAATTCTTGGAGGCGGGCAAGGTGATCCTGCACGAACGCGATGCCTCAAACCAGCTGCGCACCTATCGCTCAGTTGGCGAGGGATTGGCGCGCAACATTCCCATGGTCGTATTGATCAATCAGGGGACGGCCAGCGCAGGTGAGATCACGGCGGGCGCCCTCAAAGAAAATGGGCGCGCTCACCTGGTCGGACAGCCAACATTAGGCACTGGCACGGTGTTGCAGCCCTTTACGCTCAGTGATGGCTCGGTGTTGCGGCTGGGCGTCACCAACTGGCTCACGCCGAACAAGAAACTGATCAAAAATCAAGGTATAGCGCCCGACAGCCAGATCGAACAAGACCCGGCTATCCGCATGATCGATGCCTATCAACTCGAAAACGCAGCGGCGCTTGGTGAAATCCTGGCACACGGTGACAGGCAATTCAACGTGGGGTTGCTCCAATTGCGCCTGGCAGCGCTCAAATAGTTGTCTGATGGCATGATGGGTGGCGGGGAGAAACCAGCCATCCATCATCATCGGTAGAGGTTGTGCTTCTGAATATACGCCTCGACGCTGCGCGGCACCATGTGGCGGATCGGTTGACCGTTGCGGACACGCTGCTGGATGACGTGGCTGGCAATTTCCAACTCTGGCATATCAAGGATGATCACGCGGCTGCGCACCCCTGGCAACGCCGCCTCGAGCGCTTCCCAGTCCAGTTTCACATCATGACGGCTGAGCGCCACCAACCGCGCGTGTTCCACCAACCAGGCGGCTTCGTGCCAGGTTGGCAGGTCGCGCAGGCTGTCCATCCCCATCAGAAAATAAATCTCCGTGTTTGGGCCAGCTTCATTTTGCAGTAACCGCACCATGTCTGAGGTGTAGTGCGGCCCAGGACGATCTGCGTCGATGCGGCTGATAATGATCGTGTCGATGTCAGCCGTCGCAAGTTCAGCCATGCACAGGCGGTCGCGCAGGGGCGCCAGTTGCCGCCCCTGCTTATGTGGTGGATCACCCGCTGGCGCCAGGTAGACACGGTCAAGCTGGAGTTGGAAGCACGCCTCCTCCGCCAGAATCAGATGGCCGATGTGGATCGGGTCGAAGGTGCCGCCCAGAATCCCGACGCGGCGGAAGTTGATGCGACGTTCCATTTTCATTCACCCAGCGCGTTTTCATACCCCCACACCAGCTCGATCTCCCCGATCTGCACGGTGTCGCCCTCCTGGATGCCCGCCTCGATCAATGCTTGACGAATGCCCAGCGCGTTCAGCACACGTTGAAAGCGCAGCCCGGCTTCGTAGTAATCCCAGTTGGTCATCTTGACCACTTTCTCGATTTCGGCGCCCGTGACCTGCCAGACGCCCTCCTCCAGCTCGTCAATCGTAAAGGCTTTGCGATCCGGCGTTGGCGTCAATTCAACCAGCGCTTCCGGCTCGGCCTCTGGCGCCGGCTGTGCGTCAAGCATGGTCTGCACCCGGCGAAGCATCTCCACGACGCCTTCGCCGGTCACAGCGCTGATGGCAAGCGCCGGCAGATCGTAGCGCGCCGCCATCGCGCTCACGTCGGGCCAGTGCGCCTGAGCGTCGGGCAAATCCAGCTTGTTGAGGACGACGAGTTGTGGCTTGTCGGCCAGCGCCGGCTTGAAGAGCGTCAATTCCTGATTGATCGCTTCAAAGTCGCCAATCGGATCGGGACTAGCGCCGTTGAGCAGGTGAATCAGCACGCGACAACGTTCGATGTGTCGCAGGAATTCCAACCCCAGCCCGACGCCTTCGTGCGCGCCCTCAAGTAGGCCAGGAATGTCGACCAGCACCATTTGTCGATGATCAACCTCAGCGACGCCAAGCGTTGGCTCCACAGTGGTGAAGGGATAATCAGCAATCTTAGGACGCGCCGCACTCACCCGGCTCAGCAGCGTCGATTTACCGGCATTCGGCGCGCCGATGATGCCGACGTCGGCCACGAGCTTAAGCTCCAATTCCAGCCACGCCTCCTCGCCTGGCTCGCCCTTCTCGGCCAAACGCGGCGCCGGGTTGCGCGCCGTCTTGAAGGCGGCGTTGCCGCGCCCGCCGCGCCCGCCGCGTGCAACGACGACCTCCTGTCCTGGCCGCGTCAGGTCTGCAACAATGGCGCCGGTGTCAACATTGCGCGCGATGGTGCCTGGCGGCACAGGGATGCGCAAATCCGCAGCATTGGCGCCGGTGCGATTGGCGCCGCCGCCGTGTTCGCCACGTTCAGCGCGGTGGTGCACATTGTGCTGCAGATGGTGCAACGTGTTCAGTCCCGGATCCACGTAGAGGATCACGTTGCCGCCGCGCCCACCGTTGCCCCCGTTTGGCCCGCCGCGTGGAACATATTTCTCTTTGCGAAAGGCAACAACGCCATTGCCGCCGCTGCCTGCTTTGACATAGATACGTGCTTTATCGTAGAACATGTCAGCATTGTACGGGAGAAAAGGAGAAGATGGTAAATAGGAGATTGAGAGATTGGAGATTGAGGGAACGCCCGTCGGTGGGCACAGTATGCGGTGCGATCAATCTCCAATCTCCCGCTCCCTCAATCCCTCACCCCTTCACCCCCGTCAACGTGATGCCTTCGATGAAATAGCGTTGGGCGACGAAGAAGACCGCGATCACGGGGAGGGTCGTGACCAACGACGCGGCCATCAGGTACGCCCAATTGGTGGTGTAGGTGGAACGGAAGAATTGGAGGCCAAGCGTCACCGTGTAGAGTTCCGGCTTCTGCAGATAGATTAGCGGCGCGAGAAAGTCATTCCACGTTGCTTGGAAGGTGAAGATCGTGACTGTCGCCAACGCCGGCAGCGCCATCGGCGCCATGATGCGGGCGATGATCTGGAGTGTGTTGGCGCCATCGATGCGCGCGGCGTCCTCGAAATCGCGCGGGATGGTAAGGAAGAACTGGCGCATCAGAAAGATGTAGAAGGGGCTGCCCAGAAACGCCGGCGCCGTGAGCGGCAAGATGGTGTTGATCCAGCCCAGGCGATTGAAAAGTGCGTAGAGCGGCGTCATCGTCACCGGATAGGGGAGCATCATCGTTGCCAACATCACCACAAAGAGCGTGTCGCGACCCGGCGCACGCAACCGCGCAAAGGCGTAGGCAATCAGCGTGCATGACGTCAGATGACCGATGATTGTCAGCAGCGTGATCAATGCCGTGTTGCGCACATAGAGATCGAAAGGCAGGATCGTCAGCGCCTCGGTGTAATTCTCCCATCGTGGCGGGTTGGGAATCCAACGCGGTGGAATCTCGAACATCTGATAGTTCGGTTTGAGCGAAGAGGAGAGCATCCAGAGGAAAGGAATCAGAAACAAGATCGCCACGCCCCACAGCACCGCCAGCACCAACCAGCGTCGCCAACCAGTCCGGTGCAACCCGGCTGGCGCATTGCGCGTGACGTCTGATGCGCGCCTCCTCACTGCTGCTCTCCCTCGTAATAGACCCACCACTGCCCGCTGCGCACGACGAGCAACGTCAGCCCCAGGATGATCAGAAACAGCACCCACGCCAGCGCCGAGGCATAGCCCATTTGAAAATCCTGGAATGCTTTGCGGTAGAGATAGAGCACGAAAAAGAGCGTTGAATCGAGCGGGCCGCCGTTCGTGGCCACAAAGGCGCTGGTGAAGGTCTGAAACGTGGCGATGATGCTCAGCACCAGGTTGAAGAAGATCGTCGGCGTTAGCATCGGCAACGTGACATGGCGGAATGCCTGCCCGGCGCCAGCGCCATCCATCGCCGCCGCCTCGTACAGCTCACGTGGAATGCTGCGCAGCCCGGCAAGATAGATCACTGCCGTGCGTCCTAGCCCCCACAGGCTCATCAGCCAGAGCGCGGTCAGTGCCGTGTTCGGGTCAGCCAGCCAGCGCGGGCCACGGATGCCTACAGTCGCCAGCGTCGCATTGATCAGGCCAGCCTCTGGATGAAAGAGCCACATCCACACTACCACGAACGCCACACCCGACAGGACCGACGGCATATAGTAGATGGTGCGGATGGCGCGAATGCCGCGCACGCTGACCTGATTCATCAGCAACGCCAGCAGCAAACCACCAATCAATTCTGAGGGAACATACATCAGCGTGTAACGCACCGTCACGCTCAGCGACTGCCAGAAGAGTCGATCTTCGATCATGCGCGCATAGTTGCGCAGTCCCACTGGCTCCGGCGGTGATAGCATGTCCCAACGCGTCAAGCTAAAGCCCAACGACGCAATGATCGGGCCTAGCACAAAAAGCAACAGGCCAAGCAGCCACGGCGAGATCAGCAGATAGAAGGTGAGCGCCTCGCGGCGCGCTAACCGACTACCCCGGCTCCGTACCACGCGCTGGGATGATGGGGTGTCTGTCATGGGCGTAATGGCGCCTTCCAGGCAGCGCAATGCTGCCTGGAAGGTGAAGGCTTCTTTCGCAGATTACTGCTGAATATCGGCCAGCGCCGCCTGCGCTTCCTGCGCGGCGGTCGCTACCAACTCGGCGACATTGGCATTGGGGTCCAGGATCACGCTTTCCAGCACGCGCCGCAGCGCCGGGTCGGCGGTCTGCCCCCAGTAGGGCGTGAAGACATACGCGCGCGGCGCCAGATGATTCAATTCATTGAGCCAGACGCCTTCGATGGGATCATTCGACAGCCCGGAGCTATCGGCGACGCTCTTCACCGTAGGCAGCGCCCAATCCTTCCAAACTTCCGCACCCTCTGCGCCGGTGTAGAAACGCAGGAAGCGCCACGCCGCCTCTGGATTTTCACTCAACGATGAGATGCCGAAGCCGCCCCAGAAGAGCACGCCTGCGCGCTTCGCGCCAGCGGGCAGCGGCGCAACGCCCAGGTCGATATTCGGATTCTGCTTCATGCCCGCCTGTGGCCAGCGCCCAAAGAGACGCATCGCAGCTTTGCCGCTGTCAAACTCGCTGTTGCCGCCGCCGAAAGCATTCATATCCGCAGGCGGCGGCGCCACTTTGTACTTGTGGTACAGGTCAGCATAGAACTGCACGGCGCGCTGCACTTCGGGTGAATCCATATACCCCACGAAGTTGGCGCCATCCTCGCTGACCAGGCTGCCGCCCGCTGCCGCCACCCAGTATTCGAAACCGGTCGTCCATGGGCCAGGCAATTGAATACCCCACTGCGTCACGTTGCCACTGGCATCGGTCAGCGTCAACTGCTGCGCCGTTGCCAGTAGATCGTCCCACGTCCAGCCTTCCTGTGGGTAGGGCACACCTGCTGCATCGAAGAGCTTTTTGTTGTAATAGATCGCCAGCGGGGAAAAGTCTTTGGGCAGCAGATATTGCGCACCGTTCCATTTGCCGGGTTCCATGACGCCGGGCAGGTAGATGCTGGTGTCGAGCGGATATTGTTCGCTGGCAATGAAGTCATCTAGGGGCAGGAAGGCGCCTTTGTCAACGAACATCGGCACGGCATCGTCGCCGATCTGCAACAGGTCCGGTGGGTCGCCGGCGGCAATTTGCGTCAGGATGCGCGCGTAGTAGTCGCCGCTGCCGACCGGCTCCAGTTGCACCTGGATGTCGGGGTTGGCGGCCTCGAACATCTCAATGATCTTGAAATGGGGAGTCAAGCCTTCGCCGCTGTCACCGGTGCCGACGCGCAGCACAGTCTTGGCGCCTTCCGGTCGCGCAGTCGGCGTGGCTGTGACGACGACCGTCGCCACCAGGCTGCCTTCTTGCGCAGTGCAGCCGCCGAACATAGCCGCCAGCAGGCCAAAAACGAGCAAAAGCAGAAGGGGTGTCGTCTTCTTCATTGGGTGATCCTTTCCATGTGAACTTCAGGTTCTTCAGACTTGGGGTGGCGTCAGTGCTCGGACTCGGCAGGCCGAAACGCTACGCGGTGACAGTTGTCGCTGTAGTCTACTGCAAATCATTAGCTGATGCAATTGCTTGCAGAAGAATGAGGTTATCCCCCGTGCCCATTTGCGCCGAACTATATATTCTCGCACAGTCAATTTTGTATCAGCGATTGCCTAATATATATTTACAATATAGATTTTTCCGGAGGAACTATGCAAACGGCGCGTCTTTTCCCCAACGGACAGAGCCAGGCGGTGCGTCTGCCCAAGAACTTTCGCTTCGATGGTGAGTGGGTCTACATTCAGCGCGTTGGCAATGCGGTGGTGCTCCTACCGCAACATGCGCCGTGGGCAACGCTTTTCGCCAGCCTCGAGCACTTCACCGAAGACTTTGGCAATGATCTGTCAATTTCCGCTTTTGAATCGGCGCCGTGATGACGATGCAAGTGAGATTATTTCTCGATACGAGCTATTGTCTTTTCTTGATCCGCACCCGCATGCGCGCCGCGCAGGCTGTCTTTGATGGTTATCAGCCGGGTGAAGTCGCGATCTCTTCGCTGACGGTGGCGACGTTGACAACGGCGGCGCAGCGCTCGCGCGAGCCGATACGCAATCAGCGCGCCCTCGAACAATTTCTATTGCCATTGGTCGTGGTGGATTTCGACCTTGAGGCCGCCCGTTGGTTGGGGCGTATCAGCGACGCGGCAGGTCTTGGCGGGACGCAAGCTGCGCACGCCCGGTTGTTGGCGGCGCAGGCGCTGCGCCTCAACGCCACGCTGGTCACTGCACAGCCAGAGCTGTACACAGGCATCAACGGCGTGAGTGTGCTCGTCGGGCCAGGCGTCGAGGCGCAAGTCCCATCGTTGCCCCCTGTGCCATCTATCAGACGCGACGACCTGCGCACCATCCACTTGACCGGTAGCCATGATCTTTCATTGACACTACTGGGCGATTGGCTGCACGCCGAGAACCCATCCTTGCGCTTCGCCATCGACCATGTCGGCAGCCTACTCGGATTGATGGCGCTGCTACAGCGTGAGGCGCATCTAGCCGGCAGCCACCTGTTCGATGCAGAAACGGGCGACTTCAACGTTGGGCCGGTGCGCAGGTTGCTGACGCCACAGGGACTGCACGTTGTGATTCTGGGCTTCGTGGCGCGCATCCAGGGTATCCTGGTGGCGCCCGGCAATCCCAAACGGATCAGCGGATTGACAGACCTGCAGCGCGATGATGTGACCTTCGTCAACCGGCAAAGCGGCGCCGGCACGCGCCTTCTGCTCGACTATCACCTGCGCCGACTTGGCATCGCGCCGACGCAGGTGCGCGGCTACACGCGAGAGGAGAGCACCCATCTGGCCGTCGCCACGGTCGTGGCGCAGGGCGCGGCCGATTGCGGGTTGGGAATTCAGGCTGCAGCCCGGGCGCTCAACTTGGACTTCATCCCAGTCATCGAGGAGCGCTTCGATCTGGTGATTCCAGCTGAGCTTGTCGAGAGTGCACTGTTGGCGCCCTTGCTGGCGCTGCTCCGCCGCCGCGATCCCGCATTTTGCGCGCGTGTGACTGCCCTGGGCGGCTACGATACGCAGCCGATGGGACGCGTGATGGCGGAAGTGTAACGACGATGCAAACCACCAAGACAGGAGCAGAGCGATTCAGACATTCAGCAACGCCCTTGTCGAAGCGCTGACCCAGTTCTTCGGCAAGGGCAATCAGTTATTTGAGATTGTGCTACTCTCGCTGCGCGTGTCAGGCGTCGCCCTGACGATCAGCAGCGTGATTGGCATTCCGATGGGGGCACTGCTGGGGCTGGCGCGCTTTCGCGGACGACGGCTCTCTGTGGCGCTGGTTTACACCGGGATGGCCTTCCCGCCTGTTGTGATCGGTCTCTTTGTCTACTTGATGCTTTCGCGATCCGGTGTGCTGGGTAGCCTGGGGCTGCCGTGGCTCCCCAAACTGTTCACGCCAGAGGCGATGATCCTGGCGCAAGTCATCATCGCTTTGCCGCTGGTGGCAGGCTTCACGATGGCGGCGGTGCAGGGCGTTGATCCGGCATTGCGTCTGCAAGTGCAGGCGTTGGGGGCATCGCGCTGGCAAACAACGTGGGCGATCCTGGAGGAGGCGCGTGTCGGCGTAATGGCGGCGGTGGTGGCCGGTTTTGGCGGCATCATCTCCGAGGTGGGCGCGGTGATGTTGGTCGGCGGCAACATCGAGGGGCAGACGCGCGTGTTGACGACCGCCATCGTGTTGGAAACCAATAAAGGCAACTTCGGGCTGGCGCTGGCGCTCGGCGTCGTTCTGCTGAGCATCGCTTTTGCCACCAATTTCGTCATCCTGCACCTGCAAGGACGTTCCTTCGACGAATGACTGCGCTATACTCGCTGCGCCAGGTGACTGTGCGCTACGCCGCCCGCACAGTGCTGGCGGTTGATGAACTCGATATTCTGCGCGGCGAAATCCTGGCGGTCGTCGGACCAAGTGGCGCTGGCAAGAGCACACTGCTCCGGCTGCTCAATTTTCTGCAGCCGCCGACCACAGGCGAGGTGTATTTTGACGACGCGCTCTACTCAGCCAACCGTACTGCGTCGCTGGCAATGCGGCGGCGTGTCACGACCGTGTTTCAACGCCCGGTGCTGCTTAAACGCACGGTGGAAGCCAACGTCGCCTACGGGCTGCGCCTGCGCGGCGAGCGTCATGGCGAGGCCGACATCCGCACCACCCTGGCCGCAGTTGGTCTGACGGAGCTGGCGCAACAGCCCGCGCGCACGCTTTCTGGCGGTGAGGCGCAGCGTGTGGCGCTGGCGCGGGCGATGGTGTTGCGCCCCGACGCGCTGCTGCTCGACGAGCCGACCGCCAATCTCGATCCGTACAACGTTGGTCTGATCGAGCAGATCGTTGCGCAGATCAACTGCGAGCACGGCACAACAATGGTGCTGGTGACGCACAACATCCACCAGGCGCGACGGCTGGCGCACCGTGTGCTCTTCCTGCTGGAGGGACGCGCAGTCGAAATCGCCGACACGCACACGTTCTTTGCAGCCCCCACCGATCCGCGCACCAGCGCCTTTGTGCGCGGTGAAATGGTCTATTGAACAACAGCATGAAAGGTGAAGCATGGACAGCAGTACAAATTTTATCTGTACGTTATGCAAGACTTTGCTGGCAGGACTGCTGTGTTTGGCGTTGAATAGTGTGTTGGGGGCGTGCCAGCTTGGACACACGGTAGCGACAAACGACGTCGCTCCTGGTAGGCTGCTCCTGGCGACGACGACCAGCACACAGGATTCAGGATTGCTCGATGCAATTCTGCCCGACTTTGAGCGCCAGAGTGCAGCGCGAGTGGATGTGGTGGCTGCAGGCACCGGTCAGGCATTGCAACTGGGACGCGAATGCAATGCAGACGTGGTGCTGGTGCATGCGCCAGCGCTCGAAGCGCAATTTATGGCGCAGGGCAGCGGAGTTCGCCGCGCGCCAGTGATGTACAACGACTTCGTGATCGTCGGTCCGCCTGATGATCCAGCAGGCGTCAAGGGCGTCACCGACGCCGCAGCGGCGCTATCCATGATTGCAGCAACGCAAAGTCGCTTCATTTCACGCGGCGACGATTCGGGCACACACGCCAAAGAAAAAGCGGTGTGGCAGGCTACCGGCATTGACCCGGCAGGCGATTGGTACATCGCCGCCGGTCAGGGCATGGGCGCCGTCCTGACCATGGCAGAGGAACAGCAGGCGTACACGCTCAGCGACCGCGCCACCTACCTGGCGCGCACGCGCGCTGGTATGGGGTTGGAAATCATGGTCGAAGGTGATCCACTGCTCTTCAACCCCTACAGTGTGATCGTCGTCAGCCCGGAGAAGTGTCCAAATGTCAATGTAGACCTGGCCAACCAATTCATGGACTGGATTGTCGCGATCCCAACACAAGCGCAGATCGCAGCCTTCGGACAGGCTGAATTTGGCCAGTCGCTCTTTATCCCGGATTCAGAAGCATGGCGCAACCAATAACGTGCGACTACTCTCGCAGACCTGCCTTTTGCATCGTGACCGCGTCAATCTGCGCGCGCAACGCCTGGGTCAGCGGGTCAAAGTCAGTGTACTGACGGGCATAACCCAGATTGAAGGCATAATCGAAATCGGGCGGATTGCGCCCTTGTGTATGTTGGAGTACGGTTTCCAGCTTATCGAAGGCTTTGGCGAGGCGCGCTTCGAGCGTCTCGGCGGCGTGGTATTCGTCCCACAGCGCCAGCAGGTCGCGCTGCTTATCGGCGGGCAGGGGCGCCAGCAATTGCAGGAAGTAGCGACGTTCTTCGATGGCTTTATCCACCGCTGGGTCCTGGTGAATAGCGGGAATGTCGCCATGCAGCGCCTCGCCCAGGTCATGGATGACGCACAGCTTAAGCAGGCGGTGGTGATCGATGTCAGGGTAGGCGTCCTCGAAGAGCATCGCCATCAGGCAGAGGCGCCACGTGTGTTCCGCCGTGCTCTCCGGGCGACCCTGGGCGGTGTAACCACTGCGCAACGTACTCTTGAGCTGCTCTGCCACGCGTAGAAAGTCGAGAATCTGGGTGAGTCTGTGGTTCATTGCGGTTGAATGAGAACGGTGTGACGCAGAGGCGCAGTGACCCAAAGATACACAGAGTGAAGCAGAGGACCTGGCCTCTTCCCGGCAACTCCGGAAGCCGCCGGGAAGAGGATCGGCCAACTTGAAATTCGGCGTCTGTGCGGCTTTGCGCCTCTCTATGTCAGAACGATTGGCTCAAGCCGGCACCGCCTCGCCCAGCCCCGCCGCGATGCGCAGCGCGGCGGCGCGGCTGGTGTCCTCCCACGGCAGCTGGATGTCATCGCGGCCAAAGTGACCGTAGGCAGCCGTCTGGCGGTAGATCGGGCGGCGCAGGTTCAGGTCGCGGATGATGGCGCCGGGCCGCAGGTCGAAGTGCTCCTCGATCAGTTTGGCGATCTTTTCATCGGCGATCTTGCCGGTGCCGAAGGTCTCGACGTTGATGCTGAGCGGGTGCGCCACGCCGATGGCGTAGGCAAGCTGTATCTCGCAGCGCGTGGCGATGCCGGCGGCGACGATGTTCTTGGCAACCCAGCGCGCGGCGTAGGCGGCGCTGCGATCGACCTTAGTGCAGTCCTTGCCGGAGAAAGCGCCGCCGCCATGACGCCCCATGCCGCCGTAGGTGTCGACGATGATCTTGCGCCCGGTCACGCCGGCATCGCCCATCGGTCCGCCGACGACGAAACGCCCGGTCGGGTTGGTGTAGATGATCAGGTTGCGATCCACCAGCTCGGCGGGCAGCACCGGGTCGATCACATGCTCGATCAGCGCCTCGCGAATCTCCTGCTGGCTGATCTCCGGGTTGTGCTGCGTGGAAATCAACACGGTGTGGATGCGCTTGGGTTTCCCAAACGAATACTCAACCGTGACCTGGGTCTTGCCGTCGGGGCGCAGCCAGGGGAGGATGCCCTGCTTGCGCACTTCGCTGAGCCGGCGCGCCAGCTTGTGCGCCAGGTAGATCGGCATCGGCATCAGCGTGGGGGTCTCGTCACAGGCGAAGCCGAACATCATGCCCTGGTCGCCCGCGCCAACAGCCTCGATCTCGTCCTCCTCGATGTCCATCTCGCCGGTCTTGAATTCCTGCGCCCGATCCACACCCATGGCGATGTCCGGGCTTTGCGCAGCAATGGCGATCTGCACGCCGCAGGTGTTGCCGTCGAAGCCCTTGTCGCTGCTATCGAAGCCGATCTCCTTGACGACTTGGCGCACCAGCTCATCGAAGTTGACAAAGGCGGTGGTCGTGATTTCACCCAGGCACATCACAAAGCCAGTTTTGATCGCGGTCTCGCAAGCCACCCGTGCGTAGGGGTCCTGGGCGTAGATGGCATCCAGGACGGCGTCGCTGATCTGGTCGCACATTTTGTCCGGGTGCCCCTCGGTCACCGACTCGCTCGTGAAGAGCAGGCTAGGGGAGGTCATGAAGGTTGTCATGGTTTCTTCTCCAGAATAGATTTCAATTCTTACTTCATTAGTGGCCTGTGCCCAGGCTCCACTCATTCAGATACGCCTGTTGCTCCGGCGTCAGCACGTCAATCTCGACGCCCATCGCCTTGAGCTTGAGATAGGCAATCTCCTGGTCGATGGCTTCCGGCACATCGTAGACCTGGCCCTTCAACTCGCTGCCATGTTTGAGCATGTACTCAGCCGCCAGCGCCTGGTTGGCGAAGCTCATGTCCATCACGGCGCTGGGGTGGCCCTCGGCGGCGGCCAGGTTGACCAGGCGCCCTTCGCCAGCAACGTAGAGACGGCGACCATCATCGAGCGTGTACTCGTCGAGGAAGTCGCGCACGCGGGTGATCTTGGTGCTCATCTTTTCCAGCGCCTTGAGATTGATCTCAACGTCGAAGTGACCGCTGTTGGCGAGGATGGCGCCATCCTGCATCACGGCCATGTGGTTGCCGTCGACGACGTGCATGTCGCCCGTAGCGCTGCAGAAGATGTGGCCGATCTTCGCCGCCTCCATCATCGGCATGACGCGGAAGCCATCCATCACGGCTTCGAGCGCCTTGAGCGGCTCGACCTCGGTGACGATGACATTGGCGCCCATGCCGCGCGCCCGCATCGCAATGCCCTTGCTGCACCAGCCGTAGCCGCCAACCACAAAGTTCTTGCCCGCCAGCAAGATGTTGGTGGCGCGGATGATGCCGTCGATGGTGCTCTGCCCGGTGCCGTAGCGGTTATCGAAGAAGTGCTTGGTCTGCGCATCGTTGACGGCGATCACGGGGAAAGCCAGCTTGCCCGCCGCCGCCATCGCACGCAGACGGATGACG
Organism: Chloroflexota bacterium; assembly: GCA_003451595.1. Classification (GTDB taxonomy): domain Bacteria; phylum Chloroflexota; class Anaerolineae; order Caldilineales; family Caldilineaceae; genus Caldilinea. The sequence goes on along the minus strand of DMDA01000098.1, from coordinate 36,164 downwards.
CCGGTGGTGGTCTCCTCGGTGCCGCCGACGACATTCTCCAGCAGGTTGCTGCGCTGCGTGTGCAACATGGCGACCAGGTCCATGCCGTCGTCCATGGTGATGTGCGGCTTGATGTCGAGCACGCTGTTGAGGTGGCTGTTGTATTGCTCGGTCGTCTCACCCTTGATGGCGTAGACCGGCATCTCGTAGTACGACACCAGCGCGGCGGCGATGTCGTCCTGTGTGCTCAGCGGGTTGGAGGCGGCCAGCGCCACCTCAGCGCCACCTGCCAGCAGCACGCGCATCAGGTTAGCCGTCTCGGCGGTGACGTGCATGGCGGCAGCCATACGGATGCCCTTGAAGGGTTGCTCGCGCTTGAAGCGCTCCTCGATCAGGTCGAGCACCGGCATCTCCTTGGCGGCCCACTGCATGCGGAAGCGTCCACGTTCCGCCAGGTTGATGTCGGCGATGTCATACTGTCGTGTTTTGGTTGCAGTTGTCATTTAGTTTCTCCGTAAATGAAAGTCAGATTTTCGCCGTCGCCACGCCCTCGATGAAGGGACAATGGACAACGAAGCCGAAACGTTCATAGATGCGGCGTGCGCCGTCGTTGCGTTGATCGACGTTGAGCACGATGGTCGAGACGCCCTCCGCCTGCAAACTGTCTACAATTGCCGCCAGCACTGCGCTGGCAAGACCACGCCCACGGCAAT
>DMDA01000098.1:395-35227 GCA_003451595.1 Chloroflexota bacterium | reverse complement strand
CGTCCGCGCCGGTCAGGCGGCGGAGAGAGTGGGAGATTGGAGAATGAGAGATTGGAGATTGGGGGTTGGGAGTTGTCTGCCCGGGGACGATCCCTGTGTCCCTTTCTCCCGTTTTCCCCCTCTCCATGTCTTCGTGTCGCCCAGTCGCCCCTCCCAACACCATGCGCCACATCCACCGCACGTCGTGATGGTCGTACCAGCGGGCGAGGATCGGCGCGTGTTCTGCGCGCGCACTCAGGTAGACTTCCCTGGGCAGCGCGGCGTTGTCCAGCGCCATTGCCAGTGCAGCCGGGTCGCCCTTCGCAAAGAGGATTGGCGGCTCCAGTCCGGCGAAGAGCAGCGCCACCGCGTGTACGTCGCCTTCGGTGTGGACGAACCAGCGGCAGTAAGGCGTCATCGCCGGTTGCAGGTCGGCGATGGCGTAGGCAGCCCAGACCGGATCGTCCGCCAGCAAGTGCGCCACCAGCGTCAGGTCGGTCGTTTCCATCATGCAACCTCGGCGGCGGCGTCCAGCGACGCCGTGGTGCGGAACAGACGCGCCAGGCGCGGCTCGTCGCCAAAGTTGGCGGCGTAGCGCTCGGTGAACTCGTCGGGGGTGAAATGATGCGCAGTCGTGCCACGATGTTCCATCGCGTACGCGCCGCACAGCGCCGCTACACGCCCGGCGACCTCCCACGGCAGCCCCGCGAGCACGGCGGCAAACAACCCGCCGCGATAGGCGTCCCCGGCGCCGGTCGGGTCAATGGAGCGCTCAAGCCGCGCCGCCGGCACATGCAGCTCCAGCCCATCGACGTAGATGCGGCTGCCATCCTTGCCCAGCGTGTTGATGAGCACAGCCACCTTGCTGCGCAGCTCATCGAGCGTCCAGCCGGTCTTGTTGAGCACCATCGCCAGCTCATACTCGTTGCAGAGCAGATAGGTGGCGCCGGGGATGCTTGCCGCCAGTTCTTCGCCGCTCAACCGGGCGATCTGCTGGCTGGGATCGTAGGCGTAGGGAATGCCGAGGCGCCGGCATTCCTGGGCGTAGCTGAGCATCGCGCCGGGATCGTTGGGGCTGATCATCACCACCTGCGCGTCGTGCAGCCCGCGCGCTTCCAGGCTGTAGTTGCGCGCGTGCGCCATGGCGCCGGTGTAGAAGATGGCGATCTGGTTGTGCTCCTGGTCGCTGCCGACAAAGAACGAAGCAGTGAACTCGTCAGGAATCTCGACGACGTGGTCGGTGCGCAGCCCGTTCTCCTCCATCCAGCGGCGATAGTCGCCAAAATCCTGTCCGACGGTGGCGAAGACGATCGGGTCGGCGCCGAGCAGCTTCATCGTGTAGGCGATGTTAGCCGCCACGCCCCCGCGTTCCTTGCGCATCGACTCCGCCAGAAAGCTGAGGCTGATCTTGTCGAGCCGGTCGGGCAGAATCTGCTCGCGATACAAGCCCGGATAGAACATCAAGTAGTCGTAGGCGACAGAACCTGTGATGACAAAAGACATAGTGTTCTCCTTGTGGAGATTAAGAGATTTAGAGATTTAGAGATTTAGAGATTGGAGATTGGAGATTCGGCGTGCTGCGCCAATGAATCTCCAATCTCCAATCTCCAATCTCCAGTCTCCAGTCTCCAGTCTCCACTCTTACCCAAATCTCTTCCCATTCCCCGCCAGCTTCACGAAGCCGGACGGCGGCTCGTGGAAGGCGAGTTTTTCCAGCAAGATCGATGGATCATCGCTGACAATGAACAACTGGCGATGCTGCGGGCGGATGAACCCCTCCTTGACCGCCAGATCGACCCACGTCAGCAGCGGGTCGAAATAGCCTGCCACGTTGAGCAGCCCGATCGGCTTGCGTTGAATGCCGATCTGCCCCCACGTGATCGCCTCGAAGAGTTCATCGAGCGTGCCGAAGCCGCCGGGCATGGCGATGAAGGCGTCCGCCTCCTGCGCCATCAGTGCCTTGCGTTCGTGCATGTTCTCGACCACGATGGTCTCGCCGATCTGCTCGCCGGCGACCTCGCGCGGAGCCAGCACATCCGGGATGACGCCGAGCACCTCGCCGCCGCGATCAAAGACCGTGCGCGCCAGCACGCCCATCAGCCCAACGCTGCCCGCGCCGTAGACCAGACGCAGCCCACGGCTGACCAGCTCGCGCCCTAACGCCTCCGCCGCCTGCCGGTAGACATCTTTGACGCCCAGGCTCGACCCACAATAGACACAAACGCTGCGCAACTGATTCATGCTTCACCCGTGATGTCCTGATAGAACGCGGACGACGCGAATTTTGCGGATCAGCGCGGATTGCAAGAACAAAAAATCCGCGTGAATCCGTTCGATCCGCGTCAGCCGCGTGCCATCGTCTGCTTCCCCCGCTGCAATCGGTTTTCTTGCACGCGTGCTTCGGCGGCGGCTTTGGCGCGGCGCAGGCTTGCGTCAAAGGGCGGATAGCAGACGCCCTCCTCCGTGATGATCGCAGTCAGATAGCGATGCGGCGTCACGTCGAACGCCGGGTTGTAGACCGGGACGCCCGCCGGTGCGATCACGGCGCCGTCGATGGTTGTCACCTCTTCAGCGCCGCGCTCCTCGATGGGAATCTGGTCACCGTCCGCCAGGTTGAGGTCGATGGTGCTCGTCGGCACGGCAGCGTAGACCGGAATGTTGTTCTCGCGCGCCACGACCGCCAGCTTGTAGGTGCCGATTTTGTTGGCGACATCACCGTTGGCGGCCACGCGGTCGGCGCCAAAGAGCACGGCATCCACCTGCCCGGTGCGCATCAGGTGTCCGGCGGCGTTGTCGGCGATCAGGTGCATGGGGATGCCGGCGCGCATCAGCTCCCACGCCGTCAGCCGCGCGCCTTGCAGACGTGGCCGCGTCTCGTCCACCCAGACATGGATGCGCTTGCCCTGTTCGGCGCAGGCATAGATGACGCCAAGCGCAGTGCCAAAATCCACGGTCGCCAACGCGCCGGTGTTGCAGTGATGGAGCAAGTTGGCGCCATCAGCGATCAGCGCTGCACCGTAGAAACCGATGCGCCGGTTGATCGCCACATCCTCCTCGGCAATGGCGTCAGCTTCCGCCAACAGCGCGTGGCGCAGCTCGTCCGTGTTGGGGAGCACTGTGTGTTCCGCCAGCTCCAGCATACGCGCCGTCGCCCAGCTCAGGTTGACGGCGGTCGGGCGCGCCGCGTCGAGCACAGCTTTGGCGCGGCGCAGGTCATTGAGCAGGCTGGCGCGGTCGCTGGCCGGGCTGGCAAACGCCGCCAGCGCCATGCCGTAGGCGCCCGTTGCGCCAATCGCCGGTGCGCCGCGCACCACCATGTCGCGGATCGCCGCCGCCACCTTCTCGACTGTGTCGAAGCCGGCGACGACAAAGCGACCGGGCAGCAGCCGCTGGTCGACCAGCATCACCTGACCCTCTTGCCAAAAGACGGAACGCACCTTCGCTTGCATGGTTTCCAACAAAAAACCCTCCGGCTAACGCCAGGAGGGCATGAAACACATCGGTTGCTTCCCGCCTGGCAAAATCGATTCGACACATGCGATGAATGGCGCCCTTGCTGCGTTGCGACGCGCTGCGGGTTGATTCATCACCGTGCAACCGAAAACCGGGACTCCAGCGGGTTGCCGGGGCGCACTTGCCCCGATTCACTTCGCCTGTGCCGGGTCAAGAGACCAGCGCGAGGCATTCAAAGAGGCTATCACAGCGCCGCGTGCCTGTCAAAACTGCGGGCGCTTGCGCTACAATGTAGTTTATGACGCAACCACCAAGCTGTGATCTCTCCATCATCATCGTCTCCTGGAACGTCTGGCCGCTGCTGCAAAAATGCCTGGCGTCGATCGAGCAAGCCACTCTACCCGGCGAAGACCACGTGCGTTGGGTTGAGATTGGAGATTGGAGATTGGAGATTGGGGGATTGGGGGAGACCCAGCCAGAGCGACAAGGAGAGGGGGAGAATTCGCCAGCCGAAGACGTTCAATCTCTAATCTCCAATCTCCAATCTCCCAATCACTCAATCTCCCAATTCTCCCTCGAAGTCATCGTCGTCGACAACGCCAGCCACGACGACACGCCGGCGCAGGTCGCAGCGCACTTCCCGTGGGTGCGCGTCATCGCCAGCGGCCGCAACCTCGGCTTCACCGGCGGCAACAATCGCGGCTACGCCGCCAGCCATGGCCGCTTCGTCTACTTTCTAAACCCGGACACGGAGTTGGGAGGGGCGAGGGGCGAAGGGCAAGGGACGAGGGCGGAGCTCCAATCTCCCAATCTCCCAATCTCCAATCTCCAATCTCCAATCTCCCAATCCCTTTCCACCCTCTTCACCGCCATCGCCGCCGACCCCACCATCGGCGTGATTGGGCCGCAGTTGCGGTACGCCGACGGCTCACCGCAGCCGAGCGCGCGGCGCTTTCCGACCCCGCTCACCGGCTTCTTGGAGAGCACGTGGTTGGGGCGGGCGTGGACCACGAATCCGTGGGCGCGCAAGATGCTCATGGCCGATTTACCCGCCGACCAGCGCAGCGAAGTCGACTGGCTGGTGGGGGCGGCGCTGCTCTGCCGGCGCGAGGCGCTAGACGCCATTGCCACGCCGGACGGTCCCTTTGACGAAGGTTTCTTCATGTACAGCGAGGAGCTCGATCTCTGCCGACGCATCAAGCAGGCGGGCTGGCGTATCGTGTACGAACCGGCGGCGCTGGTCACCCATCACGAAGGCAAGAGCAGCGAACAGGTCTCGACGCAGCGGCATATCCGCTTCAACACGAGCAAGGTGCGCTACTGGCGCAAATGGTTCGGTCCACGCTGGGGCGAGGCGCTGCGCCGCTATCTGCTGCTGGAGTACCGCGTGCAGATCGGGGTGGAGTGGTGCAAGGCGCAGCTAGGCAGCCAACCGCAGATGCGGCGAGCGCGCATTGCAGCGTATCGGAAGGTGATTGCCAGCGGGCTGTCTGCGGATCAGGAAAGAGAGGCTCGCTCGGACGGCGGTTAGCGCCCCTCCACCGCATACCCCAACTGCTTGAGCAGGTTCTGCCGCCGCCGCCAACGTTCCCACACCTTGACCCACAATTCGAGATAGACCTTTGTTCCCACCAACGCCTCGATCTCTGGGCGCGCCGCCTGACCGATGCGCTTGATCATGCTGCCGCCGCTGCCCAGTACGATCGCCTTCTGTGACTCGCGCTCGACATAGAGCACGGCGGAGATATACGTTAGCGCCTCGCTACGCTCCACAAATTCGTCCACCTCGACGGCCAGGCTGTGTGGGATTTCATCTTGCAGCAGATAGAGCGCCTTCTCACGGATGATCTCGGCGCTCATGTAGCGCAGATCAACGTCGGTGACCTGGTCTTCGGGGTAGTAGCGCGGGCCGATGGGCAGCAGGCTGCGCACCAATGCCAACAGCGCGTCCGTATCCTTGCCTGTCGCTGCACTGAAGATCGCGGTGTTCACGCTTGGGCGATGTGGCGTAGCGTCCAGCCAGGCCAGCAAGGCCAGATATTCGCCGATACGCGCCGACGTCGTTGCAGCGTCTCCGCCCCAGCGATCGGCCTGGTTGAAGCCCAGGATCAGCGGCGGCAGTCTGACGCGCTTGCGTTTGCGCATGGAGAGTTGTTGGAGCAATTCAGCGATGGCGCGCTCCTCCTCGGTGGGCGCCGTATTGATGTCCACCAGCCAGATGACAACATCGGCATCGGCGATGGTGTCAGCGGCGACCTGCACCATATATTCGCCCAGTTTGTGCAATGGCCGATGAATCCCCGGCGTGTCGAGGAAGAGCAGTTGGGCATCCTCAGTGGTGAGAATGCCCAAAATCTGGTCGCGCGTCGTCTGCGGCTTGGGGCTGGTAATCGCAATCTTCTGGCCCAGCAGCCGGTTGAGCAAAGTGGACTTGCCCACATTGGGCCGCCCAATCACGGCGATGAAGCCACTGCGGTGCTCGGCAGGCATGGATAGGTCGGTTGCCGCAAACTCCGCCTTCACAGACTCCGGCATGGATTGTCCTGACATTTTATCGATTCTGCAACGAGGCAACGAAACCGATGATGCTGAATAGGAAACAGCCCAATAGGGCAAAGACCACCAGCACCGGGATCAACACCACCCAGATCGCTCGCCCACTGCTCAATTGATGTTCAGCTTTGGTGGCAAAGTAGACCAACACCAGCGAGTAGATCGTGATCAGCGGGCTGATGCAGCCGGCAAAGGGCACCAGACTGAGCAACGTGGTGAGGATGCCCAGCGGCGCAGCAAAGGCAGCGTTGAGATAGGCGTAGCGCCCAAAGTCGCCGTTGCCGCCCAGCAGCCTGGCAAGCAAAAAGTAGATACCGACGCCGATCAAAAAGAAGAGCGGCGCCATGACGATATTGGCAAGGCTGGCAAAACCGGCCATGCCAAAGCCGCCGCCCGTGACGGCGCGCAATGCCTGTTCAACCTGAGCCGCCTCGGCAGGCGGCAATTCCAGTTGCTCCAAAACGCCGGGCAGTACGCTGCGCATCGTACTGGCGAACATCAAGCCGCCGATGATGCCGACGACCGCTGACACGGCGCCATAGATCGCCATCCAGATGATGGCGGTCGTGACGTTGGCTTCTGGTTTCTGACGCAAGTCCGCAAAAGTCGCCTCATTCGGGCTAGTAGTGGCCTTCAGCCATGTCTGCCACATCTCTGCAAAGTTCATGCTCTTCCTCCTGGGATCAAATAATTCGCGCGCGGTTGACTGGATGAAGCACCATCATCTTAACGCAGCAGGCAATTTCCACCAATCATCCTGTGGCAGTGATCATTGGGCAGAAGTGAGTGGCAGCGTCGTTCTCTGACGCCGCACTTCACGGGCAGATCAGCACTCACCGTACCGTCATCCACCAGACAACACCAAAGGTTAGCAGCCAGTCACCGTTTCCGTCTGCATCCGCTGTAGCCTTGCTGCTCGCAACCAAATCAAATTTGCGAGAACCTCTCTGTTGGTCTTCACCGTAAGGGCGGCGCCGGCTTGGGTAGATTCAGATGCACCGTACCGGTCGCCTCGTGCGGCTCCTGCATCCGCCAGCCAAAATGGGCGCTCATGTGGCGCAGATGCGGGTCGGGGTTGAGCGCCTGCTCGATCATGTAGGTCGAGCCGGTCAGGATGATCACCTCGTCGTCGCGCTGCAGTGAGCGCGCAGTGCGCAGCGCTTGCTGCGGCTCGAAGGCAACCAGCACCGGGATGTCGCCGACGATGCCTTTCACCTCCTCGCGCACGCGCGCCGGGTCCTGTCCCTTGAACGACGCGCTCGTGACGATGATCGTGTGGGCGATGTCCGCCAGGGCGCGGAAGACCTTGGTCGAGATGCGCTGCCCGGAGATGCCGACGACGAGAATCTTGCCGCGCGCGCCGAACTGCTTGCGAATCTCGCCCGCCAGCGCCTCGATCTTTTCGGCGTTGTGGGCAATGTCGGCGTAGACGCTCTCCTCCACCCTCCAGAAGCGCCCGAGCAGCCGCGCGTTGGCGAAGGCGCGCAACACCGCCGTCTCATCGATGGCGGGCGCCAGGTGACGGATCACCGCCAGCGCCAGCGCAGCGTTGCGCTTCTGGTAATCGGCGTGCAGCAATGAGTCCGGCGACGGATCGAGTGTGTGCTGCTGCAACTCCAGCTCCAGGGCGGCTACGGCTGCATCCCCGACCTGATGCAGCGGCGCACCTGTCGCCGCGCACACCTGCACCATAATTTCCAGATTCTCAGGGTCGGTGTCGCTGGTGAAGAAGGGCACGCCGGGACGTGCAATGCCAGCTTTGTCGAGCACGCGCTGCCAGCGTTCGTCGCCGAGCATGTGGGCGTGGTCGCTGCCAACATTGGTCAGCGCCGTCGCCACGACATCGAGCGCGCGCGTCTGGTCGTAGCGTCCACCAACGCCGGTCTCCATCGCCGCCCATTCCACGCCGTGCTGCTCGAAGAGGGTCAGGGCAATCAAGATCGAGACTTCGTGGAAGGTGTGGATGTTCGCCGGATGGTCGGTTGCCAGACGCACGCAGTGCGGACGCACGCGCTGCTCCCACGCGGCGGTGATGTCGTCCTGGCTGACAAACTCGCCATTGATGCTGAAACGCTCGCGGTAGTCGAAAAGATGCGGACTCATGAACGCGCCCGCAGCGCCGATACAAGCCAGACCCATCTCCAGAAAGCGGCAGGTCGAGCCTTTGCCGCCCGTGCCGGCGACGTGAATCAGCCGCGTCGGGTGACCTTGAGGCCAAAGCGTCGCGATCGAGCGCCGCAGCAACTCATGCCGCGCCAGCTTGGCAATCGACCACTCGGCGTGATAAATCTGGTCGACAGTGTTGTAGTAGGGATAGTTATAGGTGGACACAGGTCTGGCTTCGTGGAAAAGCTGAAGGGTGAATGTTGGCTTGTGACGAGGCGTCGGTGGGTGGCGCCCCATCACAAGTCACCGATTGGCACCCAGGTTAGTCTTCAAAAGGCACAGGCACGACGGTGGCGTTGATGCGCGCAATCTCGGCGGCGATCAGCGCCTTGACATCTTCGACCGCCGTGGCGATGTTGAACTCGAACGCTTCCCCGTTGCGCCGCAGCTTGCCCTCGACCACGCCGTTTTTCAGCCCCTTGGCGCCCAGCGTCAGCCGGATCGGGATGCCGATCAGGTCGGCGTCGTTGAACTTGACGCCAGCGCGTTCGTCGCGATCGTCGTAGAGCACTTCGACGCCCGCCGCCAGCAGGTCAGCATAGAGCTTTTCCGCAGCCTCGGCGACTTCGGGCGTCTTTTCGTTCGCCAGGCTGATCAGGATCACTTGATAGGGCGCCACGGTGATCGGCCACTGGATGCCGGCGTCGTCATGCAGCATCTCGATGATCACCGCCATCAGCCGCCCGGAGCCGATGCCGTAGGAACCCATCACGATCGGCTTCTCCTCGCCGTTCTCGTCCAGATAGGTGGCGCCCATGGCAATGCTGTACTTGGTGCCCAGCTTGAAAATGTTGCCGACCTCGACGCCACGCGCCGTGTGGACGGGTGCACCGCACTGTGGGCAGGCGTAGCCATCGCTCACCGCCACGAGATCGACTACGAGGTCGGCGGTGTAGTCGCGGCCATAGTTGGTGTTGCGCAGGTGGTAGCCCTCGCGGTTGGCGCCCGCGACCAGGTTTGGGCTGGCGGCCACCAGGTCATCGACCACGAGCAACACCCGATCGCGGGCGATGCCGATGGGTGAGCCGTAGCCCGGTTCGGCGCCGACCGCTCTGATTTCGGGCGTGGTCGCCGGGCGCAGTCGCCGCGCCTTGATGGCGTTGGTCAGCTTGGTCTCGTTCAGCTCCATGTCCCCGCGCACGACGCAGAAGACGAACTGCTCCTTGACCTTGCCATCGGGTTGGTCGATATCGGCGACCAGGAAGACGGCTTTGGCGGTTTCGCTTTCGGGGATGCCCAAAAAGTGCGCCAGCGCCTCGATGGTGGTGACGTTGGGCGTGGCGACCTCCTCCAGCGGCAGTGCATCGGCGACGGGCGGCGCCGGCTTGCGGAAGATGGCGACCTGGCGATTGGCGCTGTAGCCACACGCGTTGCAGAGCACGAGCGTGTCCTCGCCGATGTCGGTGAGCGCCATGAACTCATGCGCCATGCGTCCACCCATCATCCCGGTGTCGCTCTTGACCGCCACCACATCGATGCCGCAGCGGCGGAAGATGTTGAAATAGGCCTGGTAGAGGTGGGGGTAGTAGGCGTCGATGCCTGCCTCGTCGCGGTCGAAGGTGTAGGCGTCCTTCATCGTGAATTCGCGCACACGCAACAGACCGGCGCGCGGGCGCGGCTCGTCGCGGAACTTGGTCTGAATCTGATAGAGCATCATCGGGAGCTGGCGATAGCTCTTGATGAATTTCTTGGCGAGATCCGCCATGATCTCCTCATGCGTCATGCCGAGCACCATGTCGCGGTCATTGCGATCCTTGAAGCGCGCCATGTCGCTGCCGATCTGGTACCAGCGCCCGCTCTTCTGCCAGAGTTCCGCCGGGTGCACCATCGGCAACGTCACTTCTTGCCCGCCGATGGCGTCCATCTCTTCACGGAAGATATCTTCGATCTTATGTTTGGTGCGCAACGCCAGCGGCAGGAAATCGAAAATGCCGGCGGCGATCTGGTGAATCATGCCGGCGCGCAGCATGAGTTGATGGCTGACCACGTCGGCGTCGGCGGGCACTTCGCGCAGCGTCTGAAAAAAGAGCTTTGATACTCGCATGAAACAAGACTCCCAGTCGTTTGATTATTGTTCTTGCAGCAGGCGATTCACCCGCGCTTTGATTTCTTCGTAACCGACGACGCCGACGATGCGGTCGACCTCTTCACCGCCGCGCAGCAACAACAGCGTGGGCAGACCCATCACATTGTAGCGCTGTGGCGTCTCCGGGTTTTCATCGGTGTCGAGCGCAGCGACCAGCAGACGTCCCTCATACTCTTTCGCCAGAAAGCCAACATACGCCGACATCACCTGGCACGGCTGGCACCACTCCGCCCAGAAGTCGACAACCGCCGGCAGCGACGCCTGTCCGACAACGGCTGCAAAATCGGCATCGGTCACATCGAGGATTGGCGGCGGTGTTGGGGTGACCGTGGTTGGTGCAGGCGGACGTGCGCCGCTGAAGCGTTGCTTGAGTTTTGTGAACATCCCCCGCTCTCCTCGTGTTCGTGCACCTGCTCTGATGACTCCAGATCACACACTGCCGCGTCAGGCATTGAACTTCTATTGTAGCGCAGAGCCTTTGGGCGTCAATATATTCGATCTGATGATCTGACATGCTGATGATCTGACATCGGGACATTTCACGATAGCGCCCATCGAACAACAAATTCACACCGATTGCGTGATCGGCGATCGCCGCTTTTTGCGTTACAATCTTCATACAGCAGGCAGCACAGCAGAGCGATCAGACCGCGCCCCCAAGCATCGCCAGGCTTGCCTGGGTGGGTAGAAGTCGCGATTCACGGAGAAAAAAGCATCGTATGTTATCCGAATCGAGTTTACAAGCTGCATTGCCCGCTGCCCTCGCCAGCGTCGATCTTCCCTTTCTTGGTGCGCGGATGTCGGGCAAGGTGCGCGACATCTATCGCCACGCCGCTCATCTGATCCTGGTCACGACGGATCGCCTTTCCGCCTTCGACCGTATCCTGGGGCTGGTGCCTTACAAGGGACAGGTGTTGACACAGCTCGCCGCATGGTGGTTCGCCGAGACTGCGGACATCATCGCCAACCACCTGATTGCTACGCCTGACCCCAACGTGACGGTGGCGCAAGTCTGTGAGCCGTTGCCGGTGGAAGTCGTCGTGCGCGGTTACATCAGCGGCGTTACCTCGACCTCGCTGTGGCATCAATACAGCCTGGGTCACCGCACGATCTATGGCATCGACTTTCCCGACGGGCTGCGCAAGAACGATGCGCTGCCTGCCCCAATCATCACGCCAACGACCAAAGCACGCGACGGCGGCCACGACGAACGCATCACCAGCGCCGAAGTAGTGGAAATGGGTCTGGTCGCGGCGCCGGTGTGGGAACAGGTCTGCGCTGCCGCGATTGCCCTCTTCCAGCGCGGGCAGCAGCTCGCCCGTCGCGGCGGGCTGATCCTGGTCGACACCAAGTACGAATTTGGCCTGACGACCGACGGCGCGCTTATGTTGATTGATGAGATTCACACGCCCGACTCCAGCCGCTTCTGGATCGCCGCCACCTATGCCGACCGCGTCGCCGCCGGACAGGAGCCGGATAACTTCGATAAAGAGTTCATCCGCCTCTATTATGCTGCACACGGCTATCGCGGCGAGGGCGATCCCTTCCCCCTGCCCGCCGATCTGGCCGTGCAGGCGGCGGCGCGCTATATCCGCACGTACGAGATGCTAACCGGTGAAACCTTTGTGCCGGGCGCCTGGCCGGCTGCCCCGCGCATCGAAGCCAATCTGCGTCAGTGGCTGGCAACAGCGGGGTCGTCGGCATGAAGCGCAGCACGCACGCCGCCAGCACCGCTGCACACGCGGCTGACTCGCCGCCCGCTGAGATGATTGCCTTGTGGCAGCAGACCAACTTCCTGCAATCTGCACCTGCTGACGCGGTCCTGATGCTGGCGCGACACGCTGCTGCGCGCACGTATGAGCGCGAAGCAGTCATCTTTCTCGAAGGGGAGCCGACCGCCGGTCTCTTTCTGGTTGCCACAGGAGTCGTCAAGATTTGCCATTATTCCCGCGACGGGCGCGAACATATCTTGCACTTTATCCAGCGCGGCGATACGTTCAACGACGTTTCGGTGCTGGATGGCGGGCCGAATCCCGCGACGGCCGTGGCGCACACCGATGTGACGCTGTGGCGTGTGGCGCGGGAAGACCTGCAGACAGTGGTGATGCACAATCCTGCGTTGGCATGGGCGATGATCGAGAACCTCGCCCGCCGTGCGCGCCTACTGGTCGCCTCCGTGCAGGACCTGGCGATGCGCAACGTGCGGGGACGACTGGCGCGCTTACTGCTCGAGCAAGCCGAGGCCAGCGAGAGCGGCGCCCCCCCGGCGCCCCTGACGCAAGAAGACATCGCCCATCATTTGGGCACCGTGCGTGAAGTGATCGGGCGCACCCTGCGAGCGCTGGCCGCCGACGGCTTGATCGCCATCGAACGCCAGCAAATCGTTGTATTGGATCGAGAACGCCTGCGCGAAGAAGCCGAGATTTAGCACACGCTCAGAACACACGATCAGGAGATATGTCTAATGCCATCCTTTGACTTGAATCAGGAGACCTTGGCGCAGCACAGCAGCGACATGCGTCAATTCATCGACTGGCGTCCGGCAACGCTTGACAACGGGATGCGCGTGCTGGAAGGCTACAACAGCAGCGGCCTGACGTTGACATTGCTGCCCGATCGCGGTCTGGATATCTGGCTGGCGGCGCATAACGGCCGCCCACTCACCTGGATAAGTCAGGGTGCGCCACACACTGCGGACTTTGGCGCCGGCTGGCTGCGCCTCTTCAACGGTGGGCTGTTGGTGACGTGTGGCCTGCGTCACGTCGGTCCGCCAGAGACAGACGCCCGCAGCGGACAGTTTCGCGACCTCCATGGCGACTATAGCCTTCTGCGCGCCTACAATGTTGCCGTGCAACGCGGTTGGCGACAGGAGCAATACGTGGCTGAAGTCACCGGAGAAATTGCAGAGGCGGCGCTCTTTGGCGAGCAGTTGCATCTGACGCGCACCGTGCGCCTGGTGCTAGGCGAACCGACCGTCGAGATCGTCGATGTGGTGGAGAATCGCGACGACGCACCAGCGCCCTTCATGCTGCTGCATCATTTCAACTTTGGCTATCCCCTGGTGCGGGCAGGCGTCGAACTGCACGTCGCCAGCAGCGCAGTCATGCCGCGCGATCTGACGGCTGCCGCCGCCTTGCACGACTGGCCGCATTATCACAGCGCTACGTCGCGCCATCTCGAAGAGGTCTTCTTTCATCAAGTGTTGACGGATGTCGATCGCCAGGCGCAAGTGTGGTTGGGGTCGCCGACATTCGGCCTGCTCCTCGAGTGGGACACGACCTATGAACCTTACCTGACCCAGTGGAAGAACTTCCGATTGGGAAGCTATGTTTGTGGCGTCGAACCAGGCAATTGTGTGCCTGAAGGACAGAACCGCGCCAGCCGCAGCGGACGCCTGGTGCAACTAGCGCCCGGCGCCCGTCACATCTTCCGCAACCGCCTGACGGTGACGGATGGCGCCGAAGCCGTCGCCTTTGCCCGCGCACACCTTGACGCACTGCGGACGCGTGGGCAACCAGTCGCTATCGATCTGACGGACTACGCACTCTGAAGGTTTGTTCGCAGCGTCGCCGCCCCTGACGCAGGGGCGCTTTAGCCGCCAACAGGACGACGGAAGGACGCCACGATCACGAAGGCGATCACATCCAGCAGCGCAACAATGACAAATGCCTGTTCCAGGCTGTAACTATCGGCCAACCAGCCGAGCAAAAAGGGCGCTGCCAGAATCGCCAAGCCGCTGCCCAACGAGACCAGGCCACTGGCAGCATCGGCCTGGTCGGCGGCAACGGTAAGCGCCAAAGACAGCGTCAGCGGAAAGAGTGCGCCCACGCCAAAGCCGGTCATCCCCAACGCAAAGACGGCGATCCCAGGCAGCCGCGCCAACCAAAAGAGCGAAAACCCCACTCCCACCACACCCAGCATCGCCAGGAGCAACGTGCGCACCGGCGTGTGCAGCGTCCAGCGACTATTGGCGACGCGTCCCAACACAGCGCCAATGAAGAAAACGCTGACAGACATGGCCCCCACCTCGGCGCCCAACCCGATCACGCTGCTCAGAAAATCCGCGCTCCAGGCGATCAGACTCCATTCCAGCGCAACGCTGAGGATGAGCACTGCCCAGAATGCCCAGAAACCGGCGGGGAGACGTGTACGACGGTGTGTCGCTTCTGCGTCCAGACGTGGCGGCAACGGCGTGCGGAAGTAGACAAGCGCAATCAGGGCGCCCGCCGCCAGCCCAAGCCACAGCGCGCCGCGCCAGCCGACCGCCGTGCGCGCAAACGCTCCAATCAACAGCGGGGCGCCCCCCGCACAGAGCATCGCCAGGATGTTAGACTCGGTGAGAGCTGTCGCACGTCGCGCGCCGTGGCGGTCGGACAGTGTGGCCTGAATCATCACCAGCAGCAGTGTGCCCAGGTAGCCCATCACTAGCGCCGCGCCGACCGTCACAACAGCGGCGCCGCCGACCATCAACAAGAGGGCGCCGGCAGCCATCCCGGCGACGCCCCCCCACAGGATGGTGCGACGCCCCCACCGTGCGGCCAACCAGGCACTGCTCAGCCCCGCCCCAATCATGCCAATGGCGAAGGCGCTGAGGTGCAGCGCCCCCGTCGTGTAGGTGAGATGCAATTCAGTGCGTAGAAAAGGCATCAGCGGGCCAAGCGCGGCCTGAAAAAAGGCGAAGTAGCCAAGCAGCAAATACGCCAGCCAGGTGAATCGATCACGGTGAAAAGCAGTCATCAACCGATAATCTCACACTCTACGCGGAAGCGCTTTGGTAGCTCTGTCGTCAACTTCTCGGTAATTGTGCAGCCGTCGTTGGGAAAGGCCAGTTCGACGATGTTGCTGGCGTCGAGCAGCCGGATCACAAAATCGTCGCGGCCTTTGGGTTCACACACCATTTCATAGATCGACTTGAGCCGATATTTGTCGCGCTCCAGGTCGCCGCTGCGACGGAAGTTGATGATCAGGCGGCGCGCCTTGCGCCGCAGTGGTGGCTCCGGTGTGGAGGTCAATTCTTCGTCAGGCAGGCGCGCCGGTTTGTCCTCAGGCTGGGGCGTTAGTTCGTGACTACCGTTGGCAACTGGCGAATCGGTTGGCTGCAGCATAGCGGCAGGCAGCGACGCCGCAGCATAGGGTGAAGCAACTTCCGCAACTTCACGCAGCGTTAGGCTGGCGGGCGGGTCCATGTCGAGCGGAGCATCTTCTTCGCCGTCATTCTCGTCTGGCAGCGGGGCGGCCGCCAGTATGGGCGCTGTCAAGCCCGGTTCAGCGCCAACCCAGGCGTCGGCGCGCAGCCAGGCAGGCTCTTCCAGCGGTGGCATGTTCGACTCGGCGCCGATCCAGGCGTCATCGTCGCCGTGGAAACCATTCGCGCCGTCATCAGGCAGGGGCGCGCCATTGATCGTTGGAACGGCGCCGGTCAGCAGCGGCGCCTGCAACGCCGGCGTGTCATTATCAAGCCCGATATAGTTCTCGACGTGCGTCTGCACGATGTCGGCAAGCAGCGTTGTCTGGTTTTCGCGTGTCTGCGCCTTGCCTTTGACAATCACAACCGCATCAACGGCTAACTTGTCTTTGTAGTCGGCGTAGGCTTTGGGGAAGAAGACCACTTCGCAGCCACCCTGCAGGTCCTCCAGCTGAACAAACGCCATCTGATCGCCCTTCTTGGTGTTGATGGTGCGAATGTTGGTGATGACGCCCGCCAGGGTGACGCCCTTGCCGTCATAGCTTTCGTCCAGCTCGGCGCAGGAACAGGTCGTGACGCGCTTGAAGTCGATGTTCATCTGTTGCAGTGGATGGCTGATCGAGTAAACGCCGAGCAGTTCCTTTTCCCACTGTAGCTTTTCACGCCCCTTGACCTCCTCCAGATCGGGCAGCCGGATCGGCGAGACGCTGGCTTGCGGCGCGCCGCCGCCCATCATCAGGTCGAAGATCGAGAGCTGGCCGCTGTCACGCGCATCGTGCACCGACGCAGAAGCCGCAACCATCTGATCGAGCACGGCGAGCAGTTGGCTGCGTTTGCCGAAGCGGTCGAGCGCGCCGACTTTGATCAGGCACTCCAGCGCGCGCTTGTTGACCTGACGCAGATCGACGCGGTCACAGAAATCCTCCAGGCTCTTGAAAGGTCCGCCGGCGTTGCGTGCATCGATGATCACCCGCACAGGGCCTTCGCCCACGTTCTTGACTGCCGCCATGCCAAAGCGGATGGCGCTGCCTTCAGGCACCGGGAAGCGATAGCCGATGCTGGGGTCGCGCTGCGTTTGCGGCGGCATGTCGGGCGGGCGCTGCTGAATCTCGAAATCGAGACCGGAGTAGTTCACGTCAGGCGGCAACACGTCGATGCCCATGCGTCGACACTCGGAGACAAAGTTGACCACTTTCTCCGTCTTGTCGCGCTCGACCAGGAGCTGCGCCGCCATGTATTCGACCGGATAATGCGCCTTGAGATAGGCGGTCTGCACGGTGATGACGGCGTAGTCGGCGGCATGACTCTTGTTGAAGCCATAGCGCGCAAAGAACTCGATGTCGCCGTAGATTGCCTCGGCGATGTGCGGGTCGATGCCGTTCTTCTCGCAGCCGGCGACGAAAATCTTCTTGTGCTTTTCGATCTCCGAGGCTTTTTTCTTACCGATGGCGCGGCGCACCAGGTCAGCCTCGCCGGGGGTGTAGCCAGCCAGATTGCTCAAAATCTGGATGATCTGCTCCTGATAGACGCAATTGTGAACGATGATATTGTCGGCAACAAAGCTGTGCAGCCCCTCAACTGTCAAATCGTAGACGTGTTCGACGCCGACATACTCAATCGACGCCACTTCTTCCCAGATCACACCGAGCCGTTTGCGCGTCTCTGGCAAGGGCAGGGCGTCGGCAAGCTGCGCCGCGATTTGGGTAGAGATGCGCGGGCGACGGCGCCCCCGCGCGTAGAAGTGTTGGCGATCGACGCCATACGCCTCCATCAACCCACGATAGGAGAGCGTTCGCACTGCATCGACTTCATCCAGGAATGGTTGGCGCGCCAGCGTCGAAAAACTCTGTTGGGTGCAGACAACCTCACGTTTTGCCGACGCCATATACGGCTGCACCAGCGCCGCAAATCTGGCGGTGTCGTAGATCGTCACCTGATAGCCAGTGCGCGGCGTGGTTTTGTCGGCGCCGATGGCATAGTGCGCCTGATAGATGGTGGCTTGAATCCCCAACCGTAGCAGCAGCGTCTGCACCTGTACTGCCAGATGCGGCGACACCGTTTTGTAGTGACAGAGCTTGTGCCCAACATAGCCATCGCAGTCCCACAACGACGCCAGAAAGAAGGCGATATCCTCCTTGCCCAAACCAAAGACAAAATCAGGGACAAACTTCTCATGGCTGCGCAATCCGCCAGGGCGTTGACCAGCCGGCGCCTTCAGTCCCAGCTCACGCAGCCAATTTAGCAGCAGATTGGGCGTGTGGTAGTTGGCGCGGCCGTGCTGTTTGGATGCGCCGATGCGCGTAACGCCGCGCACCTGCGCCGTAAAATGGGGGCGAACACCATCAAACGCCGCCAGCGCGTGTTGATATTCTGCCAGCAGCACCGGGTCTTTGGAGACAAAATCGACGCTCGCCATGCTTGCCAAGCTGCCATCCGCCAGCAAGTACGCCAGCACGCGCAGACGCCGGCGATCCAGCGGCTGTGCGGTCGTTTCAGGCCCAAACAGATGCGGCGGCGCAGCCACAAAATCACCGGGTCGCAGTTTGCAGAGTGGCAGCCAGCCCGCCTCGGTCAAGAGGCGATGATCTTCCGTCACTTTGACGCTGGCGCCGTTACGCAATGTGATGCGATAGACCGGCTTTTCGCCGCTGTCGATCCAGTGCGTCACGCGTCCGATTGCAGGCTGCCAGTCGGCATCAACACCCTGTACGTAGAACTCGTCGAGTTGACCGATCTCGGCGAGTCGATAACGACGCCCAGAACGCGCCTCGGTGATCCAGGCTTCCCCGCTGACGCATATGCCGTAGGTCTCGCTCAGGATCGTTTGCAACTTCGGGTGTTTATATTCGACCGGCTCCTCGCCGTGCATGCGCCGAATGAAGGAAGGGATGTACTCCAGCGGGCCGGGGCGATAGAGCGAGATCATGGCGACGATATGCTCGAAGGTCGAGGGCTTCATGTCGATCAGCACGCGGCGCATGCCCTGGCTTTCCACCTGGAAGACGCCGCTCACTTCGCCGCTGGAGAGCAGCTTGAACGCTTCCTCGGCGACTTCGCCTTCATAGGGAATGTTCTCCAGCGTGTACTCGATGCCGTGGCGCTCCTTGATCAGCCGCGCCGCCTCACGCATGACGGAAAGCGTACTCAAGCCGAGAAAGTCCACCTTGAGCAGCCCGATCGATTCCAGAATCGGGAACTCGTACTGCGCAATTGTGCTCGTCACCGTGGACTTGCTGCCGCGCATGATCGGCGTGTAGTGCGTCAGCTCGCGATCGGCGACGATCACAGCCGCGGCGTGGATGCCGGCATTGCGCGCCACGCCTTCGAGCTGCATGGCGGTGTCGAGCAGCTTCTTGACCCACTCCTCTTTGGTGTAAAGATCGACCAGCTCCTGGCTGTAGAATTCGTGTCCTTCCGTCAGGCAGTCCTGGATCGTGACCGGCTTGCCAGGGATGCCGGGGATGAGCTTGGCGATGTAGTCGACTTTGGACAACTCAATGCCCTGGGCGCGCCCCACATCACGCACGGCCGCCTTTGCCTTCATGCGGTTGAAGGTGGCGATCTGGGCGACCTGGCTCTCGCCGTACTTCTCGACGGTGTAGCGGATCATCTCTTCGCGCTGGTCGTCGGGGAAATCCAGGTCGAAGTCGGGCATGGTGACGCGGCCAGGGTTGAGGAAGCGCTCGAAGATCAGGTTGTTCTTGAGCGGGTCGATGCCGGTGATGCCGATGCAATACGCCACCAGCGAACCCGCGCCGGAGCCGCGCACGTTCCACCAGATGTTGCGGCTGCGCGCAAAGTTGCAGAGGTCGGCCACGATCAGGTAGTAGACGTCGAAGCCCATCTGGTGGATGGTGCGCAGCTCGCGCTCCTTACGCTCCTGCACATCGGGATCGTTCGCGCGTGCGCCGTAGAGTCGTTGCAAACCGTCCTCGGTCAGGTGACGCAGATAGGTCTCGTAGGTGAAGCCCTCCGGGATCGGCAGGTCGGGCAGGTGATAGCTGCCATCTTCGAGATCGACCTCGCACATCTCGGCGATGCGCAGCGAATGGTCAAAGGCGCTGGCAGGCAGGTCGATGAACGGGCGGAAGGTCGCTTCCATCTGCGCGCGGCTTTTCAGGAAATAGCTGCCGTCGCTCATGCGCATCCGGTTGGGCTGGTCGAGGGTGACGCCGGTCTGCACGCAGAGCAACACATCGTGGGGGCCGCCGTCCTGCTCGCGCACGTAATGCACATCGTTGGTGACGACTAGATTCAGCCCAAATTTCTCTGCCCAGGGCACAAGAATTTTGTTGACCTTGACCAGCTCCGGGATCGAGTGCTCCTGCAGCTCGATGAAGAAGTTTTCCTTGCCGAAGACATCGACATACCAGCCCAGCCGTTCATAAGCCTCGCGCTCCTTGCCCTGACTGAGCAGTTGCGGAACTTCGGCGCCCAGACAGCCGGTGCTGGCAATGATGCCCTCGGCGTGCGCCGCCAGAAAGTCGTGATCGATGCGCGGCTTGTAATAGTATCCGTCGAGCTGGCTACGCGACGCGATCTGGAGCAGGTTGCGATAACCGGTCATGTTCTTCGCCAGCAGCAGCAAGTGATAGTTCTCGCGGTCAAGCTGTGGGTCGCGACCGCTCATCGGGCGTCCCCATGCAGTTTCATAGGCTTCAACGCCGATAATCGGCTTGACGCCGGCATCGCGGCAGGCGCGGAAGAACTCGATAGCGCCGTGCATCACGCCATGGTCAGTCAGCGCCAGCGCCGGCTGCCCGAGCTTGACGGCTTCCTTGACCAGTGACTTGATGCGCCCCAGCCCGTCGAGCAGCGAGTATTCAGAATGAACGTGGAGATGCACAAAATCGTCGGCCATCGTAGCGTTGCCTGCCATGAACTACTTTGCATAATCAGAACCAGTGTTCTATGAGCGTCTCGCATTATAGCAGAGGACGCGCCACGCGCCGAACCGCAACCGGCTGCGTGCGCACGCCACACAGCTCATTCGATTCACGGCTTTGCGCTCTTTGTGATAGAACGTGAAGTGTGATCGGCTGCGCCAGGTTTGTTCTAGCACGGTTTGTGAAGCGGTATCATGAAGAAGCGCCGCATCAGCGTCAAAAATTCGGAATTTCAGGTCATTCAGTCGCTCAAACTCAATCGGGCGAAGCGTCATCAGTGGCAAGAAATCTTTGTCGAAGGGATTGAATCGATCAAACAGGCGCTTAGCCATTGCGCTCATTCTTGGCAACGAAGCCAAAGGCATGAGCGTCGCTCTGAAGGAGCTATGCGACCAACTGGTGCGGATACCGATTACCGGCGCCGTCAATTCGCTCAATGTAGCCTGCGCCGGCTCGATTCTGCTGTGGGACATCTACAGAAACGATAGAAGGCGCTCCTGATGACGCCGATAACCCAGGCCGATGACCCAGAGTGATAGCGATGATCGCGCCGTTCCTGGGCTGCGCTGGGAGAACAGGCGGCAGGCATCAAGCCATGAATGAGAGAACCTGTGTGACAATTTCTGACATCGACGCCCTCCGCCGCCTCTACACCCAATACGAACGCGTCCAGGCCGCTTCGCCTGACCTGCGCCGTGAAGTGCTGCCCAACCTTATCCGCCAGATTCCGGTCGAGGCGGGCGACCGTGGTGCGGTGATCTACTCGCGGCTGGACGAAACCAACGCCGACGCCGCCATTCAGGCGCAAATCGCCTTCTTTGAGCAAATCGGCTGTGACTTCGAGTGGAAACATTACGACTACGACACGCCGCCCGATCTCAAGGCGCGGCTGGCAGCGCACGGCTTCGAGTTGGAGGAAAGTGAGACGATCATGGTGCTGCCACTGGCGCAAGCGCCCGCCGCCCTGCTCCAGCCCGTGACGCACGCGGTGCGCCGCGTCCATGATCCTGACGAACTGGACGCCATCGATTACATCAAGACGGCGGTCTGGGGCGAGGAGCGCGACTTCATCACCCAGTTCTTGCGGCTGACGCTCACGCAGGCGCCCGAGCACATCAGCATCTACATCGCCTATGCCGATGAGTTGCCAGTTTCCTGCGGCTGGATATACTTCCCGACGGAGAACCCATTCGCCAGTTTGTGGGGCGGCGCCACGTTGGCGGCGTATCGCAAACAAGGCTACTACACGGCGCTGCTGGCCGTGCGTGTGCAAGAGGCGCTGGCACGCGGCAGGCGCTATCTGACCATCGACGCCAGCCCGATGAGCCGCCCCATCGTTGCACGCTTTGGCTTCGTGCAACTGGCGGAGTCTACGCCGTGCATCTGGCGAGTGCATGGTCGCTAGATAGTGCATCTGGATCGGTTTGGGAAGGTTGTTGGATGACTACGAACAGTGTTGGTCCGGTTTACACACAATTCTTTACCTTTGCCGAAGAGGAACCCTTTCCGCTGGAGAGCGGCGAAACATTGCAACCGGTGACGCTGGCCTACGAGACCTACGGCGCCCTCAATGCCGACCGCTCCAACGCCATCTTGATCTGCCACGCCCTGAGCGGCGGCGCCCACGCCGCCGGTGAACTCGATGGCGATCCTACCCGACTGGGCTGGTGGGAGGAGACGATCGGGCCGGGCAAAGCCTTCGACACCGACCGCTTTTTTGTGATCTGCAGCAACGTGATCGGCTCCTGTTATGGGTCAACCGGGCCAGCGAGCATCAACCCCGCAACCGGCAAACCTTATGGACTGAACTTCCCGGTTGTAACCATTGGCGACATGGTGCGCGCACAGGTCAAGCTGATCGACCATCTTGGCATCGAAAGATTGCTGTGTGTAGCGGGCGGCTCGATGGGCGGGATGCAGGTGCTGGAGTGGGCGGCGCATCATCCACAGCGCTTGCGCGCCGCGATCCCTATCGCCACCACCGCACACCACAGCCCGATGTTGATCGCTTTTAGCGAGGTGGGACGCCAGGCCATCTACGCCGACCCCGCCTGGAATCACGGCGCCTATTACGACACGGCGCAGAAACCTGATGCGGGTCTTGCTGTGGCGCGCATGGTTGGCCACATTACGTACCTGAGCGAAGAGTCGATGCACCTCAAGTTTGGTCGCCGCCTCCAGGGACACGAAAAGTATGGCTACGAATTCGAAACCGAATTTGAGGTGGAAAGTTATCTCAAGTATAACGGCCACAAGTTTACGCAGCGCTTCGACGCCAACAGCTATCTCTACGTGACCAAGGCGATGGATTACTTCGATCTGACGCAACCGACCGGCTCGCTTGCCGCCGCCTTCGCTGACTCAGCCCACGTCAAGTTCCTGGTCATCAGCTTTACCAGCGACTGGCTCTATCCCAGCTATCACAGTAAACAGCTGGTCAGCGCCCTGACAGCCGCTGGCGTCGATGTGACCTATCTCGACGTGAAAAGCAGCTGGGGACATGACGCCTTCCTGCTCGAAGTGGAGACCATGACCAATTTGTTGAGCAGTTTCCTCGACCGCCTTGTGCGCGAAGAACGGGTGGCCGCACCTTCCGGCTATATGCCGCGCCCGCGTCCGGCTTCCCGCAACCACACGGTGTTGCCGCGCACACAACTCGCCGACAACCTGGCATGAGCATGCAATCTGTTGTCTCGACGCAATCGCCGCCATTGCGCGCCGACCTATTGGCGATTGCCGACCTGATCGAACCCGGCGCGCGTGTGCTCGACATTGGTTGTGGCGACGGCGCCCTGCTGGAGTTTCTGCGCGACCGCAAACAGGTGAAGGGGCGCGGCATTGAATTGACCGAGGCCGGCGTGCTGGCCTGCGTGCGCCGTGGCTTGAGCGTGCGCCAGGGCAACGTGCAAGAGGGACTGGCTGACTATCCCGACCAGAGCTTTGACGTCGTCATCTTGAGCCAGACGCTGCCCTTTCTCGACGACCCGGCTATGGTGCTCGCGGAGATGTTGCGTGTCGGGCGGACGGCGATCGTCAGCTTCTCGAACTGGGGACACTGGCGCTGTCGGCTAGAACTACTTTTCACCGGGCGCATTCCAGTCGCCGTTGACCTGCCGCAACAATGGTACGAAAGCCCGCGCCGCCAACCTTTCAGCGTCACCGACTTCGCACGTTTCTGCCGCAAGATCGGGATCACGATCGACCGTCAGATTTACCTGAATCGCGGCCTGCGCGTGCGCACAGGCCGCTTCAAGAACCTGCTCTCCACAACGGCCGTTTTTACGCTGCAGCGGGCGTAGCTTCACGCATCTCCAGCTCGCGTTCGCGGATGCCGATCAGGTAAAGCAGCCCATCCAGCCCCAACGCAGAGATGGCGCCGCTGGCCTGCTGACGTACGACCGGCTTGGCGTGAAAGGCAACGCCCAACCCCGCCGCGCTCAGCATCGGCAGGTCATTAGCGCCATCGCCTACCGCTATCGTCTGTTCCAGACGCAATCCCTCCGCCGCAGCAATCTCGCGCAGGATCGCCGCCTTGCGCTGGCCATCGATGATCGTCCCCAGCACACGACCAGTCAGCCGACCATCGACAATCTCCAGCTGATTGGCGTACATGTAGTCAAAGCCAAGCTGCTCCTGCAAACGTCGGCCAAAGTAATCGAAACCGCCTGAAATAATGCCGATTTTGTAGCCGAGACGCTTGAGGGTGCTTGTCACCAGCTCGGCGCCGTCGGTCAGCTGGATGCGCGCGGCGACGTGCGCCAGCGTTGTCTCCGGCAGCCCGGCCAATAACGCCACCCGTTGCGTCAGGCTTTGGCGGAAGTCCAGTTCGCCGCGCATGGCCGCCGCCGTGATCGCCGCCACCTCTTCGCCAACGCCGGCTTCCTTCGCCAGCTCATCGATCACCTCCGCCTGAATCAGCGTCGAGTCCATATCAAAGACGACCAAGCGCCGATTGCGCCGGTAGATATCGTCAACATGAAATGAAATATCGACGCCAATCTCCATTGAGATTTGCAAGAGCTGTGCGCGCATAGCGCCTTCGTCGGCGAGGCGACCGCTGGCGGTCATCTGGACGCAGGCCTTGGGGATGCGCGCAGGATTGGTCAATGAGGGACGCCCGGTCAGCCGCGTGATCACATCGATGTTGAGATTGTGGATCGCACAGACAGCTGCGACGCGGGAGATTTGCGCCGCGCTCAGCTTGCGTCCCAGTAACGTGATGATGTGGCGCGGCTTGCCCTGAGCGTCCACCCAGCGCTCGTATTCGTCCAGCGTTGTGGGGCGGAAGCGCACTTCAACGCCCAATTCGTGCCCGGCGAAGAGCAAATCTTTGAGCACCGGTGAAGATTGATTGACATCGGGGATCTCCACCAGCAAGCCCAGGGAGATATAGTCATGGATGACAGCCTGACCGATGTCGAGCACGTTGACGCCGTGCTCCGCCAGCACACCGGTGATGCGCGCCACCAAACCTGTGCGGTCTTTGCCGGTGACGTTGACAAGGATGATTTCTGACATGGCCCCTCGTGTTGCGTCGTGCGTGTTGCGTCGTGCGTGGTGCGTGGTGTGGGCAACTACACACTGAACATCACGCACCACCCGATTTATCGTGTAATGGTTAGAAATATGCCCGGTTGTTGGACAGCGATGCGGCTGGACGCACCGTCGGGCCAGCGGATTTCCAGCGCCTGAATCGTGGCGCCGCGCGGAATGCCAAAGTGGACGCGCGGCGCGTCGCCGCTGAGATAGCCACTGCCAACGCGCACATCGCGCAGCAGCATCCCCTGGTCAGTGACGAGTCGCACCTGCGCGCCGATGGCGAATGGATTGGCCGTGCCTGGCTGGCGCAGATCGACAAGTAGTGGATCGCCGCCGCGACAGAGCTGATTCTCGAAAAGCTGGGCTGGCCCACGCAGGTTGTTGACGACGATGTCAAGGTCGCCGTCGCCGTCGAGATCGGCTTGCACCATGCCGCGCCCGCTGTGGCGCGAATCCAGCTCCCAGCCCGGCATCCGCACAAAGCGCAACCCCTCCTCGTTGCGAAAGGCCTGGTTCTCCTCCACCAGTTCATGATCGGGCAGGTGCGCAAAAAGACGCTCCTCAATCATGCCGTTGACGCTGTAAAGATCGACGTAGCCATCCAGGTTGAGGTCGCCAAACTTGCTCGACCATGCCCAGCCCGCGCCATCGATGCCCCAGTCCGGCGCCTGATTCCAATATCGCCCATCGGCGCCGCGCATCAGCAGCACATTTTCCATGATCTGTGGGTCGGCGGCGACCTGTGCCTGATTCATGCCAAGCATCATAGCATCCATCATCGGCGCCCAACCGCCCATCGCCTCACCGGGGTAAGGCTTCATGTCGGAGGCGAACATCTCGAAGACGCCGTCATTGTCGACGTCGGCCTGATCGTAACTCATCGTGCTGTGGGTCATTGTCACCAGGCGGTCGGTGGCTGTCTGCCAACCACCGTCGGTGCGCACCCAGGCCATGTCTGGCGTATTGAAATCATTGCCGACCAGGATGTCGGGGCGCCCGTCGTCGTTGAGATCGGGGAAGAGGATCGCCAATGCCTGCGCAGTGGTGGCGAGCGGCGTCACGCGGAAGCGCCCACCCAGGTTTGTGTACAAGAAGACGCCGCGCGGCGCGTTGCCGACGATATACTCATTGCCGCGATCGGTGAGCAGCCCGGCGTCGTAGCTGGCAAGCACCAGGTCGAGATCGCCGTCGCCGTCGAGGTCGGCCCAGTTGGTCACATAGGCGGGCGCGGCAATGCCGGGCAGCACGCGGCGTTGAAAGGCGCCTGCCCCCAAGTTCTCGAAGTAGTTGAGCGCGCCGGTGTGACGCGTCAGCACGATGTCGGGACGGCTATCCGCATTGACATCCACAATCTTGACATCGCGCGTCTTGCCGGTGGAGAAGGTGGCTTTGCGAAACGCCAGCGCGCCGTCGTTCCAGAAGATGGTGTCTTCGCCGTCGTGGTTGCCGAGCACCAGATCAAGGTCGCCATCGCCATCGAGATCGCCTGTCGCCAGCCCGGCGCCGTTGGCTTCGAACATCTGCACCAGGTTGCCCGCGACCTGCGTGACGTGATCCAGCGGGTGGGTGATGAAACGATCGATGCAGGCTGTGGGGGGGGTGAGCGGCGTGCTCGTCACTGTGACAGGGACGGCTGCCGCATCGGATTGCGCAGTGGCAGCCCGCCCTGGCGCCAGCAGCGCCATCACCAGCAACAACGCCAACCATCGCCGTTGGTAGAGAAGAGAAAGGTTATTCATACCGCCCTGCATGTTTTGCACAATGGCCTACCAACAAATACACTCATCGGGTTTACCATAGCTGCTAGACAAGTGCAACTCATCCACCCAGTCCAGGAGGGTTTCCAATGCACGAGCAACCGCGTGGGCCATTGGCAATTCCAGAAGAAGTGATTCAATTTGAAACCGGGCGCACTACAGCCGATTGGTGCGTGCTGCTCGACGCCAGTGAAGCGGTGACATTCAGCCATGCGCAGCTGATTGAGCACCTGGAGCGCATCTACGGGCTGGAAACGCGCTGGGCCAGCACCGTTGCCGTACGCTATGAAGCTGCGCGCGGCATCGAGCGCGAAGTCGCCGTCCCTGCGGACCTGGTGGCGGCGATGATCTTCAAGTCAGCAGCGCGGCGGCGCTTCGAGCAGTTGCCGCGCGCCGAGCAGCACAATCTGCTGCTCTGGCTTGACGAAGCGGCGGATTCACGTGAACGACAGGCGCGCATCGCCGAAATCCTGGCGCATTTATCAGAGGCGACAGGCAGCCAGTAGCAAGCAAGTTGTCGGCAGGGTCATGCATCTGCTGATTTTTGTTTGTGGGAACGCTGTGCTACACTTGCGCCGTTTGGGAAATCGGCGGCGTTGCCGCCGATTTATTGTTATGAAAACTGGAAAGTTTGAAACGCGGGCGCTGGTCCGCCCGCAAAACTACTGACCTCTAGGGTAGCTGTTCATCTTCCCGGAAGCTCCAAAGCTTCCAGGAAGATTGTGAACGATATGACGTTACAACCTAGAAATCAGTAATTTCAGGACGGATTTTGTAGTCCGCAGCGGTGAATTAAAATGAGCAAAAAGCTTGTTATCGTCGAATCGCCAACCAAAGCCAAGACCATCGGCAAATTTTTGCCCCGCGACTATCAGGTCAAGGCGAGCATGGGGCACGTGCGTGACCTGCCCGCCTCCGCCGCCGAGATTCCGGAGAAGTACAAGGGCGAACCGTGGTCGCGGCTGGGCGTCGATGTCGAACATGACTTCGAACCGCTCTACGTGATTCCAGAGAAGAAACGTAAATTGATCAATGAGTTGAAAGCAGCGCTCAAAGACGCCGACGAGTTGATCCTGGCGACGGACGAAGACCGCGAGGGCGAGAGCATTGGTTGGCATCTGCATGAGGTGCTCAAGCCAAAGCAGCCAGTGCGCCGCATGGTCTTCCATGAGATCACGCGGGAGGCGATCGAGCAGGCGCTGCGCGAGACGCGCACCATCGATCTCGACCTGGTGCACGCGCAGGAGACGCGACGCATCCTCGACCGGCTTGTCGGCTACACAGTGTCGCCGCTGCTTTGGCGCAAGATTGCTCCCAAGCTCTCGGCCGGACGTGTGCAGAGCGTGGCCGTGCGCCTGCTCGTGTTGCGCGAACGGGAACGTCGCGCTTTTGTCGCAGGTCAGTATTGGGACTTGCGCGCCTTCCTCAATAAACGTCCCGATCAGCCCACGCATCGCTTCGAAGCGACGCTGGTGGCAGTTGGCGGCAAGCGCGTCGCCACCGGTCGCGACTTCGACGAACACACCGGCCGGATTGCCGCTGGCAAGGATGTTTTGCTGCTCAATCAGCAGGAGGCTGAGACGCTCCGTCAGCGGTTGCTGACCAGCCAGTGGGTCGTCGCCGAAATCGAGGAAAAGGACGCCACGCGCGCGCCCTACGCGCCTTTCACCACCAGCACCTTGCAGCAGGAGGCCAACCGCAAGCTCGGCCTCAGCGCTCGCGAGACGATGCGCCTGGCGCAAAATCTCTACGAGAACGGCTATATCACCTACATGCGCACCGACTCGGTCAACCTGAGCGAAGAGGCGATCAGCGCCGCGCGGCGGCGTATCCGTGAGATGTATGGCGAGGAGTATCTCAGTCCCTCGCCGCGACGCTACCAGACCAAGACCGCCAACGCCCAGGAAGCGCACGAGGCCATCCGCCCCGCCGGCGACCAGATGACGCCGGCCGACAGTTTGCCGCTCGAAGGCCGCGAGAAGTCGCTCTACGAGCTGATCTGGAAGCGCACGGTGGCCTCGCAGATGGCGAATGCCCGGCTCAAACTGCGCACTGTCACGATCAATGTGGCGGACGCCGTCTTCCGCGCCAGCGGACGCACGGTGCTCTTTCCCGGCTTCTTCCGCGCCTATGTTGAAGGGTCGGATGACCCCGACGCTGCGCTCGAAAGCCAGGAGCAGCCGTTGCCCACTCTGACGGTCGGCGAGCAGGTCGATTGTCGTGAGCTGGAGACTGTGGGACATGAGACGCAGCCGCCGGCGCGCTACACCGAGGCAACGCTGGTCAAGGCATTGGAGGCGGAAGGCATCGGTCGCCCCAGCACCTACGCCACCATCATTGACACGATCCAACAGCGCGGCTATGTCTTCAAGCAACGCAAGGAGTTGGTGCCAACATTCACCGCGTTTGCCGTCACCGAATTGCTAGAAAAGCACTTCGACGAATTGGTCGATCTCAAATTTACCGCCAATATGGAGCAGCGCCTTGACGACATAGCCACCGGCGCAACCAACTATTTGAGCTATTTGCGCGAGTTCTACCTGGGTGAAGAGGGCTTGGAAAACCAGGTGAAAAGCCGTGAGGCCGCCATCGATCCCCGGCTGGCAAGCACGGTGGAGCTGGGCAATCTCCACGCCGAAGTGCGCATCGGTCAGTATGGGCCATACCTGGCGCGCGAGGAAAATGGCGAGCGGCGCACGGCCAATCTACCGCCTACCTTGCCGCCCGCCGACCTGACTGACGAAGTAGTGGAAGCGATCTTCAATCGCAAGGTGGAAGGGCCACAGGTGATCGGCAACGACCCAGAGAGTGGACTACCGGTGCTGCTCAAGGTCGGTCCTTACGGCCCGTATGTGCAATTGGGCGAGGATGACCCCAACAGCAAAACCAAGCCCAAGCGCGCCAGTCTGCTCAAGGGCATGACGCCGGACGATCTGACGATGGAAACAGCGATGGCATTGCTCAGCCTGCCGCGCACATTGGGCGAACATCCAGAGACAGGCAAGCCAGTACAGGCCGGCGTCGGCCGCTTTGGCCCCTTTGTGGTGCACGACGGCGTCTACGCCAACCTGCGTGCGCCCGATTCTGTGCTGGAGATCGACCTCGACCGTGCGTTGGAATTGCTGGCCGCCAAAGCGACCAACGGTGGGCGGCGGAGCGCAGCAAAGGCGGTCATCAAGGAGTTAGGCGAACATCCACAAGGCGGCGTTGTGCAGGTGCTGGAGGGGCGCTACGGCCCTTATGTGAGCTGGAACAAAATCAACGCCACCCTGCCCAAAGGCACAGCACCGGCGGATGTCACCCTGGAGCAAGCGCTGGGCTGGCTGGCGGAGAAGCAAGCCAACGCCAAGTCGACGCGCCAGGGACGCGCCGGGAAGGCGCGCACTGCGCAGGGAAGGACGGATGGCGCCGACGGCAAAGCTACCGCCCAATCAGCCAGGCCGACGGCGACCAAATCGACAAAGACCACTGGGCGTACAGGGACAAAGACCGCCAGCAAACCGGCAACAAAACGCTCAGCGCCCTCCACGCCAAAGGCAAAATCTGCCGACACGTAGCACGCAACACTGAAAAACATGAAAACTCTGCTAGAAATCAGTAAGCTGCCTGGGGCAGCGCCTGTGCACGGTGTTGGCGAAACCAGGTCACCGTTGCACGTACGGCGGCAGCAAGCGGCGTGGTGGTGGCGCCAAACGCGGCGCGAAATTGACTGTCATCGACTGTGTACGCCTCCTCGAATGTGTAGTGCATCTCTTGCATTTCGCGCACGATGGGCACGAACATCCCCAATAGCGCCAACATGAGCGGGCTAACCGTGCGCGTCTTGATCGGCGCCCCCAATTCGGCAGCGAAGAGTCGAATCATCTCGGCGGTGGAGACCGTCTGGTGGTTAGGTGTGTGCCAGGCGCGCCCGTAGGCGGCATCGTGTTGGCTTAAGGTGATTAACCCACGCGCAAAATCGGGTAGATAGGTGTAGGTGTGCGGCAGATTGGGGTCGCCAAAGACATCGACTGGCTTGCGGGAAAAGGCTGCGGCAAAGAAACGTTCGCCGAAGACAGCCGTGTCCGTCCCGCGCGGGCCGAAGAAATCTGCGGCGCGGCCAATGGTCACCTGGAGACGCCCGGCTTTGTGTGCCTCCAGTAACGTGGTGGCCACCAGCGCGCGCACCTTGCCTTTGTGCCCCGTCGCCGCGTAGGGTAAGTCCTCGCGATAGGGCTGGCCGTGCGTCGCACCGTACATGTACAGGTTGTCGACAAAGACCAGGCGGGCATTGGTCTGGCTGACGCCATCGACGATGCCTTGGATCAGTGGCGGCCATCCTTTGGGCCAGTTGGTGTAGGCAGGCTGAGCTGTCGCAAAGATGACTTCGGCGTTAGCAGCCAGCCGGGCAACCGTGGCGGCGTCGGTCAAGTCACCGGCGACGACGCGCACGCCAACAGGCAGCGGCTCCTGCACACGACCGCTGCGGTTGACCAGCGTCACCTGTACGTCGGCGGCAACAAGTTGTTCCATGAGCGTGAGGCCGACTTGCCCGGCGCCAAAGATGAGGGCGTTCGTGTACGTGATGGTGGACATAGTTTTTCTCCCAGTTCATACGATGTGGTTCGCGACTTGTGAATCGGCGACGAACGGGCTGGCGGCGCTGTGCGCTGCGTTGTGCTAGCGCCGCCAGCCCAGTCGCGCATCCACCATACACCCTGACACTGTGTCAGAGTCAAGGGGGAATTTCTGGGAAACCGGTGCTCCAAAAACGAACCCAGGATGATGAGACTTCATCCTGGGTTTGGCCGCAGATATTGAGTTGATGAGTCAGACGTCACGCATCAGCGACGATCCGTGGCGCCTGACGTTTAACTACGCCGCAGCGTCAACAGCCCCGGCACCATGTCGAAGATCACGAAGCCGATGGGCAACCCGATGATCGTCATGCACAGGAAGTAGCCCACCGACAACGCAATTGCCGCCAGCCACCAGCCGACGAAGATGAACCATAGCGCCCGCACCAGGAAGTTGTGCTGGCGCACACTTACTTCACCATAGGGCGTGATCAGACGATCCGGCTGACGCAGCGCCATGATCAGCGGAATGTTGTTTAGAATGGCGATGCCAATCGGGATCGTCACAATAAACAAAAACATCACATAGGCGGCTGACACAGCAAAACTGCCCAACCACCACCCGATGAAGATGAACCACAATATCTGAATGAGACAGCCTGGACCTTGTTTGACCACCACTGGTCCTTGCGAGTATGACACGCGCCATATCCTTTCTGCAACAACAATTGTCAACAGTTCATACTACGCAAAGTGGGGTGCAAAGTTGCAGCGCGCCATCGGTTTGCCTGACGTGCTATTGGCGCCGCTGGGCATAGCCTGCCTGCAAAAGCCCAACCAGCAGCGGGTTCTGACGTATAGGCAAGACGCGCATCCAACGCGCCAAGAGGAGCGCGCGCCTGGCGTTATCCGCCTCGCCGTGGAGAGCGAACCATAAAGCCTGGGTGCGTAGCGCAACTGTCATGTTATCCAGGAGTTGCGCGCGTTGCGGCAAGGCGTCAAACTCACGCAGGATGAATGCGATCAGCGTCTGAATCTGTGTGGCTGACGCGGCGCCCGGCCGCGTCTCGAGCATCATCCACACGCTGGCCGCCCACCCCACCCAGGCGCGTAGCAGTGGATGGCCCACCAGGGCATCGACCGCTTCGTGCAGCGCAGGCAAGTCCGGTTGTTCCAATCCGCTATTCGGCAATTCCGCAAAGATGTAGCTGAGTTCTTCGGGGAGGTGCGGCGGCGCAAACTGCCAGATCCAGTCGTTGTAGAGCTTATATTCACCAGGCAGATCGGGCGGCTCGGCTAATCGCCAGTGCGCGGCGAGCGCCTGCTGCACCAGCCAGCGTCCCACGGACAGCGGCGTCTCAAGCATGGTCACGCGCGGCTCATCGCCTTCGCCGACCACAACCAGATCGCCTTCCCGGCGCACGGGCGGTAGCTGGCTGGCCTCCATGCTCGCCACGCCGGAACATTCAATGATGCCGTGTTGCAGCGCCAATGTGAAGCCGATCAGCACCCCGTCGGCCGTGGCGGGATGCGTGGGCATCTGGACGATCCAGAGCGTGAAGTAGCCACCCGCGTCGGTTGGCCCCAGGAGCGCGCGCCAGCCATCGGCTGAAGGGGGCGTGTAGCGTCGCCCGGTGAATTGCAATTTGCGCAGCGCACGCTGCGCCGGCTCTACCAGCGCTGGCGCCAGGGTGAAGGCAAGCGCGTGTAAGGCAGCCAGCGCGCGGTCGTGATGAGCTGCCAGGGAGACGAGGCGTTCCAGGGCGCTGCGGGCGACTTGTGGGCGCCGATCCTGGGCGATCAGGCGCAGCAGTTCCACCTGATCATCTGGCGCAAGCTGTTGCATCAGCCCCATCACCATGAAGGCGACATCGACGCCATGCTCCTGCATTTGCGTCACATATTCCAGAAAGACGTGACGGTTTCTGCGCCCCTCTTCGACCGCTTCTAACAGGCTTTGCATGGCGATGTCGTCGTTGCCTGCCAGGTCGGCGGTCAATGCCGCCGGCGTCGTTTCGCCCAGATAGCGTTCCAAAATGAGCACTGCACTCATGCGTTCGATGGGTGACTTCTGGCGATTGCCCGCCAGGTCGCGCAATGCCGGGACGATGATCTCCGGCGGCAACAGCGCGGCCAAGTGCCCTAGCCCACCGCGTAGCTGGCTGTTCGGATCACCCAGGCGCCGCAGGATCGCAGCCGCCAATCGTTCTGGAGGGAAACGACCGCTGAGCTGGCGCGTGGCATGCATCAGCTCTGCCTCTGTCGTAGTATGGGCGAGGGCGCTGACCGCATCCTCAAGCTGGCGGCGTTCCTGAAAGCCGGCAATGATCCCTTGATCTGTCATGGTTTGACTTCTTCTCCGTTGTTGTATACTCGATGGTACAATGAAATGAAACAAATCCACCAAATCAAGCAAGGAATAAACATCATGGCAAAATCCAAACCCGCTGACAAACAGGCTGGCACGGCGCTGCGTCTGCCGCTGGCTGTGCAGCTATACACGTTGCGCAGCTTGCCGCTCGCTGCTGACGAGCTGCTGGCGGCTGTAGCCGAAGCAGGCTACACCGGCGTCGAACTGGCCGGCAACCTGGGGCAGAGCGCCGAAGAGCTGCGCGCCTTGCTCGACAAGCATGGGCTGAAAGTTGTCTCCGCCCACGTCCAACTCCAGGCGATGGAGGCCGATCTGCCAGCCGTCGTGCGTTTCCACAAGACCATCGGCAATGACACCCTGATCGTGCCCTGGCTGCCAGAGGCTGATCGCCCGACCACTGCCGCAGGCTGGACAGCGCTGGGGCAGAGACTGGATCGCCTGGGGCGGCGCGTGCGCATGGCCAACATGCGACTTCTCTATCACAACCATGATTTCGAGATGGTCGTGCTCGACGGCAAAGCCGCCATCCACTGGTTGTTGGAAGCGGCCAAACCGGAGCATGTCGGCTTCGAGCCAGATTTGGCGTGGATCGTGCATGGCGGCCAGGACCCGGTGGCGATGTTGCAGCAATATCGTGGGCGTGTGGCGCGCGTCCACGCCAAAGATGTGAGCGACAACCCGGCGGAGCGCAACATGGCTGATGTCGGCAGTGGCCGCCTCGATTGGGACGTAATTTTGCCCGCTGTCGAATCAGCGCAGGCGGAATGGCTGATTGTGGAGCATGACCAGCCAGCCGAACCGCTTGCCAGCATCCGGCGCAGTCAGGCGTTCCTGGCGGAGAAACTCAAAGGCTAGTTCTGTCCGGTGCGCCGGTGCGAAGGTTGCGCGCTGGCTGCGAGACCATGTGATTGTTCGACGCAGAGTTGCAGAGAGTTAGCAGA
Organism: Chloroflexota bacterium; assembly: GCA_003451595.1. Taxonomy (GTDB): domain Bacteria; phylum Chloroflexota; class Anaerolineae; order Caldilineales; family Caldilineaceae; genus Caldilinea. The sequence goes on along the minus strand of DMDA01000098.1, from coordinate 755 downwards.
GCCTTGCGCGCCAGGCAAGGCTCTACACGGCTTTGCTCTCTGCGTCGTTGCGTCAGATTTACTGATTTCTAGGCAGAGTTTTCATGTTTTCAGTGTTGCGTGCTACGTGTCGGAATCCCTCACGCAACACGTCATACGCAACACTGCGTTCATAAAATATCAACTAGAAATCAGTAACAACTTCGTGAATCATTGCTTGTTTACACACTTCGGAAAGGGGACGCTATGGCAGGCACAGCAATGTTTACTGGCCTCGTCTTCGACCAGCAAGGCCGTATGGCGGAAGTCGCCTGGGTTGGCGAACGCGCCTGCTACGTCGTGTACGAAGATGACTTCAAACGCCACCTTGACGCCGAGGCC
>DMDA01000098.1:0-200 GCA_003451595.1 Chloroflexota bacterium | reverse complement strand
CGCGACGATCTCTTCACCAAGGCGGCGATCGAGTCCACCATCGACCGCATGGAGGAGGCGGTGGGACAGCCGATCCCGGAAGACGCGCGGCAGTGGTTGGGGATGCTGGGGTTCAGGATCGTGATCGACGAGCAGGGCACGGTTGTGCACATCAACCTGCCGGCTGGCGGCGCCGACGAAGGTGAGGAGGATTAGCCGCG
>DMDA01000011.1:77845-78083 GCA_003451595.1 Chloroflexota bacterium | reverse complement strand
CCCGCAACGTCTGGCTGGAAGCCGAACCTACGATGACCTTCAAGTAGGTCACCGCCTCCGGCGTGACATTGTGACCGACCGGGAAAGGCGCTCACGTAGGTCACCGCCTCCGGCGTGACAATGTGACCGACCGGCAACGTCCGGCTGGAAGCCGAACCTACGATGACCTTCACGTAGGTCACCGCCTCCGGCGTGACAATGTGACCGACCGGGAAAGGCGCTCACGTAGGTCACCGCC
>DMDA01000011.1:73872-77800 GCA_003451595.1 Chloroflexota bacterium | reverse complement strand
GACCGACCGGCAACGTCCGGCTGGAAGCCGAACCTACGATGACCTTCACGTAGGTCACCGCCTCCGGCGTGACAATGTGACCGACCGGCAACGTCCGGCTGAAAGCCGAACCTACGATGACCTTCACGTAGGTCACCGCCTCCGGCGTGACAATGTGACCGACCGGCAACGTCCGGCTGGAAGCCGAACCTACGATGACCTTCACGTAGGTCACCGCCTCCGGTGTGACAATGTGACCGACCGGCAACGTCCGGCTGGAAGCTGAACCTACGATGATCGCACCGATTGCTTGGACTCCATCACGCTAACGGCCCACGCGCCGCCGCTATGTTGATCGCCGGACTATTTTGTGAATTCTCATTCACCATCGTCATTCGGGGGACGGGGCGTACTCCCACCGACGACCCGTCCCCCATCTTCATACCACGCACCTCCTTTCTCGAACAAACTCACCGCAAACGATGAAACGCATCCTGGACGCCGCCATCCCGAGGGCTGTGCATTCCGAACGGGACAAAGCATTCTGTCCAGTCTACGGTTTCAACAAGGTTATCCGCAGACGTTCGATCATCTGGCGCACGGCGGGCTGAGCGTCGTCCGGCAGCCTATCGTCCTGCGCATAGACGGCGCCGGTCGCCACGCCCCAACTTGCCACCTCGACCGCTGACAGGCGCTGCGTCAGCGCCCAGACCAGCCCACCCAGCAGGGCATCGCCAGCGCCGACAGCCGTGCGCACCTGCACCGGCGGCGGCGTCACATGAACGACCGTTGCGCCGTCGCTGTAGAGCAGTCCGTCAGCGCCCATCGACAACGCCACACGCTGCGCGCCAGCGGCATGAAAAGCCGCCACTGCTCGTTGCGCGTCCGCCACCGATGCGACCGCTTCACCCGTCAGGTCGCGCGCTTCGACCGTGTTGGGCTTGACCAGATCGGGGCGCGCGGTGCAGCCGTGACGTAGCGCTGCGCCGCTGCTGTCCAATACAGCCAACGCATCGGCAGCGTGGATCAGTTTGATTAGTTCGGCGTAAAAGGCAGCGTCCAGCCCTGGCGCCAGGCTGCCGGTCAGCACCCACAGGTCGCCCGGCGCCAAACGCTGGCGCACATTCGCCAGAAACGCCTCCTGTGCAGCGGGCGGCACGGGCGCACCGGGCTGGTTGACCTTGATGTGCCGCCCCGTGCGCTGATCGACGATCATGACGTTGGTGCGCGTCTCGTCATCGACGGCCACAAAGTCGGTGGGGATGCCCTCCGCCTCCAGCCCGGCGCGGATCGCCATGCCTGCATAGCCGCCGATGAAGCCCATGGCTACGCTGTTGCCGCCCAGCCGCTGCACTGCTCGCGAGACGTTGAAGCCCTTGCCCGCCCACACGCGGCGCACCGCCGTCGCCCGCAGCACTTCATCGAAGATCACTTCCGGCACGTCGAGAAAGAGGTCGATCGCCGGGTTGACGGAAACCGTGTAGATGTTCAAGCCTCTCGCTCCGCAAGATTATTGATAGAACGCGGATGATGCGGGTCCGGCGGATGACGCGGATTTGATCAGCGAGAATCCGCCCAATCCGCGTCATCTGCGTTCAATGTTCTATCTCCTGAAACAGGACGTCGATCAGACGGATCAACGCGGATTTGATCAGCAAAAATCCGCAACATCCGCGTCGTCCGCGTTCCATTCTTCACGCTCCAAAATAGCCGGCATTGCGCTGGTAGAGCGCCTGAAACGCTGCCAACCGCTCTTGATAAAAGGCGTGACGGTCATCGTCTGGCTGCGTTGGGCTGCCGTAGTGCACCCAGGTGCGCGCCGCCTCCACCGGATCATGCGCGCCGATGGCGGCGCCCGCCAGAATGCACGCCCCGACCGCCGATTGTTCCACCGTGCGCAGCGGCTGGACAGGCAGACCAAAAACGTCCGCAGTCACCTGCTGCCAGAAGCGGCTGCGTGCGCCGCCGCCCGCCAGCACGATCTGCTGCGGCGCTGCGCCCAGCTCACGCAACACGCCATAGGCATTGTACGCTGCCAGCGTGACCCCTTCGACCACTGCGCGGATCAGGCTGTTGCGCGTGTGGCTGAGCGTCAGCCCGAAGAAGACGCCGCGCGCAGTCGGGTCCATGTAGGGCGTGCGTTCGCCGACCAGATAGGGCAGGAACAACAGCCCGCCAGCGCCGGGCGCCTCCTGCGCCGCCAGCGCCATCATGCGGTCGTAGGCGATCTGCTCCGGCTCCTCGAAGAGCTGTTGCCGCAGCCAGCGCAGCGCCATTCCCGCTGCCAGCATCGCACCCATCTGATACCAGCCGGCGCGCCCCTCGCCCGGCTCCAGCGCGCTGCAAAAGGTGTGGATGCGCCCGCGCGCGTCGATGCGCACTGTTTCGCACGGCTGCACAAGCTGCCCGCCGGTGCTGATCGTGAGCAGCAATTGGTCACTTTCCACTACGCCCGCCCCGAGCACGCTGCACGCGGTGTCCGCTGCGCCGGTCGCCACCGGGATGCCGGCGGGCAGCCCCAGCGCCCGCGCTGCCTCAGCATGGAGATAGCCGCTGATGCTGGCGGAGGGCTGCACCGGCGGAAGCTGGTCGCGACGAATCCCCAACCAAGCCAGCAATTCATCCGACCAGTCGCGGCGCGTCTCATCGAGCAAGAGCGCGCCGGCAGCGTCGCTAGGGTCGGTGGCAAAGACGCCAGTCAGCCGATAGCGCAGGTAATCTTTGGGCAACAAGATCATCTTGACCTGCTGCCACAGCTCCGGCGCGTGCTGCTGAAACCAGCGCACCGTCGCCGCCTGAAAGCCAGTCGCCACCGGGCTACCTGTGATGGCGTAGAGGCGTTCGGCGCCGATCCCGTCGATGATCTCTTTCACCTGCATCACGCTGCGCCGGTCAGGCCAGATCACGGCGGGCGCCAGCGGCTGATGCGCAGCGTCGAGCAGCACGGTTCCGTGCATCTGCCCGGAAAGCCCAATCGCCGCGACCTGGGCGTGCGGTGCGCGCGCCAGCACCTCACGCACGGCGCCGGATGCAGCGCGACACCACAGATCGGGCGTCTGTTCGGCAAGCTCCGGCTGCGGCTGTTCGATCGGATACTCGGCGAACGCAGTGGCGACGACTGCGCCGTCGATGGTGCTCAACACGGCTTTGACGGCGGAGGTGCCCAGATCGATGCCCAGGAGATGCATGCTCATGGTTGCGCCTCCTCTCCGGCGTCGGCAGGACTGCGCCAGACGCAATGGGCAGCGTCGGGCGTCCACCCACCGGCGTTGATGCGCAGCGGATGCTTTGCCCAGCCTGCTGCACGCCGCGCCTGCACCGCCTCCCAGGTCGGCACGCCGCCGGTGGCGTCCGGGCTTTCGACGCTCGCCGCACCGACCGCCGTGGCGTCGAGGATCGCCACCTCCGCCGGGCGTCCGTACAGCAGGCTCGTCAGCAAGCCGGCGATGGTGCAATCGCCGGCGCCGGTCGTGCCTGCCAGGTTGGCGACATAACAGGGCGTCAACAGTTCGCGACCCAACCAGCCAGCGTGCAACGGCGCAACGAGTGCACCAGCCGCCGCCAACCGTTCAGCGCGATCGGTCGTGCGCAGATAGAGACCCAGCTCGCCCAGCTTCAGCGCCACCACTGCTGCGCCCATATCGAGCAGCTCCTGCGCCAGGCGATGCAATAGTTCGACATCGGGCGTGCGCGCCGCCTCCCCGCGCTGGATGGCGTCGAAGTGGCTGCGCTTGAGCATGAAGATGGTCTCCTCCAGGCTTGGAGCAAAGATGTCCACGTGCGGCAGCGCATTTTCCAGCACACGCCGCCAGTCGACGCGCCCTGCTTCCGCCGTCGGGTCGGGCTGCGCCATGTCCAGCGACGTGGTGACGCCGAGGTCGTGGACGGCGCGCAGCAGTGTGGCCAGCTCAGCGCCGTCGTCGAGATACATGCGCCGCATGATCGGCGG
>DMDA01000011.1:59558-73661 GCA_003451595.1 Chloroflexota bacterium | reverse complement strand
GCACCCGGGTTGTGCAGGAAGATGCGATCCACGCCCGGCGGGTTGATCACCAGTGTGTACGACGAATCAGCCGCCGGATCGACGATCATGCCTTCGGTGAGCGCCGGGTCATAGCCCGCCACCACATCGAGGATGGCGCGGCCGAAGAGATCCGGCCCCACCTTGCCCATCAACTGTACCGGCACGCCCAGTCGATGCAGCGCAATGCCCGTGTTCGAGACCGCGCCCCCCGTTGAGACCAGCGCCGGACCGACCTCGTTGAGCCGCCCCGGCTTGAACACCGCCGCAAACGACTCCACCGCCTGGGGCCAGGCAGGAATGATGTCCACGCAAATATGACCAGCAACAATGATGAGAGGATTTGATTTTGACATAATCTATTGTGTTTGGAGAGTGGAGAGTAGAGATTGGAGATTGGAGATTGGGTGATTGTGAGATTGTGAGATTTGCGCTTTGTGCCTTGCTCTCCCAATCCCAGAACGCTCACGCAGTCAGATAAATCTCCAATCTCCAATCTCCAATCTCTAATCTCTCAATCTCTCAATCTCTCAATCTCCCAACCTCTTAATCTCCCAATCCCACAATCGCATGATGCAATTCCCGCACGGCTGGATAGAGCGCGCGGTAGACCCGATTGAATCCCTGTGCGTAGAATGCCGCCGCAACTGGCTCCGGCTCGATCACGGTCGTTGTGTAGTGCACCGATTGCACGGCGTCGGCGACATCGCGGTAAACGCCCGCGCCGAGGCCGGCAAGCATGGCTGCGCCCAGCGCCGTCGCCTCGTCGATGCTGACGACGCGTAGCGGCTGGTTGTAGACGCTGGCTTTGATGGCCATCAGCAGCGCGTTGCGCGTGCCGCCGCCTGTCGCAACGATGCGCTCGATATGCGCGTCGGCGAGGTAGGGCAGCAGCGAGTCGAGCGAGTAGCGCGCCTCGTAAGCCAGCCCCTCCAGCAGCGCCCGATAGAGCGCACCGCGTTTGGCGTCGAAGGTCAACCCAACGAAGGTCGCCCGCGAGTGCGGGTCATCGTAGCCAGGATTGGCGGTGCGCAGATGTGGCAGGAAAAAGACGCCCAAACTGCCCGGCGGAACGGCTTCGCCCTCTGCCGCCAACGCCGCATAGTCCAACCCGGCGCCGATGTTCTCGCGGAACCACTCGATGCACGCGCTGGAGGTGTACAGCCCGCCCAGGATGTAGTAGCCGCCGCTGACGTGCACGCCCTGGGCGTAGCCGCGTCTACCGACTTCTGGGTCTTTGAGCACCTGGTCGGTGGCGAGAAAGATCGCCTCGGCGGTGCCCAGCGAATCGAGTACGGCGCCGGGGCGGGTGACGCTCAACGCCATGGCGCCGCAGACATGATCGTGGCCGCCGGTCGTGACGATGGCGTGTGCAGGCAGCCCGGTCTGTGCGGCGATTTCCGGCAGCACTGCGCCTAGCCTGGTTCCACTCGGCAGCAGTGGCGGCAGGATCGCCGGATCGACGCCAGCGTCGCGCACCAGGTCGGTCGCCCAAGCCAGGTTGCCGATGTCGAGCATCAGCGTGCGCGAGGCGAGCGAGAACTCCGACGCCGCCACGCCGCACAGCCGGAAGGTGAGAAAGTCGGCGGCGTTGAGCCAGCGCACTGTGCACGCCATCGCCTCCGGCGCGTGCTGCTGAATCCACAAGATTTTGCAGAGTGTGAAGATCGGCTGCAACGAGACGCCGCTGCTACGGAAGATGGCGTCGGCGCCGAAGCGCTGGCGCAACTGCTCCGCCTGTGCTTTCGTGCGCGTGTCGAACCAGGCGATCATCGGGTAGATTGGCTGTCCGGCGGCGTCGATCGGCGCGCCCGCCTCGCCTACACTGGCGACGGCGACGGCGACGATGCGCCGTGGGTCATCTAGTTTTGCCGTCATCGCGCGCAGTGCCGCAATTGTCTGCGCCCAGACCGCGTCCGGTTCGTAGTATGCCCAACCCGGCTGTGGGTAGACCGTCGGCGTCGGCGCGCTGGCGCTGGCGACGATCTGCCCGTCGCGCGTGAAGGCAATGGCTTTAATGTGTGACGTGCCAAAATCGATGCCAACCAGCAGGTCCGTGCCTGCCATAGGATTATCCTTTGACTGCGCCCAACGTCAGGCCGCGAATGATGTAGCGTTGCGCGAGGAGCGCGAACACAATCGGCGGCAACATCGTGAGCATGACGCGCACCCCGACGAACCAGAATTGCACACCGCGCGTGTGTTCAGCGCCAGCGATGATGACCGGCATCGGGATCGCAGATTTTGTCGTCAGCGAGAGCGCAAAGAGAAACTCGTTCCAGCTAAACGCCATGCAGATGATCCAGGTCGCCACTAGTCCCGGCAGAATGAGCGGCAGCACGACGCGCGTGAAGCCCTGGAAGACAGAAGCGCCATCCACGTAGGCGGCTTCTTCCAGCTCAGGCGGCAACTCCCGGATCATCTGGCTGAGGATGATAACCGGGAAGGGCAGCGTGAAGGTGGCGTTGAGTAGCACGAGCGAGAAGACATTGTCCAGCAGCTGTAGCTGCCGCATAATCAGGAAAAAGGGAATGACAACGACGACCGGCGGCAAAATGCGCTGTGAGATAAACCAGGTCGTGAAATTGGCGTTGCCGCTCTTGCCAAAGCGGAAGCGCGCCAGCGCATAAGCCGCCAAAGTGCCCAAGAGCACAGAGAGCGTCGCCGCACCGAGCGAGATAATCGTGCTGTTGAGCAGCGCCTGGCGAATTTCGATGATTGATAGTTCCGAAATCCAGTGTTCGAGCGTGGGCTGGAACTGTAGAAAGGGAATCCAGGCGCCGGCGCGGAAGGTGTCGGCAGGCTTCTTGATCGAGTTCAGAAACGCCCAGTAGAAGGGGAAGAGCACCCACAGCAGCGCTACAAACATGATGCCGCCAATCAAGATCGATTGAATCGGTGAGGTCTTGCGACGCATGGCTCAATTCCTCTCTTCCTGATAGATGCTGCGGATGCGCCCAAAGAGCAGCCCAACGATCAGGCTGACAATGATGAGCAACAGAAAGCCCTGAGCTGCAGCGTAGCCGTGATCAAAAAAGCGCAGTGCCGTGCGGTAGGTAAACAGGCTGTAAACCTCAGTGGCGCGGCCTGGTCCGCCGAGCGTAAGGCTGGTGGGAATGTCAAAGACCTTAAAGGCTTCAACGAGACGTAGCAACAGAATAAGCCACAGCACCGGCGCCATCAATGGCAGTGTAATCCGGCGAAAACTCTGCCAGCCAGATGCACCGTCCACCTCGGCGGCTTCGAATAGATCGGCAGGTAGACCCTGCAGCGCCGCCAATGATACCAGAAAGACAAAAGGCGTCCACTGCCAGATGTCGATCAGGATGATGGCAACCTGTGCCCAGAAAGGATTGGAGAGCCAGGGGATGTCGCTGCCGCCAAAGGCGCGAATCAATTCGTTGATAGGTCCATTGATCTCATAAAACAAGGTGATGCCAAGATAGCCCATGGCGACGGGCGTCGCAAAGAGCGGAAGAATCATAATGGCGCGCAGAATGTTCTTGCCGCGCATCTCGCGATTGAGCAAGAGCGCCAACCCAAATCCTAATAGCATCTGGATGGTGACGGTTACGATGACAAAGGTCAGGGTGACGCGCAGCCCATTGTGCAGGTTGGAGTCCGTAAAGAGACGCCCAAAATTGGCGAGGCCAACGAATTGGTTGATTTTGCCAAAGCGAAAGCTGAAAAAACTGGTGTAAAGTGCGTAAAGGAGTGGGAAAATGGTGAAAACCAGAATCCAGACGACCGCTGGCCCCAGAAACCAGAATTTTGTCCGATCCGTGCGCCGTGCCTGCGGTTTTGTCGAGTCGGTTGCGGCCATGAATTGACTCCGTTTATTTGTCTTCTAGGGCAATGCAACGCCGTGCAAGGGACACAGAGTGAGGCGCAGTACTACAGTTGCGCCTCACTCATCATGTCAGCCTATGTCAATCGACTGGAGACAAGGGCTACTGCCCCAGACCCAGCGACTTGACATAGATTTCCTTCTGGACATCGCGGCCCAGGCGATCAGTGATGGCTTCGAAGTCATCCACGGTAGCCTGGAGCGCCTCCGCCGGCGTCTTTTGAGCAGTCGCTGCTTCGGACAGGTGAATGTCCAGCGCTGTCCAGTACTCGAAGGTGCCGGGGATGCGCAGGTACGGGAACTGTAGTTCGGCGCCGAAGTTTTCGAAGTAGGCATTGGTGTAGGATTCCGCGTCGGCGGCGTCCCAGCCAGCAGCCAGATAGCCATCGATGGTGTTGGTGCCGTTCGGCTCCAGATAGTGGCTGAAGCGGCCCGGATCGACGCCGTCCCACCCGCGATAGGCGTAGACCTTGGATTTCTCCGGCGTCGCCATCAGCGCCAGCAAGAAGTAGGTGCAGTCGGGCGCATCCGAGAACTTGGAAATCACACCAGCCCACGAACCGCCAGTGGTGTTGCCAACCTTGTTGACGCCATCCACCTGCTTCCACTCGCCAGCCACCACATCGTAGTATTCGGTTGTGCCGGGCATGGGTGCGGCGCCGGTCTTGCCCTTGACCGCGCTGCCTTCCTGTTGCGCCAGCGCGCCCAGGTCGCCCCAGGTGAAGGTGAGCGCCGCCTGTCCGCGCAGGAAGTGATCCCACGACTCGCCCAGGCTCCAGCCCATCATCGCCTCAGGACCAAACTGAACCAGGTCGATCAACGTCTCCATAGCGCGCTGATGGCCGGGGCTATCCATGAGCGGCTTCATTGTCTCCGGGTCAAACCAGAAGAGCTTGGGATTGTCCGGGCCGATGACAAACGGGGCGGCAAAGGACATGAAGTGGAACATGCCCTGACCGCCGACCTTGAGGTGCATGGTCAGGCCGTCATCCGGAGTGCCATCGCCATTCAGGTCTTTGCCGTCAAAGTACTCCGCGACATCGCGGAACTCCTGCCAGGTGTCAGGCACCTTGAGATCGTAGCCATACTTTTCCTTGAAGGCCGCCTGATGCTGCGGGTCCTCCAGGAGATCGCGGCGGTAGTACATGACCTGACCGTCGTGGTCGTTGGCGACCATGTAGAGCTTGCCATCGTAGGTCAGCAGGTCACGCGGGCCTTGCTGCACATCTTCGATGTCCCACTTGGGGAATTTGCCGCTGGTGTCGTTGTAGTAGTCGTCCAGCGGCAGGATGTAGTCGCCGCCGACCAGGTCACCCAGCCACCATGCGCCGGCGATCGAGGTGTCGTACTGACCGGTGCCGGTGGTCAGGTCGGTCATCAGCTTGGGGAAGTGCTCAGCGAATGGCACTTCGACGATCTCAAGCGTGGCGCCGGTGGCAGCCTGGAACTCATCGCGCACTTCGTAGAAAGGACCAGAGATCGGGCCTTTCTCACCCGCAGTGTTGACGATCACGGTGACGGTCTTGTCCTTGCAGAAGCATGCTTCGCCTTCGCAGGGCTGCGCCACAACCGGCGGCACCAGATCACCGGCTTCGACGACAGTTGCAGCCTGGCCTTCATCAACGACAGGCCCGCCTTCCGCCGCAGGTTGTGCCGCCTCACCACCACCTGGCGTTGCGGCCGGCGCACATGCGGTCAGCACCAGCGAGGCGATGACCATAATGGATAGAATCGGGAACAGAATCTTGCGCATGGATGTGTCACTCCTTTAGTTTGTGTTTAGGTCGATCAACTTGTTTCGGTAGACTGCAAAACACACACGGCCAACCATCCTGCAAAATCATGTTTTCTTTGCTTGTTCACCTCCTTGATGCGGTTGCGGGCGATGCCTTTGAGATTGCCATCTCCCTCGATAAGGAACTGGATATACAAAACAGACGATGCCCGCCACGCTTGAGCGGGCAACCTGTCTATCCCAACTCCGCCATGGCGTCGGCGACGCTATTTCCCCCATGAATCACACTTTGCAGGGCGCGCACCATGCCCGCCGGGTTCTTGCTCTGCCAGATGTTGCGCCCGAAGACGACGCCGCTGGCGCCCGCCGCCATCGCGCCCGCCACGACTTGCAGCGTCTCCTCGACAGTGTTCATGCGCGGGCCGCCAGCGATCAAGGTAGGCACAGGACAGTTGTCCACGACCGTGCGGAAGCCTTCCGGCGTGCCGGTGTAGTAGGTCTTGATGTAGTCGGCGCCGTGCTCAAACGCCAGCCGGGCGGCAGACGCCATCGCCAGCGGATCCTTGGCGTCGGGGATGCGCTCGCTGGGGCAAGGCAGCGCCTCGACCAGCAGCGGCAGGTTCGCCTGCATACATTCGCTCGCTACTGACGCCACGATCTGCAGTGTCTTCAGCTCAACCGGAATGCCGATGAACGCCATCAGCACCACCGAGCTGGCGCCCAACATCAGCGCGTCCTCGACGGAATGCAGCAGTTCCCATTCGGTGTACGCCAGCCAATCCTCGCGGTAGAGGCTGGGGCCGCCGTCCAGCCGCAGCGTCACCGGCACGCGCCCCGCGATCACGTTGCGGTACTTCTTCATGACGCCAAAGGTGGTCATGATGCCGTCGGCGCCGGCTTCGATCACGGTGTCAATCACCTTGCCGGGGTCTTCCAGCCCTTCGATCACGCCGTGCGTGCGGGCGTGATCCATTGCCACAATCAATGCACGTCCATCATTCTTCAAGACAGCCATACGATTTTCTGTTTCCTTTGTGAATTTTTGTGCAGGAATTGCAATTTTGTTGCCAGGATACTGTAATCAATTGCCGATGCGTTGTCAAGCTGCGCAAAAACCTTTTAATTGCGCTTGTCGGTCACCGCCTCTGGCGTGACGATTCTGACTTGCCGATCTTGGCTTGTAGGTCACCGCCTCTGGCGTGACGATCCTGACTATCTTCCTACGTCGATGATGATCTTCACCACGTTGTCGGCGTAGCGTTCGTTGAGCGCATAGGCTGCCGGCGTCTGTGCGAGCGGGAAATGGTGCGAGACGATGCCGGTGAGATCGACGGCGCCGCTTGCCCACAGCTTGATGCCGCGCGGGTAGACGTGCTTCATGCGCCGCGACAGGCGGATCGTCAAGCCCTTGCGCCGCGCGGTCGAGTGTTTCATCTCCAGTTTGTCCGGGCCTGGAATGCCGACGAGCACCAGCCGTCCGCCCAGCCGCGCCATCTCCGCCGCCCACTGGATCGAGTGATCCGCCCACGCCGCTTCGATGGCGACATCGACCCCGCGTCCGCCCGTCGCCTGCCGGATTGTCGCCAGCGGGTCGGTTTCCTGGAAGTTGATCGGGATGCCGCCGTAGCGCGCCGCTAGCTCCAGTCGCCACGGAAACTGATCGACGACGTAGATCGGCTGCGCACCTGCCAGCCTTGCCATCTGCAGGATGTACAGCCCGATCGGTCCGGCGCCGAGGATGGCGACGCTGTCGGCCACGCGCAGCTTCGCCAGATCGATGGCGTGGATGGCGATGCCGAGCGGTTCGAGCAGGGCAGCGCTGGCGTCGTCCATCGCATCCGGGATTGGGAAACAGGAGCGCGCCGGCATGAGCATATACTCGCTCAGGCTGCCAGCGTCAGGATAGGTGCCGCAGAAGTGCAGGCGGTGGCAGAGGTTGGGATGTCCCTGTTCGCACATCTCGCAGCGTCCACACGGCTGCGCCGGATCGACCGCCACGCGCGTGCCCACCTGCAGCGGCTGAAAGTTGCCGTCGAGGCTCTCCGGCCCCACCGCTTCGACCACGCCGGCGAACTCATGTCCCAGGATCAGTGGCGTCTCGACGACGGTGTCGCCGATGCGCGCGTCCTGGTAGGTGTGGATGTCGCTGCCGCACACGCCGACTGCAGTGATGCGCAGCAGCGCCATGCCAGGCCCGGGCGATTCCGGGCGCGGCACACGCTCCACGCGCAGGTCGCGCGGCCCGTGGAGCCGTGCCGCCAGCATTGTCTGACTGCTTGTTTCAGTCATCGTCGCCTTGTCTTTCTTGATAGCTACGCTGCGTCGTGTTGGGCGTCTCCGGCATGCCTTCCCCGTATTACGTTACGGTCGCAGCGTCACTTTGATCGATTCCGTGCCGGCGTGCACCAGCTCGATGCCATGCTCGTAGTCGGCTAACGGCAGGCTGTGTGTCAGAATGTCCTCCATCGGCAGCAACCCCTTCGCCAGCATGTCGATGGCGATCGGGTAGCAGTAGGGGCTGAGGTGGGAGCCGTGGACCGTCAGTTCCTTGAGATCGCCGATGATTGTCCAATCTACGGTGACCGGCTCGCGCATGACGCTGAACTCGACAAAGGTGCCGAGGCGGCGGATCATGTCTAGCCCCTGCTTGACCGCCGCCGGATGCCCGGTGGCTTCGATGTAGACATCGCAGCCGTAGCCGTCGGTGAGCTTGCGCACCTCATCGACGACATCGACGCGGCGCGGGTTCAGCCCCAGATCAGCGCCACACTTGCGCGCAATCTCCAGCCGGTGGTCGTTGAGATCGATGGCGATCAGCAGTCGCGGACCCTTGAGCCGGGCGGCGGCAACCATGCCCAGACCCAGCGGCCCCGCCCCAGCGATCACGACGACATCGCCAAGCTGGATGTCGCCGCGCTGGACGGCGTGGATCGAGCAGCCGAGCGGCTCGATGAAGGCGGCGTGGGCAGTGGGCACACGCTCGGGCACGCGGTAGTTGATGGCGCCTGCCGGCAGCAACACATACTCCGCCATGGCGCCAAATGCCCGCTGGCGAAAGCCGTAGACGTCGCCGTTGGGACACATCCAATATTGGCCGCGCTGACAGAAGCGGCACTTCCAGCACGGCACGATCTGTTCGGAGACGGCGACATCGCCGACCGCCAGCCCGTACTTCTCGCCCGCGCCCTCGCCCAGCGCCACCACTGTCCCGACAAACTCGTGACCTGGGATGACCGGCGGCTGACAATAGCCGGGTGCATCACCCGTGCCCCAGAAGAGCGGCGCACCCATGTAACACTTCAGGTCGCTGGCGCAGATGCCCACCGCTTCGACGCGCAGCAGCACCTCGCCAGCCGCTGGCGTCGGCACCCGGCGTTCTTCAAGGCGGTAATCCTCCGGCCCATGACAGACGACTGCCGCCATGGTCTTGGGGAGTTGTCCCAGCGTCTTGACAGTCATCTTGCTCCTCCGATTTCGATGTGCACCTTGAGCGTCTGCCCGGCGGCAAACTGCTGGAAGACATTCGCAAATTCCTGCATCGGCGCCACATGACTGACAAGCGGCGTGACATCGATTGCGCCGCTGGCGAGCCAGTCGATGGCGGGCAGGAAGGTGTAGCAGAGCGCAAAGGTGCCGATGATCGTCCAGTCGTTGCGAAAGATGTCGTAGGGGCTGACGCTGACGCGCGCGTGGTTGGGCGCCACGCCAAACTGCAGAAATGTGCCGCGCGGTCGTAGATAGCGGAACGCGCCTTCGATCACGGCGGGCACGCCTGTGGCGTCGATCACCACGCCAAAGCCGCGCGGGGCGATCGCCTTGAGCGCGGCGTCCTGGTCGGCGCTCACCGGCACAGCGAACGATGCTCCCATCGCCTTTGCCAGTTCCAGGCGCGCCGGCTGTTTCTCAACGACGGCGACATAGGAGGCGCCCATGCGCCGCAGCGCCTGCACCAGCAGCAGCCCCATCGGCCCGGCGCCGAGGATCAGCACCGGGTCGGCAGGCAGGATGCGGATGCGCTTCATGGCGTGAACAACGCACGCCAGCGGCTCGATGAAGGCGACCTGCGCGTCGCTCAACGCAGCCGGCAGGCGATAGCAGGCGCGCGCGGGCGCCGCCACATACTCGGCAAAGCCGCCGGGGCGCGTGATGCCGACGCCCTGCCAGTTCAGGCAGTGGTTTGCCATCTCGTTGCGACACATATCGCAGTGTCCGCAGTAGAGGTTGGGATCAACCGCCACGCGGTCGCCCACCTTGAAATCGGTGACCGCTTTGCCGACTTCGACGATCACGCCGCCGAATTCATGACCCGGAATGACCGGGAACGCCGACATGTACTCGTTGCGGTAGATGTGGACATCGGTCCCACAGATGCCGCAGCGCGCCACCTGCACCACCACCTCGTCGGGCGCACAGGTCGGGTCGGGCACGCGCTCGATGCTGATCGATTCGGGGGCGGGAAAGAGCACTGCTTGCATGAGAGAGTTTCCTTCCGCCGTTTACCAGCAGCAGTATCCGCCGTCGATCACCATATCGTGGCCCGTCATGTAATCGGACGCCGCCGACGCCAGATAGACGACCGCGCCTTGCAGATCGGTGACCTCCGCCATGCGCCCCATCGGCGTCATGCCCATCCACGTCGGCAGCATGGTCTGCCCGATGGGCGTGGCGAGCAGATCGTCGACCAGTTTGGTGCGCGTGTAGCCGGGGCTGATGCTGTTGACGCGCACGCCGCGCTTCGCCCACTCGGCGGCAAGGCTGCGCGTCAGGTGCAGCACGCCAGCTTTGGCGGTGTTGTACGCCGACTGGTTTTGCGGTGTGTTGCTGATGTGCCCTGACATCGACGCCGTGTTGATGATCTTGCCGTAACCGGCGGGCAGCATTACCTTTGCCTCCGCCTGCGCGCAGAGGAAGACGGAGTTGAGATCGACGTCGATCATGCGCAGCCAATCGCTGTAGGCCATGCTTTCGGCGTCGGCCCACTGGCCGATGCCGGCATTGTTGACGCCGATCGTCAGCGCGCCCCACTTCGCCAGAATCGCATCGACCATCGCCTGCACCTGGTCAGGTTTGGTCACGTCCGCCTGCACGGCGATGGCGTCGATTTGCTTCTGCGCCAGTTCGTTCGCTACAGTCTCGGCCACATCCAGCCGCAGATCGACGACAGCGACGGCGGCGCCTGCCTCGCCCAGCGCGTGGGCAAAGGCGCGGCCAATTCCCTGCCCGCCGCCGGTGACCAGCGCCACGCGGCCATCGAGACGGAAACGCTCAAGAATCGGTTTGGCTTCCAAAACGGGATCGCTCATGGTTTATTCCCTGTCTCAACGGATTTCTGACGCAGAGACGCAACGGCGCAGAGTTCTGCAGAGAGTTTGTCCCGCTTCTTCTGCGCTCCTCTGCGTCTCCGCGTCTTTGCGTCGAAGCATCTTTCCTTAGCGCACGTTACTCTGAAACGATAATCTGCGCTTTGACCGACGACGGCGGCATGTGGACGGCGAAGTTGAATGCTTCCACACTTTCCTCGAAGCGAAAAGTGTCGGTGATCAGCGGCTTGACGTTGAGCTTGCCGCTCGCCATCAGTGCGATCGCACGCGGATAGACGTGGGCGTAGCGGAAGACGTGCTCGACGCGCGCCTCTTTGACCATGGCTGCGGCCACGTCGTAGGCAATCGGCTGCAGCGGGATGCCGACATAGACGACTGCGCCGCCGGGACAGAGCGGGGCGAAGACGCTGGCTGCTGCCTTTTCGTTGCCGCTGCACTCGAAGACCAGGTTGGCGCCCCAGCCGTCGGTCATTGCATCGACGACTTCTTTCAGGTTCTGCTGGGCGACATTGACCGGCGTGATCGGCCCGAGCGTGGCCGCCAGGTCGAGTTTGGGCTGTTGCACGTCGGTCATGATCACCTGGCTGCAGCCGCCGGCGAGCGCCGCCAGCGCCGTCACCATGCCGATCGGCCCAGCGCCCATCACGATCGCCAGGTCGCCCGGTTTGATCTTCGCCTTGGTCGCCGCGTGCATGCCGACCGCCACCGGCTCGACCATGGCGCCTTCGGCAAAACTCACATTGTCGGGCAGCTTGAAGGTGAAGGCGGCGGGATGCACCACGGTCGGGCGCAACACGCCGTGCACAGGCGGCGTCGCCCAGAAGCGCACCGCCGGGTCGAGGTTGTACATGCCGAGCAGCGTCGCCTTGCTGTTGGGGTCGGGGATGCCTGGCTCCATGCAGACGCGGTCGCCGACCTTCAGATGCTTAACCTCCGCGCCCACTTCCACCACCACGCCCGACGCCTCATGCCCCAGCACCATCGGTTCGCGCACCACAAATTGCCCGATGGCGCCGTGCGTGTAGTAATGCACGTCGCTGCCGCAGATGCCGACCGTGCGCAGCGCAATGCGCACGTCGTGTGGCCCTAGCGTCTCATCGAGTTCGATGTCGCGCAGGTTCAACACATCCTTTTTTTCCAGGACTAAGGCTTCCATAGAACTATCCCTTCCGAATAATAATGATCGCCAGGATCAGGCAGAGCACGGTGGAAACCCAGAGCGGGATCAACCACTCCAGAAAGCGCATCCACAGCAAACTCACGCCGATCCACAAAATGACGCTGATAAAAACACGATCAAACGTGTTGGTTTCAATGGGTAGGAAGCCGCGCCGACCTTTGTGCTGGACGGGCGCAACCACTTTTTGCGAACCTGCTTTTGCTTCCGCCATCAGACTACTCCTTTACGGCGCCAAAGGTCAGACCGGTGACAATGTAGCGCTGCACAAAGACCAGGAAGATCAGCGCCGGCAGAATAGCGATCGTGGCGACTGCAGCCATCTCGCCCCAGTTGGTGCCGGTGACTGAAACGAACGCCGCCAGGCCGGTCGTAATGGTGCGGGCGTTGACGCTGGTCAGGTTGGCGGCAAAGAGATACTCGTTCCAGGCAAAAATCCAACTCAGGATGAAAGTAATCGCCAGCCCCGGCGCCACGAGCGGCACGATGATGCGCGTCAACACGGTCGAACGCGTGGCGCCGTCCACAAACGCCGCTTCGTCCAGTTCCACGGGGATGCCATCCATGATGCCCTTCATCAACCAGACGGCGAAGGGGAGGTTGAAAACGCAGTAGAGCAGGATCAACCCGATCTGCGTGTCGAACATCGTCCAGTCGCCGATCTTGAAGACGCGTGTGAAGAGCAAAAACATGGGCAGCACGAAAGCAGCCGGCGGCGCCATACGCTGCGTGATCGTCCAGAAGAAGATGTTGTCCGAGCCTTGCAACTTCCAGCGCGAGAGGGCGTAGGTCGCCATCAAAGCCAGAATGGTCACCAGCAAGGCGTTGCTGGTGGCGACGATTAGCGAATTAACGAGATAGCGCTGGAAAACAGGGTCAGTGAGCGGTTTGATGTAGTTTGGTGCGTAAAAGGACTTGATCAGCAACGTGGGCGCGTCGAACAACTCGACGCGGCTGCGCGCCGAGACGACGACCATCCAGTAGATCGGCACAATGGTGATGATGGTCATCACGATCCAAAGCCCGTAGAGACCGATCCAACCCAGCGCCTTGCTAAAAGAACTCGTTTTCATTGGCGCCTCCTATTCGCGCTGCTTGCCAACCTGCGCCAGCGCAATGAAAAGCAGCCAGCAGAGGACGATGGTGAAGTAGAGCACCAGTAGCGACATCGCCGAGCCATAGCCGTAATCGGTCTTGGGGACGACGACGCGGTAGATGTGGATGCCGATAAATTGCGTGGCGGTGCCAGGGCCGCCGTTGGTGAGCATGTACACTTCATCGACAATGCGCAGTGCGTCCATCAAGCGGATGAAGAGCACGGTCAGCAGCACCGGCATCATCATGGGAATGGTCAGGTAGCGGAAAACCTGCCAGCGGTTGGCGCCATCGACCTGCGCCTGCTCCAGCGGTTCTTTGGGCATGGCGGTCAGACCGGCAAGCAGCGTCAGCGTCACGAAGGGCGTCCAATGCCAGACATCCATCAGGATGACGGTGATGAAGGCCTGATCGGCGAAGGTGCCGAGCCGGAAATCGATGCCAAACCATTTGTCAAGGTAGTAGGGAATTGGCCCGAAGCCGGGAATTGTCAACAGACGCCAGGTCGCGCCAACCGCAATGGGCGCCATGACGAGAGGCAGGACATAGATCGTGCGGAAGATGGTGCGTCCCGGAAAGCTCTTGACCAGCGTCTGCGCCAACAGGAAGCCGAGCGCCAGCTCGAGCGCAACGCTGACAAAGGCAAACAAGCCGGTGCGCCAGAGCGAATCGAGAAAGGCGCCATCGAAGACCAGGCGGCGGTAGTTGTTGACGCCTGCCCACAGCATCCCCAATTGATTGGAGAACGGGTTCCAGTCGAAGAGGCTGACATACAGCACGTAGATGAACGGTAAAAAGCCCACCACCGCCAGAATCACCAGCGTTGGCGATAGCAATCCCCACCCCATTCGGTTCGAGCGCATGTGTTTGTCCTGTTGAATCGTCATACGTCAGGCGTCACGAGTCAGGC
>DMDA01000011.1:32654-59311 GCA_003451595.1 Chloroflexota bacterium | reverse complement strand
GCTTCACCAGCTCGGCGTCGGCGGCGGCCGCAGCCTGATCGAGTGCTTCGGCCGGAGTCAACTCGCCCGACAGCGCCTTCCAGATGAAGGGTTGCACCACTTCACGCAGCGCAGCGTGGAAGGGGAAGGGCGGTGCGCCGCGGAAGAGCGGGCCTTTCTCCCGCATCAGCGTGTAATAGCCATCCACCTTGGCGTCGACTTCCTGCACCTTCGGGTCGTCGTAGGTCGATTCCATGACGATGCGCGAGCCGGCAATCGCCCAGTCGGCCTGCACCGACTCCTGACCGATGTACTGCATCCACAGCAGCGTACACAGTTGGTTCTTCGACGACACGGGCAGCCCAAAGGCGCCGCCGTCGTAGTAACCAATGTAGCCGGCGCCGGACTCGGCATCCGCCATCACGCCTTCGGCGACCGGTGGCAGCGCCACACCGACGTTGCCCACGACCTTGGAGCGTTCCGGATCGATGGCGATCCAGGCGGCGTTCTCACCGTAGACCCAGCCCTGGGCGGCGCGGCCGGCCGCAAAGGAAGCGGCGACCTCGTCCCACGTGCTGGCGGTGGCTTCCGGCGGGGCGTCGGCCAGCAGGCCGACCCAGAAGGCCAGCGCAGCCTTGGCCGCATCGCTGTTCATCTCGCCGCCATTCTCGACCGTGGCTTTCCAATTTTCCTGGTTGATGCCCCAGTTGTAGACGCCAAAGGTCGGTGCGATGCTCTCGAAGAATTCATAGAAGGAGGATGCGTGACCTGTGGCGCCCTGCACTGTCGTGCCCCACAGCTCCATGCCATTGTCCTCGCCGTACTGCGTAAAGAAGTCGGCGATGTCCTGGTATTGCTGGTGTGTGGTGGCCGGGGCCAGGTCGTAGCCGTACTGCGTCTTGAAGGCTTCCTGGATCGCCGGGTCATTGAAGAGATCGAGGCGGTAGAGGTAGACCTTCAGGAACGCTTCCATCGGCACGCCGTAGATATTGCCATCCGCATCCTTGAAGTTGTCAATGAAGGAAGTGAACTTGGCAAAATCGAAGTCCGGCGAGGCCAGTTCCGGGTTGTCGGCCAGCAACTGCGTCAAGTTGGTGAGATAGCTGTTGGCCAGGTACTGGTAGATGATGTCCTGTTCGATGTAGACAAAGTCATAGATGCCGGTGCCAGCCTGCATGTCGTTGATGGCCTTGTTGTACATCTCGTCCCAGGAAGTCGGCTCCAGCTCGACCTTGATGCCGGTCTCTGCAGTGAAGGCGGGCGCCAGCACTTCGGCGGCAAAGCGCGTGGGCGGGGTGCTTTCCGAGACGCCGCGCAGCGTCACGTCTTTGCAACCGGCCGCTTCCGCCGCCGTGCGCCACCAGCTTGCTTCGCCGCCTTCGGCGGCAGGGGCAGCTGGTTGAGCCGCAGGCGCTGTCACGGTGCACGCCGAGAGCACCATCGACAGCAGCACCAATACGCTGAGCAAGAGGCTCATTTTGCGTTGAAACATGGACGAAATCTCCTTTCACACATTCCATAAATGGTTCAAAGGTGAATACCACATGAACAACTGGGGACAAATCGGGCGGCGCCACCGCACTTCTGCGCAGATCACCTCCTTTCGACAGACTCAAACAGTTACACTCACGCGACGACTTGACTCGCGCACTTTGATCGTCGGCTGCAGCACGACCTGTTGCGGTGGCCGTTCTGGATCATCGATCCGCGCCAGCAACAGTTCCGCCGCCTGCCGTCCCATCTCGTAAGTCGGCTGCATCACAACTGTCAATGCCGGTTTGACGAGAAACATCCAATCCAGTTCATCGAAACCGGCCACAGCAATATCGTCAGGTATCCGCAACCCAAGCTCATGAATTGCCCGCAGCGCTCCAATCGTGAGCAGATTATTGCCGGTGAAAATTGCATCCGGCCGCAGCGTCTGTCCTAATAACTCCAGGGTGAGTTCATACCCGTTCTGGCTGCGCGGCATGCCGCTCCGCACCAATTCCGGCGCCAATGGCAAGCCATGTTCGAGCAGCGCCTCCTGATACCCCTGATATCGTTCGGCGCCGGTGCTTGCTTCGGGGATGCCCAAAACGGCGCCGATCCTGCGATAGCCATTCTCGATTAGATGTGACACCAACTGATGTGCAGCAGACACATTGTCGCCCACCACCATGTCCATTGGCACGTCATCCGCACGACGGTCGATCGCCACCACCGGCACGCGACGTTCCACCAACCGCCGGTAGACTTCGTTGTTGCTGGCCGTCGGCGAAACGATCATGCCGGAGACTTGCTCAGCCAGCATCAACTGAATATAGGTCAACTCTTTTTCGACATCTTCGTCGGAGTTGCAGAGGATGACTGAATAGCCACGTTGCTGCGCCACATCTTCCACCGCCCGTACGATGGCGGTGAAAAAGGGGTTCTGAATGTCGGAAATAATGAGCCCGATAATGCTGGATCGCTGCACGCGCAACGACCGGGCGACGCGACTGGGGTGATAATTCAACTCACCAATGGCGTCCAGCACACGCTGGCGCACAGCCGCGCTGACATATGGCTTTCCCGAGAGCACCCGCGACACCGTCGCGGTGGAGACCCCGGCCTGACGCGCAACGTCTTCGATTCTTGCCGACACGGTGAGTTTAAATGAAATTGTCCGATTGACTGTCTATCAGTGTAATCGATTTCAGAATGCGTGTCAAGTAGTTTGGAAATCCTGTCGGGTAGCTGCAATTTTTTGCGGAGTCTGACGCAAAGACGCAGCGCCGCAGGGATACGCAGAGGAAAAACAACAGGAAATGTAGGCATTTCTCTGCGCTTTCTTTGCGCCGTTGCGTCTTTGCGTCGAAGCAGGAATCCTCAAACGGCCGCTTAGAGACGGAATGAGTATTACCAACTTTGACGCCAAGGCGCAGAGACGCAGAGATGCGCAGAGGGAAAACAACAAAGAGTGCAGGCAGTTCTCTGCGCTTTCTTTGCGCCGTTGCGTCTTTGCGTCAAAGAAGGGAATCCTCAAGCGGCTTCTTGGAGCGTCCAGAAGCGAATTCAGATCGTCCAAAGGCAAAAGCGGAGCGTTCAGGGGCCGAATCAGATCGCACAAATGCAAATTCAGATCGTCCACAGGCAAAATCAGATCGTCTGAATACAAAATCAAAGCGGTCAGCAACAAGTTCCGATCACCTGGAAGCAAATTCAGATCGCCCAGCGGCAAACTCAGGTCACCCCAATGCGAATTCAGATCGTCTAAAGGCAAAATTGGATCGTTCAGGGGCGCAGTCACTTCACCCAAACGCGTATTCGGATTCTGTAGAGGCAAATTTAGATCGTTCACGCATGGGCGCAGCGCGTTTTGGTACACGACAAATGACGTTTTTGGTTCCGCCGATTGCCGCATGACGCCACCCCGAAATTCATTATGGTTATAGGTGACATGATGTTTACGGATGAAAGCGTTCCTTTGTCACGTGCGGGTGGTGCAGGGAAGCCTTCGCCGGTCAGTGAACTCCTTTCTCCCCGGGCATCGTGAGTCAACTCTCTTTGCGGCCTTCATAGTGAAAGGAGACTCCAGATGCTGGCCGAAACTGAATATGCTGTACCGCTTGTCACCAATGGCGCAGGGCCGGTCGTTTTGCCGGTGCGCGCCGCCGCCAGCGCCCCGCTGGCAGCGCCGGAACCGCCCGAACCGGAAGCACCCATCCATCATCATCAATCCCAGGCACAACTCGCCCTGCTACGCCGGGCGCGGGAGTTGCTGTCGGGGTTGGCCGGCGCCGATGACGCGTTCCGCCAACTCATGCCGGCTTATGGGCTGACGCCGGCGTTTCTGGCGGAGGGCGCGTCCCGCTGCGATGCGGCGGATGAAGCCATCGCGGCGCGGCGGCTGGCGATGGTGGCGGCGCTGGAGGCCACCGAACGTCAGGCCGAAGCACAGCGCGCGGCGCGGACGGCCTATGGTGCGTTCCGGCGTGTGGCGCGCACGGTGGTGCGCAGCGCGCCGGGCAAGATGGCGCTGGGATTGGATGAGGCGCCGCCGACCAACCTGGCCGATTTTGTGCAATCGGCGACGGCAATGCTGGCGGTGGCGCAGGGCGAACCCTATGCCAGCGTGTTGACGGCGGCGACCTTTGGCCCCGCCCGCGTAACCGAGACACAGGCCACACTCCAGGCGTTGGCGGCGGTGATGACGGCGCAGCGCAGCGCGCAGACGGCGGCCAAGCGGGCGACCGAAGACCGCGACGCCGCGGTCGCGACCGTGCGCACCTTCGTCCAGCAAGCCACGGTCGAGATCGAAACGATGCTGCGCCAGCATCCTGAGCTGCGCGCACCGGCCGGCTGCTAACGTGATGTGCGAGAGAGAAGCCGAGTTTCTCCAAGAAACTCGGCTTCTGGTTTAGTTCGCACGCCCACGTGCGAACGGCTGGCACGTGGGCGTGCCGACTCAACATTGATAATTGACGCTCGATCGCTCGCAACGTCCCCGGCACGCTGCACAAGGTTCCTGGTCATGCCGTCATCTGCAGCAGCGTGCCGGGGACGTTTTCTACCCCAAGCGGGAAGTACACCCGGCCCGGCGCTGGCTGCAGCCAACAGGCCACAATGCGGTATAATTTGCTTACTCAAAGACGTCTGTTTGGTTGCCGGGAGTGGTGAACAGCATGAATATCACAGAAATTGTCTCGCAGAACCAAGATGTTTTACACGGTGCGCTTGTTTTTGCTGGCACGCGCGTACCTGTAGCAAGCCTGCTCGATCACCTGAAGGCCGGTGATACGCTGGAGGATTTCCTGACAGGATTTCCTTCCGTCAGCCGCCAGCAAGCTGAGGCATTTCTCGAATTTGCGTTTCAGACTGCTTCATCGAGGGTGGCTCATGCGCGTGCTGCTTGATGAACAACTGGATCATCGTCTGCGTCATGACTTCGGCCCACAATTCCACGTAATGACCGTGGCTGGGCGAGGCTGGAAGGGTGAAAAGAATGGCGCTTTGCTCAGTCTAGCTGCCGCGGAGTTTGATGCATTCATCACGATGGATCGCGGCATTGAGTACGAGCAGAATTGGACAGCCATCGATCTTGCGATCGTTCTGGTGATCGCTAAGACAAATCGGTACGCCGATGTAAAGTCCCTGATTCCAGCAATTGAATCTGCGCTCGCAAAGGCCGCCCCTGGTCAGTTGGTGCGCGTCAGTAGCGCCTGAAACTAAACGAACTCCTTCGCGATAATTTTCGTGTACAGTCCCTTTTTTCATCCGTTGTACCTAGGGCGATGGACATACAACCGCGCCGCGCCCGCCTACACTGGCGACAGCAGTGTTATACGCGCCATGTACGCGCTTCTCACCAACACCGCGGATCATGACAGCGTAACCGCCGCGTTGAAGATGCTGTCCAGTTGATCGTTGCTGGCAACCTTCAGCACCTGTTTGCGCACCGCTTCCTTGCCCACATCCAGCCGGTAGAAGTGCTCCTTGCCGTCCGGCCCCTTCTGTTTGCGGATCAATTGAATGCGGCCGAAGCGCGCCCAGCGCTGTTCGGCAAACTCCGCCAGCCCGACGGCTTTGATGGCGTTGTCCTCACGGCTGGGGTCGTGCGGTTCGAGGATGTCGAAACGGTATTATGGTATACTGGCGTAGGATCATCTGTGTGAAGGTCGTTGCGAAACGTGAGGCGCCACACGCAAGCATATCGAACAGAAACTGTTGTTCCCCAGGATGGTGAACTGCGCCTGAAGCAACTGCCATTTCCCCCCGGCGAACTGGTCGAGATCATCATCTTGTCCCGGTGCATGGAGTCGTCTGATGTACAGGCTTTTGCGTTGAAAGATACAGTAGTCAAGTATGATGCGCCTACCGATCCGGTAGCCACCGAAGATTGGGCAGTGCTGCGGTGATCGTGCTGGACACGCATGTGTGGGTCTGGAAGTTGAAACGTATGCCGTAACCGTTCAGCCGGTTGGAATAGAACGCGGATGGGGCGGATTTGCGCTGATCCAATCTGCGAAAATCCGCCCCATCCGCGTCATCCGCGTTCTATTTCGAGTCTCGTCTGGGCGCAGCCTGAACAGTTACCGTATGCCGCGGCTGGGATGTACTGCACGCTTGGGGCAGAAAACGTCCCCGGCACGCTGCGCAAATTTCCTGGTCAGGCCACCATCTGTCGCAGCGTGCCGGGGACGTAATGGGCGCCCCCAACTTGAAGTGCATCCCTCGGCTGGCTACGCCAGTTTTTCCTCAGGCGGCTTCACACTGCGAAACTTCCGGTAGAGCAGCAAATCATAGACGATCTTCAGCCCACCTGAAATGATGAAGGGTGCGCTGAAGGTGAGCGTGCTCGCCAGCAGCAGCCCGCTCAGCGCCGGCGATGCGGCCGCACCCAGCGAGCGCGCAATGCTGGTCACGCCCGAAGCCGCCGAGCGTTCATCTGGCGCCACGACCGCCATCGTGTAGGACTGGCGCGTCGGCACGTCCATTTGCGATATCGAGAAACGCAGCAGCAGCACCGCGATCGCCAGCGGCAGCGTCGGCATGAAGGGCACCAGCATCAGCAGGATGTTCGACGGGATGTGTGTGAAGACCATCGTGTTGATCAGCCCAAAGCGCGCGGCGATGCGCACGGCCAGCAGCGCCGAGATGCCCGCCAGCAGATTGGCGCCAAAGAAAATGGCGCCGATCAATTCGACGTCGGCGCCAAAGTGGACGTGAAACCAGTAGGCCATGATGCTCTGCACGATAAAGCCGCCGGCAAAGGCGTCGAGCGCAAAGAGCGCACTCAACTGGAACACCACGCCGCGCGACTTGTGCAGCCCCAACACACGCGTCCCGGTTGACGCGGCCGCTAACGGCCGCACTTCGATGGCGGAGGAAAGCAGCAGAAAGAGCACAAGCAGCACGCCGCCGATCCCAGCGTAGAGCACGATCACCGTGCGATAGGCGTCCACCGCCAGCCAGCCGCGGTTCTGCAGCCACTGCGCCAGCAAACCGGCGCAGAGCGCACCCAGCGCCGTGGCAAAGCTCCCCGCCAGGTTGTACCAGGCAAAGACGCGCGTGCGCTGGCGATCCGTCACCAGTTGGGTGAGCGA
This sequence comes from Chloroflexota bacterium, assembly GCA_003451595.1. Lineage (GTDB taxonomy): Bacteria > Chloroflexota > Anaerolineae > Caldilineales > Caldilineaceae > Caldilinea. The sequence goes on along the minus strand of DMDA01000011.1, from coordinate 52,265 downwards.
GGCCTGCTCGATGGAAAGAAATGGCCCGATCTCGTTGCCGCTGGGACTGATCACGCCGACGATGGCGGCGACGAGCAGCAGCAGCGGATTGCGCGTGATGACAAAGGCCACGCCAGCGCCGGCCATCAACGCCGCGCCCAGCAGCAACATGCGCCTTCGCCCCAGCCGATCCGCCGAGGTCGTCAGCCACAACGAGATGGCGGCGTCCCCCAGCAGCGTCAAGCTCAGCAGCAGCCCAATCTGGCCGGAGGGCAAGCCGATCTCCGCGAGATAGAGCACCAATACCACCGACAAGAAGCCGTAGGCAAAGAGACGCACGATGCGCGTGGTAAAGAGCAAGCCAATGTCGATGGTTGTGCGCGCCATGGTTCGATTTCCTCTGTGCAACCGATTTATGATGTTGCCGCAGTGTGACTGCTTTATCCGCTTCCTGTCTCAATCCGTTGTAGTCTTTTTTGCCTCAACTGTGAAGTGCCCCAACTGTGAAGTACACCCCTGCTTTGAGGCGAACTTGACAATCTCCAGCGCTACTATTATCATCAACGCATAAACGATTGTTTATTTATTGAGGCGGATATGCGACCACGCCAAACGATTTGCAGCGACAACCACAGCGACTCGACGCTTGCTCAGGCAGCCAGCAGCCATTTGCTTGATGGCATCACGGCTACGCATGCCGCTGAGTTGTTCAAGGCGCTTTCGGATCCGGCGCGGGTGCGCATTGTCGGGTTGTTGGCGCACACCGAACTCTGCGTCGGTGACTTGTGTCTTGTGTTAGGCATGAGCCAGCCGGCCGTGTCGCACCATCTGGGCATTCTGCGTACATTGCGCATCGTCACGGCACGCAAAGAGGGCAAGCACGTTTTCTATACGTTGACTGACGAACATATCCACCAACTCTACCATCAAGGCGTCGATCATGTCAGCCATGAGTAGCTTCTCTCTTTTTTGTCTAATACATCAACATTTGTTTATGCGTTAGCTGGGTTACGGTAGCTTCGATGAAAAAACTCAAACTCGAACTTGGCTTGGTGTTGCCCGAAATCGACCACGGCGACGCCTGTGTGCACTTTTTGACGGAGCGATTACAGGCGCACTGGGGCGTCGACTATGCCCACATCGACCGCACAAATGGTCACGCTGAATTATGTATTCACTACGACCCAAACCTACTGCCATTGCCGCACATCGAACGGCTGGCACAGATGGCGGGCGCCGAAGTGACTTCGCAGTATCGGCACGAACAGATTCCTATCCGGGGGATGAATGCTGCTGACGCCGCCGATGTACTGACGCGTCAGTTGGCGGTGCTCCCTGGTATGCTACATGCCAACGTCAACTATGCCGCCGGGGTGGCGTTCGTTGCGTATGACACGACGCAGTTGACGCGCACTTACATTGACCAAATGCTACGTTCGCGCGGGTATCAACCGCTGGAACCGCGTCCAGAACAACCGGCGCCGCTGGCGGGCGAGGCTGAACCACACGGCAACCATGATCACGGTAGCGCACCGGCGTTTCTTCCGCACTGGGCGCAGGAGCGTTGGCCGCTTTTGTTGGTGACGATGGCCGGTCTGTTTTTGCTGGTCGGCTGGGGCGGTGAGACATTCTTTGCCATGCCGGCGCAGGTAGCATGGTTCTTTTATGTGTTGGCCTATCTCGCTGGCGGCTACGACATTGCCACCCATGCCATCCCCGGTCTGTTCAAGGGTCAATTCGACACGGATGTGCTCATGTTGGCGGCCGCGGCGGGCGCCGCAATCTTGGGCGAGTGGGCGGAAGGCGCTTTTCTGCTCTTTTTGTTTGGTCTTGGTCACGCCGGCGAACACTACGCCCTGGATCGGGCGCGCAATGCCATCGGTGAACTGGGCGCCTTGATGCCCAAGCAGGCGTATGTCAAGCGTGGCGACCAGATCATCGAGCAACCGGTAGAGACGCTAGCGATTGATGAAGTTGTGGTGGTGCGGCCCGGTGACCGCATCCCGGTGGACGGTGAGATCGTACGCGGAACAAGCGCCATCGACCAAGCTGCGATCACCGGCGAAAGCATGCCGGTTGCCAAAGGTGCGGGCGATGCGGTCTTTGCTGGGTCTATCAATATAGAGAACGCCCTCGACATCCGCGTGACCCAGGTGGCGCAGGACAATACGCTCAGCCGCATCATGCGCCTGGTCGCCGAAGCACAGGAACAGCAAAGCCCGACACAACAGTTCACGCAACGATTTACCGCCTGGTTTGTGCCTGCCGTGTTGATCTTTGTCGGTCTCGTGATCGCGGTGCCCCCGCTGCTTGGATGGATGACTCTGACAGAGAGCTTCTACCGCGGCATGTTGCTGTTGGTAGCTGCCTCACCCTGTGCGCTGGCGATTGGCACGCCGGCGGCAGTGCTGGCGGGCATTGCACAGGGCGCGCGCAATGGCGTGCTGATCAAAGGCGGCGTGCATCTGGAAAATCTGGGCGCACTCAACGTCGTTGCCTTCGACAAGACTGGCACACTAACCGAGGGCAAGTTTGCAATTACCGACATCATCACGGTCAACGGTGCGTCACCTGACGAGTTGCTGCGCACTGCTGCTGCCGTCGAGCAGCAGTCCAGCCATCCATTGGCCGTGGCCGTGGTGCAGGCGGCGTGGGAACAACAACTGGCGCTTCCGCCCTCCGATGGGTTGGAGAACATTAGCGGTCGCGGGGTAAAGAGTATTGTGGAAGGGCAACCTGTGCTCATCGGTTCTTTGCAGCTATTTCGTGAAACCGCCGGCCATCCAATCCCTGCATCGCTTATCGATATTGTTGAGCGTATGGAAGCTGCCGGAAAGACGACGATGGCGGTTAGCCAAAATGGTCGTTTCCTGGGCGTGCTAGGGCTGGCGGACATGGCGCGTCCGAATGTTCGCGTGACCATGAATCGTCTGCTTGCATTAGGCGTCAAGAAGCTCGTTATGCTCACTGGTGATAATGAGTCTGTAGCGCAGCGGATTGGCGCCGAGGTTGGCGTCACCGATGTGCGCGCCGGTCTGTTGCCCGAACAGAAACTAGATGCGATCAAGGCGATGCAACAGGAATACGGCCCGATAGCGATGGTCGGCGACGGCGTCAACGATGCGCCGGCGCTGGCAACGGCCACTGTGGGCATTGCGATGGGCGGGGCGGGCACGGCGGTGGCATTGGAGACCGCCGATGTTGCGTTGATGGCCGACGACCTGCATAAGTTGCCCTTTGCCATCGGCCTCAGCCGCGCCAGCCGCGCCATCATTCGTCAAAATCTGGCGATTTCCCTAGGCGTTATTGCGCTGCTTATTCTCACGTCGGTGTCAGGCGTCGTGCAGTTGAGCGGCGCGGTCGTGTTGCATGAGGGCAGCACCATTGTCGTCGTACTCAACGCACTGCGTCTGCTGGTATATCGAAAATAGGTGGCAACGATTATGGGCGACAGATCAAGAAATGGGAATCACATCATGCAACGAATCCTCCTTGTCATTGTAACAATTAGCATACTGAGCGGGCTGGCGGCATGTGCGGCCCCGGCAGCAACACCAACCGCGCCGGCGCTGACAGGCGACAGTCTGCGCATTGAAGGCGCCTGGGCGAGGCCATCGGTCGTCCCCAACGGCAATAGCGCCATCTATCTGACGATCGTCAATCCGACCGACCAGGCAGATCGGCTGCTCTCTGTGCGCAGCCCATCCGGTATGGCTGAGACGCATGAATCGATCACAGAGAACGGCGTAGTGCGCATGGAGCCGCGACCCGAAGGCTATGTGGTTGCGCCGCGCAGCATCGTTGTGCTATTGCCCGGTAGCAAACATATTATGCTAATAGGTGTTGCCGAGCCGCTTGCTCCAGGCGACGAAATCACAGCAACGTTGCTCTTTGAGAGGGCAGGCGAAATAACATTAAATGTACCGGTTGAAGATCAGCCGTAGCGCACTCTATGGGCACACCGGTCGATAGAATCACAGGGGCAGTCGTCGTATCACCCCATCAAAATCCTGGCGCACGTTATGCCGAGATTGACATGCTACGCGGCGTCGCCATCGTGATGATGGTCATCTATCACCTGATGTTTGACCTGAATTACTTTGGTGTGACCGACGTTATCTTTACCAATCCCTTCTGGTTCTATTTTCAGCGCGCTACTGCCGGGTTATTCATTGCTCTGGTTGGTGTGTCGCTGGTGCTTTCCACCGCACAGCATCGTCGCAAGGGAACACCGGAGCGCGAGATTTTCAAGCAAATGGCTGCCCGTGGGCTGCGCATCTTTGCCTGGGGAATGCTCGTCACAGTGGTTACAGGAGTCGTCTTTGGCCCGAACCTCGCCGTGATATTTGGCATACTACATTTCATCGGCGTGGCGACCATCCTGGCGTGGCCGTTTTTGCGATTGAAGTGGCTCAATCTGATGGCATGGATTGGCTTGGCGCTGATATGGCGCTGGTTGCAGACGGTTACGGTTGCCGGTTCATGGTGGATATGGCTGGGTCTTCAGCCAGCAAACCACGTATATGTTGACTACTTCCCGCTGATTCCATGGTTTGGGGTCGTATTGCTAGGTGTCTTTCTCGGGAATCTGCTTTATCCTGATGGGAAGCGGCGGTTTTCTCTTATCGGACATCCCGCGCGCGCTACACCCTGGCTAGGTCTTCTGGGCAGGCATTCACTTACAATCTATTTGGTGCATCAACCCCTTTTGATCGGGTTGCTGATGTTGGTAACAAAAAGATGAGGATTGAGAAGATACGGGCGCATACGAAAATAAGAGTCACCAACCGCTGGAATCGTGGTGATCGTCGACGACCAGCCAGTAGCTTTTGGCTGCGCTTACCGGATTGTGCAGTTGGCGAAACAATTGGCGCGACGTGGTGCTATCCCTGGACATCTGCAAGGCAAATTGCCAGTCGGTTTTCCAAGACAGAGTGTTATCTAGACAGCTTTAGGATGCGGAAAGCACCGTAGGCCACCAGGCAGAACACCACGGCACCCACCAACAGGTCGGGTATCTTGGAGCCGGTCATGAAGACGAGAACACCGGCCAAAATTACACCAATATTGACTAGCACATCGTTTGTTGTGAAGATCCAGCTGGCCTTCATGTGCACCTCATGATTGGCGGCGCGCTGCAGCACGAGCAGTGATGCAACATTACCGGTCAAGGCCAAGAGGGAGATACCGATCATGAGAGCGAAGTTGGGTTCGTCGCCTGCACCCAAGAAGCGCCGCACGACCTCAACGAGGCCAAACAGAGCCAGGCCAAGCTGGAAATAGCCGCTAATCTGGGCAACCCGTTTCTTGTGCTGTAGTGCCTTGCCAACGGCAAACAGACTCATGCCGTACACAAGGGTGTCGGCCAGCATGTCCAGGCTATCGGCAACCAAACCCATCGAGTTAGCGACAATACCAGTCGCCAGTTCCACGGCAAACAGCGTTGCGTTGATTAGCAGGACGATGATCAGGGACTTGCGTTGACGATCGTCGTCAATGCTCGGCTCCATTTTATCGATCTGGCTGTGTCCGACCAAAGACGCACCTAGGTTTAACTCGTGCATCATGCGTTCGATCACGGCGTTGCTGCCGGTATGGGTGACGACCACAGTACGCTGTGACAAATCGAAAGCGAGGCGCTTAACATCGGCGATGCTGGATAAGTGCATGCGGACGAGCTGTTCTTCGGCGGCGCAATCCATCTGTGGGACTTTGAATAGCAAGTTTTCGAGAGGCGGGTTTGTCATTCGTTTAGTTTTACTTTGGTTTTGGACAAGGCCGACACGCGACAAGCAACAGGATCACTGGTATGGCTCTGTTGGACTTTCGTAGCGTGTGCATTGGTAGACGCCGTTGGCGACATCGGAAAGGATTTCTTCTGTCATGTGCAGCAAGTCATCAATTCGATCGTCGGTGAGGCGATAATAAATATGCCGACCGCGTTGTTCACTCGTTACCAAACCACAATCGCGCAGGCATCCAAGATGGTTGGAGATGTTGGATTGGCGGAGTCCAGTTGCATGTACAATCTCGCTGACATTCAATGGCTGAGTTCGTAGAGTCTCCAAGATCGACAGCCGGGACGTATCAGCAAGTCCACGAAACAACTTCGCTTTTAGTTCGAGTTCGAGTTTTTTAGAACTTAGTAGCACAAACTAACTCCACTATATTGTCATATCACTACTTAATGATGTGTTTTGTTTATACTTTTGTCAAATGGCTCGCATTACGCAAATTGTATGTGATGATCTCAATTCGTTCTTACATTCTGGCGCGATCCTAGAGTTGCTTCGGCGCAACAATACACATATTCTTCATTTTACCTGCCAGTTATAGGCGTGACCGATGTTTACAAACACGAAGCAATTATTTGGGGTTCTGGCGGCGTCGCTGCCTCCAACTGAGACGAGTGAAAGTGAAGGTTAATATGAACCGAGTGACTTTGTGTAACCATTGCCGGCGTCACCAGGCGTCAGGCTTGTTGGTGGCAGCATTGTTGATGTTGGCGCTGTCCCTGAGCGGATGCAGCCAGACCAATGATTTTCGCGGCACTCCCTATGACCCGGTGATTCCCGCCCCGGAGATTAGCGGCGTCAACCTGGATAATACACCCTTTACGTTGAGTGGATTGCAGAATCGGGTGAAGGTCGTATTTTTTGGCTATACTTTCTGCCCGGATATTTGTCCATTGACCCTTGCCAATATGAAGGGCGTTGCTGAAAGTCTGACCGAAGCCGAACATGCGGAGACAGCCTTTATTTTCGTTTCGTTCGATCCTGCGCGCGATACCCCAGACCGGCTTGCATCCTATGTTGGCGCCTTCAACAAGGACTTTTACGGTCTCTATTTGCAGGAGGACGAGTTGACGCGGGTTAAAAAGGATTACGGCGTCTACGCCGAGAAACGCGTCCTTGAAGCGTCACAGAGCGCCGCTGACTATCTCATCGACCACACTGCCTTTGTCTACATCATCGATAAAGAGAACAATCTGCGCGAGATTTTTCCCCACGACGCGCCCAAAGGCGATATTGCCGCTGACATCGCTAATTTGGTTGGCCGCTAATCCTGACGGTGTACGCATACCGGCGGGCGAGTTGCGGTTTTCGACAATTTCGACCCGTATCGCTGTGGGGCAATCGACACGAAACCGAGTCCCTCGCGCCGGCTGCACTTCCCTGGTCATCTGACCAGCGCATAGACCCTACCGGCAGGCAGTGTAACCAGCTTGACAACGCGGGTAGACTGGGAAGGCTTGCCGCCGCGCTGTGTGGCGGGCAAATTTGCTATCGACCGCTGTATTTAGAAAGGACTCTCTGCAATGGCGCAGCGCGTACTCATCATGGGAGCCGCCGGGCGCGACTTCCACAACTTCAACGTCTACTTTCGCGACAACCCCGACTACGAGGTAGTCGCCTTCACCGCCACCCAGATCCCCTACATCGAGAATCGGCGTTATCCGGCGGAACTGGCAGGCGCACGCTATCCCGCCGGCATCCCGATCCTGGGGGAAAGTGAACTGGAGCGGCTGATCGGCGATGAGCGCATCGACGACGCCGTTTTCAGCTACAGCGATGTGACCTACGACCACGTGATGCACGTCAGTGCGCGCGTAATGGCGGCGGGCGCCAACTTCATGCTGCTCGGCCCGGCGCAGACGATGCTCCCTTCCACCAAGCCGGTGGTGGCGATCTGTGCGTCGCGCACTGGCGCAGGCAAGAGCCAGACCAGCCGCGCCGTGGTGCGCGTGCTGCGCGAGTTGGGGCAGCGCGTCGTCTCCGTGCGGCATCCCATGCCTTATGGCAACCTGGTGGCGCAGGCCGTACAGCGTTTCGCCACCCTGGACGATCTGGTCAAGCACCATGTCACCATCGAGGAGCGCGAGGAGTATGAGCCGCACATCGTGAACGGCGGCGTCATTTATGCCGGCGTCGATTACGAACGCATTTTGCGTCAGGCGGAAGCCGAAGCCGATGTCGTGATCTGGGATGGCGGCAACAACGATTTGCCTTTTTTCAAGCCTGACCTGTGGATGGTGGTGCTCGATCCCCATCGCGCCGATCATGGATTGCGCTACTTCCCCAGCGAGGTGAATCTACGCAAGGCCGATGTCTTTATTATCAACAAGGTGGAGACAGCTTCCTTTGAGCAGGTTGAGCGGGCGCGTGAACTGGCGTTGGAGATCAATCCAGACGCCATTGTCATCGATGCCGCCAGCCCAATCTTTGTGGAGGAGAGCGCCTTGATTCGCGGCAAACGCGTGCTTGTGATTGAGGATGGCCCCACGCTGACGCATGGCGAGATGAAGTACGGCGCCGGGTGGGTGGCGGCGCGACGTTTTGGCGCTGCCGAGGTGATCGACCCTAAGCCCTATGCTGTCGGCACGATCGCTGAAACCTTTGTCAAGTACCCGGAGACCGGTCCAATTCTACCGGCGATGGGTTACAGCGACCAGCAGGTCAACGACCTGGAGGAAACGATCCGCCGCACGCCCGCCGATGTGGTGTTGATCGCCACGCCCATCGACCTGCGCCGCCTAATCACCATCGACAAGCCGGCGCTGCGTGTGCGCTATGAGTTGCAAGAAGTCGGCGAGCCGACGCTGCGTCAGGTATTGGGCGACTTTGTGGCGACGCGAGCGTAGCCGGTAAGAAGTCCCCGTTTCCGCTTTTCTCACCTTCTCTCACCTTCCTGGAAGCTCAAAGCTTCCGGGAAGGTCATTTATGCCGCTGCCAGCGCCTGTTGAATTTCTGTCAGCAGGCTGGTCAGGCTGACCGGCTTCTGCAGCCAGCCAACGATGCCGGCCGCTTGCCACTCGCTCTGTTCGGACTGGGCGGGGTAGCCGCTGACGATCAAGGTGCGGATGCGCGGTTGGCGCTGATGCAGGGCGCGGTGTAGCTCCAGCCCGCTCATGCCGTGCAGCGACATGTCGGTGATCACCAGATCAACTTCTGCCAGCGCATCTCCATACTGTGCCAGCGCTTCTTCACCGCTGGCGGCGACCAACACCCGGTAGCCCTGTGACTCCAGTACATCGCGCACTGTTGTGCTCAATATGGCGTCGTCCTCGACATAAAGGAGTGTCCACTCGGTGCGCAGCGCAGGAGCATCCGGTGTGAACAGCGTGACCGGCTGCGCTTTGGGCGCGGGCAGATAGATCGTGAAGCGCGTCCCCTCCAGTTCACGGCTCTCCACCGTGACCTCGCCGGCGTGTTGTTTGATGATGCCGTACACCTGCGCCAGACCCAATCCCGTGCCTTTGCCGACTTCTTTGGTGGTAAAGAATGGCTCGAAGATGCGCGGCAGCACGTGCGGCGGGATGCCGACGCCGGTGTCGGTCACGGTGAGCTTGAACCAGTCGCCCGGCTGGAGATCGGCGTGCGGCAATTCCTCTGGCGATGCATAATGGACGCGCGCCAGGTGTAGCGCCAACACACCACCCGCCGGCATGGCATCCTGAGCATTGACCGCCAGGTTAAGCAGCACCTGTTTGAGGCGCAGAAAGTCGGCTTCGATGGCGAAATCGGCGTCCGTGTGTGTGGCGACAATCTGGATGTTCTCCGGCAAGGTGCGGCGTAGCAGTGCGGCCGTCTCATCGAAAAAAGTCGCCAGGTTGCCCTGGGTGCGCGTCAGCACCGACTGGCGGCTGAAATCCAGAATCTGCCGCACCAGCTCGGCGGCGTGCTGCGCTTGTTCGATGATAGTCTGGATGCGCGACCGTCCTTTGTCGGAGAGCGTCTTCTCTTGCAGCGTCAGCTGCGCCAGCAAGAGCACCACAGCCAGGATGTTATTGAAGTCGTGCGCGATGCCTGCCGCCAACTGGCCGACAGCGGCCAGGCGTCCATGCTCTTCGCTCCGCTGCTGTCGTTCGCGTTCGGCGCTGAGCAATTGCAACCGCGCTAGCGTGGCGCCGACGGTGCGGCCAACGCTATCGGCCAGCGCCAGCACATCTTCCGGCCAGATTGTGTTTTCCTGGGCGCTGACAGCAAACCCCCCAAGTCGGCGCTCTTCGTGGACGATCGGCGCTGATAAGATCTGGCGCGATGGGCTGGCGGCAATCAAGCGAGGGGTAAGCGCGTGATCTTCCCGGATCATCTGGATCAAGGCAGATGCTGCTTCGGAGCTAAGGCCAACAATAGCGGTGGCGTCGTCTACGCACATGGCGGCGCCTTCAGCCTGCAGAGCGGCGACAAGTTGCCGTGTTGTCTGCTCCAACAAGGCAGGGATCGTAATGGCAGACGCGCCAGCAGCGATCACGGCATTGATCGCCTCCAGATGTGCTGCGCGCCGTAACGCCGTCTCCTGTATCTGCACGTACTCGGTGATGTCGCGGTCGATGCCAATGGTGAGCGGGCGGCCTCCCACGTCGATCGGGGCGGCTGAGTATTCAACCACATTAGGCTTGCCATCGGGGCGCTTCCAGGAAAAGAAACCGCGATAAGGCGTCTTGTTTTGCCGGATCAGGAGGTTTTCGGCGCGGGTAAAGACGCGACCGATTTTTTCCTGGACGGTGCTGGTGTTGCCGATCTTCATCAGTTCTTCACGGCTGAAGCCGCTGATCTCGGTATAACGGTCGTTACATTCCAACAGCCGTCGCGAGCCGGTCTCCGGCAGTTCTTCATAAATGCTGATGCCATCGAAGGCATACTCGAAGATCAGCCGTAGTTTTTCTTCGGAGGCGCGCAACGCCGCCTCGGTGACGCGCTGCTGACTGATCTCTTCCAGAAAGCCTTCGTAGAAACTGCTGTTGGTGACAGGATCGTGCACAACATCAGCGCGCAGTCGCACCCAAATCAGGGCGCCGTCACAACGGCGCATCGGGAGGTCGCCGGTGACGAGTGAGCCGTCTGGTTGTCTGGCGGTTTGCCACAACTGTGCAGCGGCGTCAAAGAAGGCGCTGATAGGCTTGCCCACCAACTCATCAGGTGTTTTGGCGCACAAGATAGTGGCAAACATGGCATTGACAGCCAACAACTCTCCCCCCAGAGAGCAACGAAAGAGGCCGATGGGGGCCTTGTCAAAGATGCGGCGATAATGCTGCTGGCTGGCGGTCAGTTGTTCCCGTTCGAGGCGGCGCTGCCAATGGGCGTCGATGAGCAGAGGCAGCCGCAGCGGGAAATGGGGCGTCTTCATCAAATAGTCGGCGGCGTCGGCGGCCAGCACTGATGCTATCAGGTCGTCGCGATCGGCAGGGATCAACACCAAAATTGTCGCAGCTGGGAAGCGGTTACGGAGTTCACGAATGCGATCGCAAGGATCAACCCCTGCTTTGTGGTCAGTGACGATGAAATCTGGCGTCAGGCCGAGGTGTGGCATGTTCTCCTCTTGCGCCAGATGCACGATAGCATCGGGGAAACTATCGTGAATGGCGGCGGCGCATGCCACGTAAACCGCCGGCTCACTGTCGACCAGCAAGATGAAAGGCCATTGCTGCCCCATGAAACGCTCTTTCTCCTTACTGACAAATCAGGCCATGCAGGGCGCAGCAACAATGATAGAGTACGATCGGCGCCATCCGCTCACCGGTCAAGATTCGCAAACTTCGTGCGCCATTGTATCGTAACCCAACGCCTGCGCGAAGTTGCCACGCGCAGCGGGGCGGCTTACAATAGCAGACCGTGAAAGTAGGCATGGATTGATAGCTCGGCTGCGCACGCCGGGCTTTTTTGCGCCAGAAACAGGCGGTGTGGCGGCCGCCGATGTGGAGAATTATGATCAGTACGCAAATTCAGGCGACGCCGACTACGGGCGCTACGGTTGCCCGCAACGACATTCGCAACATTGCCATCATCGCGCACGTCGATCATGGCAAGACCACCCTTGTCGACGGGATGTTGCGCCAGACTAAGGTCTTCCGTGACAATCAGGCCGTGCAAGAACGCGTCATGGATTCTAACGATCTGGAGCGCGAGCGCGGTATTACGATTTTGGCGAAGAACACCAGCGTCGAATATCGCGGCGTGACGATCAACATTGTAGATACGCCCGGCCACGCCGACTTTGGCGGCGAGGTTGAGCGTATCATGCACATGGTCGATGGCGTGCTGCTCCTGGTGGACGCCGTGGAGGGGCCGATGCCGCAGACGCGTTTCGTGCTGCGTCAGGCGCTTGAACGGGGACTGCCCGCCATTGTCGTCGTCAACAAGATCGACCGACCAGCCGCGCGCCCGGATTACGTTGTCAACGCCACCTTCGACCTGTTTGTGGATCTGGGCGCCAGCGACGAACAGGCCGAGTTTCCGGTTGTCTACACGCGCGCGCTCGAACAGCGCGCCGGCTATCGCCCCGATGAACTGGCGCCTAACCTGGAGCCGCTCTTCGACACGATCCTGGCCTACTTGCCGCCGCCACAGGTCGATCCTGACGGACCAACGCAATTGCTGGTGGCGACCATCGAATACAGCAGTTATGTCGGTAAGATCGCAGTCGGACGCTTGCAGAGTGGGTCGATCCGCACCGGACAGCAGATCGTGCGCATCGACCCGGAAGGGAATCTGGAGACTGCTAAGGTGACGCAGGTTTACCTTTTCCGCAACCTGCAGCGTATGGCGGTGGACATGGTGGATGCCGGCAACATTGTGGCGGTGGCCGGCATCGAGCGCGTGGGCATCGGCGACACCCTGGCCGACCCGGCCGACCCGCGCCCGCTGCCGCCGATCACGGTCGAGGAGCCAACGGTGCGCATGACCTTTGCCGTCAACGACAGCCCATTTGCTGGACGTGAAGGGCAATATCTGACCAGCCGACAGGTGCGCGCCCGTCTGTTTAACGAATTGGAACGCAACGTGGCGCTGCGCGTACAGGAGACTGAGCGCGCCAACGAGTTCATCGTTTCCGGCCGCGGCGAGCTGCATCTGGCGATCTTAATTGAGACGATGCGTCGCGAGGGCTACGAATTTTCGGTCAGCCGCCCCGAAGTGATCTTCAAGGAAAGCGACGAGGGCGTACTGGAACCCATCGAAGAGGTTTTTGTTGAAGTGGCGCAGGAATATCTCGGCGCGGTGCAGGAGATGCTGGGGCGCCGTCGCGCCCTCATGCAGAACATCCACTACGGCGAGGATGGCACGGTCTATGGCACATATCTGGCGCCGACACGCGGCTTGCTTGGCTTCCGTCAGCCTTTCTTGACCGCAACGCGCGGCACCGGCATCTTTCACACGCTCTTTCACGGTTATGCTCCGTACACTGGCGACATCGAAATCCAGGAAAATGGCAAGCTGGTGGCGTTGGAATCGGGCACAGTCAGCAGCTACGCGTTGACGAACCTGCAGCAGCGCGGGGAATTCATCGTCAAGCCGGGCGACCCTGTTTATGCCGGGCAGGTGGTCGGTCAGCATATCCGCGACGAGGAACTGGTCGTCAACGTCTGCAAAGCCAAACAACTCACCAACTTTCGCGAGAAGCCATCAGGTCTCAACGAGATGCTCAATGCCCCGCGCGAGTTGACGCTCGACGATGCGATTCAATTTCTCGACAATGATGACCTGCTCGAAGTGACGCCGGTTTCACTGCGCATCCGCAAGAAGATGCTTAACCACGACTTGCGGCAACGCGCGCGGCGGGCGCAAAAGTCATAGCCTCTCCGTCAGGTGTATCGTTCATGCAGCAGGCGAACGGAGCCAGAGAATGCGAATCCTGATCGTGGGTGCGGGTGATGTCGGTTTCCAGTTGGGGCGGCGCCTCTCGCGCGACCAACACGACATCACGCTTGTTGAGGCCAACCCGGCAAAGGTGCGCCGCGCCGCCGAGCAGCTCGACGCGCTGGTCATCGAAGGCTCGGGCGATAGTTACCAGGTGCTGTTGCAGGCAGGGTTGCGCAACGCCGATGTTGTGGCGGCTGTCACCGATAGCGACAACACCAATCTGTTGGTGTGTCGGCTGGCGAAGGCGAATGGCGTCGAGGTCACAATTGCACGGGCGCGCAACCCGGATTTTACCAAACCCGAATATCCTCTCACCCTGGCCGACCTGGGCGCCGATCACATCATTCACCCCGAACGCGAAGCGGGCATGGCGATCCTGCGTTTGCTGCAGGAATCGTCAGCAACGCACGTCATTGATCTAGAAAATGGCAGGATCGAGGTGCTCGGTTTGATCCTGGAGGCGGATTCGCCGCTGATCGGGCCGACGCTGACGGAGTTGGGAGAGCGCTACAACTATCCGCCAGTGCAGATTGTCGCCATCGAGCGCAATCACGAGACGATCATCCCAAAAGGCACAGATCGCCTGCTCTCTGGCGACTTGCTCTTTGCCGTGTGTGCGCCGGAGTATGCACGTGAATTTTTTGGGTTGGCAGGCAAACGCAAGAAGCCGCGTATGGACAACATCATGCTGATGGGCGGGGGCATGATTGCTCAGTTCCTGGCGCAGGAGTTGGCCGGCGTCGCCAACATCAAGATCATCGAAAGCGACCTGGCGCGCGCCGAACGTTTGTCCGAGCAACTGGCGCACGCGCTGGTGATCCATGGCGACGGCACAGATCTGGAGCTGCTGCAAAGCGAAGACCTGGATCAAATGGACGCGTTTGTGGCAGTCACTGGCGACGACGAGAACAACATCATCGCCACCTTGTTGGCGCACCAAAACCAGGTGCCGCGTCCGGTGGCGTTGGTCAATCGCGTCGCCTATCTGCCAATTCTGCCCAAGATTGGCCTGAATGCGGTGATCAGCAAACAGATGTTGACGGTCAATGCGGTGCAGCAATTCATTCAGCACCGCCAGGTGGCGGCGATTGCCAGTCTACCGGGCATTGAAGGACAGATGATCGAGTTTATTGCACGCGCTCGCTCGCGCATCGTGCAGCGTCCGCTGCGCGATGTCAAGTTTCCCCATGGCGCCGTGGTGGGCGCCGTGTTGCGCAGCGGCATTTTGATTATCCCCGATGGCGACACGATGATCCAGCCTGGCGACCGCACGGTCGTCTTCGCCTTGCCGTCCGCCATGAATGAGTTGGATCGCCTCTTCGCTTGAGCCATCATGCGTCTACAAAGCGTCCTTCATTTGCAAGGCTACCTGCTCACCTTTTGCGGCGCATTCATGCTGTTGGCGCTGCCCTGGTCGTTCTATTACGGTGAGCAAGATTGGCCCTTTATCCTGTTGAGTGCAGGCATTACGGCGGGCGCCGGTTTCCTGTTGCTACGTTTCACCCGCCTGGCGCAGGAACTGCGCATGCGTGAGGGCTTTGCCGTCGTCTCCTTTGCCTGGCTGCTGTTCTCGATCTTCGGATCGCTGCCCTTCTTGCTCACAGGCGCCATTCCTCACTTCACCGACGCTTTTTTCGAGACAGTCTCTGGCTTCACCACAACTGGCGCCTCGATCTTGACCGACATCGAGGCGACGTCGCACGGAGTGCTCTTCTGGCGCAGCCTGACCCACTGGATCGGCGGTATGGGCATCATTGTGTTGACGCTGGCCGTGTTGCCGATGTTGGGCGTCGGTGGGATGCAACTCTACAAGGCCGAGGTCGCCGGGCCGACAGCTGATAAATTGACGCCGCGCATCGCCCAGACCGCCAAAATTCTGTGGGTCGTCTACATTGCGCTCACGGCGATTCAGACCATTTTGCTGCTTCTGGGAGGGATGAGCCTCTTCGATGCACTGTGCACCGCCTTTGGCACATTGGCGAGCGGTGGTTTTTCTCCCCGCAACGCCAGCATTGCCTATTACAACAGCAGCTATATCGATTGGGTGGTGACTATCTTCATGTTGGCGGCTGGCGTCAACTTTTCGCTGCACTACAGCTTCGCCACCGGTCACTGGCAAGCCTACTGGCGCAACCGTGAATTTCAAGTTTTTACCGTCAGCATTCTGGTGGCAACTGTACTCGTGTTGGCGGGGGCCTGGCACGCCTACACCGATAAGCTGGAAGCGTTGCGCGATGCCGTATTCGTGGTGACATCGCTCCACACCAGCACCGGTTTTAGTCTGGCCGACTATGAGGCATGGACGCCTAACGCACAATTTGTGTTGCTGTTGGTGATGATCATTGGCGGGTCAGCCGGCTCCACTTCCGGTGGATTGAAAGTAATTCGCGTCTACCTGTTGATCAAAGCCATTGCCAGCGAGTTTACACGTCTCCTTCATCCGCAGGCGTTGACGCCAGTACGGGTCAAAGGCGTCGCTGTGCCGCGCGACGTGGTGAGCACTGTGTTGGGCTACGTTGGCCTCTATTTTGTTACAATTTTGTTGGGGACGTTGCTGCTGACAGGCGCCGGTGTTGACTGGATCACCGGCCTCAGCGCCGTGGTGTCGTGTCTGGGGGGCGTCGGCCCCGGTATGGGCGGCGTCGGCCCTTTCGATAACTACGCCTGGTTGTCAGATTTCGCAAAGTGGGTGCTAACGGCGTGCATGCTGCTCGGACGCCTGGAATTCTATAGTTTGCTGATATTGCTCACGCCTGCCTACTGGCGACGTTGAGCGAATTTTACTTCCACGGCGCCAATGCCCCCGGCAAGGTTCGATACAACTCTGGCCAGATGACAGCAGCGGAGGCTGGGTCTTGACCCTCTTCGGTAAACATCAGATAGAGCAACGGCGGCGTCAGCCATTGATGCCAGGCGTAGGCGGGCGTGTTCACCCCATCTGGCGGCCGACGGCTGCCGTAGGGGAAGATGTAACGACCCGCTGATAGCTCGATGTCGCTGGTTTCGAGCGCCGCAATCAACTCTGTCCCACGCAGCGATGGCGAACGTTGCACCGCATCAGCCAACAGGTGGAGCGCGTCGTAGGCTAGAAAGGTGGAGAGTTCAGGCCAGGCAAGTCCACTCTGGCGATAGCGGTCGAGAATGCTCCGGCCAGCTTCGGTCGCCATCGACGGCCATGGCCCGCGCCGCGCTACGATCGTGCCTGTTGTTGGCGCCTGGCGCAGGCCAAAGGCGGTTGGATCGAGCGCTCGTCGATTCTGGTTGATCACCAATGTGCCTGTGTCAGGGCGGATGCCGGCGTCGAATAATTGTTGTTGCAACGCCAGCCCACTGTCGGCGCCAATCACGATAAAGACGGCGTCAGGAATGGCGGGCATTGCCAGCAAGCGGGCAATTTCCGGTGAGAAGTCCTGCATGGGCAGATCGATGCGGTGTACAGCCACCTCGATGCCGGCCTGGGGAAACCATTCGCGCGTCTGCTCGACAAAGAGATCACCCGCCGCGGAGTTTTCAGCGATCACTACGGCCTGTACAATGTCGTCGCCATTGTAGTCGCCTGTCTCCGCCAGCCACTGCGCCGGCATCGACGCCAGCATGGGCAGCGTTGGCGCCAGGCGGAAGGTGGCTTCTGGCTGCGCTTCGGTAAGGCCGGGCGCCATCGCATCGATGAGAATGGTCGGCTTGCGGTAGCGTTCGGTGACTCCTATCACGGCGGCGCTGGCGACATCACCCAGTCCTACGATGAGGCCGACTGCACAATCCTGAGTGATAAGGCGCTCCGCCAACTGCTGCGAGCGCGCTGCGTCGTCACCGCTGTCGTAGATGACCAGGCGCACGGGCAAACCGTTCACGCCGGTGGCGTTCAAGTGTTCCAATGCCAGATTGAGCCCGGCCTGCATATTGGCGCCGCGCATCCACGCACCAGGGGTCGAGAGCGGCAAGAGCACGCCGATAACCACTTCTTTCGCCTCTGTCAAGGTGGGCGGGCTGCATGGCGCCAGAGGCGTGGGGGTGGGCGTTACGAGCGTTTCACGATAGACGACGCGTGTAACTTCGACTTCAACGGTCTGGATCACCGGCGCCGGTGATGGCGTTTCACTGCCTGGCGATGCCGTGGCCTGACCGCAGGCGCCTAACCATGCCGCCGCCAACCAGAAGCCAATCGCCAGAATGTATCGCGAGATGTCACATCGACGGATCACGCTGTATCGTCTTTCTCTCTTCTATCGATAAACGGTGAGGGGGATATTCTCACGCCGTGCCAGCGAACTGGGCGGCCAGCATGCCGTAGGGAGAATCTGTCGCAATGAATGCGGAAACGCCACGTTTGGATGACGTTTCCCATGCGCGCCGCAGTATAGCATGACGATTCTTTGCACGCCAAACCCAGGGTGCGATTCAACCGTAACGCAAAATGGAAGTGTAAATGTGACAATATGTCCGTGTAGTTTGCACCTGATTGTTGCTGATGGCACAATAGCAGCCATGAATTTTGGTAGCCTTTTCGCGCGTCGTCTGGCGGATGCTGCGACGCTACTCTCCTCAGGAGGATAATTCAATGTCCGCACCAACTTCTGCGCCGGTGACGACAGCTGACGTCGCGACTGAACATCGTCAACGGCTTTTCATTCCTGGCCCTACCGACGTTGCCTCGGTCGTGCTGGCTGCGCAATGTGCGCCGATGATCGGCCATCGCAGCGACGAGTTTGAGGCCATGTTCGCCAAGTGCGAGGCGCAACTGCGCACACTCTTTTACACCACGGCGCGCGTCTACATCGTCGCTGCGTCGGGCACCGGCCTACAGGAGGCGGCGATCCGCAACCTGGTCGGCGGGCGCGTCGTCTGTTTTGTCAACGGCGCGTTCAGCCAGCGCTGGCACGATGTCGCCACCGGCTGTGATAAGCAGGTCGTGCGCGTTGACATTCCCTGGAACACAGCCGTTAAACCGGCGCAGGTCGAAGCGGCGCTCATAGCTGCGCTCGCCGAAGGTCCCGTCGATGCGATCACCGTCGTCCACAACGAGACAAGCACTGGTGTGATGAGTCCGATCCAGGAGATCGCAGCGGTGGTGCGGCGCCTCAGCCCGGAGACGCTGGTGCTGGTGGACGCCGTCTCTTCGTTTGGCGGCGTCCGCATCGATACGGACGCGTGGGGTCTGGATGTTGTGCTCACGTCGTCGCAGAAGGCGCTGGCGCTGCCGCCAGGGCTGGCGTTCGCTGCGGTGAGCGACCGTGCACTGGCCAAGGCAACGACGGTCAAGGGGCGCGGCTGGTACTTCGATTTCGTGAAGTTGGAGAAATCTCTGCTCAAGAACACCACGCCGGCCACGCCCGCCATCTCGCTGATGCGCAGTCTGAGCGTGCAGCTCGACCGCATTTTTGCCGAAGGGCTGGAAGCGCGCTTTGCGCGGCACGCACGGCTGGCCGCTCGCACCCAGCAATGGGCTGTCGTCAATGGCTTCGAGCTGATGGCCGAGCCGGGCTACGCTTCGCCCACGGTCACCACCATCACCAACACGCGTGGGATCAGCGTCAAGCAACTTAACGCCTATCTGTCGCGTCACGACATGGAAATCTCCAACGGCTACGGCGACTACAAGGACAAAGCCTTCCGCATCGCCCACATGGGCGAGGTGCAGGACGGCGACCTGGATCGGCTCTTTGCGGCGATGGAAGCGTTCCTGGCGCAGTGAAGAAAATCAAGTGAGCATGGAGATTGGAGACCAGAGATTGGAGATTGGGTTGACATCTGCTGGCGCCGTCACCCAAGCGACTCGATCTCCAATCTCTCAAGATAAGAGTTTTCCCAATCTCTCAAGAGAAGAGCCACCAATGAATACAACAATCGATCTGCGCAGCGACACCGTAACCAAACCGACGCCAGCTATGCGCCGGGCGATGGCGGAAGCGGTGGTGGGAGATGATGTGTACGGCGAAGACCCGACGGTGCGCCGCCTGGAAGAGATGGTGGCGGCGCGGCTGGGCAAGGAAGC
>DMDA01000011.1:32485-32618 GCA_003451595.1 Chloroflexota bacterium | reverse complement strand
ACCTGGCGGTCAGTAGGTGATGAGTACCCTCAGCATGTTTGGCTGCCAACCCTCTCATCTTCCAATCTCATAATCGCTCAATCTATGTTTCACACAAGATAACTATGCAAACAACAATCGATCTGCGCAGCGA
>DMDA01000011.1:26388-32412 GCA_003451595.1 Chloroflexota bacterium | reverse complement strand
GGTTCGGCGGCGGTGGGCGGCGTGCATCCACGCCCGCTGCCCAATCGACCCGACGGTGCGCTTGACCTGAACCAGATCGAGGACGCCATCCGCAGCGACAACGAGCACTATCCTGTCACGCGGCTGATCGCGTTGGAAAATACGCACAATCGTTGCGGGGGCGCCGTGCTGACGGCGGAGTATGTGGATGCTGTAGGGGCGCTGGCCCGTGTGCACGGGCTGAAGCTGCATGTTGACGGCGCACGCTTGTGGAACGCCGCCGTCGCATTGGGTGAGACGCCAGCGCGCCTGGTCGCCGCCGCCGACAGCGTCAATGTCTGTTTTAGCAAAGGCTTAGGGGCGCCGGTCGGTTCGGCGGTCGCCGGCTCGTACACGTTTATTCGGCAGGCGCGGCGCATGCGCAAACAGGTGGGCGGCGGGATGCGGCAGGCGGGCGTACTGGCTGCTGCCGCGATCGTGGCGCTGGAGGAGATGGTGACGCGGCTGGCCGAAGATCACGCCAACGCCGCGCGGCTGGCGCACGGGCTGGCCGCCATCGATGGCATTCGCCTCGACCCGACGACAGTCCAGACGAACATCGTGTACTTCGACGTGGTCAGGCCAGGCTGGACGGCGGCGCAGCTCTCGGCGGCGCTGGCGGCTGCGGGTGTCCTGATCAACGCCACCGCCAGCCACCGCTTACGCGCCGTGACAAATTACCACATCACCGCAGCGGATGTCGATTGTGTAGTGGATGCAGTGGCCGCCACGCTGAACACATAACAGGCGCCGCCAGCTGCGATGCGAAGAACCCTCAACCTTCCCGGAAGCGCAGAGCTTCCGGGAAGGTGGCCATCGCGCTGATTCGCTGCACAGTGTTTCTGTATCCCTCAGCGTCGCTGCGCCCTTGCGTCAGATCGATAGCAGTCCAGCCATCAACCTACTCTGATAGCTTCACGCCAGGAACTGCAATTGCTCCAGGCGCTGGAAGCTCTGTCCGCCTTCGTGCTGGTTGTAGGTGTAGATGCGAATGTCCTTCGGGCCGCGATAGTGATTGTAGGCGGCGAAGACAGTGGAGGGGGGACAGATGTCGTCCATCAGCGCCACGGAGAAGAGCGCGCGCGCATTGGCGCGCGCCGCAAAGTTCATGCCGTCGAAGTAGCTCAACGTGCGGAAGACTGTCTCCACCTGATCGCGATGCACCTTGCAAAAGCGCACGATCTCTTGATAGGGGTGCGTGTCCACAATCTCGGTGGCGCGGCGATAGTGGCACAGGAAGGGCACATCGGGCATGGCGGCGCTGACGGCGTTGTCGAGCAGCGCTGGCGCCAGCCCGGCTACTGCCAGCGTGATCCCGCCTCCCTGGCTGCCGCCGAGCACGGCGACGCGCGTGGCATCCACCACCGGGTGCGCCAGCGCAGTTTCGACGGCGCGCACTGCATCGGTGAAGACGCGGCGATAGTAATAGGTCTCCGGCGCCAGCACGCCGCGCGTCATGAAGCCGGGAAATTGCGGGTTGCCGCCGTCGCCTTCGGGGTCGGGCGTGTCCCCGCGTGACCAGGCGCTGCCTTGCCCGCGCGTGTCCATGATCAGGTGTGCGTAGCCGGCGCTGCTCCATGTCAGCCAGTCGATGGGGAAGCCGCGTCCACCGCCATAGCCGATGTATTCCACCACCGCCGGCAATTTGCCCTCGCGCTGGCGCGGCAGCAACAGCCAGCCCTTGATGCGCTGCCCGCCGTAGCCGCTGAAGGTGACGTCGAAGGTTTCCACTGTGCGCAGCCCATAATCGACCGGCGTGAAGACCGGGTCGAGCGCATGCTGCCGCGCTTCGGTCAGCGTGCGCGCCCAGAATGCGTCGAAGTCGCGCGGTTCCTCACGCTCCGGTAGATACGTCTTTAGTTCAGAAAGCGGTTTGTCGAAGAAGGCCATACATTCCCCCAGGTTGTGTAGTCAAGCGAAAAGTTATAGGTCAGGCGTCATTTGGCGCGGCTGTGAGTGCGCTTGGGGCCGTAGCCGAGCAGTTGCGGCTCACCCCAGACAGCCCAGTTCCAGCGGTTATCGCCCAGCCCGTCGGTGATGAACTGAATGACGATCTCCTGCCCGGCCAGGCTGGGCAGATCGAGCACGAAGCGCTCCCATTTGCAGCTTTGCTTGGTTGTGCTCCACAATCTCACGCCGTTGACATAGATGCGAAAGGCGCAAAGGTTGTCACCCTCCATCAGCGCGCCATCGCGGATGCCGATGGCAAAGCGCAATTTGAGCGCGTTCAGGTCGGCGGGCGCCTGCACGGTGTATTCGCAGACCGCCGCCCCTGATACGGGTGGGTGCTCCCAGATTGCCATCTGCTGCACCAGCCCGCAGGAGGCCATGCCGGTTTTGATCTCCATCATCTGCGGCGTGCGCGTGGCGACCTTGCGCGCAGCAGGGAAGGCCTCGATGAAATCGAACTGCCAGAGCAGCGCCTGGTTTGGGTCGGTGACGCGTTCGTCCTCGACCAGGCTGTGCCACAACTCTTCCTGCCACTTCAGGTAGGAGATGTACTGCGAAAGCTGGGTGAGCGATTGTTCATTGAGGTCAGAGATGCGCCGTACAATGGCGTCGATGCTCTCTTGACGGCTGTCGTAGTTTGACATAGTGTGTCCACATATTGTTGAACGAGGCGATCATGGTCGCCTAGTATACACCATGCAGCTTGAAAAGGAGGACGAGTTGCAAGGAGCGAAACGCTCCCGAACGAGGGACAAGCTGCGTAACGTATCTGGCGCCTGCTGAAAAAAGCCTAATGCGCCTTAGGCGTCGGTGCGCCGGTGGGCGCCGTCGAATAGATCGGCTCGCGGTGCGCGCGGCTGCTGATCTCCTGCACCTGGGCGACGTTGTGCGCGTCAAGCCAGGCCGCCAGCTCGTCGCGGATTGCCGTGATCGCCGCCGCCCCGCGATAGTAGACGGCGCTGCCGACGCCAACCGCCGTAGCGCCTGCCATCAACATTTCCACCGCATCCAATCCTGTCGTGACGCCGCCTGTGCCGATGATGGGGATGTCGGGACACGCCTTGCGCACATCATAGACGCACTTCAGCGCAATCGGCTTGAGCGCCGGCCCGCTCAGCCCACCGCTGCGGTTGGCAAGGATTGGCTGGCCGCTTTCGGCGTCGATCACCATGCCGGGCATCGTGTTGATGACGCACAGTGCATCGGCGCCTGCGGCCACCACTGCGCGCGCAATGCGCCCGATGCTGGGCACGTTGGGCGCCAGCTTGACGATGACCGGTATGCTGGCGTCGCGCGCCACATCCTTGACATAGCCGGTCACCTCGGCGGCGGCGTCGGCGCTGGCGGCGTAGGGTTCGCCAAACTCGCTGTGGACATTCGGGCAGGAGATATTCACCTCGATCAGGTCGGGGCGCGCTGCGGCGACGGTGGCCGCGACCGCGCCGAACTCTTCTGGCGGCCCGGCGAAGATGCTGGCGATCAGGGGGACGCCCAACGCTTGCAGTCGCTGTTTTGCCGCCTGCAGCAGTTCTACCTCTGCCGCCGCACCCGGATTCGCCAGCCCAATGGCGTTGATCAGTCCGTGCCCCCAATCCAGGCAGGAAGGGTTGACATGCCCGGCGCGCGGCGTCGGCCCGCAGCTTTTCGCCGTCACTGCGCCGCAGCCTGCCCGCGCCGCACGTTCCAGCAGGCTGACGGTCGTGCCCCAAATGCCGCTCGCCAGCACCAGCGGTGTGGGTAAAGTCAAATCTAAAAAGTGAGTAACAAGATCGGTCATTGACTTTTCCCTAGAAAGGCCAGCACTTCCTGGCGTTTGACGGCGTCAAGGCGTCCTACTTTTACCAGAATGTCGAGAATTTGCGTCAGGGTGAGCACGGCGTGGGCGGTGATGCCAGCCTGCGCCAGCCTTGCCGCGCCGCCTTGCTCACGGTCGATCAGCACCACCGCGTGCTCGACAACCAAACCGGCGGCGCGCAACGTTTCCGCGGTGTTGATCGTGCTGCCGCCGCTGGTGATCAAATCTTCGATAATCGCCACGCGGTCGCCGGCCGTCCACGCCCCTTCGATCAGCTTGCCCAGGCCATGCTCCTTGACCTCCTTGCGCGGGTAGATCAGCGGCTTGTCTGCTGCAATCGCTACTGCCGTACCGATGGGCAGCGCAGCGTAGGGTACGCCAGCGATGCGGTCGCACGGTGTATCGGCCAACAGTGCGGCGTAGGCTTCGGCAGCGCGCGCCAACAGCTTTGGTCGGCTCACAAGCAGACGCAGATCGATGTAGATCGGCGACTGGATGCCGCTCGCCAGCGTGAAATTGCCAAAGCGCACCGCGCCCAGGTCAGCCAGTTCGATTACCAGCGCGCGCAGCGATGGGGCGATCTCTGCGCCGGGGGTGGGAGCGACCGGAGCGGCGGCCACTTTCTGGCGCGCGGCGTTGATGGCGGCGCGCATCTCCTGTGCGGCGCGACGCGGGTCGGCGGCGTTGGCGATGCTGCGGCTCGCGTTGACGATGACGCCCAGCCCGTCGGCGCGCAGCCCAGCGGCCAGCGTCGTCTCCAGGTCGCCGCCCTGTGCGCCAATACCTGGCGCCAGGAACCAGGCGCGCGGTGCGGCTGCACGTACGCGCGCCACCGCCTCTGGGAAAGTGGCGCCGACGACCAGCCCAACGTTGGGCGACCAGCTCACTGCGGTGCGCGCTACGTGGACATACAGTGGCTGATTCGGTTCACGATCCAGGCTGCGCCAGTCGGCGATTTCCAGTTCCTGAAATTCACCGGCGCTGGGATTGGAGGTGTGACAGAGCACAAAAAGACCTTTATCAGCGTAGCGCGCAAAGGCGTCGATGCTATCGCGGCCCAGGTACGGGCTGAGCGTGACGGCGTCCGCCTTCAGGTCGTCGAAGCAGGCGGCGGCGTAGGCGGCGGCGGTGCTGCCGATGTCGCCGCGCTTGGCATCAAGGATCACCGGGATGTCTGCCGGGATCGCGGCCAGCGTAGCGCGCAGCGTGGCCATGCCCGCCGCGCCCAACGCCTCGTAGAAAGCGATGTTGGGCTTGTAGGCGCAGACCAGGTCGGCGGTCTGGGCGACAATCGCGCGATTCCAAGCCAGGATAGCGGCCGCTGCGTCGTCATCGCTCTGGCGATAGAGAGTGGGAATCTGATCGGGCGCCGGGTCGAGACCGACGCAGAGCAGCGACTGATTGCGCTCGATTGCATTCGCGAGTTTGCGAAAGAAGTCAGGCATAGTGCACCGCCGGCAAGTATTCGACATAAGGCGTGGGTGAGAAGACCATACGCATCTGCCAGGGCTGGTCGGGGGCGGGACGGCTCAACTCCCAGGCGGCGGCTGGGGCAAGTGGGTTTTGATGGTCGAACTGGCGGCGATAGTGCCAGAGTTCGTCGCGCGCCAGGCCGAGCCGTTCCAGCATCACGCGCACTGGCCCGCCGTGCGTCACGATCGCGATCGGACCGGTGACGGTAGTTTCCTCGAAGAGGGCGCGCAGGCTTGGGAAGAAGCGCGCATAGACGCTCTCGTCGTTCTCGTCGCGGCTGTACTCCCGCACGGCGTCGTCGATGATGACCTGGGCGCCGGCGATAGCGCCTGCAATTTCCGCCGTGCGCCGTGTGCGCACGAGCGGGCTGGCGACGATGCGTTTCACACCGACGCTGCGCAGAAATTCGCCGAGTTGCGCCGCTTCCGCTTCTCCCTGGGGGACGAGGTCTGGCCCTGGAGCGACGTCGTAGCGGATGTCAGTGCGATGCCAGTCCGGCGTGGCATGGCGGGCGAGATAAATGATAGGTGTGTTGGAGACAACTGCGCCGTTCATAAAAACGGCGCTACGTGGTGAATGCATAGATGGTTTCCTGATGCTTTCTGCAATCGATTTTGACGGCAACAAATCATGGACAATATTACATCATCGATAGTAGTACGGATAAATGCAGATGTCTTTGTGGGGGCGCCCTTTGATAAGCAACTGATGATCAACGCTTTAGCGCCCGCTAGCCACGCACCTGCTCGATTGCCAATCGGCAGTCGTCTGGTGGCGACGCCCCGGTA
>DMDA01000011.1:25369-26135 GCA_003451595.1 Chloroflexota bacterium | reverse complement strand
GCCAATGCCAGCGCGTTGTGCGGTGTTGCAGAGTATGGTGCTGCAGAGTACGGTGTTACGGAATCTGCACCGATGTCGCTGCATCCACCCAGGCTGAGCTGCCCGCGCCGTTGTTGGCGCGCACGCGGAAGAAATAGGTCTGGCCGCGTGTCAGATTGCCTGTGGTGAAGGTTGTCACGTTGGCGCCTACGTTCCTGCTGGTCAGACCGCCGCCTGTGAAGTTGGCATTCGTCGAGTACTGGACGGTGAAGCCGGTTTCGTTGTTGGCGTTGTCCGTCCAGGTCACGGTGACGCGGCGGTTGTTGTTGACCGCTAAGGCCGCGTTGACGTTGGAGGGCGCCAGCGGCGGCGCTGCCAGCGTCACGCTGGCGACGTTCGACCAGGTTGATTGCACCGCACCGCTCACGGCTGCCACCCGGTAGCTATACGTGTTGCCTGCCGTCACCAGCGTGTCGTTGTAGGTCACGTTTCCTGTGTTGGTGCGCGGCCCAACAGTCGCCAGCGTCACAAAGGGACCGCCGTTGAAGGAGCGCTCAATCACAAAGCCGCTCTCATTGTTGGCGTTGTCGCGCCAGGTCAACCGGACCTGTGGCCCAGCCTGAATCGCCGCCGTCAGGTTGGTGGGCGCGGCCGGCGCCTGCACGGCTTGCACTTGCACGACGTTGGAGACAGAGGTGACCGTCATCGTCGAGTAGCCAGGTGTGCCAGCGTAGCCCACGCTATTGGTGGCGAGCACCTGATAGAAGTAGACCGTGTTCGTGTTTCC
>DMDA01000011.1:20093-25075 GCA_003451595.1 Chloroflexota bacterium | reverse complement strand
GTCCGTTGCCGCTGCCGGTCACGGCCGCCGTCAGGTTGGACGGTGCACGTGGCGGCAAGGCCAGCGAGATCGGTCGCATCATGTCCATCTCTTCATGGCTGAGGATGTGGCAGTGCCAGACATATTCCCAGCCGAAGTTGACCATGCTGTTGATGATCGGCGCCGTCGGATTGGCGTTGGCGTCGATGTTGTTGAAGCCCATTGGCGTGCCGAGGGGCATCATCGGATTGAGCGGGCGCACGCTGTTCGGGAGATCGAAGGGCACGACCGGGACGATCGGGCGCAGCGCCACGATGGTGTCTTCCAACGGGCTGATGCGCACCGTGTCCTTCCAGCCCAACTCGTTGGGATCTGCCTTGCGGATGATGCCGTCCCAGCCGACGCGATTGAGCAGTTGCACATCGTAGAGGTGGAAGTGAACCGGGTGCGTATCGACGCCGTTGTGCGTGATCTTCCAAATTTGTGTGCCGTCGCTAGCCACCGAGATCGGCTGCACCGAGTAGTTCGGATTTGCCGGGTCGATAGCTCTGGGCAGGTTGGTGCCGTCGATCAGTTCGCTGGCCGGGTTGACATACGGGTACAGAATCAGGTTCTGCGCCGTGCCCGGCACCAGTGGCACCTCGAGACCCAGGTTGCCGCTCATGCGGCCGTAGTCAGGATCGAACGCCTCGCCCATCTCATCCTGAATCGCCTTGGTCTGGAAGGGGATGGTCATCGATGGCCCATTGGCGCCGCCCAGCAGGGTCTTGAAGGTCAACGAGAAGTCGAAGATGCGCGCCAGGCCGCCCAACGGCAGGCCATTTTGGAAGGTCGTGCCATAGGCGGAGTTGTAGGCGCCCTGACCGACGATGATCGGGTGTTGCGAGTTCTTGAAGACGCCCAGACCACCCAGGCTCTCGGCCTGGAAGGCAGTGACAAGTGCGGCTGCGTTAAAGGCTGGTGCAGGCGTCGTCGCGCGCACCTTGATCTGCATCACGGTGCGCGTGTTGGGGCCGTAGCCGCGCAGCGTCGATGGCGCACCGCCGGTGTCGCGCAGATCAGGGTTGCCGGTGTAGTAGTCGTAGCGCGGGTCGCGCGCCGGGAACGCCGCCGGGGCGTCGTTGTAGAGAATCAACGTCTGACCGGCAAAGGCGGAGAAGTCCACGATGGCGTCGGCGCGCTCGGCAGGCCCAATCAGCAACGAGTGCTTGTCGACGTTGCCAGCGTTGAACACGGTCGGGTCGGTCACCCAGGTGATCGGCTGTGGTGGGATTGACACGGGCGCCGGCAGGAAGCCGCCTTCCGTCGCAATCTGCAGCCAGCTTGGCCCTTCGGTGCCCGCCAGCGGCGTGGGGAAGACGCCTGCCGGGTCTGTCAAGGCGGCGGCCACCTCGGCCGGGTTCAGCGCAACTTCGGTGCAGGCCACACCGGTGGACTCCGGCGCCGGGTTCGGATTCGACAGGTCGCACGGCGCGCCGTTGGCATCCACTGCCTTGTAGAAAGAGAGGTTGAAGAAGCGGTCGTTGGCCGCGTTCAAGATGCGCAGACGATAGGTCTTCGGGTCGATCGTCAGGGTCGGGTAGGCCGTGCCGTTGACGACCGGCGTGTCGTGGAACGCTTCCATGCCCATGGAGTTGTACGGTGTGCCGGGCATCTCGTAAGGCTCGCACCACTGCACATCCGGGTCACAGTTCGGGTCATAGTATGGGTTGGGGACGGGCGGGTAGGCGATCCCCTGTGTGGGCGGCCAGAACCAGGGGCCATACGCCCAACGGCCAAACTGGTTGACGCCTGAAGCGTCGTTCGGGTTCTGCGCTGGCGAGTAGACGTGCGGCAGCCACAGGTTGCCGTAACCGCCCCAGCGTCCCACATCCCACGTCTCGTCAGAGACGGTGAGCTGCTCTTCACTGGGAACGAAGGTCTTGTCCTGAACAATCAACGGGATGGTGTCGGCGGCAGGCGGGATCAACCCCTGGTTCAGCAACTGCTGTTCCATGTCATCGGTGATGATGTAGCCGGCAGCTTCGCCTGCATAGACGTTCAGGCGTGTGATGCCCCAGGCGTGGTCGTGATAGAACATCAGACGCGCGCTCTGCTGGTTGGTGTAGTAGAAGGTCTGGCAACCGTCGTTCGGCGCACCGCACGCACTCATGTCCGGCACGTTCTGCACGCTGACGCCCTGCGGGTACGCCGTATTCTCGTTGGCAGGCGTGATCCACTGATGGGGCGTGCCGTCGCTGATCCAGGGCGAGATGCCGCCGTGCAGGTGCAGCGTGGCGCGATTTTCGGCAAAGCAATTCGGATTCTTGGCGATGCGGGCGCCATTGGCGTCATACGCCACGCCGCATTCCGGCAGCAGCGGGTTTGCTTCTGGCTGTCCGCTGATGTTGGGGCCGGGACCGGCGCCCATCACCGAGGTGTCGGTCGGTAGGAACAAATCGCCATCGATGCCCGTCGGCAGCAGGTTGCGGAAGAGAATGCGCACCGGGCGATTCTTGGTGGCGATAATGGTCGGCCCAAGATAGTGCGGCGGCGTCACGCCTGTGTAGCCCGCAATCGGGGCCGAGGTTCCGTCCAGCAGATCGTTGGCGAGCGGGACTTGATCCCCTGGCACGACGCTGGTCGAGAGCTGGACATAGCCGCGCAGCAGCGTGCCCGGCAAGTCCGAGTGCATCTGCTCGCGGTATTGCACGACGGCGATTTCATAGTAATCGGAGCCAGGGTAAGTGGTGGTGTCGGGCACCGCAACCGGGATGTACTGTCCCAGATTGTTGGCGGCGCCGGCGCCCAGGCCAGGCAGCCCGTCGACGAACTTGCGGATGCCACCGGTGATCGCGCCGCTGCCTGTGGTTTGCGCGACCTGCGCCGCAAAGGAGTAGGTGCGATCCTGCGAGTAGACGGGGAAGTTTGCATCGCCCAGCGTGATCGTGTTCCCCTGGACAGGTGCGGCTGGCGCCGGATAGACCAACGCATCGGCGCCGCCGCCAGCGTCTAGCGGAATGCCCTGCCCGTAGAAGGCGATCTGGTCGCCAGCCTGTACAGGCACGTTGGGCGCTGGGAAGGTGGCAATCTCGCTGACGCTGGGATCGGCGAGTGCGGGGACGGTCAATTGACCGCTGTCATACACCACCTGATATTGGTTGCCGCCCAGCGGGCGCAACACATAGGCGTTGAACACATTGCCGGCGGAGGCAAAGGGGCTGGCGCCTGGCGCCGCTTGATTCCATGTCTGGAAGCTCTGCAGCTCGCCCGCAGGCAGCACGGCGGGCAGCACCACCAGCACCGGCGCAACCTGACCGACGCCGACCGGGTAGTCGCTGGCGTAGGCGCGCTCGATCAGCGGATTGCCAAAGGCGCTGACGACCGTGACCGGCGCACCGGTGGATGGCAGCGGGCTGTTGGCATAGTTGGGATGGCTGAAGTAGCGCGGCACCGCGTTGGGCACCAGTGCCGCAGCCTGGACTTCGACCTCCGACGGCTTGAAGCCAAGCGCCGCCGCGCGCGCGGCGGCGGCTTGCCGTTCCGCTGGCGTCACGCGTCCGTGTTTGTTGCCTTCCGGCGGTACGAACCCTGGCGGCAGCGTGGCGACCGGCGCTGGCGTTGGCTGCGCCGGTGTGGTCAGCTCTGTCGCTGCACCACTGCCCGCCACCATCGGTAAAAAGAGTTTGGGTCCAGCATCGGCGCCGCTCGGATCGAGCGGCTCCTGTGCCAATACCGGCGAGACGACGCTCGTCAGCATGGCGAAGAGAAGTAGCAGGGATAGGAGTTTGCGCATCGTATGTTCCTCGTATAGTTCCTCATGCCTGTGCTACGGTCGTGGGGCGAATCACAGACGAAACGCCTACACCGTGCAGGCTTCATTGTAGGAACCAGACGACATACTGACTACATGCGGAGTAGTGACTTACGCTCACTCTATCGAAGGAGGGATAGATGTCCTACTTTTGGGGGATAGCCGACAGTGGCATTTGTAAGAGTTGACGTGTAAGATGGTTAGAAACGCAGCGCTTATGATTGGCGGGTGGTCAGTACGGAGGATGCGGGTGCACCTTTGATGCATTGAATCGCTCGGTGGATAGTGGCGCGCATCTCCTCGGGTTTGCCCTTCTCGACAAACGCCCAGGCTCCTGCTGCCAATGCACGCGACCGAACCTCTACTCCGCTGTGGATGGTCAGCATGATCACGAGGCAACCTGGCAGCAACTGCTTAACATGCTGCGTCGCCGTGATGCCGTTGTGATCAGGCAGGTCGACATCCATGATGACGACATCGGGACGCACGCGTTCGACCAGAGCAAACGCCTCGGCGCCGCTGCCAGCTTCCCATACGTGTAATGGCTCTGGTTCCAGCTCGAAGAGTAGTTGTAAGCCAAAGCGCACTGCCGGCTGGTCATCGACTAACAGAATGGTTACTTCTGGGCTGGCAATGACTGGCGAACTTATACAGGCAAGAGCTGCGTGCATCGGATTCTTGGGCCTTCTAATCGATAATCCCATAGCTATATGCAAAGATACTGGTTGCATGCAAAAAAATACATCCTGCCTTAGCAGGAGATGCTATCCTCCCTTCGCAGTGGATGGGAGGGCGGCTGCAATTGAAAGCAACTTGTCAGCGTCCCAGCGCAGTATTCACTGAACTTTCGGTGTACTATCGAGCCACACACCGCTGTGTGGCAAGCGATAGCAACATTGAGGAGTCATTGCAGGAACGGAAATCCCCTTATGTCCATTCGGGTGCTGATTGTCGACGATCACGCAGTGGTGCGGCAGGGTCTTCGCATTTTTTTGGATTTGGATGACGAAATCACGATTGTGGGCGAGGCGGCGGATGGCGCTGCTGCCGTCGAACTGGCGCGCCGATTGCGCCCGGACGTGGTGTTGATGGACCTGCTCTTGCCGGTGATGGATGGCGTGACGGCGATCGGCAAGATCAAGACCGAACTCCCCGACACCGAAGTGATCGCCCTCACCAGCGTGATGGAGAACAACGCCGTCTTTCGCGC
>DMDA01000011.1:17742-19875 GCA_003451595.1 Chloroflexota bacterium | reverse complement strand
GTGCGCACGCCTCACAACCCGCAATACCTCACCAGCCGTGAAAATGATGTCTTGCGCCTTCTCGCCGAAGGGTTAGCCAACAAAGAAATTGCGCATAGCCTAAACATCAGCGAGACAACGGTGAAAAGCCATGTCAAGAGCATCATGCAGAAACTTGATGTGAGCAGCCGTACGCAAGCTGCACTCCATGCGGTGCGAATTGGGCTTGTGCAGCCTTCCGGGCAAGATTTATTGTCGTAGCCTTGCCTCTATCGCTGGGTTCGGCATGTATCGCACCCCGGTGGATGGTATCCGTGATGTTGGCTTCCCAGCGAGGTAATCAATGAGCAAATCCCCAACATTCAGGGCGCTACTTCTGGCAGCAGCATTTGGCCTGCTGTCGGTCGCGTGGATCGCCTTCGATCATTATGGTCTGCGCTATTGGATGATCGCGGACAACATCCTGATACTCGGAGATGTGCCGGCTGACGCCATCTTTGCGGTAATAACTGCCGCAATCCTGTTCTTGGTGTTGCGTCACTACCTGGTTGCCCAGGAACAGGTCCACTCGAATTTGCGCCGCACGAATGACATGTTGGAAATACGCGTCCGCGAGCGCACTGCCTCGCTCGAAGCCGAACGCAAGAAACTGCAGATGATTCTGGACACTATGCCGGATGGCGTCTGCATTATCGACCAAAACAATGAGCTGATTTACATCAACCCCGAAATGGAACGCGCCTGGGGCGCGCCGGCCGGGCGCAAGTGTTTCGCCTATTTTGGCGATCGCGACCAACCCTGTCCTCACTGTCGCCGCACCCTGATCACAGCGGGACAAACACTGCGGTGGGAATGGCGCACCGCTGATAGTCAAAAAACCTACGAAGTCGTTGGCTCCGCGCTATACAATTTCGATGGCGCCACCGCTACGCTCTACATCTTCCACGATGTGACGGCGCAGGCGCAGGCCCGTCGCGAAATTGAAGAGATGAACCTGAAAGGCATACGCCAGGCCGAGCAATTACGCTTGGCGCATACACAGCTGAGCGCGCGCGCTCGCGAACTGGCCACCCTGCTCGATATCTCCCATGCCCTTGCGGCGACGCTGGAGGTGCAACCGCTGCTTGGCAAAATTCTCGACCAGATGCGCACCATGATTACCTATCATTCGGCGATTCTCTATCTGGTCGAGGATGAGGGCATCACCGCCGCCGCCTACCGCGGGCCATTGCCCAGCGAACGGGTGATTGGCGTCCATATCCCACTTGCTTCGATGCCAGGCTGTGATGACCTGATGCGCTGCCAGCGTCCCATCGTCATCGACGATCTACAAGGCGAGGGTGATATGGCGCAGGCGATTCGCCAGACCATGCAGCGCCACTTTCCCGAAACCATGACGACGCGCGCCTGGATGAGCGTGCCGCTGCTCATCAACGAGCGCCTGATCGGCGTGCTGCGTCTCGATCATGAGGAGCCGGGTTTCTTCACCCGGCACAGCGCCGACTTGGCCTCCGCCATCGCCAATCAGGCGGCGGTTGCAATCGAAAATGCTCGTCTCTATGCTGATGCGCATAAAGTTGCGGTGCTGGAGGAGCGCCAGCGTATGGCGCGCGATCTACACGATTCGGTCTCACAGGCGCTCTATGGGATTGCGCTGGGCGCACACGCCGCGCGCGAGCAGGTGGAGCGTGCGCCAGCCCGATTGTCGGGTACACTGGACTACATTCTGGCGATGTCTGCCACCGCTGTGGCGGAGATGCGCGCGCTGGTCTTCGAGCTGCGCCCCGATTCGCTGGAGCAGGAAGGTCTGCGCGCCGCACTGGCCAAGCAGGCTGACGCGCTGCGGGCGCGCACTGGTGCTACCGTCGATGTGCTCATCTGCGACGATCTCGACCTCACCGCGGATGACCGCGAGATGCTCTACCGTATCGCGCAGGAAGCCATGCAGAACATTGCCAAGCATGCCCAAGCGCGTCATGTGGCGCTGAATCTGCAACGCCAGGATGGCTTCGTTGTGCTGGAGATCTGCGACGATGGCGTTGGCTTCGACGCCACGGGACGTTTCCCCGGTCATTACGGTCTGAAGACAATGCACGAGCGGGCGTTACGCCTGCACGGCAGCCTTGAAATCGAAAGCAAGCCACAGGCTGGCGC
>DMDA01000011.1:16779-17490 GCA_003451595.1 Chloroflexota bacterium | reverse complement strand
GCTGGCGTCGGCATTTATCTGCTGCGCTTTCGCGCCCATGTCACCGAGATGTTGGGCATGATGCTCGGCATGACCATGGGCATGATGTCGGGGATCGCTGTGGGCTTCTACATCGGCGCCGCCACCGACATGTTCATCAGCAATCTGGTCGGCGTCATCGTGGGCGTGGCATTCGGCGCCATCTTTGGCCGCCTGGGTGGGCTGATGGGCGCCATGGACGGCGGCATGGGTGGCTTCATGGGCGGCATGATGGGCGGTATGTTGGGCGTGATGGTCAATATCTCGCCAATGGCAGTGTGGGTGACAGCTCTCTTCACCACCGTCATCTGTCTGGCAATGTACGTGGCGCTGATTCGGCTCGTCCAGAAAAGCAGTTTCAAGCGCTACGCCAAAGACCCCGTCTGCGATATGCTGGTCGATGTGGCCACCGCCAAATTGACCAGCGAGTATCATGGTGAGACTGTTTATTTCTGCGCGGCGGGCTGTAAGCGCGCCTTCGACAGAGACCCGGAGCGTTATCTTGTCCATGCGCTGCGCCAGAATGCGCCAACCGACGCCGCCCATGTCACATCGTAGGTGTTGGCGCTCATTTCCACCATCTGGAGAAAACCCCATGACTCATCGATCCTTGCTGCACCGGCTCCTGGCTACGATGCTGCTCGTCTTCTTCCTGGCTGCGTGCGGCGCCTCTGGCGGCAGTGACGCCGCTCC
>DMDA01000011.1:15090-16533 GCA_003451595.1 Chloroflexota bacterium | reverse complement strand
ACGCTACCGTCACCTTCGACGTCGACATGACCAACATGAGTCATGGCAAGACGCTCGTTACCACGCGCACAATGGGAGATGGACACTACGCTGGCGACGTGCACTTCATGATGCCCGGCCCCTGGCGTATCATTGCAATGGTTGAGCGGCCCGGTCAGGCGCCTGTGCAGTTGCACTTCGAGTTTCAGGTGCAGACGCCTTGACCGTCTTTGCGCCTCTTTGCACCCCGTGCTTTGGCGCATGCCGCTTTATGTGGTACACCCTACAGCAGGGAAATCCTCTCTAATTCTGTAAGAGGTAGCGAATGGCTGACGTCAAAAGTACGACCTTGCCTGTCACCGGGATGACCTGCGCCAATTGCGCCGCAACGATTGAACGCAACGTGCGTCGGTTGCCTGGCGTCGATGTGGCCAATGTGAATCTCGCCAACGAAAAACTGACGGTCACCTACGACCCGTCCGTGCTGGATGAACGCGGCATCATTGCGCGCGTCGAGCGGATCGGCTATGGCGTGCCGCTGGGCAATGTCGAACTCCCCATCACGGGCTTGCGCGACAACTCGGACGCCGTGGCGCTGGAAAAAGTGCTTGCCCGGCAGCCAGGCGTGCTGGCGGCCGGCGTGAGCTACGGCACCGAACGCGCCTCGTTGCAATACATCCCCGGTCAGATCACCATTGCCGACCTGGCGGCGACGATCCGCAAGGCCGGCTTTGATCTGGTGCAGGTGGGCGAAGCGGAATCGATCGATGACGCCGAAGCCAAAGCACGCACCGCAGAGATTCAGCGCCAGAAACAACTGCTGATTTTGGGGCTGATCTTCACCGTCCCGTTGATCATCTACAGCATGGCGCGCGACTTCGGGCTGGTCTCTGTTGAGGGCGATGTGTACGCCATGCTGATCGCCGCCACGATCGTGCAGTTCGGCGTCGGCTGGCAATACTACATCGGCGCCTACAAGAGCCTGCGCGCCGGCGGCGCCAACATGGACGTGCTGATCGCGCTCGGTTCGTCCGTCGCCTACTTTTTCAGCGTCGC
This sequence comes from Chloroflexota bacterium, assembly GCA_003451595.1. GTDB lineage: Bacteria > Chloroflexota > Anaerolineae > Caldilineales > Caldilineaceae > Caldilinea. The sequence continues at coordinate 15,498 of DMDA01000011.1, read as the reverse complement.
CGTGACCTTCGGCTTGATCCCCGGTGGCATGGTCTATTTCGAGACCGGCGCCGCCATCATCACCTTCATCATGCTCGGCAAATATCTGGAGGCGCGCGCCAAAGGGCAGACGTCAGAGGCGCTCAAGGCGCTGATGGGGTTGCGCCCCAAGACTGCGCACGTGGTGCGCGACGGCGTTGAGATCGACATCGACGTCGACCAGGTGCTGGTGGGCGACACTGTCGTCGTGCGACCGGGTGAAAAGGCGCCGGTGGATGGCATCATCGTCGACGGGCGTTCAGCCTTCGACGAGTCGATGATCACCGGCGAATCGATGCCGGTCACCAAAGGCCCTGGCGATGAGATCATTGGCGCCACCCTCAACACCGAAGGCATGATTCGCTTCGAAGCCACCAAGGTCGGGAAAAA
>DMDA01000011.1:14584-14859 GCA_003451595.1 Chloroflexota bacterium | reverse complement strand
TTGACCTTTGGCGCCTGGATGCTCATCACCGGCGATGCAACCAAAGCCATGATCGCCGCCGTGTCGGTGCTGGTGATCGCCTGCCCCTGTGCGCTTGGGTTGGCGACCCCGACCGCGATCATGGTCGGCACAACCAAAGGCGCAGAAAACGGCATCCTCTTCAAGAACAGCGAGACGCTCGAACGCGCCGGGCGCGTGCGCGTCGTTGTGCTCGACAAGACCGGCACGATCACACGCGGCGAACCAGCGGTGACCGACATCGTGGCGACCGCAGG
>DMDA01000011.1:14165-14306 GCA_003451595.1 Chloroflexota bacterium | reverse complement strand
GCAGGGCAGGAAAAAGGGCTGGCGTTGGTGGCGCCATCCACGTTCAAGGCGGTGAGCGGCTTTGGCATCCGCGCCACCGTGGCTGACCAAGCCGTCATCATCGGCAACCCGCGTTTCATGCGCAATGAAGGCATCGACACT
>DMDA01000011.1:13360-13899 GCA_003451595.1 Chloroflexota bacterium | reverse complement strand
GTGGTGGCGGTGGCGGACACCGTCAAGCCGGATTCGCCGGCGGCCATGGCTGACCTGCGCACACTGGGTCTCGACGTGGCGATGATCACCGGCGACAATCGCCAGACCGCCGAAGCGATTGCGCAGCAAGTGGGCATCGAGCGCGTACTGGCGGAGGTGCTGCCCGGCGACAAAGCCGCCGAAATCAAGCGACTGCAGGGCGCAACGGATGAATCTCGCCAACTGGTGGCGATGGTGGGCGATGGCATCAACGACGCGCCCGCCCTGGCGCAGGCGGATGTCGGTATCGCCATCGGCACCGGCACGGATGTGGCGATGGCGGCGGCTGGCATCACGCTGATCAGCGGCGACCTGCGCGGGGTGGCGCGCGCCATCTCGCTCTCACGCGGCACGATGCAGACCATCGTGCAGAATCTGTTTTGGGCGTTCTTCTACAACATCTGCCTGATCCCCATCGCCGCGCTGGGGCTGCTCCTGCCGATGATCGCCGCCGGCGCCATGGCGTTCAGCTCGATCTTTGTCGTCACCAACAGCCTGCG
>DMDA01000011.1:12665-13127 GCA_003451595.1 Chloroflexota bacterium | reverse complement strand
GTCGCTGGCGGCTCGTTGGCCTTGCTCATCTTTGTCTCGATTGGCTGGCTCACGCCTCCAGGAATGCGTGAGAGCGGTGGAATGTCCGGCGCCGGGATGTCCGATGCGCCGATTGAGTACACTTACCGCGCCCTCATCGAGCCATTGACGCCGCCTGTGGCCGGAGCGCCAACTGAACTCGACATCAAGATCGTCGATCAGTTCGACACGGTGGTCTCTGATTATGATTTTGTCAATTTTGGCAAGCTGGTCATTTATGCCTACCTGGCCGTAGCGTCGCGCGACCTCTCCACCTTTTATGCGACGCCGCTGTTCATGGAACCCGCCAGCGCCCGTGAGCTGCTGGGCGACGGGACTACGCCCCTGGGCAATTTCGTGGGGATGATGGACGGGATGGGCGGCGCCGATGCACAACCGCCGTCGCCGCTAGCGGGTGCGTCTGCCGCTGCCTCAGACAGCGGC
>DMDA01000011.1:11491-12418 GCA_003451595.1 Chloroflexota bacterium | reverse complement strand
AGTCACTTTCCCGACCGATGGCGCATATGTTGCTTTGGTCAATGTGCGGCCACGCGGCGGCGAACAACTTTACCTGATGGCGCCGATCACGGTAGGGGTGGCCAGTACGACTCCGGCCAAGCTGACCCCCGACGCTTCAACCACGCAGCAGTTAGGTGACCTGCGCGTCGCGTTGGAGACCAACGCCCCACTCCGCGCCGGGCGCCCTGTCACGCTCACGTTCAATGTGACAGACGCTGCCGGTCAATCACTTGCGCCGGATATCGACCTTGAGTCGGGGTTGCGCATCGATCTCTATGCGATTGACGAGTCGCTAACAACCTTCCTGGTTGGGGAAGCGGTGGAGCGCAGCAATCTCACCTTTACGTTGGACTTCCCTAAGCCAGGGATTTACAAGCTCTGGCTGGACTTCCGCTATCAAGGGTTGCGGCAGGTAGCGTTTGTGGTGGAAGTACAGTAAGTTGAAGGCGCAAGTCGTAGATCATCGCCTCCGGTGTAACGGGCAGCCATGTCTCGCTAGAGGCGATGATTTACGATGCAAAGGCTTGCCCCACGTGAAGTAGTTTCTGCGCGTTCTGACGGGCTGTGGTCAACGTTGATGCCATGCTACAATGGTTGCAGCAAATCCTAGCCCATTGTGGGCCAATCGCATCCTTGCACAACCATGAGCCAACTGATCGAGATCATCACCGCGCAAGCGCCGGACGTGCGCAATCGTTCGCTCGATGCGTTCTGTCGCGCCGCCACACTTGACGAGCTGCTGGCGGAGTGCGCTGCGCTTGACGCCTTTCGCCGGCGCAGCGACAACCTCTACGAGCGCGTGCGCGCGCTTTTCTTTCTCTACGCTATCTATCGTTTTCATATTCCCCTCAAGTCAGGGCTGACGCCGGGCGGGCTGGTTGCCTTCGACGGCTACGACAACCTGCT
>DMDA01000011.1:2366-11290 GCA_003451595.1 Chloroflexota bacterium | reverse complement strand
CGCCAGCGCGCTGGCGGAAGCCTACCGCCGCCTGGGTTTTCAGACGCTCGCCAACCAGGTGCGGCGCAGCGTGCGCTCCGTGCGCGGCAATCAGTGGATGTTTCGCATCGGTCACCCGATGGATCAACCGTTGCGTGTGCGGCCGGAGCTGTACCGCGCGGTGAGCGCGTCGACGCCATCCGCCGACGCGCCTCTCTCTGTGGCCGCTTCACTCTTCCCCGTCCTCCACGAAGCCACGCCTGTGCGCATGGATTTGAGCCACAGCGGTTGGAGCGACATCTTTTTCCTGGGCATGGACTTCCCCGAAGGCGCGCGCGTGCTCAATGTTTCTATCGATCTGGCGGTGCGCGGGCAGGGCGACGACAAACCCAAGCCGCCGGTGGAGAGCTTCTTCCGCGTCATCGACCAGCCGATCCTGCGCCTGGTCAGCGTCGATCTGGGTGCGGTCGCCGAGATTACCTCGCTGGCAGAGGTCTTCGACTTTGCGCGCGATTATTTGGGGTTGCTCAAGGCGGCCGTGATTGCGGCGGGCATCGTGCCGCCAGGGATCGAAGGCTCCGGGCAGTCGCTGGCGGATTTGCTGGCGCGATTGATTGCGCCGGGCTATGGCATCGAGCTGGTGAGCCAGGTCAACGGCATTCCCAAAGGCTCGCGCCTGGCGGTCTCGACCAACCTGCTGGCGTCGCTGATCGCGGTCTGCATGCGCGCCACGGGACAGGCGCAGTCGCTCACCGGCGCGCTGAGCGAGGAAGAGCGCCGCGTCGTCGCCGCACGCGCCATCCTCGGCGAGTGGCTGGGTGGTTCGGGCGGCGGTTGGCAGGACTCGGGCGGCGTCTGGCCCGGCATGAAGTTGATTCAAGGCGTGGAGGCGAGCGCCGGCGACCCGGAGTACGGCGTCTCGCGCGGGCGGCTGCTGCCGCAGCACACGATCCTGACCCATGCGGAAGTGACACCCACCACCCGTCAACAGTTGCAGGAAAGCCTGGTGCTCGTGCACGGCGGCATGGCGCAGGATGTCGGTCCCATCCTGGAGATGGTGACCGAAAAATATCTGCTGCGCAGCGAAGCGGAGTGGGCGGGACGGCAGGAAGCGATGCGCATCTACGACCGCATCACCGCGCTGCTGCGCCAGGGCGACATCCGCGCCATCGGCGCCGCGACCGAACGCAACTTTCGCGGCCCGATCCAGACGATCATCCCGTGGGCGAGCAACCTCTACACCGAGACGTTGATCGAGCGGGCGCGCGCGGCGTTTGGCGCGGATTTCTGGGGCTTCTGGATGTTGGGCGGCATGGCGGGCGGCGGCATGGGCTTCATTTTCGACCCGCAGCGCAAAGCCGAGGCGCAGGATTGGCTCCAGCAGATGATGCGTGCGGTCAAGCGCGAACTAGAGAGCGCCGTGCCCTTCGCTATGGAACCGGTCGTCTACGACTTTGCCATCAACGAGCGCGGGACATGGGCGGAGCTGCGCACTGGCGACGACGCGCTGATGCCGCCCGGCTATTACATGCTCACCGCGCCCGCGCTGATCCGCCATGAGCAGCGCACGCTCTCCGCCTTTCGCCGCGCCGAGCTGGATGCCTTCGGCGCCGCCGCACGCACCCGACCCGCGCTGGCAGGCATGGTGCAGGCGCTCTTTGACCGATTGTTGCCTCCGCGCGACCAGGCTGACGGACGCCAACAGAGCCTGGCTACGCTGCTCGACGCGAACGGCTTTGACCGCGTGCAGCACGAACAGATTCGCGCCGACCTGCGCAGCGGACGCATCGGGCTGGCGCAAAACCGGCTGCCTGTGCGCTCGGTGATCGAGGATGTACAACCCGGCGACGTGACCGACATCGAACGCCTGCCCGCACCGGAGCGCGCCCGACTGCGCGCGCTTGGCATGGACGCGCTGGCGCAGGGCGCGGTGGCGGTGGTCTCGCTGGCGGGCGGCGCCGGCAGCCGGTGGACGAAGGGCGCAGGCGTGGTCAAGGCGCTCAATCCGTTTGCGCGCATCGGCGGCAGACACCGGAACTTCATTGAAGTGCATCTTGCCAAGAGCCGGCGCGTCGGGCAGTTGGCGGGGACGCCGCTGCCACACATCATTACGACCAGCTATCTGACGCACGCACCGGTGGCGGAATTTTTGGCGCGCGCGCAGAACTACGGTTACCCAGGCCCGCTGCTGCTTTCGCCGGGGAGAGCCGTCGGCTTGCGGTTGATCCCGATGGCGCGCGATCTACGCTTTGCCTGGGAGGAGATGCCGCAGCAACTGCTCGACGAGCAGGCGCAGAAGGTGCGCGAAAGCCTGCACGCCGCCTTGATCCACTGGGCACAGCAGGCGGGTGAGGGCAGCGACTACACCGACAACGCACCGCAGCAATGTCTGCATCCGGTGGGGCATTGGTACGAAGTCCCCAACCTGCTGCGCAACGGCGTGCTGGCGCAGTTGCTGGCGGAGCGCCCCCCTCTACGCTATCTAATGGTGCACAATATCGACACGTTGGGCGCCGACGTCGATCCGCTGGTGCTGGGTCAACATATTGCGCGCGGCGCCGCGATGACAACCGAGGTGATCACGCGGCGTATCGACGACCGCGGCGGCGGGCTGGCGCGCGTCGATAGCCGGTTGCGGCTGGTGGAAGGATTGGCGCTACCGCGCGAGGAGATCGAGTTCAACCTGACCTACTACAACTCGGCGACCTACTGGATCGACATCGAACAGTTGCTGGCTGCCTTTGGCTTGACGCGCGCCGATCTTGCTGACGACGAGAAAGTAGCTGCGGCGGTGCGCGCGGTTGCGGCGCGGATGCCCACCTACATCACGATCAAGGATGTCAAGAAACGCTGGGGCAAGGGTCAGGAGGATATCTACCCGGTGACGCAATTCGAGAAGTTGTGGGGCGACATGACCACACTGCCCGGTTTCGACTGTGCGTTCGTCGCCGTGCCGCGCGTGCGTGGGCAGCAACTCAAGGAGGTGGCGCAGCTCGACGGTTGGCTGCGCGACGGCTCGGCGGCGTATCTGGAGACGTTGTGCGACTGGGGGTGAACCATCATGTGCGACACACTCGTGATGACGCGCACGGCGACAGCGGACGCTGTTGCACTCTTTGCGAAAAATTCAGATCGTGACCCCAACGAGGCGCATCATGTGCTCTTGGCGCCTGCCGCCGACCATCCGCCGGGCAGCCGTGTGCGCTGCACCTACATCGAAATCGAGCAGGCGCCCCACACCTACGCGGTGGCGCTGGCAAAGCCCTTTTGGATGTGGGGCGCCGAGATGGGCGTCAACGAGCATGGCGTCGTGATCGGCAACGAGGCGCTCTTTACCCGCCAGCCGGCGGAGAAAGAGGCGCGACTGCTTGGCATGGACTTGCTGCGGCTGGCGCTGGAGCGCGCAGCGACGGCGCGCGCTGCGGTCGAGGTTATCACTGCGTTGCTTGAGCGGTACGGGCAGGGCGGCAACTGTGGTTTCGCCCACCCACTCTACTATCAGAACAGCTTTCTGATCGCCGATCCGGACGACGCCTGGGTGTTGGAGACAGTTGACAAACACTGGGCAGCGCGTCGTGTGCAGGGGAGTTACTCCATCTCCAACGCCATCACGCTGAGCAAGCAGTGGGATATGGCGTCGCCCGACCTGGTGACGCACGCCATTGAGCAGGGCTGGTGCAAGTCGGCGGCGGAGTTTGATTTTGCGGAGGCATACTCCGATTTTCTCTACACGCGTCTCAGCGATGCGCGCAAACGTTGCGCCGCCACGCTGGCTGCCTTGCAGACCAGCAGCGGGCGCGCTACGCCGACCTCGATGTTTGCGGCGCTGCGCCTGCACACCGCCGCTGACGCACCGGGCTGGTCACCCGCACGCGGGCTGACCGGCGCCACTGTTTGCATGCACGCCGGATATGGCCCGGTGCGCCGCAGCCAGACGACCGGATCGCTGGTTGCATATCTTCATCCGGCGCGGCCGTTGCTCTTTGTCACCGGTACAGCGGCGCCGTGTACGAGCATCTTCAAGCCGCTGTGGCTCGACACACCGCTGCCAGAGGCTGTCGGGCCTGCGCCCACCGGCGTCTACGATCCGCATACGCTCTTCTGGCGGCACGAACGATTGCATCGCTCGCTCTTGCGCGACTATCCACAGCGCATCACGATCCTCCAGGAGGAGCGGGCGTTGCTGGAGCAGGAGTTGCTGGAAGAGGCGCTGGCAGCGTGCGACGCGCCGCTGAAAGAGCGACGTCGCATCGTAGCTGAAGGCTTCAGCCGCGCGCTCGCCGCCGAGGAACGCTGGTTGACGCGCATGGCGGCAGCGCCGCCCAGCCAACGCCAATCGTTCTGGCATGCACGCGCGTGGGCGAGTTTCAACCGTGCGGCGGGTGTGCCGACCGCAGCGCTTGTCTAGTCATCGGGGGAGCGCCATGTCGACGGAAAAAGCTGCGATCATTGACCTGTTTGCGCACCACGTCTCCTCTGGCAAGGCGGAGTTCTTTCGCCGAGCCGGCATCGAGTTTGTGATGGGGCGCCGTGAAGGACCATACATCTGGGATATGGATGGCGCCACACGGCTGATTAACTGCCACTGCAACGGCGGCGTCTTCAACCTGGGGCATCGCCACCTTGAGGTTGTGCAGGCGCTAGTGGAGAGCGTGCAGACGCTTGACATCGGCAACCATCATCTCCTCAGCGCGCCGCGCGCCCGCCTGGCGGCGCGACTGGCAGAGCTGGCGCCAGGGTTGCCGTACACCGTCTTTGCCGTAGGCGGCGGCGAAGCGACCGACCTGGCGATCAAGGTGGCGCGCGGCTTCACACGGCGTCACAAGATCATCTCAGCCAGTGGCGGCTATCACGGGCACACCGGTTTTGCACTCTTCACCGGCGACGAGAAGTACTTTGCGCCCTTTGGTGCACGCGCGCCAGGGTTCGTCCAGGTCGCCTATAACGACATCGACGCGCTGGCGGCTGCCCTCGACGAAGAGACTGCAGCTGTGATCCTGGAGACGATTCCGGCCACGCTGGGCATGCCGATCCCTGCGCCGGAGTATCTGGCGCAGGTGCGGCGCCTCTGCGATGGGTGCGGCGCGCTGTTGATTCTCGATGAAATCCAGGCCGGGTTGGGGCGCACCGGGCGTCTGTGGGCGTATGAGCATTTCGAGGTGACGCCCGACATCCTGCTGCTTGGCAAGGGTCTCTCCGGCGGCCTCTACCCGATGGCGGCGACGCTGCTGCGCCGTGACCTGGAAAGCGTCTTTCATGCTGACCCGTTCATCCACATCTCGACCTTTGGCGGCGCCGAGGTCGGCTGCCCAGTGGCGCTGAAGGTGCTGGAGATCAGCGCCGACCCGGCATTCCTGGCGCACGTGCAGGCGCTGGCGCGGCTGTTCACCGAAGGTTTCGCCAGCTTGCAGCGTCGCCATGCCGGGGTGTTCGTGGGTCTGCGCCAGCTGGGGTTGATGATGGGCATCGAGATGGTGCATCCTGCGTGCGGCCCGCTTTTTACGAAGGCGGCTTACGACAACGGCTTTCTCGCCATCTATGCGGCGAACGACACGCGCGTTGCGCAGTTTTTGCCACCGCTGATCATCGAGCCGCCGCTGGTGGAAGAGCTGTTGCAGCGCGTCGACGCCGCCCTGACGCAGGTGACGGTGATGTTGCGCACCACGTAATACTACTTTACACGCTTCTGCCGATGAACGAGATGCTTGCAGTTGATTTGGAACGCCTCGAAGCGTTCGAGGCCGGGCTTGATCCGGTTCACCCGGAGCGCAGCGCCGTGCCGCCGCACATTCTCGGCTATGGTGAGATCAGCACCGCGCTGGCCATCGGTGATGATGACCTGGCTTGCAAACGGATGCCGATGTTCCTGAGCGAAGAGGAAATAGCGGCATATTCCCGCGCTTTTGACCTGTACACCACCCACATGACGGGCGCTGGGATTAAGCTGGCGCCAGGTCAGTTGGTGCGACTGCGGCAGCGCTGCGGTCCTTACTACGTGCTGTATCTTGTGCAACGACGGCTGCCGCCAGAGGTCATCGGCAATCAGATTGTGCGTGCGGCGCGCAGGGACGATGCGGAGCGGCTGCTGTACGGCGTGTTGCGCGAGTTGGTGAAGGTGGCTCACTTCAATCGACGCCACGCAGGAACGTGGGCATTGGGCATCGATGGCCAGATTTCTAACTGGGCGGCGACAGCCTGGACTGAGGACGGCCAGCCTGTGTTGCGTTACTTCGATCTCACGACCCCGTTGATCCGCCAGCAGAGTGTGGAGTTGTTGGATGCCGAGCTTTTCTTGCGCAGTGCACCATCATACTTGCGTTGGGTGTTGCGGCGCTTCTTCTTGCAGGATGTGCTCGATCGTTACTATGATCTGCGCCGCGTCGTCATCGACCTGATCGCTAACCTCTATAAAGAGGGGCGCATCGATCTGATCCCGCTCTGGATCGAGTGCGCCAATCGTTTCTTTGACCAGGAAGCGGCGGAGTTGAACATAGCAACGCTGCAACGACAGGAGATCGACGCCTACTATCGCGAGGACGCCTTTATCTGGCGTTTCTATCTAGCGGCGCGGCGGCTTGACCGCCGCTTGCACCGCTGGACGGGACGCACCTATCCGTATGTGCTGCCGGGCAGGATTCGGCGTTGAGCAGTTCTCCCGGTTCCCTGTCGCCAGGTATCCTGCCTGGTGGCAGCGTTCTGATGTTTCAATACCGGACGCGAGAGAAGATGAAGCGTGAACTACTGAAACTGGTTTTGTGGTTGTGGCTGCTCGGGCTGAGCGCCATCTTTGCTACTGCTTTGTTGCACCTGGAGGGGCAGCACGCCGTCGCCGCCGGCAGCGTGCGCTTTGCCGCCCCTATCGCGGTCGGCGTCGGCGACTGCAGCAGTTGGGCCAATGCCTGTACATTGCAGCAGGCGCTGAGTGCAGCCGTCAGCGGCGATCAGGTCTGGGTTCAAGCCGGCGTCCATAAGCCAGGGCTAGTGCGCAACGACGCCTTTGCGCTCAAGACGGGCGTGACCATCTATGGCGGCTTCCCTGTGACGGCGACAGGATTTTTCACGGAACGTGCGCCCGCTCTGTTTGTCACGGTGCTGAGCGGCGATATTGACAACAACGATGCCGTCGATGCACGCGGGGTGGTGACGAACGCCACCGGCATTGTCGGCGCCAACAGCTACCACGTCGTCACGGCCAGCGGGGTTGACGCCACGGCGCGACTCGACGGCGTCACGGTTACGGGCGGGCAGGCGGACGCCCCGACCGAGCCGGACAACATCGGCGGCGGGCTGCGCAGCGTCAACGCCGACGCGGTTCTGGATAACGTCAGCTTGATGGGCAACCTGGCGCGGAGCGGCGGCGCCATCTTTGCGGACGCCGGGAGTGATCTCACTTTGCGCGGGCTGGTATTGATCGGCAACCGCGCTGTGGACGTGGGCGGCGGTGCACTGCACAGCCGCAACAGCTCACCATCGCTGACCAACGTCTTTCTGGGGCGCAACACTGCACCCTTCGGCGGTGCACTCTACAACGACGGCAGCGCACCAACAGTGGTCAATGCTGTTTTCAGCGGCAATCAGGCGACCAATGTCGGTGGCGCCATTCTCAACCAGAACGCCAGCAACTTGCGCCTGGTGAATGCCACCCTATATGCCAATGGCGCATTGATTCGCGGCGGTGGACTGTACAACCTCGGCAGCCAACCGACGCTGATCAATGTCATTCTATGGGGCAACACAGCGCCTCTGCAGGCGCAGGTCTCCGATGATCTCACCGCCACCACAACGATCACGACCAGCCTGGTGCAGGGTGGTTGGCCTGGCGTTGGCATCATCGATGCTGACCCGCGCTTTGTTGATGCCGACGGCGTCGACAATATCTCTGGCACCGCTGACGACGATCTACGTCTGCAGAGTACATCGCCAGCGCTCAACATTGGCGCCAACGCTGCGCTGCCTGGTGGCGTGACGACCGATCTGGCTGGTCAGCCGCGCATTGTGCAAGGTGCGGTGGATTTGGGCGCCTATGAATTTCAGTTGCCGGTGCAGCAGCTCAGGGTGGCTGGTCTGGGCACTGGCGTAGGTGAGGTGCTCAGTGCGCCGGGCGGCGTCAATTGTCTGATTGAAAGTGGCGTCGCCAGCGGCGATTGCACCGCCAGCTTCGTGGCCGGCGCAGTCATCACCCTGACGGCGACTGAAGATGTCGATTCGCGCTTTACGGGCTGGGCGGGTTGCGATGGTGTGAATGGTGGCGCGTGTAGTGTGACACTGAATGCCAATCGCAGCGTGACGGCAACCTTTCAAGCTTTGCGCACTCTCGGCGTGGGCGGCGCCGGCAGCGGTGTTGGTGTGGTGAACAGCGCGCCTTCCGGCATCGCCTGTACGCTCAACGCTGGCGCTCCTGCCGGAGATTGCAGCGAAGTCTTCGTCGACGGAACTCCGGTCACCTTGACTGCCACCGCAGCAGCCTCCTCCCAATTCACTGCCTGGAGCGGCTGTGACAGTGTGACCGGGACCGGCTGCACGGTGGCGATGACGGCCAATCGCTCTGTTGTGGCAACGTTCACCGCGCTGCGTACGCTGATAGTAAGCGGCGCTGGCGCCGGGGAAGGCGTCGTCACCAGCGCGCCGCCCGGCGTCGCCTGTACGCTGACGGCAGGCAGCGCAACGGGTGACTGCACGGAGCCGTACCTTGATGGCACAATCGTCACCCTCACGGCGACTGCTGCGGCAGGCTCCACTTTTGTCGGTTGGGGTGGCGCGTGCAGCGGCGTCAGTCCGGTGGTGACTGTGACGCTGGCCTTGATCAACAAGTCGTGTACGGCCAATTTTGCCCGCAACTCGCCTGCACAATTTGCGCTGACGATTACGGCGCAAGGGGATGGCTTCGGTGTAGTGAGCAGCACGCCAGCAGGCATCGACTGCACCGTCGCGCAAGGAGGGACAAG
>DMDA01000011.1:1493-2075 GCA_003451595.1 Chloroflexota bacterium | reverse complement strand
GGCGCTTCTCGAACCTGACGCAAACCTATGGTCTTGGTGACCAGGCAAGTGGCGGATAGGGCTTCCGCCAGGCTGCCTGGAGTCCCTTCGTGGCGAAATCAGGCGGTATGCGCGGCCTGATTTCGCTGCAGCGTATGCGTGGCTCTTGCCAACCAGAGATGGTAATCGCCCCGGCTCGCACACCATCCCGGAAGCCTCAGGCTTCCGGGATGGTGACTGTCACGATGCTCAGTTCCCGCAAGGCGCCACGTTGCGCCAGTTTGCCACCGTATCGCTCACGGTTTGCACACCGTTCGCACCATAGGCCAGGGTGAGCTGGCGGTTGGCGATCTCCTCACACGCGCCGCCCTTCTCTACGAAGTCCCACGAACCCAACGTGTACTTATATTCGATCTGTGTGCCTTCTAGACCGGTCAGCGTGATGGTGTAGCTGTTCGTCCCGACATTGGTCAGGCTGACGCCGCCGGGGTTCCACTGCGGCAGACCGCCATCCAGCCGATCCAGCGAACCCGCAATGTAGACAGTTGCCCCTGCCGGCGTCGTGCCCGGCGTCGTCACGTTGAAGGTCACCGTCACTGTGCG
>DMDA01000011.1:0-1244 GCA_003451595.1 Chloroflexota bacterium | reverse complement strand
GGTTGCTGTCACCAGCGCCACCGTTGCGTAGGGGCCGCCCGCCGTGCTGCTGCGGCGCACCTCATAGCCGTACACTGCCACGTCGTCGCTGGCCGCGTCCCACGCCAGCTCGATGCCGGCGGGCGAGCCGCTCACCACGCGCAGGTTGGCGGGCGTCGACGGCGCGGTCGTGTCGCCGCTGGCGATGACGGTCAACTTGCCGGGATTCGCCGGCGGTGCGCCAGCTGCCACCGGGCCATTCAGGTCGGCGTAAAGCCAGGTGCGCCCGCCGTTGGTGCTGTAGCGATAGACATAATCGTAGACACCCACAGCGTCGGGCAGCAGACTGGCCATGAATTCGTCATTGTTGCCTGCATCGACATTGAAGGCAGCGTCGAGCCACTGCCAGCCGGCATCCGTCGCCGGGTTGCTGCCTGCTGGCCCATAGCCCAGCTGCGCCCAGAGCGTGGGCGTAGCGCCGGGCTGGCTGGTCACGCCGTCGATCCAGACTTGTCCGTATGCAGTCGGCGTGCGATTGACGGTGCTGATCGTGTGGTTCATCGTCGGCGGCCATTGCAGGTTCGCCCAACCGATTTGGTAGCTCGGCACGCCCGACGCTTCGTTCGATGCTGCGCCTTCGTTGCCCGCCGCGTCTACCGCTTTGACGACGTAGTAGACTGCTTGCGCGTTGGTCAGGCCTGTATCGATGAAGTTCGTGCTGGTCGTCTCGCCTGCCAGCACGTAGCCGCCGCCGCTCACCGGGCTGCGGTAGACGCGATAGCGGGCGGCGTCGGCGACGGCGCTCCAGGCCAGTGTGACCTGGCGGTCGCCAGCGCTGGCGGTCAGGTCGCTGGGCGCACCCGGCGCTACGATGTCCTGGTCGTGCCAGGGAATCAGGATCGCCGCGCTCATCGGTTGAAGCGTGACCGTGAGCACGCCGGCGACGGCGGTGTAATCCTGCGCACCCTTACGCGACGCACGGTTCAGCGCGTCGTAGAAGCAGGTTGCGTCGCCCAATTTGCCGCCCAGCGGGATTTGCAACGTCTGCGGCGTGCTGTTGCGGTTGATGGCCACGATGGCCGCTTCCTCCGGCGTGCGCATCAAGTAAGCCAGGGTGCGGTTGGCGTCGTCGGTGAGCAGGAAGCTCAGTTCGCCGTTGCGGAAGACTTCGTGCTGGCGACGCAAGCTCGTCAACGTGGCATAATGCCGCCAGAGGTCGGCGTTGCCGCCCGCACCACCGGGAATGCCGCCTTTGTTGGTTGTCG
>DMDA01000056.1:24913-50210 GCA_003451595.1 Chloroflexota bacterium | reverse complement strand
TTGCGGCTCGCCCACACCGGAATCTCGACGCACGCATCCTGCGGCAGGTTGTCGATCAGGTGCTTGTTGGGCATGTTGCCGTTGAAGGAGAAGGGTTCGCCGCCCTCCAGCGCGTTCATGATGTAGGCGGCGTATTCGTGGCCGCGCTGCAAGTTGAGCGGTTCGGGATTGTCCAGCCACTGGCGGATGTCGTCCTTCCAGGTGTGCTCGCGCTCCTGGTAGTGCTTGAGGATGTAGGCGTGCTCGCCCGGATTCCAGCCCGTGCCGTGCGTGCAGTACTGCTCGATCAGGTCGGGGCGCTTGCGGAACCACCAGTTGTACTCCGAGTTGTGGCCGCTCGACTCGGTGACGTAGTGGTCGAAAGCCAGGAACATCTCGTTGCGCACCTGCTCCTCGTTGTAGACTTCGGGGCGCTCGGTGATCGCCTTGCGGATGAGCGGATAGGCGTCCACCCCCTTCCATTCGTACTTGAGATACCACGCCATGTGGTTGATGCCAGCGCAGGTGTAGGTGATCTCTTCCATCGGCGCACCGATCCAGCGCGCCAGCATCTCCGCCGTGCCTTGCACACTGTGACAAAGGCCGGTGACGGTGATGCTCGTCTCACGCGCGATGGCGCGGCAGAGCATCGCCATTGGGTTGGTGTAGTTGAGCATCAGCGCGTGCGGGCAGTAGCGTTCCATGTCGCGCGCGATCTCCACCATCACCGGGATCGTGCGCAGCGCGCGGAAGATGCCGGCTACGCTGCGCGTGTCGCCGACGTTCATGTCGACGCCGTACCGCTTGGGAATCTCGATGTCGTGCCGCCAGACCTCGGTCGCACCAGCCAGGATCGTGACGATCACGTAGTCAGCGCCCTTCAGCGCCTCGACGCGGTCGAGCGTGGTGACGACCGTGGCCGGATACTTGCCTTCGTCGACAATGCGCTGCACCGCGCGCCGCGACCACTCCAGCCGCTCAGCGTCGATGTCCATCAAACAGATCGTCGAGCCTGCGAGCAGCGGAAAGGTCAACAAATCGCGCACCAGCGTCCGCGTAAAGCCAAAACTGCCGGCGCCGATGAATGTAATTTTGGGCATTGTGTCATTATCCTTTCAATGAGATTGGAGATTGGAGATTATGCGATTATGCGATTGTGCGATTTCGTGACCCGCCAGCGAGCTTGCAATCTCTGGTCTCTAATCTCCAATCTCCTAATCTCCTAATCTCCTAATCTCTCAATCCCTCAATCTCAAAACTGCGGCAACCACTGCGCCTGTGCGTCCAACATCTCCGTCACCATTGCATGAATCTGCGGCAGCGTGCAGACGGCGGCGGTGAGCGGGTCAAGCATGACGGCGTGATAGACGGCGTCGGTGTCGCCGGTCAGCGCCGCCTCGACGATCAGGCTCTGCACGTTGATATTGGTGCGGTTGAGCGCGGCCAACTGCGGCGGCAGGTCGCCGATCACCGTCGGCTGGATGCCGCTGGCGTTGACCAGGCAGGGCACTTCGACGCAGCAGCCGTTGGGCAGGTTGGTGATCAAGCCCGTGTTCGGCACGTTGCCCGCGATCACGACAGGCTTGTTCGTCTCCATCGCCTCGATGATGTAGGAACCGTACTCGTGGCCGCGCACGGTCGGGAATGCACCGGCGACGATCTCGTCGTATTCGCTCTGGAACTGCTCCAGTCGATGCAGGCAGTGGCGCAGATAGCCGCCGGTGCGCCCGAAGTCGAACCAGTGGTTGACGGGGTCGGTGAAGCGCGGGACAAGCTCCTCGTTGACCATCTGCGCCGTCTTGCGGAAGTAGGGCGAGTACTCGCTGGCGTGGCCGCTCGACTCGGTGACAAAGTAACCGAAGTACTTCATCAGGTCGGTGCGCACCGGCTCCTCGGCGATCACCTCCGGGCGCTGGATGGCTTCCCAGAGCAGCGGGTAGACATCCTCCTTGCCGCGACGAAATTGCAGGAAGAACGCCTGATGGTTGATGCCGGCGCAGACAAAGTTCACCTCGTCGTAGGGCACGTTGATCCAGCGCGCCAGCATCTCGCTTGTGCCCTGCACACTGTGACAAAGACCGACATGCGGGCGGCCTGTCCCGTCCGCCACCGCCCAGCAATTCGCCGCCATCGGGTTGACATAGTTGAGCAGCAACGCGTCGGGCGCCAGCTCGTCCAGCTCGTCACAGAGGTCGAGCAGCACCGGGATGGTGCGCAGCGCACGGAAGACGCCGCCCGGCCCCAGCGTATCGCCGACGCACTGCTCGACGCCGTACTTCTGTGGAATCTCGATATCGAGTTTGTAGGCGTCAAGACCGCCCTGCTGGAAGGTGGTGATCACGTAGTCTGCGTCCCTCACGGCGCCGCGACGGTCGGTGGTGGCGATGACCTTCGCCTTGAGCTTGCGCTGCTCGACCATCGCCTGCACAATGGCGCGCGCCTGTTCCAGCCGCGTAGCGTCGATGTCCATCAGCGTGATCGTGCTCTCCTGCAACGCCGGCGTCAGCAGGATATCGCTGCACAGGTTGCGCGTGAAGACCAGACTCCCCGCGCCGATAAAGGTGATGTTTGGCATGAAAGTTCCTCCTCAAAGTTGGCTCACTTCCCTGGAAGCTCGCAGCGTCCGGAAAGGTTGGCGAACATATTCGGTGTGGGTCACGCTACGCGACGAATTCGCCGCACAGTGCTTTCGCCATTGCCCAAGTCGAAACGCAGCCCAAGATGCATCCACGCGGCGCCGGAGCGCACTGCGTCGAAGCCGTCGATGGCGTAGCGCGCTTCCGGCTCCAGCCCTTGCAAATAGATGGGCGGAAGCCGCGCTGGTTCGGGAATATGCACGCGGAAGACGAAGAGCACGCCCGCGGCTTTGTCCTTGCTGACGTACTGCACGGCGGTGAAACCTTGTCCTTGCGCGGGCAGCAGCCGGTATTGATTGCCAAGCTGCACGATGGGGCGAATCTCCTTGTAGAGCGCAATCAGTTCGGCGCCGGTGACAAGATCCGCCTCGCTCCACTTGCGCAGATCGTCGCTGATGCCGAGCACACCCATCATGCTGACATGGAAGCGGAAGGGCAGCGACATGAGCGGGCGTCCCATGTGCGTCACCTGCGATTCCATCGTGATCGCGGGCATGAGCTGCGAGAAGCCTTCCTGGATGCCCAGCCGCGCCGTCGCCTCGGTGTTGTCGCTCACCCAGAATTGATCGACCATCTGCAACATGCCGTAGTCCACGCGCCCGCCGCCGCCGGAGCAGCTCTGCCATAGCACTTGCGGATGGCGCTGCGCCAGCGTGCTCCAAACGCGGTAGACGCCCTGTACGTAGCGCACCCACAACTCGCGCGCGTCACCCGGCGCGTCGGGCCAGCCTGGCTCGCTGACGTTGCGATTCATGTCCCATTTGATGAACTTGATGTTGTGCTCCGCCAGCAGTTTGTCGAGCCGGGCGATCAGATAATCCTGGACATCCGTGCGCCCCAGGTTGAGGATGAGTTGATTGCGCATCTCGGTGCGCGCGCGTGTGGGGAAGTGGATCACCCAATCCGGGTGGGTGCGGTAGAGATCGCTGTCCGGGTTGACCATCTCTGGCTCGATCCATAGCCCAAAATCCATACCCAACGCATTGACGCGTTCGATCAGCGGTGTAAGGCCGTTGGGAAATTTCTGCTCATCAGGCCACCAATCGCCCAGCCCGGCGTTGTCGATCGTGCGCCCGTGGAACCAGCCATCATCCATCACGAACAGCTCGACGCCCATCTGCGCCGCCCGCTCCGCCACTGCCATCTGCGCCGCTTCGTTGACGTCGAAGAAGACCGCCTCCCATGAATTATAGAGGACGGGATGCAGTGTCTTGCCATGTGGCAGCCGGTCGCGCGCAAAGTCGTGCAATGTGCGCGAGGCCGCGCCAAAGCCGCCAATCGTGTAACCTGCGACGCTTGCAGGCGTGGTGAAGGTTTCCCCGGCATTGAGTCGCCAGGCAAAATCCCAATCGTTGACGCCGATGCCAACGCGTGTCGCGCCGTAGTCAGTCACCTCGGCGGCTAGTTTCCAATTGCCGCTCCATGCCAGCACGCCAAACCAGACCTCGCCCTGGGTCTCGTCCGCGCCGCCACGATCGAGCGCGAACCAGGGGTTGGCGTTGTGGCTGGTGGTGAGGCGTCGGCTCTCTTTGACCTTGACGCCGGGTTGGAGTAGTTCGCGGCGGATTTGCCATTCCTCCATCCAGCGGCCAAACAAGTGCGTTAACCGATACTGACCACCCCACGGCAGATGCCACAGCGCCGACCAAGCGCGTTCCAGCATCACCGGCGCGTCGCCGTCGTTACGGATTTCAGCCCAGCGTTCGATCAGGTCATGCCGTTCGTGGACGCGATAGCCGAGCACGATGGTCAGTGGATAATGGACGTCGCGGAGGATGATGCGCAGCGCGGGATTGGCGCCAGCGCTGGCCTCAGCACCGTCGAAGCGAAGCACCGCGTCGCGCACGCCGTCGGCAAAGGTCGTTTTCAGACACGGCTCGGTGTATTTGGCGCCAGCGTAGCCCGGATACTCTTCGGGTGACAGATGCCCAAACCCACTGAACGACGCATAATCGTCGGCGGCTGGCGGCGTTGGGTAATCTGCGGCGTAGGGCAATCGCGCCCCCCAATAGGCATGAACGAGCAGACCACGCGCATTGACGCCAAGCGCGTATGCAGTGTGATCGGTTTCCAGAATCCAGTAGTTTTCACGACTCAGAATTGGCATACTTTGGTTTCCTCAACTTTGCATCATCCATGGCATCGTCTGTAGGTCATCGCCTCCGGCATGACATCATGGCTGGAGTGTTCGGCTGAAAGCTGAACCCGCGATGACCGAATTTATTTGCAAAACACCATCAATTGATGGCTGCCCGCCAACGCCTGTGCCGGGTGAATATCAGTGGGCGCCACGCGCATGATCATGGCAGGCGCGTCACCATGAGTCTCTGATTGAGAGGCGCCTGGTCAATCTGCGACACAGCGCCATCGGGCCAGCGAATTTCTAGTCGCACAGCGGTGGCGCTGGCAGGAATGCCAAAATGCAGTCGCGCCGGGTCGCCAGAAAGATAGCCACTCACTGCGCGCACATCGCGCAATATCGCGCCGCGATCTGTGTGCAGGCGGACAGTGGCGCCGATGGCAAACGGGTTAGCGGAATTGGGCCAGCGCAGGTCGAGCGCCAGCGCACTGCCGTCAGTGCACAGCCGGTTCTCGAAAAGCTGCGCCGGGCTGTTCAAGTTATTGACAACAATGTCCAGGTCGCCGTCGTCGTCGAAATCGGCTATGCTCATGCCGCGCCCGCTGCGTGTGCTGCCCAGCGCCCAGTCATCGGCAGGTAGAAACTGGCCAGCGCCGTCGTTGCGCAACGCCTGATTCTCTTCGACCAATTCGCCGCCGGGCAGGTAGTGCAGCAAGTCTCCCGCGATCATGCCATTGACCACATAGAGGTCGAGGTCGCCGTCGTTATCGAGATCGCCAAACTTGCCCGACCAGCTCCAGCCGGTGGCGTCGAGCTTGCGGTCATAGCCTTCGTTGACAAAGCGGTCGCTGCGCCAAACCTGGAGTACATTCTCCATCAGCTGCGGGTCATCGCGCCGGCGCTGTTTGGCGGCGGCATCCATCAACGGCATCCACGCCGCAATCACCTGTGGCCCGATCGTGTACGGCTTCATGTCGGTGGTGAAATACTCGACAAGGCCGTTGCCATCCAGGTCGCCGCGGTCGATGCTCATCGTGCTGTGCGAAGTGGTCGCGAAGAAAGCAGCGGGCTGCCAGACATTGGTTTTTGTCTGGAGCCAGACCTGGTCGTAGTCATCGAAATCGTTGCCGACCCAAACATCCGGGCGCGCATCGTGGTTGAGGTCCCACAGCGCAATCGCCAGTGCCTGGGCGGTGTCAGTCAGTTGCTGCCTGCGCCATCGTCCGCTGTCTTGTGTGTAGACGTTGACGCCCGCGCCTGTGTGAAAGAGATAGTTGCTACCTGCTTCCACCTGACGCCCGGCGTCATAGGAGCCGGTGACCAGATCAAGATCGCCGTCACCGTCAAGGTCAGCCCAGTTCATGGCGTAGGCGGGTTGGTTGACGCCTGGCAGCGGAAATAACGCAAAGCGGCGCTCGCCCACGTTGCGAAAGACTGCTGGCGCGGCGATGCTGTTGGTGAACACAATATCGAGCGCACGGTCACCATCGACATCGACAATTGCAACGGCGCGCGCCTTGCGCATCATCGGCAATTCTTGCCGCTCAAAGTGTAGCCCACCCAAGTTCCACAGGATCGACGCCGGCCCGGCCAGATCGGCAAGGACGATGTCTTCGTCGCCGTCGCCGTCCAGGTCGTTGACCGCCAGCCCGCTACCGTTGCTGTCGAAGAGGCGCGGCACAGGCAGCGTCGCCTGGGTGATATGTTCCAAATCATGGGCAATAAAGCCACCTGTACACGGCGCGGCGCGCTGCAAAGGCGCACTTGCGACTGCAGTCGCGGTGCGTAGGTCGGCCACAGGCTGCCAGTCAGCGGTGGTGGGGAAGAACGGTGACGCCGCCATGACGCAGCCTACCACAAAGCTGACAGAGACTACCGGCATCAGGACACGCGGTAGGATGATCCGCAAGATGGCGTGCATCATGGCGCTACACCAGAAAGAATGAGGTGACAGTCGCGCTGCAGGCGACTGTCACCTCAACGACAAAGCGATGCTGCGTTACTTGAACAGCGCGTTGACTTCCTCATTGGCCGCGGGCAGCGCAACGGCAGCTTCGGACTCGCCGAGCATGACGCTCTGCATGACCGGCCCCATGATGGCGCTGATCTCCGACGCGTGATCCGTCACCGGGAAGAGGAAGGTGCCATCCGGCTCAGTTGCCTGCAGTGTGAAGGCGGAGACATCCACACCCTTGGCAGCGTAGGCCGCCAGCGCCTTGTCAACACCGGACTGCTGCGCCGGGAAGACGACGCCGAACTCACCGACCTTGTCGGCGCACTCCTTCGAGGCGGCGTATTTGACCCACTGCCACGCCTCAGCCGGATGCTTGGTGCCTACCCAGATCGAATCAGCCAGACCGTTGAACATGCTCTTGCGTCCCTCTGGCCCCTGCGGCAGACGGGCAAAACCGAACGGGAAGGTGGCATTGTTGACGAAGTCGCCAATCATCCACGAGCCGTTGGAGTGCAGTGCGCCCAGACCACTGTTGAAGGCAGCGGAGCCACCCAGGCTGGAGACCTGCTCGAGCGGCATGATGAAGCCCTTCTTCATGTTGTCGGCGTACCACTGAATCGTACCGGTGAAGCGCGGGTCGTCGTAGTTGTATTTGGTGGCGTAGAGTTCGTCGATGTGGCGCCAGCCGGTTGTCGCCGCCAGCCAGCTCCACTCGGTCTGGCCGTAGCCCTCGCCCGCGCCATTGATAATCAAGCCATACTGCTTGACCTTGGTCGGGTCGAAATCCGGGCTGAGGCCGTTGTTGCCGTTCTCGTCCACAGACAGCTTGGCGATCAACTCCTGGAAGGTGCCGCCTGTCTCCAGATCCCAGGTGGCGTTGTTCAACTCATCCAGCGTCACGCCGGCCGCATCCAGGGCATTCTGATTGTAGACGATGGCGATGGTGTCCCAGTCCTTGGGCAGACCAAAGCGCTTGCCGTCGCGCGCCCACAGGTCGGCCAACTGGCCCAAGTAGACGCCCAAGTCGACGCCGTCGGCATCCACATAGGGCTGGATATCGACAAGCTGTTCCTTGGCGGCAAATTCCGGGTACTTGGCCAGGTGGTCGGTGAAGACGTCGGGTGCGGTGCCGGCAACCATGCCGGTTTGGATGGTGTTCCAATAGTCGTTCCAGCCGCTCTGGGTGATATTCACCTTGATGTTGGGGTTGGCGGCCATGAATGCATCGGCGCATGCCTGGTAAGCTGGGAGCTGGTTGGCGTCCCACAGGGCATATTCGATTGTCACTACTTCGCCGCTGGGGGCGGCTGGCGCAGCTGCGCCAGCATCAGCCGCTGGGGCCTGTGCCGCTGGCGCAGCTGCGCCGCCACACGCGCTCAAGACGGTGCTCAAAATCAGGAGCAGCGTCACCACAAGGGAAACCTTCTTCATACTTTTTTCCTCCGATAGTGAAGAACTGAAAACAGAAACCAACCAATGAACTATATAGGCAACCCGGCGGCGCAGGCTTGACGCGGATCAGGCGACAGCGCTGACAGTCGGGATCGACCTCGAACGTTCTCCCAGGCTTCCTGACAATCCAGCTGGAGTTGGCGCCGGATTGTCAGGAAGCTATGCAAAAGGAGAAACCCAGGCGCTTACTTGAAGCCGGTGAACTGAATCGAATCCAAAATCTTGCGTCCCAGCAACATGAAAATGATGAAGGTGGGGATGATCGCCAGCGTTGTGCCAGCCATCAACCCAGTCCAGTCGGGCGAGCCTTGCGGCGTCTGCGAACGGAAGATGCCCAGCGCCACAGTCAGCACGCGCACGCTCTCATCGCTGCCGACGATCAACGGCCACAGATAGTTGTTCCACGTGCCGATCAGGGTCACAATCGCCAGCGTTGTCAGCGCCGGGATCGTCATCGGCACAACAACCCGAATGAAGGAACCCCAGATGGTGGCGCCATCGATGCGCGCCGCCTCTTCCACCTCGCGGTTGACGCCCAGGAAAAATTGGCGCAGAAAGAAGACTGCAAAGGGCGTCATCAGGAAGGTCGGTGCAGCGATCCCTGCAAAGGTGTTTAGCCAGTTTAGCTGGCGCACCAGGATGAAGTTCGGGATCGTGGTGACAATGCCCGGCACCATCAGCGCCGCAATGTAAATGGCGAACAGTCCATCGCGAAAGGGGAAGCGCAGGCGGGCAAAGGCATACGCCGCCATGGCGCTGAAGGTTGTCTGCCCTGCCACCACCAGCACCGAGACGATGACCGAGTTGATGATCGCGCGGGCAAAATTGATCGATTGCCCGGAGCCGCCCAACGCAATCGCCGTCGCAGGATCGACCAGCCCCAGCACACGCTGGAAGTTGATCAGCGTGGCCTGCACCGGCAGCAGGGAGCTGGTCTCCAGGAAGACTGCCTTGGGCGCCGTCAACGCTGTGCGGATCATCCACCAGAAGGGAAAGAGGGTGACGAAGAGCAGCAGCGCCATTGCCAGCCAGGCGAAAGTTTTGCCCCAGGGAAAGCCCTGTTTGGGGCGGTACGCATTCTGTACGCGAGCTGAAGTCGTCATAACCAGGCTCCTTTGCGGTAGCGCGTTTCGTGGTTCGTCGTTGGACGCATCTCTCCGTGCGATGCGCCACAGGCTCTACATGTCCGATTCGCCAGCGCGCATGAGGCGCATCTGCATCATGCTCACGAAGATGAGAATGGCAAACAGTACGATCGAGATGGCGGTGGCGTAGCCCATGTTGAAGCGCGAGAACGCTTGTTCATAGATATACCAGTTCAACACTTTGGTGGCGTTCACCGGGCCGCCCTTGGTCGTAATGGCAATCACGTCAAAAACTTGAAACGAACCAATCACCGAGGTCACGATAACGAAAACCAGGACGGGGCGCAGCAGCGGCACCGTCACCTTCCAGAAAGTCTGCGACTCGGAAGCGCCGTCGATGCTGGCAGCTTCGTAGACCGAGCCAGGGATCGACTGTAGCCCGGCAAAGATCAGCAGCGCCGTGTAGCCGACATACTCCCAGATGTTGATCATGGCGACTGAAGGCATGGCCCACTGTGGCAACCCCAGGAAGGCAATCATGGGCAGACCAAGCGCCTTGAGCGCCACGTTGATGATGCCAATGTTCGGGTCAAGCAGCCACAGCCAGATCAAGCCCACCACCACTGGCGGCATCAGCCAGGGTAGAATGATCAGCGCCCGGATCAACATCGACTTGGTGAGCCGATACATCATCACTGCAATGATCATGGCCAGCACGGTCTGCAGCGGAATGTTGAGCAGCACATAGTAAACCGTCACATACAACGCATTCCAGAACTCCTTATCCTGCGCCAGCTTGATGTAATTCTCGATCCCGATAAATTTGGCCGGGCGCAGCAAGTCCCAGTTGGTGAAGCTGATCCACAGGCCGCGAATGGCAGGCACCGCATAAAAGACGGTGAAGCCAATCAAACTGGGCAGGATGAAAAACAAGGCTGTCAGGCTCTCGCCATTGAGCCAGCGCCTGCCCCGGCGCGGCCGCGCGTTGCTTGGGCTTGATCGACCGACCGCCTGGCTTTGTACAGACATAGGTTCCTCCTTACCTCAATTCTTCTGCCCGGAGTTGAGTGTCCAGCCAACGCGCCACTTCCAGCGTGAGCTGCTGAGGGGAGACCGGCTTTACCAGGTAAGCTGACGCCCCCAATTCATACCCTTTGCCACGCTCATCGACCGCACTACAGATGATGATCGGCGGCGTAGTATTGCCTGATTGCGCCCGCACCTGCGTCAACAGTTGCCATTGTTCCGCGCCTGCGGCGCCGAGTTCGAGAACAACAGCGCCAATGACCTCGCTTGCCAGCACATCCAACACCTCGGCTGCCCGTTCCACTGCGACCACGCGCCAGTGCTTGCTCAATTCCCTGGCGTAGAGCTGGCGCGTGGCGTGGTCTGGTTCGAGCAAGAGCAACGACGTGACGTGACTGGACACGATGCATCGCTTTCCGATTAACAAGAGTCGATATGGCAAGAGTCGATTAGTTGAAGTGTGCGTGTAAACGCAGTATACAGGAAGCAGCGGGCTGCGCCTTGTACAATAAGGTACACTACTTGGATAATTAGAAACAAAACCAGTGGGGAGCAGACAATCAGACGGCAGTGCGATAGGCGGCAGGCGATTTGCCGGTCTGTTTACGAAAGACGCGGCTAAAATAGGCAGGATCATTGAAGCCTACGGTGAACGCCACTTCCGTCACGCTGAGGTCACTGTGTTCCAGCAACTCACACGCGCGCGCAACGCGATATGCATTCACATAATCCCACAGCGCCATGCCGCTCTGCTGGCGGAATACACGTGAAACGTAGGCGGGCGTCACACCTAGTGCACTGGCAATCTGTTCGCGCGTAAAAGGCGTGGCATAGTTCTCAGTGACGTATTGTTGAATTTTTTCCACAAACTTTTGCGTTTGTGCGGTGCGGGAAGGATGACCGCTGGTCGCACGCGGTGGATGCGACCCCGCCGCGCCGAATGACGCTACTGCGACGGCAGGCAGCGGCAGGTAGAGATGGCAGGTCGTGCCGCGCCCTGCCTCACTAGCAATGACCAGGTCACCGTTGTGCAGTTGCATCAGGTAATGAGCGATTGTCAAGCCCAAACCGGTGGGATTTTCTTGCAGGCTCAGCAGTGGGACGCCGCTGGCGATGCGATGCTGACGAAGGCGCGTCAACATCTCATCGGGGATGCCGCATCCTGTATCCTGCACCCACAAATGGATGTCCGCATCGGAGCATTCGGCGCCCAGCACGATCTGACCTTGCGTGGTGAAACGCGCAGCATTGTTCAGCAAATTCATCAATACATTGCGCAGCCGCACCGGATCAGCGTGGATGACCGGCAACTGGGCCGGCGCCTGCAGACGCCAACGCACATCAGAGTTTTCGCCAAAGATGCGCACTGCCGCCTCAAAGACGTCTGTCAGCAGCTCTCGCAACTCCACCGTTTCGGGAAACAAGCGCAGCGCGCCTGTTTCCGCCAGCGCTAGATCAAGCAGGTCGTTGATCAATCGTTCCAGGTCAGCGCCGCTGCGTGCAATGTAGTTCAGGTCCTGGAGCAATTCCGGCGGCAATGAGACGCCGTAGGGATTCGGTGTTGCCAGCGCCGCCTGCGTGTAGCCCAGGATCACATTCAGCGGTGAGCGCAATTGGTGACTGATGTTGGCCAATAGCCGCGATCGCAGCAGCCCGGCCTGCACCGCTTCAGCGCGCGCCTGGAGCGCCTGTGCATAAAGCTGTGCGTTGCGCATCGCTGCACCTAACTCATCGGCCAGCGTCTGCAACGCATCCAGTTCCGCCTGATTGCGCACGACGCGGTCGTGGCTATGCAGATCGAGCACGCCCAAAATCCGCCCACCCACACGCACCGGCAAGATCACGCGTGAACGGACCGCAGGACAACGCGGATCAGGTGCATAGCGCTGACTGTTGGCCGTGTCGGGAATGTAGATGCCCTGGTTGTTGAGCAGGGCATGACCAAGCGGTCCGGCAGATGTCAAGGGAATTGCGTCCGTGTGTTCGGCGCCAGCGCGCTCCATGCGCGACAGGGTGCGATCACTGTGTGACCAGAGGTAGAAGTGTACGGCGTCGTAAGCATACCGCGTGCAGATAATCTCTGTCATTGTCGCCAGTAGCTCGTCCTGATCCAGGATCAGCCCAACGCGTTGGTTGAGTTCCAGGCTGGCTTCCAACTGTATGAGCCGTTGCTGTTCGAGCCGGCGGTTGACATCGACCAGACGGCTGGGCAGGTCAGCGATGAAGACCAGCTTGCGCGCAGCAATCTGCGCCACATTCTGCGCCGTCACCAGCTCGAATGTATAGGGGAAGTGATCGGGGAGCGCCGCGCCAGTGGCCGCCCGCCAGGCAAATTCGGCGAGTTTGTAGCCCAAATCCTGCGCGCTGGTCTCAACGGTGGCGTCCATCGTTCCAGCTTCGATTGCAGCAATCGCCAGTGGATCGCCGTTGATGCCAACGATCACGGTCTCGTCATCGATGATCCCCAGCTTACGGCAAGCGTCGCGCCCCGCCAGCGCCAACGAGTCGGAGAGACCAAAGATTGCATCGATCCGACCGCCAATGTGCGCCGTCCATTGGTCGGCTTCGTCCAATAACTGTTGAAAGGCTGTCTCGTAACGCCAGCCGTCAGCGACGTGGTGATAATGCACGCCCGGAAACCCCGCAACGACGCTGCGGAAGCCTTGCACGCGCAGTTGCGCGGTCATGGCGGCGTCATCGGCGGCGCCGACCATCAGGATCGCACCGGCGCCGCCAAGCCGGTTCACGATATAGTCTGCCGCCATCACTGCCGCGCCATCCAGGCCATGCACGCTGACCAGGCGCGGATGCCTCAACGCAACATCTTCCGAACAGATGACGGGAATGCCAGCGTTGATGACAGCGAGGAGGTGAGCCTCACTGACAACATGGCTGATCAGTGCATCAACCTCTTGCGCCTTGAGATCATCGATGAAGCGCAGATAAGCGTCATTGGGCGCATCTGAACGGGGCACCGTGACTGGCAGCAGGAGCAACCCCAGCGCCTCGGCGCGTTGCTGCACGGCTTCCCGCACCAGCACCCAGAAGGGATCGCCTGGCGCCAACCCAAAACCAACCCGAATCGATGGAAATGTCATGGCGAACCTGGCTTCCAGATTGGCATTGCAAACGGCAAGCGGCTACAATCATTAGGAACATACCTTTGCACTTCTTGGGGGTCGCGTCGATCATACCGATCAGGACGCGGTTCGTCAAAAGCCATTTCAGGAGACTTTCTCATGCAAGGCACTCTTCACGGCGTCCTGGCGCCAGTGCTCACCCCGATGAACGATGATCTCAGCCCTGCCGTCGACAAATGGATCGCCTTCTGTCAGCAGCTTCTCGCCGACGGCTGCACCGGATTGGCGCCCTTTGGCACGACCAGCGAAGCAAACTCGTTGGGGCTGGACGAACGCATGGAGATGCTCGACGCGCTGGTCGAAGCGGGCGTCCCCGCGGCGCAGTTGATGCCGGGCGTCGGCACATGCGCCATTCCCGACACCGTCAAACTGGCGGCGCAGGCGGCGCGGCTGGGCTGTGGCGGTGTGCTGATGCTGCCGCCATTCTACTACAAGGGCGTCAGCGATGAAGGCATCTTCCAGGCGGTGGCGGAGGTGATCGAGCGCGTCGGCGATGCGCGGCTGCGCGTCTATGTCTACAACATCCCGCCGATCGCTGTGGTCGGCTACTCGTTGGCGGTGATCGAACGGCTGCTCAAGGCGTACCCAGGGGCGGTCGTCGGCATGAAAGACAGCTCCGGAGACTGGACTTACCAGCGCTCAGTGCTGGAGACCTTCCCCAATTTTGACGTCTTCACCGGTTCCGAGCGTTTTCTGCTCGCCAACCTGCGCATGGGCGGCGTCGGCACGATCAGCGCCATGGCGAATGTAATTCCCGGCAAGATTCGCTTTCTCTACGACAACTATCTGGCGGAGAACGCTGACCAGGTGCAGGAGAAGCTGGATCGTTACCGCGCGGCCACGCGCGACTATGCCGCGATCCCGGCGCTCAAGGAGATCATGGCGCAGCGCACCGGCGACGCGGCCTGGCGCAACCTGCGTCCACCGTTGATCAATCTCAGCGACGCGGCCACCCAAGAGATGTTGGCAAAGTACGCTGCTGCATAACGCGAACGCCGATGACGCAGGCGCTATGCAGGCGTCCTCATCATCGGCGTCCTCTGTGTGCTAATAGGACATCTATGCCGGATCAATTCCTTATCTACGGCGCCAATGGCTACACAGGTGAATTGACGGCGCGCGTTGCCGTCGAACAAGGGCTGCGGCCGATCCTGGCCGGTCGCAACGCCGCGCAGGTCGCCGCGCTTGCCGATCGCCTGGGACTCCCCTACCGCGTCGCCGCGCTCGACAATGCCGCTGCGCTCGACGCGCTGTTGCACGCTGTGGCGGTCGTGCTGCATTGCGCTGGCCCATTCATCTACACCGCCCAACCGATGGTCGACGCCTGCCTGCGCAACCGCGTCCACTATCTCGACATCACGGGCGAAATCGCCGTCTTCGAGGCGCTGGCAGCACGGAGTGACGAAGCCAAACGCATGGGCGTGATGCTGCTGCCCGGCGCTGGCTTCGATGTCGTCCCGTCCGATTGTCTGGCGGCGCATCTGGCGCGGCGGCTGCCGTCGGCAACGCGACTGACGCTCGGCATCCGCGCCCTGGGCAAGCTCTCACGCGGGACGGCGCTCACCGGCGTCGAGGCGCTGTTGCGCGGAGAAGGCGGGTTAGTGCGCAAGGCCGGCAAACTGACGCCCGTGCCCATCGCCTGGAAGACGCGCACCATCGACTTCGGCAAAGGGCCGCGCCCCGCTGTGTTGATGCCGTGGGGCGATGTCGCCACCGCTTATCATAGCACCGGCATTCCCGATGTCGAGGTGTACATGAGCTTTCCACCGGCGACGGTGCGGGCGATGCAGGCCAGCCGCTACGTTGGTTGGCTGGCGCGCTTGCCCGGCGTCGCCGACCTGCTCAGGGGGCGCGTGCGCAGCGGCGCGCCCGGCCCGACCGACGCCGAACGCGCGCAAGGCTTGAGCCTGCTGTGGGGGCGCGCCGAGGATGACGCTGGTCACGCAGCCGAGGCGCGCTTGCGCACCCCCGAAGGCTACACGCTCACCGCACTGACGTCGCTGCTGATCGTGCGCAAGGTGCTGGCTGGCCAGGTCAAGCCGGGCTACCAGACGCCCAGCCGCGCTTACGGTCCCGACCTGATCCTGGAAATTCCCGGCGTCGAACGCACCGATCTGAATGAGGCGGCTGTATGAGAGCATCCGCACAGCTTGAGAAGAGGCAAATCAATCTCCCACACGCGTGCGCATTGCCCCTTCTTCACGGCCGGGGTTCTTCGCCCCTCGCAACTCGCCCCTCGCAACGCTCACGGAGGCAACCATGAAGCTATTGCTTGACACCGACATCGGCAGCGACATCGATGATGCGGTCTGCCTGGCCTATCTGCTGGCGCAGCCAGCGTGCGAGTTGCTCGGCATTACGACTGTCAGCGGCGAGCCGGTGCGGCGCGCGGCGCTGGCGAGCGCGCTCTGCCGCGTCGCAGGCAAAGAGATACCCATCTATCCCGGCGCCGCCGATCCGCTGTTGGTGACGCAGCGCCAGCCCCACGCGCCACAGGCGGACAAGTTGGCGCATTGGCCGCATGCTGCGCACTTCCCCACCGGTCAGGCTGTCGAGTTTCTGCGCACCACGATCCGCGCGCATCCTGGTGAGGTGACCCTGCTCACGATCGGCCCGCTCACCAACATCGCGCTGCTCTTTAGCATCGATCCAGAGATTCCCCACCTGCTCAAGCAATTGGTGATGATGTGCGGCGTCTTCACCAACCGGCGCGCTGGCGTCGGTCCGCTGGAGTGGAACGCACTGCTCGACCCGCACGCCACCGCCATCGTCTACCGGGCGCCGGTGCGCGTGCATCGCAGCGTTGGTCTCGATGTCACGACGCAGGTGACACTACCGGCGGATGCGGTGCGCCAGCGCTTCCAACATCCACTGCTGCGCCCGGTGCTCGATTTTGCCGAAGTGTGGTTCACCCACCAGGATCACATCACCTTCCACGATCCGTTGGCGGCGGTGACGCTCTTCGATGCGACGGTGTGCAGCTTTACGCGCGGACGCGTCGAGGTGGAATTGCAGAGCGCGCGGCTGGGCGGCTTCACCGCCTGGACGCCCGACGCCGCCGGTCTGCACGAAGTGGCGCTGGCGGTGGACGCCGACCGTTTCTTTACACACTATTTCGCCACGGTGGAGGCGCACCCTTAAAGACATTTACGTAGGTCATCGCCTCCGGCGTGACAGCGCGGTCCACCGGAAGCGTCCGGCTGGAAGCCGAACCTACGATAACCGAAGCTATTTGTCAGATTCTATCAAACCGCAGCTACTTGCAATCAAGGAGCAGATCATGTCACTCGCGATTCTCAACACCCTAACGCCCAAACCGGCGCGCGCTGCGGCGCTTCCGGGGACATTTGAGTTTCGCTCACCCGTTGGGGTGTGGGCGGATGCCGGCGCCGATGAGGTGGCGGCGCTGGTGCAGGCGGAACTGGGACGCGCCACCGGCTTGCGTTTTCAGCCCGCAGACGCCGGCGCGGCGCAGCTCTCGCTGCGGCTGACTGACGACGCGGCAAATCGTGAAGGATACCGGCTCACTGTGAGCGCCGCCGCCGTGGAGATCGTTGCACCGTCCACTGCAGGTCTGGTCAATGGCTTTTTCACGCTGCGCCAACTGCTGCCAGCGGCAAACTGGCGTTCGGCGCCGCTGCCGGGCGTGGCGTGGGTCGCGCCGGCCTGCATCATCGAAGACGCGCCGCGCTTTGGCTGGCGCGGTTGCATGCTCGATGTGGTGCGTCACTTTGCGCCCAAGCAGACCATCCTGCGCTTCATCGACCTGCTGGCGATGCACCACTTCAATCGCCTGCACCTGCACCTGACCGACGACCAGGGCTGGCGCGTTGAGATTAAGGCCTTTCCCAGGCTAACCGAGATCGGCGCGCACCGCCCCAACACCGGCCTTGGCTTTGCCACCTCCGCCGCCGACCCGCACGACGGCACGCCGCACGGCGGCTACTACACCCAGGACGACCTGCGCGAGATCGTCGCCTACGCCGCCGCGCGCGGTATCACCGTCGTCCCAGAGATCGAGCTGCCTGGCCACGCCCGCGCCCTGGTCGCTGCCTATCCTGAGTTCGGCTGTCTCGATACGCCGGTTGAGGTGGCGACCTACTTTGGCATCAGCCGCGACCTGGTCAACCCGCTGCCGCCCACTGTCGCCGCACTCCAGCAAATCCTGGAGGAAGTCATCGCCATCTTCCCTTCGCCGTGGCTGCATGTGGGCGGCGACGAAGCCCCGCTCGATCAATGGCGCAACTCGCCAGCTATCCGCGCCTACATGACAAGCCTGGGCATAGAAAGCGCCGAGGCGCTGCGCACCTATTTCACGGCGCAGTTAGCGGCATTCCTGGCGGCGCGCGGGCGGCGCATGGTCGGCTGGGACGAGATCATCCACTATGGCGGCCTGGCGCCCGATTCCGTGATCATGTCGTGGCGCGGCGAAAAGGGTGGCATGAAGGCGGCGCAGGCTGGCTACGATGTGGTGATGGCGCCGGTCTTTCCCACTTACTTCGATTATGCGCAAGACACAGGCACTGACGAACCGCTCGCTATCGGCGATGGCGCCACGTTAGAAGATGTCTACACCTACGAGCCGTCGGCGCGCTGGCCGGACACGGCATCGTTTGCGAAGGTGCTGGGCGTGCAGTGCCAGCTCTGGCGCGAGGTCATCCTGGACGACGCGCATCTGGAGTACATGGCCTTCCCGCGCGCGTGCGCCCTGGCCGAGGTTGGCTGGAGCGCGCAGCGCGACGACTTCGCCACGTTCCAGGCGCGATTGGCGCACCATTTGCAGCGGCTGGACGCCGCCGGCGTCAACTACCGCCCGCTGCACGGCCCGCGCCCCTGGCAAAAGGGCGGAACAGGGCGCAAGGCGCATCAGCCGCGTTTCAACCTCAAGGAAGCGCTGGCAAACCTTGACCAATGGGCAGAATCGGGTGAACCGCCTGCCGAGCATCTGGCAGATTGAGCCGTGTTAGCGAAGCGCTGTCAGCAGTGATGGAGAGCAAAATTGAGCAGATTGTGCGGATGGAAAGGTGCGCCGTCATTCTTCAATCCGCCTCTCAATTCGCTAACAGCGTTTGGGCATTGCGTAGCGAGCGTTTTATACTGCTGAAAGCTATCTTCTAACCGCAGTGGTCGATGAGGCTTCGTCAAAATACCGAAAAATACCGACGCAAAGGAGCGATCTGTGTTGCAACGAACGCCACTCTATGAAACCCATGTTGCCATGGGCGGACGCATGGTGGAATTTGCCGGCTATGAGCTGCCCGTCCAATACCCAACCGGCCCCACTGCCGAACATCACGCCGTGCGCACCGCTGCCGGCCTCTTCGACATCGACCACATGGGCCAGTTCGAGCTGGCGGGGCCGGATGCCGATGCCTGCCTGCAACAGCTTCAGGTGTGGGACATCCGCCAGATGCAACTGGGCGACGCGCACTACAGCGTGCTTTGCTACGACGATGGCACGGTCGTCGACGACATCTTCCTCTATAAGCTGGGTGGTCGCTGGCTGGTGATCGTCAATGCCGCCAACCGCGCCAAGGATTGGGCGTGGATCGAGCATCACCTGCATGGCTACGATGCAGCGCTGATCGACCGCTCGGATGAGCTGGCGATGCTGGCGCTGCAAGGCCCGCAAGCTGAGCAGATTCTGCAGAAGCTAACCGACTATCCGCTCCACACGGTCGCCACGCGCACTGCCATCGAGACGGACATTGGCGGTCAATATGTGATCGCTGGACGCACTGGCTACACGGGCGAAGATGGCTTCGAGCTGTATGTACCCACCGAGGGCGTAGTCGACTTTTGGAAGTTGCTGCTGACGACAGGCCAGGCTGATGGCCTGCTGGCGTGTGGGCTGGCCGCGCGCGACAGCCTGCGCTTCGAGGCATGCATGCCCCTCTACGGCCACGAACTCGGTCCGACGATCAACCCGCTCGAGGCGCGCCTTGGCTGGACGATGTCGTGGGAAAAATCGTTCATTGGGCGCGAGGCGCTGCTCAAGGTCAAGTTGGAAAAGCCCGCGCGCGTGCTTGTTGGGCTGGAGATGGTCGAGAAAGCGGTGCCGCGCGAGCATTACGATGTAGCGGTGAATGGCAAGATTGTCGGCTACGTCACCTCCGGCATGAAAAGCCCCACGCTCGACAAGTTCCTGGCGATGGCCTATGTGCCAGCCGAATACAGCGCGCTGGGGACAAAACTCGATGTCATTGTGCGCGGGCAGCCCAAAGCGGCCGTCGTGGTTAAGCGCCCCTTCTACAAGCCAAAGTACAAGTAAGTCGAATCTCTCACTCTCCAATCTCCCAATCTCGATTGACAAGGAGTCAACCATGGCAAGCTACAAATTGGATCAGAGCGTCAAATATGCCAAAAGCCACGAATGGGCGCGCGTGGATGACGACATCGTTGTTGTCGGCGTCTCGGACTACGCCCAGGACGCGCTGAGCGACGTCGTCTACGTGGACCTGCCCGAAGTGGGTGACACGGTGACGGCTGGCAAGCAGGCGGCGACTGTAGAGTCGGTCAAGGCGGCGGAGGATGTGCTGGCGCCGGTCAGCGGCGAGGTGGTCGAAGTCAACAGTGCGCTCGAAGACACGCCAGAGATCGTCAACGAGCGACCCTACGACGCTTGGTTCTTCAAGGTCAAGCCAAGCAATCTGGAAGCCGACCTGGCGGCGTTGATGACGCCGGCGGAGTACGACAAGTTTGTCGAAGAACTAGAGTAACGTCCAGATGGATTCAGCGCTCCCGGGTTCCAGCCGAACCCGGGAGTTTTGCGAACCACAGCAAGGCGCCACTGTCCCCTAAATCCAGTCACCCGCGTATTCACGTATTCAATAGAAGCAAGCGTACTACACCCATGCGTTCCCTGTGGTATGCTGCCAATGTTGCCACGGCGCGGCAAACCCTGGTTGATCCACGCAGCCAAGACGCCGCAGGCAACGTTTGACTCCCTGTCCGGGCACGCCCCGGTCACGCACACAGGATGGTGTGATGCTTTCAGGTGGACATAGAGTGCAGCAGCGCATCGGCCTGCTGCGTTCGCTATTGGTTTACTACGGCAATCCGCTCAAGCTGCGTCGGATGCGACGCTTCTACGCGCAATTTATCGGTCCTGGCGATCTTTGCTTTGACCTTGGCGCGCACGTTGGCAATCGACTGCTGGTCTGGTCACAACTGGGTGCGTTGGTGGTCGGCGTTGAACCGCAGCCCGCGTGCACCGCTTTGCTGCGCCGCTGGTATGGGCGTCACCCGCAGATTACGCTGGTCGCAGAGGCAGTTGGCGCTGCGCCTGGCGTCGCGCCGCTCTTCGTGAGCGCGGCTACGCCCACGGTGACAACGCTCTCGCAGCCCTGGATCGCGGCTGTGCAACAGGCGGACGCGTTTGCCGGTGTGCGCTGGGAGCAAACTGTCCCTGTGAAGGTGACAACGCTCGACGAGTTGATCGCCCGGTACGGTGAGCCGCGCTTCTGCAAGATTGATGTCGAAGGCTATGAGCTAGAAGTGTTGCGCGGGTTGACGCGTCCTCTGGCCGTGCTCTCCTTTGAATACATCGGTGCAGCCAGGGCGCTGGCGATCGACTGTGTGACGCGGCTTTCCGAACTTGGCGCGTATGTCTTCAACTGGTCGGTGGGTGAACAACATCGCTGGCAATCCGCGCACTGGCTCACTGCGGCGGAAACGATCCAGTGGCTAAAAGGACTTTCCGAGGCTTCCGGCTCCGGCGACATCTATGCAAAGCGAGTCTGACCATGCTGTGGAATGACCAACAGGCGCTCGTCGGTTTACGCCGGCAATGGGTGTACGTCGCCCTGTTCTACAGCGCCGTGCTGATAACCGGTTACTGGGCCATGCTCCAATTCTGGCCGAGGCCGGACGCAATGCGCTGGCTGGCGTTGGCAGCGGCGACGACGGTCGTGCAAATGGTCGTGCTGTGGTGGGCGCTACGCTTCAACCACCACCCAGACGGGGCGACGCTCTTCCACGACCTGGGCCTCGCCAACGGCATGACGCTGACGCGCGGGCTGTTGGCTTGTCTGCTGGCCGGCTTTCTCTTTGGTCCAACGCCGCACGGCTGGTTGGCTTGGGCGCCGGCTGCGCTCTACATGAGCGAGCGCGTGATCGACTTCTTTGATGGCTTCGTCGCCCGCTACACCCGTCGCGAAACCAAACTTGGCGCCATCCTGGATATGGAGTTCGATGGACTGGGCATTCTGATCGCAGTGGGGCTGGCGATTCAGTACGATCATCTGCCCGCCTGGTACCTGCTCCTGGGTCTGGGACGTCAGTTGTTCATCTTCGGCATCTGGGTGCGTCAACGGCTGGGCTGGCCGGTCTTCGATCTGCCGCCCTCCGACCATCGGCGGCTGATTGCTGGTTTTCAGACCGGCTTCATCAGTATCATCCTCTGGCCAACATGGACGCCAGACGCGGCGCGGTTTGCGGCCTGGCTCTTTGCCGTGCCGCTGCTCTTCAGCTTTGGCCGCGATTGGCTGGTGGTCAGCGATACGATCGATGCAGAATCCACCGCCTATCAACGGGTGCGCCAGCGCGCCAAATTGATCTTCGAGCAATGGACGCCGCCGCTGGTGCGCTTGATCGGCGCCGCGCTCGTCCTCTCGATGATACAGGGGGACGCGCTCGCCGACGGGCTGGCATGGTTTGCAGCGCCAGGCGCGTTGTTGCTCTTGTTGGGCGTCGTCGGACGCGCTGCCGCGCTGATGCTGGCCTTTGTGGCCGCCTTCAGCGCAGTGCAGGTCGGATTGCGCCCCGACAATAGCCTGCTGCTGGCGTGCGCCGTCTACATCCTGCATCTGGGGAGTGGGCGCCTGGCGTTGTGGACGCCAGAGGAGTATTACTTGCACGCCAAGTTGGGCGCACGCGACGAGGCCGCCGTATGACAACAGCGCTGCTGCAATGGTCGCGTCGCCAATGGCAGACGGGGCGGGTGCTGCCACATCTCTTCTGGCTGGCGCTCGCCGTGCTGCTCTTGTGGCTGACCTTGCGCGCCGTCGATCTGGGTGAGGTCTGGGCGCGCCTGGCTCACCTTCAACCCGCGCAGATCGCATTGCTGCTCATCGTCAACGTGGCCGTGCTGGCGACCTTCAGCGCACGCTGGTGGCTGCTCCTGGCGGCGCAAGGCTATCGGATCAACTATTTGCTGCTGATGGCCTATCGCCTTGCCACCTTTGCCGTGAGTTACTTCACACCCGGCCCCCACTTTGGCGGTGAACCCCTGCAGGTCTATCTGATCACCTCGCGCCACAAAGCGCCGGTTGCCGTGTCGGTGGCCGCGGTCGTCATCGACAAAGTGCTTGAGATGGCGGCAAACTTCACCTTTTTGACCCTCGGCGTGATCTTTGTCGTGCGGGCGCAGGCGCTGCCAGGTGTGAGTGAAACGCAATTGCTGGCCACGAGCGTCGTGCTTCTGTTGTTGCCGTTGAGCCTGCTGGCTGCGCTGATGTTGGGACGTCACCCCGTATCAGCGTTGCTGGCCTGGGCGGAGCGCCCCTGGCGCTGGCTGCGACCGCACAGCACAGCGCTGGCCGCCTCTCGCTTTGCCAACGCTGTGCGCCAGAGCGAGACGCAAAGCATCGCGCTCTGCCGTCATCATCCCATCACGATGTTGTTGGCAGTTGGCGCCTCGCTCCTGAGCTGGGCTGCCATC
This sequence comes from Chloroflexota bacterium, assembly GCA_003451595.1. Taxonomy (GTDB): domain Bacteria; phylum Chloroflexota; class Anaerolineae; order Caldilineales; family Caldilineaceae; genus Caldilinea. The sequence continues at coordinate 27,197 of DMDA01000056.1, read as the reverse complement.
GTCGGCGAGTTCTGGCTGATGACTGCCGTGCTGGGGCTGGACCTCGCGCTGCCCGAAGCAGTGGCGGCATTGCTGGCGGCGCGCGTGGCGATCCTGCTGCCATTGCCAGCTGCCCTCGGCGCGCTGGAAGCCAGCCAGGCCCTGGCCATGCGGCTGCTCGGTCAGTCGCCGGCGGCGGGCGTCAGTCTCAGTGTGTTGATCCGGGGACGCGATGTGTTGCTTGGCTTGCTCGGCCTGGGGTTGGCGAGCGCGCTGGTCTGGCGCAAAGGGCGGAAGCCTTTCGAGTAGCCGGAGCGTCGAGCCGGTGAGAGCAGGAAAGCGTGCTCATGCCTCCGTCAGCATGCGTATGATCACCGGATAGGTCAGGTCAACCTGCTGGAAGGTCTGGTTGGGGTCGATCATGTCGTGCCAGACTTTTTGCGATGCCGGGAAAATATACCGTTCGATGGTGACGCCGTGACTTTCCCAGTGGTCGAGGATGTCGTAGACGATCGTGTTTTTGACGGCCGTGTCGAACTCGCTGGTGATCGACTTCAGGCATTTTGCGCGTGCGGGCATGTTAGCGCTCATGTCGTAGATGTGGCGCCCCAGCCGGAAGATTTGCGCCAGGCTGTGTGTGCTAAAGCGTGGATAGGCGTAAGGCGGGCCAACGATCTGCTCTTTCACGCGTGGGTCCCACCAGATATACATATTCTTGAGGTGGGGGGCAACGTTGCGAAAGAGAGTGCTCACCCACATCGGTGCAAAGGGCAACCCGGCGGAAGGGGCGATCCCAACCACCAGGTCCACATCGGAACGATACTGCGCCACCCAGGAGGCCATCACGCCACCACAAGAGATGCCACAGACGCTCACATGCTCGCCCAATCCCTGGGCGATATCGACGCTTTCCTGGATCGTTTGCACCAGTTCTTCGGCGGTCAGCTTCTCCTGTGCTGTTGTCATGGGGTCGTGCAGGCCATGATGGGGTAGACGCGGCACGAGCACATTGTAGCCGCGCTGGAAAAACTCTTCACCCAGGCGGGCGAACTGTGGCGGCGCGTTGGTGTAGCCGTGATAGAAGACGACGGCGCGCTCGACTTTTTTCCCGTGTGACCGCAAGGTCGTACCGCTGCCGGGGCGCACCGAGGCGTCGTCCAACGCCTGCAACGCCACAATGCGCGTTTGCGCCTCCGCAAATGTGCGCGCTGGCTGGGATGGGAAGAAAGCTGGGCCAAGTCCAGATGTCGAAGTGTTCATATCGGTTTACCGTGTGCGCGGCACTGAAAATGCGCTGCACTGAAATTGGAATAAGTATTGGCAATCGTTGGTTGTTGCAGTCTACCATTCCTCAATCAAGATGCACAACCAGGTTTTACTGACGCCACGCACTACTGAAAACATGTCACGCCAGCGGCGATGACCTGCGAAGCATATTTTGTTCCAAACATAGTGCAGACTCGCGCAGCAGGCGCTGATGCGCGTCAACCTGCGTCAGGTAACGTTGGCGGCTGATAGGGTCCGAGATTTGAGCGGCGTTGTGGTGCAGTAAATCAAGCGCGCGCGTCAGGATTGCATCGGCGCGTGGGTCATTGGTTGCTTGCAAGACCGCGTACACTGTCCAGTAGACGCGCAGCGGTTCTTCCACACCCTCCAGGGTATGCTCCAGCAGATGGGCTGCAATCGGCGCCACCCATGCGGCAGCGTCGGTGAGATCGTGCTGCGCCAGCTTGATGCGCGCCAGCCCGGCGCGCGATTCAAAGGCTGGCAGCGTCAGGTCGCTCTGCTGGCGCAGCGCCAGCGCCTGGCGGTAGGCGGCTTCCGCTGCTGTCGGGCGCTGTAATGCCAGCCAGGCATGGCCGAGAAAATCGTAGCCATAGGCTGCCATCATTGGCATTTCGATGGTTTCAGCCAGCGAGATGGCTTTCTGAGCGTGCTCGATCGCTTTGGTTTGCTCACCCAGGTGATGGTAATGAAGGCTGAGGTTGGCCAGAATGGTGCAGCGCAGTTGCGCATCATTGACCAGAGGCTCCATCGCAAGGGCATGCAGCGTGGCCGTCAAAGCGCCGCTATAGTCACCCATCTGGTCGCGCGAGATGCCGATGTTGGTCCAGATTTCCAGCACGCATAAAGGATCAGGGATCGCCTTGGCCAGCACGAGCGCCTGCTGGTAATGTTGCTGCGCCTCAACGTAGCGATGACGCGCGTCATACCAGATGCCAAGCTCATACAGGGAGCTTACCTCCATCCGGGCATTGCGCTGTAGCCGATGGATTGCCAGCGCCTCGGTCAGGACGGCGAACAT
>DMDA01000056.1:24171-24675 GCA_003451595.1 Chloroflexota bacterium | reverse complement strand
CTTCGGCGTCTTGACGCGGTTCGAGCCGACGGTTCAGTCTGCTCCAGGCCACTTGCAGGCGCGCCAACACATCGATCGGCGGGGACTCAACCTGATGCAACGCCTGGATGGTCGCGTTTAGCAGCCGCTCCCCTTCGGCGTACAGGCCGCGCAGCAGGTGCAGTTGGGCGAAGGCGGCGGCAGTGGCGCCCAACCACTCCCAATGGTTGTGGCGAACGGCAAACTCCCAGGCTGCTCGCAAATCTTCCATCACGGCCGTCAGACGTTGCTGCACTGCAAAGGAGTCACTGCCGTCCAGCGCATCTTCAGCGTCCGCCAGTGTGCGCAGAAAATACTGTGCGTGACGTTGCCGACAAAGCATCTCCAGACCGGAGGCTGCCAGCTTTTCCACCGCAAAGCGATGAATGCGGTCGTGAAGGCGAAAATGTTGGGCGTCGTGAGTGTGCAGCAGCGAACGCTCCACCAGGCGACAGAGCTTCTGCTTGACGGCATCGATGGTGGGGG
>DMDA01000056.1:23325-23940 GCA_003451595.1 Chloroflexota bacterium | reverse complement strand
GCCGTCGAGCAGGCGCCAGGAGGCTTCGAAGATCGCCAGTAGCCCACGTTGGCGCGGCGGCAGGTCGCGCAGCGTGCGCTCATCTGGTTGGGCGGCGCGCTGCAAAATGTGCGCCAGTTCTTCCGCCGACCACTGTGAGGCGCTGAGTCGATCGATGTGCGGCAGACACGCCACCGCCAGCTCGATCCCTAACGGTAGACCGCCAACAGCCTGACAAATCTGCCAGGCTGCGTGGCGATGATCGTTGTGCAGGAAAGCGGCGACGCCGCGTCGCTGCACCAACACCTCGAACAGGCGCAGGCTTTCCGCCAGATTGGGCGCGTCATGGTTGGCAGACGCCGCTTCTGATGAAATGGGGAGACCTTCCAGGCGCAACACCCACTCCTGACGCACGCTGAGCGGGCGATGGGTCGTCACCAGTAGCACGCAGCCCGGCGCTTCTTCTAGCAGGGAGAGCAAGAAGGGGAGCGCCGCTTCCGATTGTTCAAAACCGTCGAGTAGGAGCAAGCTGGCGCGGTTGCGGAAATGCTGCTTGACGCTCAGCGCGTGTGGCATGTTGGCGCCAGGCGGGATTGCACACGCGTAGGCGATGTGTTGGGCAACCCGCTCAGTCAC
>DMDA01000056.1:0-23077 GCA_003451595.1 Chloroflexota bacterium | reverse complement strand
CCGCACGCACTGCCAACCGGGTTTTGCCGACGCCGCCCTCACCGACCAGGGTGACGAGTCGCGTTGTCGGCGCCACCAGGTGGTCGATCAGTGTGTCAAGTTCATTGGCGCGGCCAACAAAGGGTAGATCGTCCAGCCAGTGCGGCCCGGTTGAAAATAGTTGCCCCGGCCTGTCTGTGCTGGCGCTCTGACCAGCCTCCTTCCCCTGATGACGGATTCGCTCGTACAGCGCAACGGTCGCTGCTTCAGGGTCAGCGGCAAACTCACGGCGCAACACTTGCTGGCATAAGTGAAACTGGCGCAGCGCAGCGGTGCGCTGCCCGCCGCCTGCCAGCGCTTGCATCAGGTGACGATGGCTCTCCTCGCGCCAGGGTTCCAGACGCAGCGCCTGGCGAGCATAACGCTCCGCTTCGCTCCACGCCCGACAGTGCAAGTGATAACTTGACAGCGCCGTAATGACATCTAGCGCCGTGCGATGAAAGGACTCGCGTTGCAGAGACGCCCACTCCCAAAAGGTCTCACTCTCCAGGGTAAAGCCGGCCAGAAAATCACCAGCATACAGGTTGGCGATCTGCTGTGCGGCGACGAGGCAGCGCGGGCAGCCTTCCAGACGCCGATGCGCATGGGCGCTGATGGCGGCGCTCAGCTCCTGGAGCGCCAGCACATCCACCCATGCATCTGTTTGCGGCAACTCGAACATGACGCTCTGATTGGCGCTGTGCAGCGCTTCGCTCAAGGGGCCGAGGCCCCGGCGCAGCCGCGAGAGCGCTGTGCGGAGATTGCGCAGCGCGTTTTCTTGCGCTTGCTCCGGCCATAGCAGCGTTGCTAGACGCTCGCGGCGGATGGCTGCACCGCTGTGCAGACACAGATAGGCGCAAAGTGCGCGTGCGCTATCCGCCTCGAACTCATCCACCTGTTGACCGTCGATCGTCAACTGAAAGCGTCCTAGTAGATGTAACTCCCAACGCATAGTCGATGGTGCATGAACATTGATCCAGCGCGCCTTCTCCGTCTGCTGCAAGCCTCCTGCGCGATGGCGGCTGTTCCAGATCATCAGCGCTTGTGCTGGCAATCTCGTAACGTTTTTGTTGCGCGTGCGGTTTACTATTCCGCAATGTATGACAGATGGAGCAAAGCGCGACAATGATCAGTCATTTGCATCTGCCATCTGACATGACGCCTGCTATTTTACTGTGACAACTGCGATTTGGCATCGAGAACGTTGTGACCATTCTGAAGGAGGTTTCCATGTTGATTGAACGCCGATGGCGCCAAAGCACATCATGCGTTGTCGCCGTCTTGCATCGGCATCGGGCATTATGGCAATGGACGCTGGCGCTGGTCTGGCTCATGTGGCTCAGCCAGCCGGTTCTGGCTGGCGCCGAGACGGATGCAGGCTTTTCGCCCGCCAGCCTGCACGCAGCCCGCGCGCCGCTGGCCCCAACCTCGAAATGCAACGGCGGCAGCTTTACGCTCTTTGAGAACTCCGCCAACAACCTGTTGGTGAGTTTGGTCAGCATGAGTCCCGTTGCCCCAACTAATGGCGGCGTCTGCGGGTTGCAGGGACAGCTGCGCGTCAAGCTACCGGGCAATGACATCTACGTCAATGTGCGCGGCGACGTGGACGGCTGGGATCAGTTTATCAGCACATCAGCCGATCCCATCGTGCTCAACGTGGCTGGCCTGACCTTCCGTTCCACCGCGGCCCGCGTCTATCCCGACAAAGTGACGCTCGGCGACGCAACGTTGACGGCGCCGGCGGAACTGGGCGGCGGCAGCGTGCCCGTTCAGATCACCCCCAAGATCGACCACAACGGCCTGCGCCTCTCCGACGAGCTGGTGTCGGCGGGTGTGCGTAATGCCTTCAACCTGCCCGCCTTCAAAGTGCCCAGCGGTCTGAGCCTGCTCGGCCTCTATGGCGACCTCATCTCTGAGGCAAACGGCTACAAGTTCACCGTCGAAGGCAAACTCTGGCTCCCCTACATGAAGCTGGAAGGCGCGCCCTCGAACCAGATCACCGGCAAAGACCTGTCGGGCGCCGTCGCCATTTCGGCAAAGTTCTCGATTTTTGTCAACGCAGCCGGCGCCATGGTGATCCAGGTCATGCCGGCGGAAAACGGCGAACGCGTCCCGATTCCGGTCAACCATATTGTCGGCGGCGATACGCCAGCGACGCCGGATGGCTGCTTCTTTGGGCCAGCCTGCCTGAGCGAAGTCGGATTGAGCCTGCGCTACTTCCCCGGCATCAACCTCGATCAGGGCTACGCCGGCGGCACGATCTGGTTGACGGGTGTGCGCGGCAGCATTACCATCACGACGCATGACACCGCCATCAACATCGGCGTCACGATTGAGACCAGCACCCTATCCTTGCCTGTGCTCGGCTCGGCGATCCGCGTCGACGGCGACGCACGCATGCAATTTGCGCCAGAGCTGGGATTGGGGCTGCGCGCCGCACTCAAGATTTTTATCATGGAAGCGGCAAACGCTGAAATCAGCTATTCTGCTTCCCAAGGCTTCCGCGCCTACGTCGGCGGCATCGGCGGCATCGCCGGTGTGCCGATCCGCTTCGAGGGCGAGGTGCGCGTCTGGGGTTCCGGGCAGAATTACTACGCCTACAGCAGCGGCCCCGTGTACGTCACCGGCTCCGGCCGCGCCGGTTGGTACATTAAGCAGGGTGAGATTTATCAGTCGTGTAGCTGGCTGCCCTGCGGCGTGCGCATGTGCACCGGCTGGATCTGGTTCTTTGGCTGGCGGCAAATCTCCTATCCCTGCGGTCTTAACTACTGCTATAGCTGTCTGAGCATCCCGCCCAACGAACTGTGGCTCGGCGGTGGGCAGGCAGATATCGGTCGCTTCAAGAATGGCTTGTGGGGCATCAAGGGCGCTGTCAACTTCCTCTTCTATTCGACCGGCGTCTTCCTTGACCTGACCAATGGGCGCGTGACGCTGGGCGATGTCAACGGCTATGTGCTGGATGCGCCCAGCGTGCTGCAGGCGATGGCCGTGCGCGCAGCCGGCGCTGGCGATGCGATCGTGACGGCGTCCGGTGTGCAGATCGCAGCCACCCAGATCGACGCCAACACGCTCGTGCTCAGGACGCCGGTCGGCGTGGTCAATCGCTCACCGCGCGAACTGTCGGCGATGCGCAATGCGCTGGTCGACCAGGCTGGCGTGCAGGCAGCTGCCGCGCTCGACGCCATCACCACCACCAACGTCATCACACAGACCGACACGATCTTCAGCATCAGCATGACCGAACCACTGACGCCAAGTTTGATCACGCCGAACGGCACGGAGATCACGCTTGCGAACTACAACACTGCGCCGGAAGGGCTGACGATCGACTACAGCGAACGCTACACCTTCACAGAGGCTGCCGCCCCGACCGATGCGCGCGTCCGCTTTGCCTCGGCGGTGCTCACACCGATCACGGTGACGCTCAAGGTGGATGGCGCCAACGTGGGGACAAACCTGGTGTATGCCTCCCCTTATTACGGGGTGACGCCAGGCAATCACACGCTCACAGTCGAGCCGACCACTCCAAGCGGACTGCCAGCCGTCGCGACGCCGGTCAACGTCATCACCGGCACGGACTCCACTGTGTTGCTGCACTATAACAGCGCCAATCAGTTGACCGCCTCTGTCTTCAACGACAGCCGCATCCCGCCCACTGCGCATGGCAAGGGACTGGTGCGCTTTATCAATGTGCTCGGCAACCGCAACGACGCCCTGCGCCTCTTCGTCAACAGCCAGTTGGTCGGTGAGGCGACGCCCGGTCAAGCCAGCGCCTATGTCGAGTTAGCCGCCGGCGTCTACAGCGCCGAAGTGCGCGACGCCAGCAACACGCTCGTGCTCACCGGCACGCTGACGCTTTTGCAGGGCGACCATCGCGCGCTGGTGGCCAGCAGCCAGGTGGCAAAAGACGACAGCAACAACGACGTTGTCATCGCCAACTTGAACGAGCTGGTCGAGGTGGCGCATGCGGCGCTGACCTTCAAGGAATTCACCGTCGATCAGGCGCCGACCGGAACCTGGCAGGTGAAGCTGCTGGGCGACACGTCGATCCCGACCTGGCGCGTGGCCGTCCTCAACGCGACCAACCCGCCGGTGATCAGCAACCTGGTGGCGCAGCCGCGCTCAGGCGACCCGCACACAGTGGATGTCTCGCTGCGTGTGCAGTCGGACTACGCGCCGACGAAGATCACCTTCTTTGTGGCGCAGGCGCCGATCACGGTCACGGCAACCATGACCGACAACAACAACGTCGCCGTGCCGCAGACGATCCCGCAGTTCCACGGCGAAGAGGTGGAAAGCATCGAGATTGCCGACCCCGACTTGCTTGACGGCAGCCAGCCCATTGCGCATGTGCTAGACCTCTCCTTCCTCGACACGGGCGAGTATTACATCTGGGCGCAGGCGGAGGATGGCGTCAATCCTGCGGTCAATCAGTATGCGGCGTCGCCGGCGCTGGTCATGGCGGCTGGCGCGCGCACAGTGCGCATCGCCGACGCTCACTTCGACCCGCTGGTGCAATACGCCGGCGCAGCGCCCATCACCATCGATCACACAGCCACCTTCCTGGATCACTTTGCCACCGCGATCGTGACGCCTGAATTGCAGGTGGAAATCTACGCCTGGCGCACGCAGCCCGACGTGTGCGTGCCGCCGGAGAGCGACCCAGAGTGCGAACAGCTGGACGGCGAGTGGGGCAAATGGGTGCTGGCGGATTCCTACCCGCTCTACTTCGAGTGGACGCCCAGCCATCATCCCGACACGGACGGCTATGTGGCGGAGATCACGCCGATCAGCTCGCCCACCATCACAGCTACGCAGTACATCACCGTCGGCGACTCGATCTACGAGATGTACGATGCGGACAACCACTTTATCGGCGTCGTTGGCTTCTCTGGCTGGCGCGAGGTGGCGCCGGACAGCACCTATCGCCTGCGTGTGGGCGCCATCGATTACGCCACCAATCGCATTGCCTGGTCGTCATCACGGGAAATCACTGTCCCGTTAGGTACGGTCTCTCTCGCGCACGCCGGCAGCAGCAGCGTCGTCGTGCCCATTGGCGGCGAGAGCCAGCACACTGTCCATCTAGAGATGTCGCCCGATCTCTTCTATGAGGCGTTAGTGGAAGCAGACCTCTGGAACCTGCCGCCGGAAATCGACGTGAACTTCGTGGATGCGAACGCCCGACGTGTGACCGATGGCTGGGTCTCGCCGGAAGGCCGTCTGGCGCCCGCTGCGCCACCGGCAAGCCCGCGCACAGCAGTTGTCAGCGTGGCGCGCGTGGCGCCGAATGGCGAGCCAACTGTCGCCGCTGCCAGCCAGCGCGCTGCCTTTGCGCAACCGATTACGCTGGTAGTGTCAGCTGCAACCGGCGCCCCCGAAGGCGTCTATGAGGTGCCGATCCGCGCCATTGCCGGCGATGCCGTCAGCGAGATCACGCTTCGCGTCATCGTTGGAGAGGCGCGTCTCTACCTACCGACTATCAACCGCTGACCTGAAAATGTCCCCAACCTTCCCGGAAGCTCTGAGCTTCCGGGAAGGTGAACACCCCACTTCATGCAAGTCGACAGCGAAGCGTCAGCGTCTGGCGCGGCGCAAGCTCAACGCTGACTGCGCCCTGTATCACCGGCAGGGCAGTTTGCGGTTTCCCCAAAAGATCACATGACTGGGCAGCGATGATGTTCAGCAAGGCAGAGCCAAGTGTGGCGCTGCGTTGGTCGTCGCTGGCGTTGTGCAGACGCACCAGGATGTCATGGTCGTCTGTGGGCTGCACACGTAAGGTCAGCACCGGCGGCTGGGGTAATGTGAGGAGAGAGCCGCTGGCTGGCAGCGGCGTAGCCGCCGTCGGTTCACCGAGGTGTTGTAGTAGCAGCGCGTCGTTGGCAGCCTCCAGACCAAAGCGATGCGCTGCCGCCTCATCGAAGGCGCCAGCGTATGGCTGGATGCGATAGCGCGCCGTCACCAATCCTGGCTGATGCGCACGGAAGTTAGTCTCCCAGTAGGTGTTGGTCACCCAGCCGAGCAACAGCGCCCGCTCCAGTGCAAAATTAGCCTGGTTGTGCCCGAAGTGGAAGTCGCCAAGCTGCACCATCGGGTTGTCCGGCGTGGCGATGGTGACGCCGCGCTGCCCGTCGTTGAAATCCACCCAGTTTTGCACCGTGAAGTAATCGTAGCAGACGCCGGGGATTTGATCTTGACCGGGCATCATCACCTGACCACCGAGATCGAGCCGCACGGTGGCGTTGGGTAGGTCGAAGGGATAGAGTAGATAGGTGGCTTCTGGATGCGTGGTGGCGGTCATGCGCCAGTGGGCGCGGAACTCCACCCATGTGACGTCATCGGGCAGGAACACACTCTGCACCAGCACGCCCTCGATGCCTGGCGCCTCGAGCACCTGCATCACCTCGACGCCTGCGGGCAGCCGAAAGACGTTGTGCGCTACCACCTTCGTCGGTGTTCGGCGCCGCGCCCGCCAGCCCGGTTTCCAGCCGCGTGCACGCTCGACGAATTCCGAGTCCCACTTCATCTGGAAGAGGCGATGGCGCGGCCAGGGGTGATCGTGGTCGGCCACCTCCTCGTGGACAAAGGTATTGAGCCGATGCCCGGCGGTTGCATCCACCCATTCATGTTGCAGGCGCTTGTCGTGCCAGGCGCGCACGCCGCCAGTCTCCAGATCAAAGGTCAACCGATGGCAGGCGTTTTCGATGGTTTCATCTTCATACGTGCTTTCGGCAAGTGTGTAGGTGCGCAGGGCGTGACGTGGCACCACGATGTAGCCAAAGGCGGGCGCCACTGTCGGTGGCAACACCGTGCGGGGGTGCGTGAAATCGGCGACAGCACCAAGACCGGGCATGTCGGGACGGCGCCGCGAGGGCGTGCGATCCTGGAAGTGGCGCCCGGCGGTGCTGTCGTCCGCCACACCACGCGGCGCGAGCACCCACTGTGGCACGTCGCCAGTGAGCGTGCGCGGCCAGGGCAGCGGGTTGACCAGCAGCAGATCGTCGGCGGCGTTCCGCGCAACCTGCCGCGCCAACGCTGCCAGCGCATCCCGCTGCAGCAGCAGGCTCAGGCTGCGCGCCTGGTAGGCGAAATGCGCCTTGTGACACCACTGACTGAGGGTGTCCTCTGCGTCCGGTTGGGAGACAGCCATGTCGGCGCCCCAAGTATGCTCATCCCAAAGGATCAGATTCTCCCACGCCTCCTGGCGATAGAGCATCATGGACCGCGCCAGCCACGGGTCGGCGTCCGCTCCACCTTCCTCGCCCCTCATCCCTGCCACTGCCACTGCATCCGCTGCGCGCAGCCGCACCCGGCTCTGACGGTTGATCGTCTGTTCGCGCGCGCTGCTGGCGCAACCAAAATTCCAGAAGTCGGTCCAATCGCCGCGATAGGTGGGCAATCTATCGGCGTAGAGCTTGACTGCTGCCCACCACTGGCGCGGCGTCGCCAGCTGGATGTGCGGCGCCTTGCCTTGCGCGTTCCATTCATCGATCCACTGGGCGAAGCCAGCAAACGCCGAGCCGTTGTCGCCGAAGGGATGGTAGCTTTGCACCATGACAATTGGTAGAGGATAGTCGATGGCGTCGAGTCGCTGCGCCACACGCGGCCACCAGATGGTCTCGAATTCCTCGAAGCTGCGCCCAATGCCAAAGCGCCAGCCCTGGTCATAGGGCCAGCCGCTGTACGCCAACATTGTGCGCCCGCTGGGGCCTTGCCAATGGAAGGGGGTCGGACGGTCAAGCGGCGCACCGCCGAAATGCGTGTTGATCGCCATCGTAAAGCCCTCGATGCCGGCATCGAGCAGCAGATCGACCAGCGGCCAATTCTCACCGTTGACATCGCAGTTCATGGCCGAAGTGATGGTGAAGCCATAGTCGCGGCGCAGACGCCCCACCAGTTGCAGGCTCTCGATCAGTTCGTCGGCGTCGAGCAGCGGGGTGAGATTGGCGAACATGCCGGTCACTTCGATACGCCCGGCGCGTTCCATAGCGATGAAGCGGTCGATCTCTGCGGGCGTAGCCTGTTGAAGCCAGCGATTGAGCACATAGGTGTTCTCGACCGTCCAGCGAAAGGCGCCGTGACTATCACTGGCGGCGAAACGTTCAGCCAGCAGCAGCGCCTCGCTGATGAAGCGCGCGTGCAGGTCGAAGACGATCGGCTGATCGTGCGTGTAGCCGATATCGGTGTGACTGTGGTGAACCAGGTAAAGGGTGTCAATGTGCGCCATGTGAACTCCTGCGATCTGAACCTAGAGAGAAATGGAAAAAGTGATAAAAATCGAAAGGGGTTGATATTTAGTTGCTGTGGGAACGGAATCATATTTCAGCATATAACGAATGTCAAAGTAGAGGCGCGCTGCGCCGGGACAGACGCAAATGGCTGTGCGGTCTTTTTTGACAAAGTCGAGGTTGGTTGCTATCGTTGACGGTCTGGCTTATTTTGTGATTTTTTCAGGGACACTGCGATGTGCGTCCGCACTCAGCCTCTCGATTTCAGACCGGTGGGCCAACCAACCGGCAGCAGGTCGGACAGGTCGCAACCATGATGATCGGGAAAGGCGTAGCACGTAATCGAAACAGGTCGTGGGAAGCGCTGGCGCCCACGACTTTTCTTTTGAGCAGCAGTGTATGCACAGGATGTGTAACCGCTCACCCAAGTGAGATTACCCGACTGATAGATAGCACAATCAAACATCGTACATCCGATATCTTCCCGGAAGCTCTGAGCTTCCGGGAAGATGGGCAAAGTCTATTTGTGTTGTCTATGAGATTACCCAACTGAGGATCAGCGACCATGAACGGCAAACTGGCAGTCTACCGCCAATTGTTCGCCTATCTCCGCCCCTACGGGCGCCAGGTGGCCATCACCTATGCTGCGATGCTCGGCGCAACCCTGCTCAATCTCTTCGTGCCGCAGGTGATCAAGCAGACCATCGACCAAGGGTTGGCGCAGCAGGATGCGCGCGTGCTCTTTGGCGCGGCGGCGTTGATCCTGGGCATTGCAGTGGTGCGCGGGGCGGCGGGCTTTCTACAGCGCTACTGGGGGGAATGGCTGACCCATCGCATCGCCTACGATCTGCGCGACGACTATTACATTGCCCTGCAGCGGCTGCCCTTCAGCTTCTTCGACCGTTCGCACACTGGCGACCTGATGAGCCGCGCCACCGGCGACATCTCGGAGACTGAGCGCTTCGCCGGCATCGGTCTGCTGGAACTGGTCAGCGTGGTCATCCTGATCGTGGGCGTGGTGGCGTCGATGTTCTGGATGAGCGCGCCGCTGGCGCTGTTGGCGCTGGGGCCGGTGCTGGCGCTGGTGGGGCTGGGTCTGCGCTTTGGCATGGTCGTGCGCCCGATGTTTCAGCGCATCCAGGAGCAGCTGGGGTTGCTCTCCACTGTGATGCAAGAGAGCATGACCGGCATCGGCGTGGTCAAGGCCTTTGCGCGCGAGCCGTACGAATTCCAGAAGTTCGACACGATCAGCGACGAGTGGTTTCGCCGACGCAGCGGCGTGATCCGCAAATGGGGCGACTATTGGCCCCTCTTCACCTTTGTGCTGGCGGTGGGCGTCTTTCTAATGTTGTGGTTTGGCGGGCAATGGGCGGTTGATGGGGTGATCAGCGTGGGCACGCTGTTTGCCATGATCTCCTACCTGACGATGCTCAATGGCCCGGCGCAGCAGCTTGGCAATCTGGTCAACCTGGCCGCAACCGCTGGCGCCAGCGCACAGCGCGTTTTCGAGATCATCGACACGCCGGTCGAAATCGAGGACGCGCCGGATGCCGTCGAGCTGGGCGAGATCGAGGGTCGCGTTGCGTTTGAGCATGTCTCCTTCGCCTACGAAGGCGCCAGCCGCGTGCTCCACGACATTCACTTCGAGGTCGCACCCGGCAAGACGATTGCGCTGGTCGGGCCAACTGGTTCGGGGAAGACGACGCTGGTCTCGCTGCTGCCGCGCTTCTATGACCCGTCGGGCGGGCGCGTGCTGATCGACGGCGTCGATGTGCGCACGGTGACGCTGCACAGCCTGCGCCGTCACATCGGCATGGTGTTGCAAGAGCCGTTCCTCTTCAGCACGACGATCCGCGAAAACATTGCGTACGGCGTCGAGGATGCGACCGACGCAGAGATCATCGCCGCCGCCAAAGCCGCCAACGCTCACGACTTCATCACCTACTTCCCCGACGGCTACGACACGCGCGTCGGCGAGCGCGGGGTGACGCTCAGCGGCGGGCAACGCCAGCGCGTCGCCATTGCGCGCGCCCTGCTCTACAACCCCAAAATCTTGATCCTGGATGACTCCACCAGCAGCGTGGACACCCAGACCGAGCATCTGATCCAAGAGGCGTTGGCGACGCTGATGCGCAACCGCACGACCTTCATCATTGCGCAGCGCCTGGTCACGTTGAAAAACGCCGACTGCATCTACGTGCTCGACGGCGGGCGCATCGTCCAGCACGGCGCGCACGCCGACCTGGTGCGCCAGGACGGTCTCTACCGCACGATCTACGAGCTGCAGTTAAAGGCGCAGGAGGAGTATGCGGGGATTATTGGAGATTAGGAGATTGGAGATTAGGAGATTGGAGATTGGAGATTGGAGATTCACATGGTAGCGGCGTTCTCGCGTAGGTCATCGCCTCCGGCGTGACACAGCGGCGTTCTCGCGTAGGTCATCGCCTCCGGCGTGACACAGCGGCGTTCTCGCGTAGGTCATCGCCGCCGGCGTGACGCAGCGGCGTTCTCGCGCAGGTCATCGCCGCCGGCGTGACACAGCGGCGTTCTCGCGTAGGTCATCGCCTCCGGCGTGACGCAGCGGCGTTCTCGCGTAGGTCATCGCCTCCGGCGTGACACAGCGGCGTTCTCGCGTAGGTCATCGCCTCCGGCGTGACGCAGCGGCGTTCTCGCATAGGTCATCGCCGCCGGCGTGACACAGCGGCGTTCTCGCGTAGGTCATCGCCGCCGGCGTGACACAGCGGCGTTCTAACATCTCTGCGCAATCTGTGTAATCTGCGGATCGATCTTGGTGGGTTCACTCACATTCGAGGTAGTTGTAACGAACATGGCTGCAGCGGGTGCAGGCAGAAACGGATTCGAGGCAAGGACGTATGCTAAACTCAACGGTGGACTGGAAACGCCCACAAGACACGCCAGACGCGCGACGCCGACGCGAGGCGAAGATTGAGCGGCTGCTCTATGGCGGCGACGACGACGTGCTCGGCAAAGCCTACGACGGCAAGCTGCTGGCGCGGCTCTTTAGCTATGTCGGCCCCTATCGGCGCCAACTGGTGTGGGCGATCATCTTCATGGGCGTCTCGACCGCGCTCTCGGTGAGCGGGCCGTGGGTGGTTGGACGCGCCGTGGACGCGATCGCCGCAGGCAACCTGGACGCGCTGCACGCGTGGGCGCTGCTCTTTGGCGGGGTCGCCATCGCCGAGTGGTTTACCAACCGCCAACGCGTGCACATCATGGCCTTTGTCGGCACGCGCGTCATCACCGACCTGCGCGCCGAGCTGTTCCGCCACCTGCACAGCCTGTCAATGAATTTCCACAACAACATGAGCGTCGGGCGGCTGATGAGCCGGCTGATCGGCGACGTCGGCGTGCTGCAGGAGTTCATCACCTGGTCGATCACCGGCTTGACGCGCTCGACCTTCAACCTGCTCGGCATCTCGCTGGCAATGCTCTTCATGGAATGGCGGCTGGCGCTGGTCGCCTTTGCACTCGTGCCGCTGATGATCCTGCTGACCAACTACTGGCGCAAGCACGTGCGCGACGCCTACCGCGCCACGCGCCAGCGGCTGTCGATCATCAACGGCTTTCTCAACGAGTCGATCGCCGGCGTGCGCGTGACGCGCAGCTTCAACCGCGAACGGCGCAGCTTCTGGCACTTCGACGATCTCAACCGCTCCTTCTTCGACGCCAACGTGCGCGCCACCAAGCTCTCGGCGATCTTCTTCCCCGGCGTCGATTTCATCGGCTCGCTGGGGACGGCGCTGGTTGTCGGCGTGGGCGGCTGGCTGGTAATGGGCGACGCGCTAAGCGCCGGCGTGCTGGTCTCGTTCATCCTCTATGTCGAACGATTCTTCGACCCGATCCGCGAGCTGGCACAGCGCTACAACACCTTCCAGGCGACGATGGCTTCCAGCGAGCGCGTCTTTTCGCTGCTCGACACCGCGCCCGACCTGGCGGATGCACCCGACGCCGTTGACATCGGCCCCATCAGCGGGCGCGTCGATTTCGAGCGCGTCGCCTTTCGCTACAAGGACAACGAGCCGGTGTTGGAGGATGTGTCGATCCACGCCGAACCTGGGCAGCGCATCGCGCTCGTCGGTGAGACCGGCGCTGGCAAGAGCACGGTGATCCGCCTGCTGGCGCGCTTCTTCGACGTGACCGGCGGTGCGGTGATGATCGACGGCCACGACATCCGCCGCATCACCCTTGCCAGCCTGCGCTCGCAGATGGGTATCGTGCTGCAAGACCCCTTCCTCTTCAGCGCCACCATCGCCGACAACATCCGCTATGGCCGGCTCGACGCCACCGACGACGAAGTGATCGCTGCCGCCAAAGCCGTCGGCGCGCACGACTTTATCATGGCGCTGCCCGAAGGCTACGACACGCGCGTCGAGGAAAATGGCGGCAACTTCAGCGCGGGTCAGCGCCAGATTCTCGCCTTCGCCCGCGCCCTGCTCGCCGACCCGCGCATCCTGATCCTGGACGAGGCAACCAGCAGCGTGGACACTGCGACGGAGCAGATCATCCAGCACGCCATGGACACGCTGATGGCCGGGCGCACCAGCTTCGTCATCGCCCACCGTTTGAGCACCATCGTCAACGCCGACCAAATCATCGTGATGGCGCGCGGGCGCATCATTGAGCGCGGCAGCCACCAGGAGCTGCTGGCAAAACGGGGTCATTACTATCAGCTATACACGATGCAGTGGCGGCGCCATGCGCAGGCGGCCGGGTAGAAGTCGCACTTCCAGTGAGGGATGCGAGATAATAGGGGGCCATCTCGCGATGTGTGACACAGGACGCGTCATGCCTGACCAGCAGGACAAATGCTAGGCTTCATGGGGCAGTTGCTGCAGCGCACTCTGGCGCGCGAGTTCGCTCTCCATGACTTCGCGCATGGCATCCTCGACGTAGGGATAAGCCAGATACACAGCGGCAATGCCAAAGAGCGCGCCAGTAAGCGTGCGCAACCACCAGTTGCTCTCACGCCAGCCCACCAGTTGAGTCAGGCCATCGACCGCTATGGGGATCACCAGCAACACGAACACCTTGAAGGGTAACGGGCGGGTGCGTTGGCGCACGAAAGCATAGCTGATCCCCGCCAGTAGCACGCCAGCATAGATTGCCACGTCGCGCTGGCAGAGCGCCACCTTCCACCCCACTTCCGGGCTGCCAATAAATGCACGTTCCACAAACAACGAGGCCGAAGCGGTCATCCCGCCAGCGATCAGCTCCGGCGCCTGCGGGACCAGCGAGGGGCCAAATAAGAAGTAGCTGTGGTCAGGCAGCTGATGGCAGAGTACAGAATAGATTGCGTAGATGACGCTGGCCGGCGCCGTCCAACCAAGTTGCATGAAGAGCGGCGCCAGAAAAGGCGTGAACAAATAGATCGCCCAGACCGTGTTGAAGATCGCCAGCCAGTGGCGCGCCATGCCGATCACCAGGCGATTGGCCGTGCGCGTCAACGTTGAATCGCGGGTGGAAGAAGGCGTAGTCGTCATCTTGCCTGCCCGCGCGCGGCGTAGAGTGCGTTACGCACAGCGTCCCACGTGTGCGGAGGATAGAGCAAAGCGCCTCCCTCGATGTCAAGCACCGGAATCAGGTAGCGATAGCGCGCAAAATCCTCGGCATCGGCCTCGATATTGCGCTCGATGAGGGCAAATTCCACCTCGGCCTGCAATTCCATCAACATGATCTTGAGTTCATCGCACAGCAGACAGCCTGGCTTGCTATAGAGTGTGACTTGCATTATCCGACCTGTGGGCGCACCCCTACTGCGGCGCCGCTCAAATAGCCGATGTACGCCGGCACCAGCGGTAGTACGCACGGGCTGAGAAAGCTGATCAGCCCGGCAGTAAATGCCAGCACAACCTCTGTCATCACGCTGGCGCCGATCAGGTTGCTGCCGCCAGCAAAGAGACCCGACACCTGCTCCTCGGCCTGAAAGACCCAGTCGTTGAGCACCATGAACTGTGTGGTCAACAGGTTGAGGCTGCCACTCCACAACAGATAGGCCACGTAGAGCATGAAAATGCCGCTGATGATGCTGATGATGCCGAGATGGCGATTCAGGGTGCGCAGCCAGCGACTCATGCTACTAAACATCAGTCCTGTCAGTAGAAAGGGGATGCCCAGACCAAGGGAGTAGATCAACAGCAGCCCGGCGCCCTGCCATGCCGTCTGACTGTCACCTGCAAGAAAGAGAATGCTGGCCAAAATCGGGCCGATGCACGGCACCCAGCCTGCTGCAAAGCTCACGCCCATCAGGCTGCTACTTAGATAGCCCCACTTACGGCTCACCTGATGCATCTCTGTCACACGCTTTTCGGTGTACAGCAATTGGTTCGGGAAATTCAGCACCGACACAAGAGCTTCCGCCGCCGGGTTCTGTTGTACATTGCTGCGGCGCTCTACCTGGCGCACCAGCCAACGGAAGAAGCCCAGCGTCGTCAAGCCGAAGATCACCAACAAGACCGCGCCTAGTTTTTGGATGACAGGCATGTATTGATTGAGGCTGCGCCCCAGTAACCCTGCAGCGGAGCCTAATACCGTGAAGACCAGGGTGAAGCCAATCACAAAAAACACGGCATGGAAAAAAACCACCCACCGGCTTACGTCCTTTGGCGCTGGTGCAGTGCGGCGATCGACAGGGGTGACTTTGGGGCTGCTGACTGTATCTGTCATTGTGTTATGTCCTTCTTCTGTTGCGCTCGCATCGGCAACATTGCCGGGGCGAGCGCTTGCCTCGCGTCGGCAACATTGCCGGGGCGAGCGCTTGCCTCGCGTCAGCGGCTTGCTGACGTACGTCATCCTCGCGTGCATTGCGATCAGGGTGTGTGCTGCGTTGTCTCTTGCATTTCTTCGCGCAACGCCTGCATTTCGACTTCCAGACGCCGCTGGCGCAGACCCAGATAGACAAGATACAAGGTCACCAGTAGCCAGACCGCCACAAACCCCATCATCAAATAAAACATGATTATGCCAATCCTTCCCGCAATTCAGCGATGCTCTCTTCGACGCCTAATTGTCGCCAGCGCAGAATGACCAGGGCGGTAAAGAGCACACAGAAGCCGATAATACTGATCAAAACCACCTGGCTCATCGTGGCGCCAATCGCAAAGCTGCCCTGGGCGTCGGCGTTTTCATTGCCATACACCACCGGATGGATGGAGCGAAAGAGTCGGGCGCTATAAAAGGTGAGCGGCACGCTGAGAAAAGCCAGGAGTGCATAGATACTGGCAAAGCGGGCGCGCGTACGGCGATCGTCAATGCCGTTGCGAAAGAGCAGGTAGGCGAGATAGACCAGCACCGTGATCGTGGATGTCGTCAGACGTGGGTCCCATGTCCAGTAAGTGTTCCAGGTCGGCTTGGCCCAGAACATGCCGGTCAGGATCGTGCCTGCGCCACAGATCACACCGACCTCGATGGCGGCCTGCGCCACGCGGTCCCAACTCAGGTTGCGAGTTATCAGATAGGCAATGCTGCCAACAATCGAAACGAGAAAGCCTGCCAGCGCACCGATGTTGCACCCCATATGAATGTAAAAGATGCGCTGTGCGATCTGCTCGTCGCCAGCCAGGTTCGAAGCCGCAGGCGCCAGGTAGAGCGACGCCCACATTACGGTCGTCATGGCTGCAACCGCCAATAAGCCTAACACCAACTGCAGAATGTCAAGCCCGCGCCAGCTAGATGGGGATTTCACAGTTATCGAACTCATGTCGCCTCCTCTTTACGCATCTTCCCAGATCAAATCAAAGAGCAAATAGGCCACTACGATGAAGATCAGATCAAAGACAGCCAAAATCCCAAACCACTGACGCAGATCGGCCAGGTCTTTGCCATCGATGGCGCCTGCAGTCAGCGCCACCCCCGCCACAAAGACCGGCGCCATCACCGGCAGCAGCAGGATGGGCAGCATGGTCTCACGCGCTCGACTGTTGGCCGTCAACGCCGCAAAGATAGTGCCTACACTCACATACCCCAACACACCCAACAAGACCGCCAGCAAATTGTAGAGGTGAAACGTGTTGAGATCAAAAATGAAGAACATCACCGCCAGGATCACCAGTGTCGTTGCCAGCGTAAAGAGCAGATTGGCCAGCACCTTGCCAAAGTAGATGGCGCTACGATCTACGGGCGCCAACAGTAGCGCCGGCAGCGTCCCGCGATCTACTTCGGCGCCAAAGCTACGGTTCAGCCCTAACACGCCCGCAAAGAGTATCACCACCCACAGCACGCCCGGTGCGATCATCTCCGACTGCGGCACACGCAGATCAAAGCCTATGCCAAAGATTAACACTGCCAGCACACTGAAGGCGGTCATGGTGCTGAGCACCTCGCGTCCGCGCACCTCGGCGCGCAAATCTTTGGCGCAGACCGCACCAACCTTGCGGAGATACGCGGCCAAGCCACCGCCCAGCCGCATTGTCACGGGCTGCACCCGCCAATTGGCGTCACTACTCATGCCGGCAGGCTCCCTGTTGCAGCTAGCCATTCTCGCACGGTTGCTGTCGTCAGCGCCGCTGCCGTCGCCGTCTGCGCGATCTTGCCATCCGCCAGCAATGTGACCGAGTCCGCCCAGCTCACGGCCCGCTCCAGATTATGCGTCGTGAGCAAGATCGCCCGGTTGCTGGCGCCCAGCGTGCGGATCAGGCGCGCCAGTGTTTCGGCGCTGGCCGGGTCCAGCCCGGTGTCTGGTTCGTCGAGCAGCAACACTGGTGGATCGTGCAAGATGGCGCGCCCGATGGCAAGCCGCTGCGTCATGCCACGACTATAGGTGCGTACAACGTCGTGACGCCGCGGCCACAGGTCGATGGCATGCAATACGGCCTCGATGCGCGCCCCCGGTTCCTGAATGTCATACAGCCGCGCGTAAAACATGAGATTGTCCCAGGCGCTAAGATTGTCGTACAGCAATGGGGCATGCGCCACCAACCCGATATAGCGGCGGATTTCGTGCCCAGCCTTGCGCGTGGAGACGCCTCCCAGGATCACCTCGCCACGATCCGGCTTCGCCAGGCCGGAGATGATGCGCATCAAGGTGGATTTGCCGGCGCCATTGGCGCCCAGCAACGCCATCACCTGGCCCTGCGGCACGGTCAATTCGACGCCGGTCAGGATGCGCTTGCGCCCATAGCGTTTATAGACATCGCGCACTACGATCAATCCGGTGTCAGCCATGCGTCGCCACACCCTTTCGTCCAGCTTGCCGACGTTCCAGATCATCCGTCACTGTGCGCAACGTCCGCATCAACGCCAGACGCTCCGCCGACCAGCTTTCGTCGTCCAGTTCCCCCTGGGCATGCCGATCATCCAGCAGCGCAATCTCGGTGAGCAGCCGTTCCTTCGCCTCCAGCAACGCCTGTTGCGCCTGTCGCCTGTCGCGCGTGTACTTCCAAAACAAGATGCCCCCGCCGACAACCAACACCAGCGCACCTGCGCCCAGCGCCGCAAAGATCGGTGGAATCGCGGCCAGCGCGTTGTCGGTAGGTGCGGCGACTGCAACCGGTGTTGCAGCCGCCTGCGGCGTCAGGCGCGGGTCGGCGCGATCTGGCGGCGCCAGGTGATGTAACGTCACCGTCACCGGCTGTGGGGCCGCTAATTGACCATTGAAGACGCGGTAGGCGACGCCCTGGATCGTCTGATTGCCGACATTCTCCAACGGCGCGCTCACTTCAACAGTCAGGTCGGGCAAATCCGCGATCAAGATTGTGAGGGCATCGACCGGATAGGCAAAGTCAGTAGTGAGCGTCGCCTCTGTACCGGTGTACGGCAGCGCATATCCCATCAACACTTGCCGGCTTTGCAGCCCCGGCCGAATCGGCGTCGTGTCGTAGATGACATTATCAACCTGCTGATAACGCGCGCCCAGCGCACCATCTTGAAACGTCAAGCCACCGACATTGGTAGGCGCCGGCAACGCGGCGGTCACCGGTGCGTCAGCGCCTGCCAGCGGGCGCCCGATCACTGTGCGATCGCCGGTATTGCCGATCAACACCATTTGGCGGGCGTGTAGTGCGCCGGGCTGGTGATCCACAACCCACTGCGTCCTGCTCACACGCAACGCGCCAGGATCAGTCGTCGTTGCGTAGATGGGAATTTCCAGCGCCAGCGTCGGCGTCAGCGGTGAGAGCGACAGCAGGTCGGAGCCATACGCCACATCAGCATAGCGCGTCCCCACAAAGTAGACGACGTCTGCGGTGGTGGCAAGTTGCTCAAAGGCAAATGCGCCATTCAGGTCAGTTGTGGTCGTCAGCGTCGCGACAGGGGCGAAGTCAACATAAGCCATCAACGTGACAGGCTGAGCTGGCGGCAAATCGACGCCAGCTGTGCCCTGGACAATGCGCCCAGTGATGGCGCCGTCGCCACTAATCACAGCTGATGGGCTGAGAGTGGGTGTTGTGTCCGGCGTCTGTGCGGCGACCTTTCCGGCCACTGCAACGCTCAAACAAATTGCAGCAACCCATGCTGCCAGCCAATGCCAGCGGAGTTGGTGAAGAAGGCAAAATGTACACCACTGTAATTGGGTCATGTAGTGCTTCCAGCGTGTGATGTAGCAATACTGGCGAGTGCAGCGCCAGCCGATCGAGGTCAAAGATGGCGTTTGCTCAAAGATGGCATTCAGTGTGTTGACTCAGGCGAATCTATCGACTTGTCTGTCTGCGCCTCATCAATCTGCGCCTCATCCAACAATAGCGCCATGGCCTTGTCCGCCAGCGGCGCCGGCACCAACACTTTGGCGGCAGCCAGGTTGCCCGCAGTCAGTCCGTAGATAGTTGCAAGCGCCTCACCACGGATCAATGCCGGGATGCCCTCGCTTTCCAGCCGTCCCTTGACGACCTGCGCCTCCATCAGATTGGCGGCTTCCCACACGACGACCGGCTCATTGTCGAGGCCACCGCCGGTGGTCGTAGATGCCGCCTCTCCGTCAACGTTGACTGGCGGCGCCCCATCCACTGGCTGACGTCTCCGAAACAAGCCTGGGAAGTTATCAACCCATGCGCTCATATGCTTTTCAGACCTTCAGTTCCTCTGGCAACACGAACCAATTGTCTGCCTGGCGAGGAAAAGGCAGAATGCGTTCCACCGCTTCCCAGTTCAGGGGACCGAAAATATGCGGGAAGGTGTGACCATCCACCAATTCCCAACGCAACTCGGCATCCAGCCGCGCCGCCGCAATGCACACAATTATAAACGGCCCTGGTATGTCTCGATAAAAGCGATTGGCGACTTGCTGGAGCTTTTCTGGCTCTGCCGTGCAATGAATAAAACCTTCCGCCGCCAACGATGCTGGCGTAAAGACAGGCTGGCTGCGCTGGGCATCCCACACCGCTTGCGGCGTCATATGGTAGATCACCCGGGCATCGACGTCAGCCATGATCTGCGCTCCTCATTGTTGCACTGCGCGCATCCCCACGTAGGGGTTATGCACGCGCTCCTCGCCGATCGTGGTGGCGCCGCCATGTCCCGGATAGACGACGTAATCATCTGGCAGGCTGAGCAACTGTTCGCGGATGCTGCGCAGCAAGGTCGGCCCATCGGCGCCCGGCAGGTCAAAACGACCGATGCTGCCCTGGAATAATGTATCGCCAGCAAAGACCTGGCGCCCGGCATGGTGGACAAAGACGACGTGACCCGGTGCATGCCCTGGTGTAAAGCGCACTTCCAACTCCTCGTCGCCTACGGGGATGACCTGTCCGTGTTCCAGAAAGCCATCGGGATCATCTACTGGATCGGCTTCCATATCCAGCCACAGGCGCACGCGTTCAGGCATCTCGTGCAGCACCGGCAGATCGGCGCGATGTAGATAAAAGGGGGCGCCAGTGGCGGCGCGGATGGCGTTGACTGCCATCACGTGGTCGAAGTGAGCGTGGGTGTTGATGATCTTCTCAACCGTCAGCGCCTGTTGGTCGACGACGCGCAAGATTGCCCGCGCATTGTCGCCCGGATCGATGATTACAGCGCGCCGGGTGCGCCTGCACCCGAAGATGTAGCAATTTTCCTGTAACAGCCCAACCGTTAGACCCTTCACAATCATCGTCGTTGCTCATTTCTTTCAGCTACAGCGCCCACAGAGCCAGGTGTTGCTCCATTGCGTCACCGCACGGATCACATCTTCCAGGGTGCGCCCCTTCTCTGTCAGGCTGTATTCGACGTGGGGCGGAATCGCGCTGATCTGGGTGCGCCGCACAATCCCTTCCTCCTCGAGCATCTTCAGCCTGCTGCTCAGTGTACTGGGATTGACGCCGCCCAATCTGTCCTGAAGCTCACAAAAGCGCATCGACGTGCTATCGAGCAGAAAGTAGACGATCTGCAGCGTCCACTTCTGGCCAATGATATGCGCCGCCGGTTCGATTGGGCAGAGAGGAAATGTCGGCGCTGCATCGATTTGTAGAGACATTGACATCAGAAAGACTCCTTCACGCGCGTCGTTGGCCAATCCCGGCCTTCTCCATCTGTGCCACGCGCTTGCCGCCATCTAGTCCTGTACAGCTAGATCGCCATACGCAATATTGATAGAGCGCATACTATATTAAGCGTAGTGCTATGTCAATCTGAATACGAACATGCTGCTCCATCACGGCGGCAGCCACACACTGCGACTCGCGCGCCCCCAATCTGATAGATAGCACAATCAAACATCGTACATCCGATATCTTCCCGGAAGCTCTGAGCTTCCGGGAAGATGAGCAAAGTCTATTTGTGTTGTCTATGAGGTGCACCCGCCGTGACACAGCCCCTGGCTACATCGGCAGTCGGCGGAGCGTGATGACGGCGTCATCAACGCGAAGCACTGGATGTGGATCGCCGCCCGTGTAGAGCAGGTCGAATTCCCCGCGCACCAGCTCGCCAGCCTGCCACGCGCTGGTCGGATACGCGCCGCCCGCCAGCGGTGCGCTGAGCGTCTGCTCACCCAACTGCAAGGTCAACATCAGATCGGCGGGCCATGCAGCTGGCAGCGGCGTCGGCGCCTGCCAGTAAAGCGTGAAATGCACCACGTCGCCTGGCTGGATCGGCGTTTGCTGCGCGTGTGCAAAGCCGCGCCGATAGGCGTCATAGCCGACCAATCGCACCGGGCCAACCGTGTCATTCAGTCGATGCTGCATCGGCACGACCGCCAGCGGCGGCGTCTGTACGGTGCGCGCAACCTCCACCTCCCCCAATGGCAGTGCATCCTGGCCAGATTGCTGCACGCGCTCACCCGTGTCCGCCGCGTAGAGCACGACGATCATGCGGTACCGACCGGGCGGGACACCAAAGGGGATTGCGATGCCATGGTTGTCGAGCACGCTTTCGCCGACCTGCCAGCGGTCTGTGGGATGCGCGCCACCGCCTGGCTCACTATCATGTTGGGCGATCACCTGATTGCGTGCATCGAGCAGCTGCAGACTGACCTTATAGCGTTGCGTCAACGCCCGCGTCGTCAGCCAGTGAAGCTGGATGGTCGCCGCGTTGCCTGGCGTCACCTGCTGCGGCGTCGGCTGCGGTTGCTGCACGTGCGTCAGCCGCATGCCGTTCTCCCATTGCACGGGCGTGATGGCTGTCTCGCCCAGGTCACTGGCAAGCGCGTAGGTGACAAAGCGCAGGTTACCCTGCCAGCTTTCCATCGCCTTGAACGCGTTGGCATTGAGCCAGTTCTCCACGGATTGCTCAGGGTCGGACTCATCAGTTGCCCAAAAGAGCGCAAAGACGCGGCGCTTGCCCGATGTTGCGGCGGCAAGCTGCGCTGCAACATCGGCGGCGTCGGGCGGACGCTGGGCAGGCAGTGCCAGCGTTGGCAGCCCCGGATCGTAATAGCGCCAGACCTCCTGCTGCCCTGGCGCGTTGAGAATCACCAGATCATCGCGCGCATCGCCGACCGCTGCCAGATACTCTGCCACGCCGCGATAGTTGTCACGCACAAAGGGATCGGCGTAGTACGTTGGCAGCACCGCGACCGCCGCCCCGATCCCGAAGATTGCGACACAGGCGATCAGCGCGCCATGCACGAAGCGACTGGGCGTGCGCGTCGGCAGTTGCGGCGTCATGATCCACGGCGCGGCGGCGCCCAGCAGACACCACGCCGGCGACGCCACCAGCAAAAACTTGAGAAAAGCGTCAGTGAACAGCCCCAACCCAAACATCATGGCAACCGGCAGCAGCAGCCACAGACCCGCCGCCAGAGCCAGCCGCGGCAGTCGGCGCAGCGCAAACAACCCGACGAGCGGCAAGGCGCCCGCCACGATCAGCCACGATGCGAGCGGTTCCGGCACGGTGCGCAGCGGGCCAAAGAGCAGCGTGCGCAGGGTTAGCGCCACGCCCTCCGCCAAGCCCACGGTGACGCCGCCGCGCGGCCAGTTCAGCACGCTGTCAATGGCGGTCGGCAGCCAGGGCAGGTAGGCGAGAACAATCAGCAGATTGAGCGCCGCGTAGCGCAGGAGTGGGGTGATGGGATGGTTGCGTGGTGGGGTGGTGGAGGCGCGGCGCAAGCCCGCCGCCCACCAGATCACAAAGGTCAGCCCTGCCGCCGCCAACACGATCGGAAAGCTGTAGTGCGTCCACATGCCGGCGATGCCGAAGATGAGAAAGAGAGATTGGGAGATTGGAGATTGGAGATGCAAGGATGCGCTGCCGTCCGAATCGCCTAATCTCCCAATCTCCAATCTCCGATCTCCAATCTCCATCATCCACACCAGCGCCCAGAACAGCCCGGCGGCTTCGACTGCCAGCAGCATGTACATGCGCGCTTCCTGGCTGTAGTAAATCTGAAAGGGATTGACGGCAGCCAGCAGCACCGCCAACGCAGGAAACCAGCGCCAGCCCACCCGGTCGCGGGCAGTGCGCAGCGCGATGGC
>DMDA01000057.1:33668-33814 GCA_003451595.1 Chloroflexota bacterium | reverse complement strand
ATCCTGAAAACCGCCTAATGATAATTGAATTGGAGGTGCATTTCGGCAGAACTTCAAGCGCCAAATCAGTGGTTACTGTGGGCGAGTACCGGATTGTGCGCCCGGCTGACGATGAAGCGAGGTCGCTACGATGTACAAGATAGTGG
>DMDA01000057.1:32920-33349 GCA_003451595.1 Chloroflexota bacterium | reverse complement strand
GGCATGTACTTCTCGAATTGCATACTGAAGCTGCCGCGTCCGCTGGTCATCGAGCGTAGATCGGTGGCGTAGCCGAACATTTCGGCCAGGGGCACCAGCGCCCGCACAATCTGTACGTTGCCACTGCGCGACTCCATGCCCTCGACCTGACCGCGTCGCGAGGAGAAATCGCCGACGACGTCGCCGACATACTCATCGGGCACGGTAGTCTCNNGCTACGATGTACAAGATAGTGGAGAGAAAAGATTATACTGATCGGGAGTGATCTCAAGCACGGCGAAAAGTTTCAGGTAGTCTAATTCGCCAGACCACTGCACAAAGGCCCTCGGAGCATCGAGGGCCTTTGTGTTGCAATAGGGATCAAGCGATGCCTTTCAAGACTTTTTCGGCAATGCTTTGGCTGACGGGCATGTACTTCTCGAATTGCAT
>DMDA01000057.1:6910-32647 GCA_003451595.1 Chloroflexota bacterium | reverse complement strand
TCATCGGGCACGGTAGTCTCAACCCGCATCATGGGTTCGAGCAAGATCGGCCCAGCCTTTTGTGCGCCATCCTTGAAAGCCATGCTGCCAGCGATCTTGAAGGCCATTTCGCTGGAGTCTACCTCGTGGTAGCTGCCATCAATCAGCGCCACCTTGACATCGACAACCGGATAGCCGGCAAGCACGCCGCTTTCCATCGCCTCGATGACGCCCTTCTGCACCGGTGCAATGTATTCGCGCGGTACGACGCCGCCCACAATTTTGTCTTCGAAGACGAAGCCAGCGCCCGGCGCGTTCGGCTCCATCTGCAGCCAGACGTGACCATACTGACCACGTCCGCCGGATTGACGCACGAAGCGCCCTTCGACTTTGACCGGGCGCGTGATCGTTTCGCGGTAGGCAACCTGTGGGCGTCCAACGTTGCACTGGACGCGGAACTCGCGTTTCAAGCGGTCGACAATGATGTCGAGGTGCAATTCGCCCATGCCAGAGATGACAGTCTGTCCTGTCTGTTCGTCGTATTGCACGCGGAAGGTCGGGTCTTCTTCCGCCAGCTTGATTAGCGCATCGGTCAGCTTGTCCTGGTCGCCTTTGGATTTCGGTTCCACGGCCACCTTGATGACCGGGTCTGGGAACTCAATGGTCTCCAGCATGATCGGCGCTTTGGGGTCGGCGAGGGTCTCACCGGTGTAGGATTCCTTCGGGCCAACGATGGCGGCAATGTCGCCCGCACCGACTTCTTTGATATCCTCGCGCTTGTCGGCGTGCATGCGCACCAGGCGTCCGATGCGTTCACGCTTACCGCGATTGGTATTGTAGACCGTCTCGCCCGAACGCAACACGCCAGAGTAGACGCGCACGTAGGCCAGTCGCCCTACGAAGGGATCGGTCACGATCTTGAAGACCAGACCAGCGAAGGGTTCACTGTCATCGGAATGGCGAACCTCTTCGGCGCCAGTGTCCGGGTTGATGCCTTGCACAGGCGGCACATCTTTGGGGCTGGGCAGATACCGCACGATGGCGTCGAGCAGGAGTTGCACGCCTTTGTTGCGCAGCGCCGTGCCACACAAGATTGGTACAATGGCGCTCTGGCAGACTGCCTTGCGCAGCGCAGCGTAGAGTTCTTCATTGCTGATCTCTTCGCCATCGAGGAATTTCATCGTCAGCTCATCGTCGGTCTCGGCGATGCGTTCGACCATGTGCTCACGGGCTGCCGCCGCTGCTTCGGCGTACTCGGCCGGAATGTCGGTGATAGTTGGCGATGCACCCAGCTCATCGGTGAAAAGAAACGCCTTCATCGTAAAGAGATCGATGACGCCCTTGAAGCTATCCTCGACGCCGAGTGGGAGCTGGATTGGTAGTGGATTGGCGCCCAGGCGGTCGACGATCATCTCGATTGTGCGCTCGAAGCTGGCGCCGACGCGGTCCATTTTGTTGACAAAACAGATGCGCGGCACATGGTAGCGATCCGCTTGCCGCCAGACCGTCTCCGACTGCGGCTCCACGCCAGCCACGGCGTCGAAGACGACTACGCCGCCGTCGAGCACACGCAGGCTGCGTTGCACCTCGGCCGTGAAGTCGATATGCCCCGGCGTGTCGATAATGTTGATTTGGCATTCCTCACCTGTGACGCGATCTGTCCAGGATGTGGTGATCGCCGCCGCCGTGATGGTGATGCCGCGCTCGCGTTCCTGCACCATCCAGTCCGTCACGGCGGTGCCTTCGTGCACTTCTCCCATACGGTGAATGCGGCCAGAATAGAACAGAATGCGTTCTGTCGTGGTCGTTTTGCCTGCATCGATGTGCGCAATGATGCCGATATTACGCATGCGCTCGATTGGATATTCGTTTGCCATACCTATTTCCCTCACCGTCCAATATTTTCACACAAAAGAATGCGGCGCCTGAACCAGCAAGCCGCCATTGCCACCAACACTTGTGTCACAACACAAACCGACTATGACAGGTGGGAAGCAGTCAGCTTACAGGCGGGCGCCGCATCGCAACAGGTCAACCCTGAATTGTGCGGACAACACCCACTCGCCAGCTGGCAGAGCCTGATCCGGCGCGTATTGCCAGATAATCGCCAGCCACGAGATACTACACGGATTACTTAATAGCGGAAGTGTGCAAAAGCCTGGTTTGCTTCCGCCATCTTGTGTGTGTCTTCACGTTTCTTGATGGTGGCGCCTTCGTTGCGCGCTGCATCCATCAACTCGCCAGCCAGCCGCGCCGCCATGTCACGGCCGCTGCGCTTGCGCGAATTCGCAATTAGCCATCGCATTGCCAACGCCTGGCGGCGCGCCGCCCCGATCTCCATCGGAATCTGGTAGGTGGCGCCACCCACGCGGCGCGGCTTGACTTCGACGAGCGGCGTGGCGTTCTTCAGCGCTTCTTCGAAGACCTCAATACCGGGACGCTTTGTGCGCTCTTCGATGATTGCAAACGCGTTATAGACGATGCTGGTCGCCAGGCTCTTTTTACCGCGTTCCATCACGTTGTTGACAAACTTGGCGATCACTTCGCTATGGTAGCGAGGATCGGGTGTGACTTTGCGGAGTTCAGCACGATTTCTTCGCATGATTTCCCTCGTTGCCTATTTCTTGGGCCGCTTTGTACCGTATTTGCTGCGCCCACGCTTGCGCTTATCGACGCCCTGGCTGTCCAGAGCACCACGCACAATATGATAGCGCACGCCGGGCAAGTCTTTGACACGCCCACCACGCACCAATACCACACTGTGCTCTTGCAGGTTGTGGCCTTCACCCGGAATATAGGCGGTCACTTCCAAACCGTTTGACAGGCGCACGCGGGCAACTTTGCGCAACGCCGAGTTTGGTTTCTTGGGCGTCGTTGTACGCACCACAGTGCACACGCCACGCTTCTGAGGGTTGCCCAGCTTCATCCGGCGCGTACGTCCGGTCAGCGTGTTCTGCGTAAAGCGCAATGCTGGCGCTTTTTCTTTCTTGGCAACGTTTTTGCGGCCCTTGCGGACCAATTGATTGATGGTCGGCAAACGTCCCTCCATTGTTCAAGCGAAGCCCAACCGCTCAGGCATCGCACCGTTCGTAATACACGATTTTGGTTCAAAAGCAGCCTGACCATTGGTCGGCAGCAATTTTTGTTTCACTTTGTGCATCTGTACAACGTGACTGTGCATCTGTGCGAAATGCCGGCAAAGACGTTGTTAGTGCACACAACCTGACTGCGCGGGCTTGGAAGACCCACGAACTGAGAGTGTAACATAAGGTCAAAAAGCCGGTCAAATCGAACTATCGCCAACGCGCAACAATGTTGTTTCCCAACCGTTCCCATTGCATATTATCTGCCTGTGCGGCCCGTTCTAGGGCACGGCTATGCCATCGGTGAGGGAATCGGCGCCATCGTCAGCCTCTCGCCCTCTAACGTCAGGTAGTGCTTGAGCAGATCGGCTGTCAGGCAGGAATGCACGGGCACGATGCCGAGCAATCCGCCGATCTGGGTGTGCGACGTCAGCGCGGCGAATGCTGCCGCGCCTGCGTGGACGATGCCGTGCTCCTGGGAGAGGGAACGCACCCAGGCGTCGGAGAGGGGCGCGCTCCAGCCGTCTTCTTCTAGCAAGACGACGGCGCCAAAGTTGGGGCTGCCATCTGCCCGCCGCAAACTTTCCTTGGATAGATGCACAGCGCCGCCGTAGAGGATCACATCGTTGCGTTCCGGGTGGATTGACACAACTGGACATGCTACGACGGTGGCGACGTCGTCCCATGTGCATGCGCCGATCTCGACCTGCATCCAGTCGTAGAAGACGAAATTTCCCGGTCGCATTTCATTCACACGGCCAAAGTCATCGAGCACACTACACGCCGGCGTATCGCCGATGGAGACTTCCAGCCCCGCAAAACCGTGCTCTGCCAGCCAGTCGCGCGCGTGATTGAGTCGGTTGACTGTGGTTGTGTAGGCATCGGCAATTGCGGTGTGTGTGCGCGCCGCGTAGGTGCCGCCGTCGTGTGTGAGCAAACCCTGGAGCGCCATTCGCTCACAGGCGGCAACGCGTTGCGCCAGCGCGACTAGCGTTGCTCTATCATCCCACGCGACGCCGCTCCGTCGATAGCCGGCGTCGATCTCAATCCAGATTGCCACCGGCGCTGTGAGTTGAGTAGCGAGCAGGTCGACTGCCGCCAGATTTTCCACTAGCAGGTGTAAGCGCAGGCGCGCCGCCAGCGCATTGATAGCGACGATCTCGCGCACATTGACTGGAAACGCGATGGTAATGTCGTCCCAACCATGTTCGGCGAAATAGCACGCCATCGCCACCGACGAGACGGTGATGGCCTGGACGCCGGCAGTGCGGAACCATGCGCCGATGCTGGCGGATTGATGGGTTTTGAAGTGCGGGCGAAAGCGCAGTTGATGGCGCTGCGCCTTGGCCGCCATGCGCGCAATGTTGCGCCGTGCGCGCGTTGCATCAAGCAACAAGGTCGGTCGATCAATCGCGGCGTAGACAGTCGTCATTGTCTCTCCTCGGTTTCTATATGTTGTTTCTGTAGGTTCTGTGTGTAGCTACACAATGCTGAAATGCTGAGTCGTGCGCCCCAAAGTGCGAGTCCTGGACATACAGAAAGCCCGAAATGGGGGGTGAACATTCCGGGCTTTTCTAGTGATTCACGCCGAATCTGCGAAGCACACTTTTCGTCATTGGGGGGCGCTTGACGCTCCCTACAGATTCAGATGAAGCGTATTCGGTTGTAAAATCTTCAGCCGAGCCGGAGATTACATGCCGCCCATGCTGATCGTGATGCTGCCATCGTCGGTCATGACATCTGCGGCAACGCCGAAGCCGGCGAGTGCGCCGTTGATGTACTGGCTGACCAGACCCATGATCGGGCCACTAACCATCATGCCGTTGGCGCCGGCATCGGTCAGGTTCACAGCAACCTTGCCATTTTCGATGCCAATCGTACCAGCAAGATCGATGTTCTTGCCACCCAGTAGTACGCCGTCCTTGAGCGTAATGCGTGCGTGAATTTGATTGCCTGGGGACAGCCACACGACGATGGATTCAACTGGCTGGTTCGGGCCTGTGTTTGCCTTGAGCAATTCGGTGAGGAAGCTGCTCAGTTGCGCCTCGCTCCACGTGACCTTGCCCGCCATCAAGCCGGCCAGACCCGCATTTTGACCTTCCAGTGCAGCGTCGATGCTGATCGGCACTTCGCGATCTGGCGCCGCCACATCACCCATTGCGCAGCCCGCCAGGCTCGACATCAACAGCAGTGCGACCAGCGCTACAACCCAAATCCTCCGGTTAAGCATAGAAACCTCCCCTTGTCGTGGAAATCGTGGAATGTATTTGGACTTTGCACAGCCCTCGTGATGGGAAATCAACAGCATATAGATTATACTGTATTTTTCCAATCAGCAAAAACTGTAATTCAACCACTTATGTCTATGGTAGATTGTTTTTCGCTTTTGTGTGCAGGACTCGCATTATAGCAGGATGGTTTCATCATTGCAAGGACGAAAAAAGTTCTTCCGAACTTGTCCTGCCGTTTTGCTTGCCCATGTGGTTTGCTCCCCATTCTCCCCGCCAGCATACCACAAAATATTGGTCTGACGCTCAACGGATGCCCAACGCCATGCAATCAGGGGGACGCGTCGGCGTCGGTGGTCATGACAGTCGCTCCTAACCCCGTCTCGTAGCCATCCAACACGGCATAGAGGACTTCGTCCAGGAAGTGATCGAGCAGACGTTCGACGCGCACGTCATCGCTGTCCGGTGGTTGGGTTTCGCTGGAGCGCACTGTGTCGATTAACTGGTTGCGGAAGAATTGCACGGCGCGCCCAGTCTCTGCCAGAGTGATCCCGTTGCGGGCAGCCTCTTCGCCATATTGGCGCCCCAACTCTCGTCCCGATTCGAGCAGGCCG
This sequence comes from Chloroflexota bacterium, assembly GCA_003451595.1. Lineage (GTDB taxonomy): Bacteria > Chloroflexota > Anaerolineae > Caldilineales > Caldilineaceae > Caldilinea. The sequence continues at coordinate 26,743 of DMDA01000057.1, read as the reverse complement.
GCGCGCTGTTGTGGCTTCATCACAAAGGAAATTGCCAGCGCAAACAAGGTGCGTCCCCGTTCGCGCCGCGCCTGGTCTAGGGTTGTGTCTACAGGCTGCTGCCAACGCTGCACGGGTGCATTGGCGCGCTGCAACTCGGCGCGCACGCGCCCGACAGCTGCCTCCACCAATGCATTGCCATTGGCCGCCGGCAGCGTCTGTGCCCGCTCAGCCAGAAACCGTCGCAAGTCGTCGTAGCTGAAGCGGCGATGCCCTCCAGGTGTGCGGAACACTGGAATTTCACCACGATCCGCCCACCCACGCAAGGTCGTGAAGTGCACACCCAGGAAGTCACTTGCCTCTTTCAGCGTGAGCCACCGACTCTTGACGATTGGTTCGGACGGCGTCTGTACGGTTGAAGTCGCGCCCAGCGCGGATGCACTCATGATGCAAGGATTGTAGGAAGATCGCTGTTTGCTGTCAAGCATGCGTCAACCATCGGGTCTACTTCCCGGTTGGGGCAAGCGTTTGCACCGCAGGTTATCGCCTGCGGCGGCACATGGCAGCCTGTCATGCCGGAGGCGATGACCTGCGATATGCTTGCAGTACACCCACAGTCATCGGGTCTACTTCCTGTCGGGCTTCCTTATAGATAGCACAATCAAACATCGTACATCCGATATCTTCCCGGAAGCTCTGAGCTTCCGGGGAGATGAGCAAAGTCTATTTGTGTTGTCTATTAGTCTACAGCAGCGAGACCGGGTCGATGTCGACGCGCCAGCCGAAGGGAATGTCCACCCCCCGCAACACGACGGCCGGATCGGGGGCGCGCAGCAGTAACTGCCAGCGATAGTAGCCTCGGTAACGCTCAAAGAAGGCGGGCGCCGGCCCTAGCAAGCTGGCGACCTGCCCCTCCAGCCCCATCGTTTCCAGACGCTGTCGTACGACGGCTGCCATGCGTTGCGTTTCCTGCTTGACGCGCTCCAGCCGTTTTTCCCAGTAGACGAGGCGCGCCAATCGGCGCACCGGCGGGTAACCGTGTTCGCGCCGAAAGTCCAGTTCGCGCGCATAGAAGCTATGATAGTCGTGGCGCGCCGCCGCCTGAATCACGTAATGGTCAGGGCGATAACTCTGGATAACGACGCGTCCGCCACGTGCACTGCGTCCGGCGCGTCCGGCCACCTGCGTGAGCAATTGAAAAGTGCGTTCGCTGCTGCGAAAGTCTGGCAAAAATAGCCCGATGTCCGCCGACACTACCCCCACTAGCGTAACCAGCGGCAGGTCTAGTCCTTTGGCGATCATTTGGGTGCCGATCAGAATATCCGCTGCGTGGCTGGCAAACGCCGTCATGATCTGTTCGTGGCTGCCCTTTCGCACGGTCGTATCGGCGTCCCAGCGCAAGACGCGCGCCGTGGGGAGAATTTCCTTGACGGCCTCCTCGACGCGTTCGGTGCCGGCGCCGAAGAAGCGAATGCGCTTGCTCTTGCAGACCGGGCAGGCTTCCGGCACGGGGTAGACGCGGTTGCAGTGGTGGCAGACCAGGCGCGCGGCGTTGCCTGCGGCGTCAGTGTGATAAGTGAGCGGTACGGCGCAACGTTTACACTCTGCCACGTAGCCACAATCACGACACAGGATGAAGGTATTGGCGCCGCGCCGGTTCAGAAAGAGGATCGCCTGCTCGCCAGCCGCCAGCGTCTCGAGCAATTGTGACGACAGGCTGCGACTGAAGATGCTGCGATTGCCCGCGCGCAACTCCTGGCGCATATCCACCACTTCGATCGGTGGCAGTTCGCTGTAAAGCGTTGCGCCATCACTGCGATGCCCCATCACCCGTTGCGTCATTTCCAGCAGAATCATTTCGCCCTGCTGCGCGGCAAGATAGCTCTCCAGGCTAGGGGTCGCCGAGCCAGCGATCAATAGGCAGCCCTGAGTCGCCGCCATGTGTCGCGCCACCGTGCGCGCGTCATAGAAAACGTTAGCGCCACCCCAAACTTCCGCGTCCTGTTTGTAGGTTCCCTCGTGCTCTTCGTCGATGATGATCAGTCCCAGGGCGGGCGTTGGGGCAAAGAGTGCACTGCGCGGTCCGATGATGACATCATAGTGGCCGGCGCGAATGGCGCGCCAGATATCGTAGCGCTCGCCCGTGCTGAGTGCAGAGTGGATCACGGTGACGCGGCCTGGGAAGCGGCCTGCAAAGCGGGCAACAGTTTGCGGGGTCAGCGCGATTTCAGGCACCAGTACGATCGCCTGCTGTTGGCGCTGGATCACCGCAGCGATGGCGCGCAGGTAGATTTCGGTCTTGCCGCTGCCGGTGACGCCGTGAAGTAGAAACGCCGCGCCGCGTTTGTCAAGCCCTTCGGTTACAATGCGCTGCCAGACGGCGGTTTGCTCCGAAGTCAACGGCAGCGGCTCCGTGACAGGATAGACACGCCCTGACAGCGGGTCGCGCAGCACGATCTCCTCGCGCAGGGTGACGATGCCAGCAGCCTGCAATTCGCGCAGGAGGGGGAGGGGCGCTGGCGTCAACGCGTGGAGTTCGTGTCGCCACAGCGGTCGTCCTGCCGCCGCCAGTGTATCGATGATCGGGCGATATTTGTCGACGCCGCGCAAGGTCAGCAACAAGTCCATCGCTGCGGCGTCGTCAAGGCGCAACGTTACCTGTCGCTCTTCAATGCTGACTGCGCCGAGCTTGCGCAAGCTCTGGATGGCGCTGTCGCTGCGCAGGTGACAGACGGCTTGCAGCTCGGCAACGGTGGGCGTGGCTGGGTGATGCGCCAACAACCATTGCAGGACGCCCGCCTGTCCTGATGCTCGCCCCAGGGTTAACAGTTGTTCCCGCGCCGCAGCGGCGGGCAGCGTCAGCTCGATCCGCATCTCGCGGCGGCTGCGCGCAGTGCTCTGACCTGGCGTCCGGCTCAACAATCCTGGCGGCAAGCAGAGCCGGATCGCTTCCACAAAAGGCGCTACGTACCTGTCAGCAATCCAGGCGGCCAGTTCGATCTGCGCGGCGGTCAGCACGGGCTCCGGGCGAGCCAGCCGCAGGATCGGTTTGGTTGGCACCGGCGCGCTGGCAACGCGACGCAATACAACTGCCTGCACTTCTTGAGCGCCAAAGGGCGCCCACACCAGGTGTCCCACTTCGATGATGGATTCCAGTTCGGGTGGCAAATGATAGTGGTAGGTCTGCAGCGCGTCACCGGCGTCGGTGTTGTCATCTGGTGGCGGCGCGTTCTGATCACGGCGAAAGGTGCGCCGAATGGGAACGTTGACGACGACTTCGATGATGTTCATGTACGATGTTCGTGGCGGGTGGCGAAAGCAAACCTTAGCGGGCGCCGTATAGCCATTCCTGACCGAATCCAACCCAGAAAGCGATCAGGGTGGGCAGCGCGTCGAGCCAGACATTGGTTGTGTCCAATGCGAGGAAATAGCTGACCGCCGCCCAAACCAGCGCCAGCAACACGCCATAGAGTGCGCCCAGCAGCGGCAGCGTCAAGCCGCGTAATCCGTACTTCCGGTCAAAGTAGCCGTACTCTTGCGCGGCATGGCGTCGCATGTTGAGCAGAACGCTTAACGCTCCTCCCAAGGCGCCGGCAAAAAAGGCGCCGATCACCATGGGCCCGAATTGCACCCAGAGCGCGTCGCGCCCGGCCCAGAAGATGTCTTCCAGAAATGCAAATAGCTCTTCTTCGAGCAGATAGCGCGCAGCCAGCGCTACGCCCGCCAGCGCCACCCACGCCGTCAGGTAGAGCAGCAGGCGGCGTCGATAGATGGCTGAGTAGGTGTGCGTCTGGCGTGTGCGCTGTACGATCCGTCGCACCTGCTGGAGGTAGTAGTCGACCTCGGCGGTGCGCGACGGGTCGCTCTGAAGAATATTCTGCGCCTTGTTCAACAGGTGACGACTGCGCTCGGCCGCTTCATGACCGACCGGCAGAGTGGCCGAGATTTCGCTGGACAGCGCCATGATTTCCTGCGCGGCGGTGTCCACATCGATTTCCAGCGCCCGCGGCAATAGCGTCGAACGCGGGTTGGTGCGCGTGCCCACTGTCATCGTGCTCGCCAGCGAGGCAGATTGACGCCGTACAGCACTACCAACCTGGGTATGACTGTTGGCAACCAATGGCGTTTCGGGCGCGGCAGGTCGCGGATAGCGATTTTCGGCAGGCACAAGCCGCGCATCTGGACGCAGCGGAGCGTCGAGTGATGTCGCGTCGAATGGTGAAAAGAGCGCATCTGGCGTTGTCGGCCACGGCGAGGCCAGGGGGGCGGCCGTGGCGCCTTGGGGCATGGGCGGCAAGTTTTGCGCTGCCAATCGATCCGCGGGTTGGTATGTGGACGTGGGGTCTATGGTCGCGGGGGCTGTGGCATTGTGTAAGGGGACGTATGGCGGGGCAGCTTCGTCGTCTGCCGTCTGATGGAGACGACCGTTCTCGGCAAAGCCCCCGTTCTTGGCGAAGCCATTGGCGTAACCGCCGTCGTGTACGGCATCGTGTACGGCATCGTGAGCCGGGTGAACGGTGACAAAGCCATTGCTGGCTCCCTCACCGACAGCGATATTGACGCCGACATCGACGCCGTTGAGCATCATTTCGTCGAGGAGCGCGTCAGCACGCCGGCGTAAAGCATCGGCGCTTTCGTCAATGGGAGTCGGCGGCCTGGCTATACGCCGTTCATACTTAATTTCACCATCGGACACAGACGTCTCTGTGGACCTCAATGCAGTTTGCCTCCACTTCACGCCACATCGACGCGATCAACATTGATAGTACCACGCGATCGGGTTGTACGCCAATCCTCTGACGATTTTGGGCTGTCGAGTTTTAAGACGCAAATATGACGAGACGCCGACGAAGCATCGACGCTGACGGTATCCGGAAATGAAGCGCCGAAAACACCCGGTAGATTTGACAGGCCAAAAAGCTGACACGTATAATGCCGCTTTGACACTCGCGTAGCAGTGCGCTTGGGGGCTGCCTCCAAATGTTTGGGGCGAGACCTAGAACGCGCTGACAGCAATGGTTGTGCGAACGTTGCGCGGACAGTGCGACCAAATATGGCCAATGCGTCCGGCGAATGTGATGTACCAAACACGTCAAAAGCATCGAACAGATCGCCTTGTCTCTGCAGTATACAGGAGCAATATACAGGGCAATACGCAGAGTCGGTCTGAACGAATGCTTGAATTTGTGCAGGACAGGAGTGAATAGATCATGTCGACAAAACGAACTTGGCAACCAAAAGTCCGCAAACGACTCAAGACGCATGGTTTCCGCCGGCGCATGGCTACGGCTAATGGCCGCAATGTGTTGAAGCGCCGCCGCCTCAAAGGACGTGCGCGCTTGACCGTTGAATTGACCAACCGCAAAGCAATCTAGGTAGGTGATGTCGGCTTCGGTGCAGCGGGGCGCCAACCGGCAGGTGAGGCAGCAGCTCAGCGTGTGAAGCGGCGATATCGAGTCCGCACGGACAAACGTTTTCAGGAAATCCGCCGGCAAGGACGCTCGTTTGTGAATCATCTGCTCGTCTTATGCGTCCTGCCGAACGACCTGCCCTATACTCGCTTTGGCTTCACGGTCAACCGCCGCATTGGGAATGCTGTGCAGCGCAATCGCATCAAGCGCCGTCTGCGTGAGATTATGCGCTTGCTGCAAGATAGCCTTCAGCCAGGATGGGACATTGTCCTGATTGCCCGGCAGCCGATTCGCAGCGCGGACTATCATGAGATGGAAACCGCATGCGCCCGCCTGCTTCGGCGGGCGCAGTTGTTCCAGGCGGGTGTTGCCCAATCCACTGGCGCCAACGATGCGGATTCGGCGCAATAAGAGCGGTCGCTTGTGGTTTTGTCGACCTCTAGGTTAGCTGTTCACAACCTGGAAGCTCCAAAGCTTCCAGAAAGATTGTGAGCAATTTGGCGTTACAACCTAGAAATCAGTAGGTGAAGGGTGAATCAATGCGCACAATCACACTGGCGCTCATTCGCTTCTATCAGAGGTTTATTTCACCGATGTTGGGGAGCAATTGCCGATTCTATCCCACCTGCTCTTCCTATACCTATCAAGCCATCGACAAGTATGGCGTTGCCAAAGGCAGTTGGATGGGGTTCAGACGCATCTTGCGCTGCAATCCCTGGAATAAAGGCGGGTTCGACCCCGTGCCTTGAGTCGGGTCGAGTTTTCCGCATAAGGAGACACCTCTGTGAAGCAAAGACATTGGATCATTCTCGTCGTGCTCGTGATCGCTGCGCTGGCATTGACGGGCTGTGGCGTCCCACATGAAGGCGTAGATGTCACGACGACCCAACCCGATGGGCCGTGGCAGACGTTTGTGGTGTGGCCGCTTGCCAACATCTTGATCTGGCTCAACAACCTGTTGGCCAACATCGGTGTGATCTATAGTTGGGGTTGGGCGATCATCCTCTTCACGCTTGGCATCAAGGTTATCACCTTCCCACTCAACCTCAGCCAGATTCGGGGCATGCAGGCGCAGAAGGAGCTACAACCGCTGCTGGCCGACCTGCAAAAGAAGTATGGCAAGGATCGTGAACGCCTGGCGCAGGAGCAGATGAAGCTCTATAAGGAGGCAGGCGTCAATCCGTTGAGTGGTTGTCTGCCCTTGCTGATCCAGATGCCGATTCTCTTCGGCCTATACGCAGCATTGGTTGCCGTGGGGCCGATGCTGGCAAATGCTGGCTTTTTCTGGATTCCCGACCTGAGCTATCCCAATTTTGCTCTGGGCTTGAGTTGGATCCCGGCTTTGTGGGAAGCTGGCGACTATGCGACCCTGATTGCCTATCTGATTCTGCCGGTGCTCCTGGTTGTCACGCAGATCTTTATGCAGAAATACATGACGCCCACCCCGACCGGCGACAACGATCAGGCCAAGATGACGCAGAACATGAGCATGATCATGACGCTCTTCTTTGGCTATTTCACGCTGCAGGTGCCCGCCGGTCTCACACTTTACTGGGTGACAAGCAACTTGCTGCAAATGCTGCAGCAGTGGGGAGTGACGCGCTTCTTCCTGAAGCCGAACCCTTCGATCGCTGCTGCTGCGGCGTCGGCCAACGCTGTCACCATCGACGTCAAACCGGAAAGCGCCAAGTCGGCCAAATCCACCGCACCGTCCACCAATGTGAAGCGAGCCAAGGCAAAGGGAAAGTAATCTATGGCCGGTGAGTCGATTTTTACAGGCAAAAGCGTAGATGAGGCGATCGCCGAAGGCTTGCGCGCCTTGGGCCTGAGTGCTGACGCGGTTGACATCGAGGTGATCAGTCGGGGCAGCCGGGGCATCTTTGGCCTGGGCAGCGAACCTGCGCAGGTGCGCATTACCCGGCGCTTCCAACAGCCTGTTGCCCCCCAACCGTCGTCGGCTGCAGTTGAAGCCGCTGCTGCCCCTGTCGACACTACTGCTGGCGATGTGGAGACAGCCACCGCCGAGGAGACCATCGTCGCAGCGTCGGCAGTGGAGGCGGCGCCGCTCGCTGCCCCTGACACCATTGCCGAGACAGCAGCGCCAGGCGATGAAGATGACATGGCCGATGCGCCTTCCACGCCAGAAGAAGATGCTCAACTCGCAGCATTGGCGACCGAACTTCTCAGCCGGTTGGTGGAACTGATGGGCTTCGAGGCGGAAGTCGTCGCCACGTGGCGCGAACCGGACGCCGACAACGAGCATCGCTATCTCTTGCTTGACTTGCAGGGGCGCGACCTTAGCCCCTTGATCGGGCGTCGCGGCGACACATTGGGCAATATGCAGTATCTGGTGCGTCTGATGATCAACCAGCGCCTTCACCGCTGGAAAAATATCGTCGTTGATGTCGAGGGTTACCGTCAGCGTCGCTTGGAACACCTCTCGCAACTGGCGTTACGTTCGGCGCAGCAGGTCGCACAGAGCGGACGCCCGCTGTCATTGGAACCGATGCCCGCCAACGAACGGCGCATCATTCATCTCACGCTGCGCGACCACGCCGATGTCTTTACCGAAAGCATCGGTGAAGGCGTCCGTCGCAAGGTGCAGATTTTGCCGCGCAAGTAACGCCACCGCAGCACACACCGGAACATCATTTGATCAAAGCGCCCGCCGATGGTAGAGTTTTGCCATCGGCGCGGCGTGACGTCGCCCAATTTGCTTCTCATCCGTAGGAATCCGGTTATGACCAATGCTGCGACGCCTGCTCCATCCGTCGATATTCTCTTGCTCGGCAACGTAACGCGCGACCTGATCGACGAGCACGACTTCGAACACTACCGTCTCGGCGGCACAGTGACCTTTGCCGCCGTCGTTGCCGATCGGCTGGGCCGTCGCCCGACCATTGTCACGCGCGCGGCGCCGGAGACCGATCTGTCGGCGTTGCCCGCGTCGGCGCAGGTGCATGTGCTCCCTTCGTCCACCACAACCACCTTTGCCAACATCTACACACCACACGGTCGCGTGCAATATTGTTACACGCCGGCGCCGCCCATCTGCGCTGCCGACATTCCAGCCGCGCTGCGTTCGCCCGACATCGTGCTGCTCGGCCCCATCGCCAACGAGATCGCAGCTGATGTTCCGGCGATCTTTGCCGAATCCACTGTGATTGCCGCCGTGCCACAAGGCTGGATGCGACGCTGGGATGAGCACGGGCGCGTGCACAGCAAACCATGGGAGAGCGCTCGTGAGATTCTGCCGCACCTCGACGCACTGATCCTGTCGCTGGAAGATATCGACTACGAGTGGGAGCGGTTGGCGCCTGCCTTTGACTATGTGCCGCTCATCGTCGTCACCGAATATCGCGATGGCTCGACAGTCTTCGTGCGCCAGGCTGACGGCAGCGTCCACGAAACCAAGATTCCACCGCGCCCGGCAAAAGAAGTCGACCCCACCGGCGCCGGTGATATCTTCACGACGGCATTTCTGATTCGTCTGGAGGAGACGCGCGACCCGATGCAAGCCGCGCGTTTTGGCAACGTCGCAGCGTCGATGAGCGTCGAGCATGTGGGCACAACCGGCATCCCCACACGCGCGGCGATTCTAAATTACATGGCGACGCACCCCTTTGCACCGGAGCCAGTGGAACAGTCGAAGTTTTGAAGGAGTCACATGACATAAGTCATTTGTGACTCGTGACGTGTGACGCATCACCTGATTATGACAGCGCGCATCTACTGCTTTGCCAACCAGAAGGGTGGCGTCGCTAAGACCACCACCGCCGTCAATCTGGGCGCCTATGTGGCGGCGACCGGACGCCGCGTGTTACTGGTCGACACCGATCCACAAAGCAACGCCACCACCAGCCTCGGCATCAATCCGCGCACCCTCCAAACAAGCCTCTACGATGTGCTCATCGACGGGCGTCCGGTGCAGGAGGCGCTCACTCTTACCGAATGGATGAACCTGGACTTGCTGCCTTCCAGCACCGATCTGGCCGGCGCGGAGGTTGAGATGGCTGGCGTGATGGCGCGTGAGCGGCTGCTGGCGCGCAGCCTGGCCCCGGTCGCCGCCAAGTACGACTACATTTTTATCGACGAACCGCCTAGCCTGGGGCTGCTCACGATCAACGGCCTGACCGCCGCCACACACGGCGTCATCATCCCTGTGCAGTGCGAATATCTGGCGTTAGAAGGGCTTAGCCTGTTGCTCAACACCATTCGGCAGGTGCGCGAAATCCTGAACGATCGCCTGGTAATTGCCGGCGTCGTGCTGACGATGTTCGATGCGCGCACCAATCTGGGCCAGGACGTTGTGGATGAAGTGCGGCGTTACTTTCCCAACGAAGTTTTCCAGACCATCATCCCGCGCAACATCCGTCTAAGCGAAGCGCCTTCGCACGGCAAGACTATCTTGAGCTATGCACCTTTGAGCGCAGGGGCAATGGCCTATCAGGCGCTGGCACAAGAGTTTATCCTGCGCACCGAGGGTGTCCGCATCGACGCCATGACGACGCCACCGCACGCGTGAGTCACCTGCCCCACTGACTGATGGAGGAGTCTTGATGACGACCGAACCCAAGAAACGTGGCCTGGGGCGCGGGCTGGGCGCCCTGATCATGGACACCGCCATCACGCCCGCCAACCCGGAGATCGTGGCGCAAGCGGAAGCCGGCGGGGTGCGGATGTTCGCCATCGACCGCTTGCTTCCCAATCCGCATCAGCCACGCGCCACGTTCGACCCGGTGGCGCTTGAGGAACTTGCCGCCTCGATCCGCATGCATGGCATCATCCAACCGCTGGTTGTCACAGCAGCGCCAACGCCGCCCGGCCATTTCTGGCTGATCGCCGGCGAACGCCGCTGGCGCGCTGCGCGTCTGGCTGGCATGCAAGAAGTGCCGGCTATACTGCGCGAGGCCACGCCGCAACAACTGATGGAGTGGGCGCTGGTGGAAAATGTCCAGCGCGCCGACCTGAACGCGCTCGAAGAGGCGACGGCGTATCAGGCGTTGATGGAGGAATTTGGCCTGACACAGGCCGAGGTGGCTGAACGCGTGGGCAAGAGTCGCCCCGTCATCGCCAACACGGTGCGCCTGTTGGGTCTGCCGCTTGAAGCGCAGCAGGCGGTCATCGATGGCGCGATCACGGCTGGTCACGCCCGCGCGTTGTTGGGGCTGCCCGACGCCCCTACCATCTTGCGCGCTCTGGCCGAGGTCACCAAACGCCAGTTGAATGTGCGCCAGACCGAGGAACTGGTGCGCAGGTTGTGTATGCCTGCTCCCACCCCCGCCCCTATTGCTGACCCTACCCCTGAAGTGCAACAGCATCTTCAGCATCTGGAGAATCGCTTCCGCGCCGCCCTGGGCACACGGGTAAGTCTGAGCCGCAACCAGGACGGCACCGGCAAGTTGGTCGTCCATTTTTACAATGACGACGATCTCGAAGCAATTTATCACCTGATTACAGGCGAGGAGCATGACTGACCTGCCGCTGCGCCGGTTGACGCTGCGCAGAATCGACGAGCGTTCGGTGGGTTTTCTGGTTGCAGGCGCCAGCACGGTGGCGGCGCGTTGGATGCTCGACGCCATCTGGGGACAGCCGCCCGCCATCGGCGGCAGCGACGTGGCTGGCGCCTATGTGGTCGGGCTGTACAGTCACAATGCCCGCTTTGCACAGCGCTTCGCCGACGCACACGGCATCGTTCACGCTGGCGACGATCTGGATGCACTACTGGCGCGGCGTGAGATTCGTTGCGTCTATGTCGGCAACCAGCCCCGCCATCATGCGGCGACGGTGCGGGCGGCGCTGTTGGCGGGTAAACATGTCCTGTGCGAGCCGCCGCTGGCGCACACACTGGAAGAGAGCCAGGAACTGGAGCAGATGGCGCATCATCGTGGCCTGGTGCTGGCGCTGAATTACACCTGGCGTGCCACCGGCGTGATGCGGCGTCTGCGTGACGAGTTGCACGCCGACGCCATTGGTGAGCTGCTGGGCGTGCGCATCGACAACACCACCGCCCTGCCCCTGGCGCGGCAAAGCTGGCGTCTCCAGCCACCTGATGGCGGTGTGCTGTGGGATCGCACACTGCACGATGTTGATTTGCTGGCATTTTTGCTGCTCAGCGCACCGGCGGAGATTCACGCGCACACCCTGCAGAACTTGTTAGGCAGCACAGTGGCGGAAGACGTCGTGAGCGTGGTGCGACTGCGCAATGGACTGCCGGTGGTGTTGCACGACGCGTTCGTGCTGCCGCATGCGCCAACGGGCATCACAATCTTTGGTAGCACCGGTGCGCTTCTGGCGTCAAATATCCATCCTGACAGTACTCTCGGCAAGTTGGAATTACAGCGCGGCGGGCAGATGAAGACCCTGGCAGTTGCCGCGATCGATCCCTATCGCGCGGCAGTGGCGCGCTTTCTGGCGGCTGTCCGCCTGGGCGAGGCGCCGTTGGCGACGCCGCGCGATGATCGGCGCGCAGTGGCGACAGTGTTGGCGGCGCAACAATCTTTGCAGTTACGCCAAACGCTCCGCATACCGCAAGCGTACTAGGCCACGCGCGGGGCAAGGAAGGCGACAGGTGTGTGCTGGTCTGCGAGGCGAGACGCGGCGCCACACTACAGGTCTTTACGTTTGATGGTTACGTCAACTATGGGTTTCGCATTGATCCTTACAGGAGACTATGCTAAGATTGCAAAAGTTTGACGCAATCTGTAGACTTATCGGGAATTGATTTCAGAGTAACAGGACAAATCCACTCAGTGCAGAGGAAGGTGTAATCACCGTGGTGACAGCGATTCGGCTCAACGAGTACTCAACCACGCCTCTTTATAACATCAAGGCCGTTGTGCAATCCACCAATATCAGTCCAAGCACGCTGCGCGCATGGGAACGCCGATATAATATGTGCCAGCCCCAGCGCTCAGATAGTGGCTACCGGCTCTACTCCGACCGCGACATCGCTATTATCCGCTGGCTCAAGGCGCAAGTCGATGCAGGGATGTCGATCAGCCAGGCGGTGGCGTGGCTGCAATCGCTGCTGGCGCAAGGCGCGTTTGATGCACAGGCAACGCTGCCTGATCCGACCGGGCGAGCGGCCGACGCGCCCTCATTGGCGCCGCCGTCACGGCTCGAGATTGAAAATTTTGCGAATTTTCAACGCCGGCTGCTGGCAGAGTTGCTCGATTACGACGAGGAAATGGCTGAGGCGACACTGGCGCATGCGTTTGCACTGTATCCGGTTGAGCACGTTGGCGAGCACGTCATTATGCCAGTGTTGGTGGAAATCGGCGAGCGTTGGCATCGTGGCGAGTTGAGCATCACCCGCGAACATTACGCCACAAACTATCTGGTGCAACGGCTGGCCGCCATTCTACGGACTGTGCCCAATGCAACAACGTCGCCCCTGATTTGGGTAGGTTGTGCACCCGGAGAATTGCACGAGATCGGCGCGCTCTTGCTCTCGATTTATCTGCGCCGCAGCGGCTACACTGTGCGCTATTTGGGACAAAATTTGCCCACTGACGACCTGGTTGCCGAGGTGACGGCGATCAAGCCGGAGCTTCTCCTGTTCAGCGCCACTACAGTTGATTCAGCCCTGCGGTTAGGTCCCCTTTGTGCACGCCTGGCTGACCTTGAGCCACCGCGCCCTATCATTGGCTATGGCGGGCGCGCCTTCAATCTCCGCCCGGAATTGCGGGATGAAATTGCAGGCATTTATCTGGGCGCTACGGCAATGGAAGCGGTCGAAAGCATTAGTGACCTCCTGGCGGTAGAGCGAATACGGCGCAATGGTAGCAACCTATAGCCCTGCCTGCGGAAGAGAGTGGTGCATAAAATGACAGAACGTACGCTCAGCCTGCCAGCAAGCAACCTGGCGGCACAGCGCGAATTGGCGGCGGAACTGGCGGAAGTGGAGCAATTGTTGCTCGATGCCATGAACGAGTTATTTCCCCCCTTCCGTCAGATGGTGGCGGCACAGTTGCGTCGCAACTACCCACTGCACCGGGCTGCGGTCGTGCTGACGGCAGGCGTGGCTGCGCCAGATCAGGTGGCGGTGCGCAGTCAGCGTATCTACTTGGCGGCGGCGCTGGAGATGTTGCACCTGGCGCTTTCAGTGCACATCATGATGAGTGACACAGCAGCGCATGATCCAGCCAATCGATCATTGCTAGGCAGCACGATTCTGGCCGGTGATTACTGCTTTAGCCGTTCTGCTGGCCTGGCTGTGCGCACAGGCAACGCCACGGTTGTCGAGATTTTTTCGGACGCCCTCAAGCGCGTGAGTGAAGGACATCTGCGTCAGCTATTTGCCCCAACAACGACCGTCTACGACGAAGATCGGGAGTTATTTGCTGCTGGCGCTCAGGCTGCCATGGAACTGGCAGCCACACCTGCACGCGCACGTCGCGAAATCCTGACATTGGTCGAACAGTTTGCCCAAGCGCTGTCTGCGCCAGAAGATCGGACGCCAGAAGGTCGGACGCCAGAAGGTCGTGCAGCGCACCCAATGGCCTCTGACAGTTTGCTCGATCTGCATCAGCGTGAGCGATGGCGGGCGTTGCTGCAATGGCAGCATAGCGCCTGACCGCGGTCGGGCGCTATGTCATATTGCGTCGGGTTATCGACCATTTGCACAGGTTTTGCATCCTATTGTGCGTCGTGCACCTTCCTCGCCTTGCCAAGCCTGACCACGCAATTCCCGCCTTTCTCTTCCAGCAACAGCGCGTTTGCGTGAGCTTGCTAACAATTCGCGAATACGTTTCCAATTTCCGTCTAATCTTCACCTGCTATGATCCTGGCCATATGACCAGGATCGCATAGGAAGTCCCTACCGTGACAGGAGCTAGAGAAGCACGAGCCTCTCTGGTGTCTGGCTCGATCACACCAATTGCGAAAAGTGAGAAAATTCTCATCTTAGAGGGCTAGACAATTCTGCAAAAGTATGATTAACTAATTGCAAAGGTTTTGCACGGATTGTGTAGATGAAAGTTGCATTAGCGTGAGCACAAACGTGGTGAAAACAAGAAACTGTTCGCCCGATGCTGATGTAGTAGACATCGAGCCATAACTGCCGGAATCAGACAGCAAGGATCATCAAGATGAAAACAAGTTTGCGTGAGCTTCAGAGCAATCCGTTTGCCACTTCGACTGCTGTGAACACGATGACAGGCACTACTACGCTGCGCATGGCGAGCGTACCGCAAATGTTGACAGTGCTGCGCGAAGAAGACCCGGCGTTCGACAAGGTCGTAGTGACACAACGCTTTGAGCGTGGGCAACAGGTGGCATCTCCCGAAGCCATGGCTTCACGCATGTATGTGTTGATGAGTGGCAAAGTGAATCTGCTTTGCACAAACAATGAGGGGCGGCGGCTGGTCATCGCCACGCTCGAACCGGGGGCGATTTTTGGCGAAGGCGCCCTGAATGACATGCGCGACCCCGGCGTCTTTGCAGAAGCTGCTGAGGACGCACTGGTGTGGGTTATTCCCAGCAGCGAAGCGCGCAACATGACGATGCAATATCCAATTCTCGGCTGGGGATTGTTGCAAACATACGGCATGCGCTTAATGCAAGTCGAGAATAGCCTGGAAGATGTTGCCTACAAGAAACTACCTGAACGGTTGGCGGCATTGCTCGTTGAGCTTGACCAGGATGGCAGCGGCGTGATCAAGGGTGTTAGCCATCAGGCGCTGGCCGATAGGCTGGGCACCTATCGCGAGACGGTGAGCGCCATCCTGCGAGACTTCAAGCGGCAGGGGTTGGTTGAACTTGGCTATCGGCGCATCAAGTTGGCGGATATTGAGGCTTTGCGTGATGTGGCTGGGTTGTGGGACTGGTAGGGCGAGCCGATTATCAGATTGGTTTGGCAAACAGGGATCGCGGAACATCGTGATCCCTGTTTGCCATTTGACTGATCAAAGTATAAAATCAAATTCTGTTGAGTTAGTTGACGTTAAGACTATCTGCTGTTATAATCATTGATACCTTAGGGTCAAATCAGTGATTTGATTTGACCATCCCCTAAGTGTTGTTTCCCAGCCGTCTGCATTGCCAGCTGTCCACAAGGAAAGATTAGATTACTCCCACACAGTAATACAGCGTTGCTGTCTATGCGTTTGTCAGTTAGATAAGCATACCTCAAGACAAGTAGCTGACAATGTCTGTTCGTACAGATGTCACAGCGGATACGGCGTCAGCGACACGACGCCCCGGTCTGCAACAACCGGTCCGCAACAACCATGATGTGTTGAATCTTGTATACACCATCAACAACACGATGCTCAGGCAGGATTCGTTTTGTGGATGACTTTTCGGGTGTAATCGCCCGCATCGATTTACAATTTAAAGGATGATAGGATATGGTGAATGCGAGCATTCCCCTGGAACAAATGACCATCGGTCAACTGGAAGAACTCAACCTGGACGAATTACGCGACATTGCGCGTTCCGCCAATATCACAGGTTACACGCGTCTAAAAAAGTATGATCTGGTGATGCGTATATTGCGCGCCAACGCAGAGCAGCAAGGCTTTATCTTTGGCGGCGGCATCCTGGAGATCGTTCAGGACAACATTGGCTTTCTGCGTAGCGACCATCTCTTGCCTGGCCCGGAGGATGTCTATGTCAGCCAGAGCCAAATCCGTCGCTTTGGCCTGCGTACGGGCGACTTGATCATCGGCCAGGTGCGCCCACCCAAGGAGACCGAAAAGTATCACGGCTTGCTCAAGGTGGAAGCAGTCAATGGCCTTGACCCTGAAGAGGCCAAAAAGCGTCCTGTCTTCGAGAAGATGACGCCGATTTTCCCGAATGAACAAATCCTGTTGGAGACGCGCCCGAATGTCATCTCCACCAGAATGATCGACCTGCTTTCACCGATTGGACGTGGGCAACGCGGTCTTATCGTCAGCCCACCGAAGGCTGGCAAGACGACGATTCTCAAACGCATTGCCAACGGCATCACGACAAATTACAAGGATATTCACCTGATGGTGGTGTTGATCGGCGAACGCCCGGAAGAAGTCACAGACATGGATCGTTCGGTCGAAGCAGAAGTGGTCAGCAGCACCTTTGACGAGCCTGTGCAGAATCATGTGCGCGTCGCCGAAATGGCGCTGGAACGCGCCAAGCGCCTGGTGGAAGGGCGGAAAGACGTCGTCATCTTGCTCGACAGCATTACGCGCCTCTCGCGCGCCTACAACCTCACGGTGCCGCCATCTGGACGCACATTATCTGGCGGCATCGACCCGGCAGCACTTTATCCGCCCAAGCACTTCTTTGGCGCCGCTCGCAACCTGGAAGAAGGCGGCAGTCTCACGATCATCGCCACCTGTCTGGTGGACACAGGCAGCCGTATGGATGATGTCATCTATGAAGAGTTCAAGGGTACGGGCAACATGGAGTTGCATCTCAGTCGCAAGTTGGCGGAACGACGCATCTTCCCGGCATTTGATATCGAACGCAGTGGCACGCGTGCCGAGGAAAAACTGCTTGATGCCGAGACGCTCTCCAAGGTTTACACGTTACGCCGAATGATCGATGCCATGGGTGGTGGCAGTGAGGCAATCCTTCCCATTATCGAACGCATGAGCCGTACGCGCGATAACCGCGAATTCCTGGAGACATTGACCAAGCGCTAACCGTACGCTTTTCAACACAACGACACAAGCCCCTCTGCCTACGCAAAACCTACGATTGGGCGACGATCCTTGCACATTGAAGCAGGATCGTCGTTTTTTGTGGGCGTCAGACGCCTCTGCCACTTGGCAAGCCATGCGCAAGATGCTAGAATCCTTCAATGTCATGGGAAAAGCAACCTGCATCCACTGGTTTCTGAGCAACCGGTTTCCAATGAATAGCAGAATGTAGTTAGGGCAAATCACTCAGGTTTCATCCAGGTCACGCCCACAAAACCTGACACTCTGGAGAGCGTGTATGTCAAATGAAGGCAGTTCGGGCGGCGGCAACGTTTACCCGGGACGCGTCAGACCGCATCAAATCGAGTTACAACGTCAAGAAATTCATCCCCCACAAAACCTGGAATTTATCTCTCTTCCCTCTGCCAATCTGCATACGACGCCTATGGATCGCCCGGTGAGCGCGGGGGCGAATGTGGCGTATACAACTCTGACGTCGTCATCCGGTGCAGACTTTGGTCGCCCCGGTGTTATCACGCGCGTCATTCAGGGGGCGTCCACACAAGTGCAGCAGATTCTGGCGGATCAAGTGACGCCACTACGTCTGGCCGGCCATCTGTCCGTGTTGATGATCGCGGGCGTTGTGTTGGTGCTGAGCCAGATCACCATTCCAGATTGGGAACTCAGTCTCGAACCGACGCCTGCCGCCATGGTGACAAACAACGGACGTCTGGGCGCCAATCAACTCGCCAGTATATCCGGGTTTGAGGATGATTCGCTCACGCCCAACAGCATCCTGACTATTGGCGGCGGCAAGCCTGGCAGCCCCACTGCAAATGAGGCTCCCCGGCCAGTGGAGGAAGTGCTCTACTACACAGTGAAGCCCGGTGACACCGTGCTAGGCATTGCACAAAAGTTTGGGTTGCAACCTGAGACCTTGATGTGGTCGAACTCGTCGATCGAGCAGAACCCGGATCGACTCAGTATTGGCGACCAGTTGCGTATCCTTCCAGTCGATGGCGTCTTGCACGTTGTCAAGCGCGGCGACACTCTCTCAAGCATTGCTGACAAATACGATGCCGACATGCAGGCCATTGTGGCCTATGCAGCCAATGGGATGAGCAGCGTCGATGACGCCCTGCCCATCGGCAAAGAGATCGTCGTGCCCGGTGGGACCAAACCCTTTGTGGCGCCGGTGGTTGGCGCTTCGACTGCCTATGCCGTGTCGCGCCCAGATGGTGCGCTGGCTGGGTCGGGCAACTTTAGTTGGCCGACTGCTGGCTACATCAGCCAGGGTTACTGGGGCGGCCATCCTGCGATCGACGTGGCTGGCTGGCTGGGTGCGCCTGTGACTGCCTCGGATGCTGGCTATGTGGTGCTGGCTGGCGGAGGTTGGAATAGTGGTTATGGCAACTATGTGATCGTCGATCATGGCAATGGCTTCACGACTCTCTACGCTCACCTCAATTCGGTCTTTGTCAAGCCGGGCGAGACGGTGAGTCGCGGCCAGCAGCTTGGCACGATGGGCAATACCGGCAACAGCACGGGGCCGCATCTCCATTTTGAGATTCGCTACAACGGCGTCCCCTACAATCCTGCCAGTTATCTCAACTGAGCAACTGGGCGAACAACGGTGCGCTGTCGATCAGGATAGCGCACCGTTTTTGTTTGTCTGGAACGAAAACACCGCCCATAACGGACGGCGTTGAAACCATCTTTTGCAGACTGTCGCTTCACGTTTTGGCAAACCGACAATCTCACATGTTCTGCGTTGCGTTGCGGAGAGCGCGATCCGCATAGAATGCAAAGATGTCAAACGTCCGTGTTTTCGGAGTGGATGGCGCCTGCTCCAGGTTGCGTAGATAGGTCTGACGGTCAGTCTCCATCGGATCGATCAAATCTGCATCGAACATCGCCAACGCTTGTGGCATACTTTCCCGGTCGCGCAAATCGGCAAGCGCGTCGATGATGCTGCCCCATAGCTCATCAATTTCCTCTTCATCATTCAATACAACACGCCCGTTGGCGTCGAGCGGCGGCAGAAATGAGCGCAGGAACGCCACTATGCCTGAGCGAGTTTCCGGGAAATGGATGGCAATGGTTTTCAGGATGGCAATACTCAACCCCCTGCCATAGTGCCATTCCAGGTCTGTCCTGCTTTTCAGTACTTCTTGGAAAACAGGCACTGCTGGTGGACCGAAATAGGCGGGTTGCGTCTCAAACCACTCGACCAATGCATCGTAGTCATCGGTTTTACTGTAGATAGTGGCGAAGATCGGCAACGCTTTGCGTTCGCGATAGGCAATCAGCAAGAACCCATAGTGTACGGCGCGATACCAGCGTGGGTCGTCATTGTCTTCCCAATTATCATCAATTGCCTCGGCAAAGCGCGCTATGATTTCATTGCGCAGTTCAATCCGCCGCGCTAGTAGCGTCTGAATCAACTCTGCCGGCAGAGTGGGACCGGCGCGGTCAACCTGCTCAAGCAACTCTGGATTGGAAAGGTTTTGGTATTTTGTCATCTTTGCCGCCATTTACCTGTTTTAACGCCATCATTGCGCCACGATCAAGATGGTGTAAGTCTGCCAGAGAATCGACTGCCCCGTCAATTGATGTTCAAAGAGTTGGCGGATGCGCCCAATTTCGACATCAGTCAGCATGGTTGCCAGGCGCTCGCAGTAAGCCGGTTTTCCGGCGCCTGCCGGGGTGAACCAGCGTTGAAGCGTTGCTGGTGTAATCGACATGGCCGCCTGTTCATTTTCACCGTGTAGCTTCACGTCCAGCCCTGCCGTTGTCAAGGCGGCTCGGAGGTCATC
>DMDA01000057.1:6229-6590 GCA_003451595.1 Chloroflexota bacterium | reverse complement strand
CTTTATCGCGTTCATCCAGCAAGGCATTATAGCCGACGATGGCGTCAAAGCGAAGGGGTTGCGGGGGGCGCGGGGCGAGGGGCGAGGCGCTGCCAGCTTGCAGGGACAAGAAGAGCGGCAGTTCCTCGATGCTGCCTTCCATAATCACCGGGCGTTCGATCTGCGGCAGGCGTTCGGCGAGCTGGCGCAGGGCGTCGGCGTCGCGGCGGTTGCGCGCCAGGGCGTAGACGCCGCCTTCGGGCGTGCGCCGCAGCGCCTCCCATGTCAACAGACCGGCGCCGGCTTTGAGATCGAGCACCGTGCTGTGGTTGAGGATGCGCGCGGCGTCGAGCACGCGGTCGCGCACGCGCGCCAGCCGCTC
>DMDA01000057.1:5368-5969 GCA_003451595.1 Chloroflexota bacterium | reverse complement strand
GCCTCGTAGCCTTGATCCGACGGCTGGTAGAAGACCTTGCCTTGCAGGGATGTGGGCAGATATTGCTGCGCCACCCAATGGTCGCGGTAGGCGTGCGGGTAAAGATACCCTTCGCCGTGCCCAAAGCCCTCCTTATCGCGGTTGGCGTCTTTGAGGTGGTTGGGCACGCCGCTGTCCGCCTCCTTGCCGACCTGCTCCAGTGCATCGAAGAAGGCAAACGCCGTGTTCGACTTCTTCGCCGTCGCCAGATAGAGCGCCGCCGTCGCCAGGTGAAAACGTCCCTCCGGCATCCCCACCTGCTCGAAAGCCTGCGCACAGGCGTTGACCACCTGGATCGCGTTCGGGTCCGCCATGCCCACATCCTCACCGGCGAAGATCAACATGCGCCGGAAGATGAAACGGGGCGACTCGCCGGCATAGACCATCTTCGCCATCCAGTAGAGCGCGGCGTCGGGGTCGCTGCCGCGCAGACTCTTGATGAAGGCGCTGATCGTGTCGAAGTGATAGTCGCCTTCCTTGTCGTAGAGCACGGCGCGGCGTTGGATTGATTCCTCGGCGATGGCGAGGGTGATGTGGAGAGTGGGAGATTGGAGATTAGGAG
>DMDA01000057.1:4137-5115 GCA_003451595.1 Chloroflexota bacterium | reverse complement strand
CCGCGTTCGGGGTCGGTGAGCGTCTGATGCACGATGGCGCGCAGGTCGTCTTTGGTAAGCGGGACAAGCTGGAAGATGCGGCTGCGGCTGACGAGCGCCTTGTTGACCTCGAAATACGGGTTCTCGGTCGTGGCGCCGATGAAGATCACCGTGCCGTTTTCGACCCACGGCAGCAGTGCGTCCTGCTGCGCCTTGTTGAAGCGATGCACCTCATCCACAAAGAGGATCGTGCGCTGGCCGAATTGGCGGGCGCGGCTCTGCGCCTCCTCGATCGCCTCGCGGATGTCCTTAACGCCGGCGAGCACAGCGTTGATGGCGATGAAATGAGCGCGCGTGGTGTTGGCGATGACGCGCGCCAGCGTCGTCTTGCCCGTGCCCGGCGGCCCGTAGAAGATCACGCTTGACAGTTGGTCAGCCTCGATGGCGCGGCGCAGCAACCGCCCTGGGCCGACGATGTGCTGCTGCCCGACATACTCATCGAGCGTGCGCGGGCGCATCCTTGCCGCCAGCGGTGCGGCGCGCGCCATACGTTCCTGGTTGGCTTGCTCGAAGAGATTCATGCTACGCCATTACAAACTTGGGATGATACGCGCCATTCGTCAACTCGACGACGCGCCGCCACAGCGCTGCCAATGCCACCGTCGATTGCGTCAGTGTCTGCGCATCGTGTCCAGGCGCGGCGAGGATGGCGCCCAACGCAGCGGTGTAGCCCTCAGGAACAGCCGCAAAACGGTCGATCTCCCGCATGGCGCGCTTGTCGCTCATGTAATAGCGGCGATTCAACGCAAAGAGCGCCTGCGTCAGGTTCGTAGCGACGCGGGTCAGACAGCCCACCGTGTTGTAGACATCGCCCTGCGCGGCAAAGGCGCGCGCGTGCAGCAAGGTGAACTCGGCGCTCCACAAGCTATCGTCGACAATGCGGCGGTGCAGCGACTCTGGGTAGGTTGCGACGCGCGCCTTCAGTGCGGCGATTGCACC
>DMDA01000057.1:0-3898 GCA_003451595.1 Chloroflexota bacterium | reverse complement strand
GGGTAGTCGTGGTGGACGATGCCTTGCACCGCCTCGTCGATGGTGCGGGCGACCTGGTCGAGGTTGCGATAGAGAAAATCAACCTTGCCCGCCGCGGTGTGAATCCACGCGCCGCCGTTGACCCACGCGCCCCATTCGTAGAAATCGGTGACGGTGGGCGGCTGGATGGCGACCTGCCGGGCAATCTGGACAATGTCGTCGATACGAAAGGGCGAATCGGGCTGGTAATAGAGGCCGAGATCGACATCTGAAGCGGCGCGCGCGGCGCCGCTGGCATACGAGCCGCCCAACACGACGGCGACGACGCCGGGCGTCAGCGCCAGCGCGTCGACCAGTTGGTGAATCGTGTCATGCTTGTCGGCGGGCAGCGTCTCAGGCAGGCTGGCGAGCATCATTTTCCGCTTCCAATGTCAGCTCTGTCAGCACAGGGCGATGATCGGAGACGCCGTCATGCTCTGTCCAGATCGCGCAGTTCGTGACCATCGGCGCCAACGACTGGCTGGCAAAGCAATAGTCGATGCGGATCGGCCAGTCCTGCGTCGGGAAGGTCACGCCGCCCGGCTCGCCAAAGCGCCGGTAGAGATCGACATAGCCAGCTTTCTCCATCGCTTCGACCACCTGCGGCCCCTTGTCGTCGTCGCCAGCAAGTGCGCCGCCCTGGCTGGTCGGCTGTGCGCGCAGGGCGGCTAAGCGTTCCTCCGTCCAATCCCAGCGGCTGACGGCGTTGAAGTCGCCCATCACGAGATGCGGGCGGTTGCGGTCGCGCACCAGCCAGGTGCGCGCCACGCGTAGCTGCACCATGCGCGCGGCCTCACTCTTGTGGTCGAGGTGGGTGACATACGCCGTAAAGGTGCGCCCGTCCGGCAGCAGGATGCGCCCTTCGAGCAAACCGCGCTGTTCGCGCCCGGCGAGCACGCCCTCCTTGTCCTCCTCCTTTGCCGTCAGGTGATGCGCCGAACTGGCGATGATGGGCCAGCGGCTGAGCAGCGCGTTGCCATAGGCGTCGGCGGGCATGTCCTTCTCGGCGGGCCAGCGCAGACACGGCCCAAAGACAAAGTGCATCCCCAGCCGCGCCGCCAACGCTTCGAGTGCGGGCCGTGCGTCGCCAGTGACCACGCGCGGATAGTAGACCTCATTCAGCCCGATGATGTCGGCGTTGATGGCGCGCAGCACATCGGTCACGCCGTCGAGATTCGGCTTGCCGTCGGCGGTGCGCCAGCCGTGGATGTTGTAGGTGACGATCTTGAGCGGAACGCAGGGCATGAAGGTGTAGCCTGACTGGCTTAGGCGACGGCGAGTGACTGCACAGGCAGCGCAGTCACTTCTAGCCGCGAAAGATTGACGACCTTGCTGGCGTGGTCGATATCGATACCGACAAGCCGATGGTGTTCGTCGAAGTCAAGCACCACGCCCGGCGCAACGACATTCGATTCGGTGCTGTCGCCTTCTGAAAGTTCAATGTACAGGGAGTCGGTTTCAGGATAGTAGTGAAATTTCATGTGTAGTCACGGCTCAAAGGCTTTGTCCGGAAATGCGTTGTGGATCGTCTCGCCGTCTTCAAGTGTAACAACGCGTAAGTAGGCGCCAAGCTCAGGAATGAAAACCCAGAATCGGATACGGTCGTCATCGGGCTGCATCTCGAAATAAGCTGGTTCACGCAGCGCCCGCTCGCACCATTCTCGTTTCAGGTACGGTCGTTTGCGCAAAACTTGTTCTTCGAAGTAACGGGTTGTCTTCACAAATGTCTGCCATGTTGCCAAGCAAAATGGAAAACGTCTGCGGTCAACTATCTGGAGTATAATCCGTTGCTATTGTTTGTCAACGTTATCGATCCAGCTATGCTTACGGAGAAAGGCTACCTCATGTCACTTCCAACCCGCGACGAAGCCTATGCCCTGCTCTGCGAGTGGGTGCAGTCGGAGAGTCTGCGCCGGCACATGCTGGCGGTGGAGGCTGCGCTGCGCGCCTATGCCCGTCATTTTGGCGAGGACGAGGAGTTGTGGGGCATCACCGGGCTGCTGCACGACCTCGACTACGAACGCTTCCCGAACATGGACGATCTGGTCAACGGCCATCCGCGCACCGAGCTGCGTCTCTTCCGCGAGCGTGGCTATCCGCCGGAATTGATCCACGCCGTTGAAGCGCATGCAACCTTTCTCGGCGTCCCGCGCGAGTCGCTGCTCGACAAGGCGCTGCTGGCGTGCGACGAGCTGACGGGACTGATCCAGGCAACGGCGTATGTGCGCCCGGATCGCGACCTGCGCAACGTTGAACTGAAATCGATCAAGAAAAAGTGGAAGGACAAAGCCTTCACCGCCGCCATTGACCGCCACGAGAACATGCAGTTCATCGAAGAGCTGGGCGTCCCCTTCGACGAGCACGTCCAGCGCGTGCTGACAGCGATGCAGGGCATTGCGGCGGAATTGGGAGTGGCGGGAGAATGAGAGATTGAGAGACTGGAGATTAGAGATTGGAGATTAAAGACCGCTCGCCCTTGAACCAATCTCCAATCTCTAATCTCCAGTCTCTAACCTCCAATCTCTTAATCTCTATCTCCTCAGTTGCACCACGCACTGCGCCAGGTAACCTTGCCACCAGTCCTTGCAGGCGCGCGGGTCGAGAAAGCGACCTGTGTCGCGCGTGGCGATCTTAATTGAACCGCGATCGGCGACACCGACGATTTCGCCGTTGCGCAGCGCGGGCAATTGTCCGCGCCCGGCGGCGTTGAGTTGCTCGTAGAGCGCAATCAGACCAGGATTGACGGCGAAATCCTCCAGGTGAATCAGATAGCCGTTAGCCGCCGTGTCGCCGCGGGTGTAGGTGATCGTCAGCCGCCGCTCCGCAGCGTAGAGCGCGAGCGCCTTGAACCCGCCTGAATAGATGTCCGGTGCGCGCCGCGGGATACGGATTTCCTCGTCAGGCGCGGTCTCCATCTCTAGCAGCGTCACCGGATACTCCGTGATCGGCGCCCCCAGACAGCCGTCAGGCGGATTGCACCCCCAGTTCCAGTCGTAGACCTGGTAAACCGCGCGAAAGACCGGCAGGCGCAACGGGTCGAACATGCCGTCGATTTGTGGGGCGTTGGGGTCGGGTCCCTGCTCATCCTCACCATAGGTGACCAGGCCCAGATAGCCGGTTGTGGCGGCAAAGCCTCGGATTGCCAGATTCAGGTCTGGATGATCGGCAGCCGGGCGATCCGTGGGCGGTGGCTCAACCGGGATCGCGGTGTAGGTGCGTGGTGGCTGGAGCGGCGGTGTAGCGTAGGCTATCAGCGGCAGGTAGATATCTGGCGCCGGGGGCAGCGTCTCGCCGGGCAGCGCGCCAGCCTGAGCGATCGGCGGCAGCCAGAGCTGCAGCGCGCCACACCCAAGCACGACGGCAAAGACAAGCGGAAAGAGCGCCGAACGCCCCAGAACTGGTGCTCGATTCACATTCTCCTCCTTGAAAGCCAGCGCAGCCGTCTACTCCGACGCACCGACGGGCTGATTCAACACCGAGCCGCCAAGGCGCAGCAAAGCGGCGCCGATCTGGCGTAGACAGCCGGGCAGGTCAGCCGTGATCTGCATCGCGGAGAGTTGCAGAAACTCCCAACGCTCTGCGGTTGGCATTGAACGCGACTCCTGCGCTGCGTTAGCGTCTTGACAAGTGATGCCAAGATACCCACCACGTGCGCGCAGCGTAATGTCGACAGGACGCTCACCGGCAAGACGGTTCTTCAGCGGACGCAGATTGTGTTCGCGCAGCGCTGACCACAGTTGCTCGAAAGGGTCATCGTCGATGAAAAGATCTTTGACATCTTCCGCCGCCAGGAGCCGCGCCAACGTGGTGTGAATGAAGGTCAGGCGGCGGAACGTCGTGGCGCGCACTGGGCGGGGTAGCCGTTCCAACGGCCCGATAT
>DMDA01000041.1:27716-28283 GCA_003451595.1 Chloroflexota bacterium | reverse complement strand
AACCTCACCTGCCGCATCCCGACGGCGACGATCTCCAGCGTTTGCGCTGCAGGCGTGCGCACCTGGACAGTGACGGCGAACTACACGGGCGCCTACGTGGTCGAGTTCTTGGTCGGTGGCAACGTGCAGAGCACGACCAACTTGAACCTGACTGCCAACACGCCGGCCACCTTCACCTACAGCGGCGACCCGACCACCCTCAGTAGTGTGCGCGTCACCTTCAATGGTAATGTCGTCGCCAGCGAGAGCGGGCCATATCTCGACTGCACGCAAGTGCCGACAGCCTCACTCAGCAGCACCTGCGTCAACAACACGCGCACCTGGACGGTCAACGTCAGCCAGAGCGGCGCCTATGTCGCCGAGTTCCTGGTCGGTGGCAACGTGCAGAGCACGACCAACCTGAACCTGACTGCCAACACGCCGGCCACCTTCACCTACAGCGGCGACCCGACCACCCTCAGCGGCGTGCGCGTCACCTTCAATGGCAACGTCGTCGCCAGCGAGAGCGGACCGTATGAAAGCTGCGCTCCGCCGCCGACCGGCGTACTCAGCAGCACCTGCGTCAAC
>DMDA01000041.1:15294-27449 GCA_003451595.1 Chloroflexota bacterium | reverse complement strand
TTCCTGGTCGGTGGCAACGTGCAAAGCACGACCAACCTGAACCTGACCGCCAACACGCCGGCCACCTTCACCTACAGCGGCGACCCGACCACCCTCAGCGGCGTGCGCGTCACCTTCAACGGTAACGTCGTCGCCAGCGAGAGCGGACCGTATGAGAACTGCGCCGAAGCGCCATCAGTCACGTTGACACCGCGCTGCACGAATGAAGGGCTGCTCTGGCAAGTAACGGCCTCTCGCACCGGAAGCTACGTAGCGCAGGTTGTCAGCAATGGCAACGTCATCGAACAGACGACGCTTAACCTGACCGCCAACCAGCCGCAGGACGTAGCGTTCGTCGCCAGCTCGTACACGCCGAACAGCGTGCGGATCATCTATCAGAACGTCCAGGTGATCGAGCAGACCGGGCCAGAACCCTGCGTCGATGGTCTCTCCGCTGCACTGGCGCCCCGCTGTGAACGCATCGGCGCCGTGTGGACGGTGTTGGTCAACCGCTCTGGCAACTATGTGGCGCAGCTGATGAGTGGCACAACAGTCATCGAAAGCCGCAACCTGACCTTGACCGATGGGCTGGACGTCGACTTCCAGTTCGAGAATGATTCGACTGCGCCACGCTACGTGCGCCTGATCTTCCAGGGCGCCGAGTACGCACGGCAGAACGGCCTCACCGAGACTTGTGTGCCAACCGCGCTCCCGCCGGCTGACGAGCCAAATCTGCCGCTGTTGGACAAGTTCATCTACTTGCCTGCCGTGGGCAAGTAGGACATCGAGCAAACCACAGCAAGGGTGTGCGTCTTACGCACACCCACAAGAAACGAGCGACGGGAATCAAGGTTCCCGTCGCTCGCTTTTGCAACCTCTCTCCTCAATCTCAGGTGAGACTCACGCGCCGATCCACTCAGGGCAGTGATGCTGTCATGTACAACTCACCACGCACGAAGCCGCGCGCGGCATAATAACCTTGCGTCCCCGTTGCAGCGATCACGCTGAGGCGGCGAAAGCCAGCGTCGCGGCTGATACGGCGAGCAGCGTCAATCAACTGCGTACCAAGACCCGTATGCTGTGGCCGCCCATTGCTTTCGGCGCCAATGCCCAACGCTGGACCATAGACATGCACCTCGCGGATCATAGCGGCGCCGGCCAACTCTGGCAAGAAGGCGCGGCTGCCACTCTGATCGCCATGAGGCAGGCTTAGGCGCAAAAAACCGGCGATCAGCCCTGGCTCCGGGTAGCGTTCATTGGTGACGAAGTGCAGAAAGTGCTCCAGCGTCAGGTCGGTTGCATAGCTATACACGCGCAGATCGAGCTGCTCCAGGTGCACCTCACGGCGACGAATCTCATGGCAGCGGATGCAGCCGCAACGATCTCCGCGCCGCGCCAGCTCGTCCTGCACAATCTGGCGCAGGTTGCTGGCTCTGACGCCCGCCTGAATGTGATGGGCAGGGATATCGCGGAAGAGGCGGTTGATACGCGTATAGGGCGGGATCGTTGGCTTGACCTCCGCCAACAGTGCAACAAGTTCATCTTCACGGTAAGGTTGGTAGTCGCCGGCCAGAAAGCGCTCGTACAACTCAGTCCCAGCAATCAGCGAACAGGGATAAATTTTCAGCTCGTCGGGCCGAATAGCAGGGTCGTCAAAAAAGCGAGCAAAATCCTCCCGATCTTTCTGCGGTGTGGCGCCGTAGAGATTCGGCATCCAATGCAGATGCAGCTTGAAGCCCGCTGTGCGCAACAGCCCCAGGGCGCGCCGCACCGCCGCAACATCATGGCCGCGTCGATTTAGCGCCAGAATCTCGTCATCTAGGCTCTGCACACCGATCTGCACTTTGGTGACCCCCAGCTTTCGCAGGTGGATGATCTCCTCCGGCGTGATCCAATCTGGCCGCGTCTCGATGACCAAGCCGACGTTGCGATGGCTGGCGGTGACATTGCGCGCTTGCGCCTCCGCCAATGAAACAGAAGTGGCCAGCGCCGGATCGCCAGCTGCGTTCATGGCATCGAAGCAACGCTGGACAAACCACTCGCGATAGTCGCGGCTGTACGCGCTCCAGGTGCCGCCTAGGATGAGCAGTTCCACCTTACTGGCGTCATGGCCGATGCTCTCAAAGGATTGGATGCGCCCTAAGGTCTGCTTGAAGGGGTCAAAACCATCGCGTTCGGCGCGCTGACAGCCTGGCTCATCGTAGATGTAGCTCTTGGGCATGCGCCAGTCGTCGGGACAGAAGATGCACTTGCCGGGGCAGCCAGCGGGCGCCGTCAGCACCGTCACCGGCGCCACGCCGCTTTGTGTGCGCATCGGCTTCATGCGAATGCGCTTCTCAAGCAGCGGGTCCGCCTCTAGGTCGCCCTCTGCCACCAGATAGCGGTAGCCGGCGATCAAGTTCGCTTTGGAATATAACCCGGCCCCCTGTTTGGGATGGCGCAGCAAGATGCTTTGCAGGCTATTGCGTTCGTGCCAGTCGCTTTCCGGCGTCGCCAGCACGGCCTGGAAGATCGCCATCAACGTAGCGGCGTCGCGCGCAGGATCGAAATCGTGGCGCTTGGCTTGCCACGCCGCCGCCTTTTCGATCACATCGGCGGGGATTTCTTCTGGAGAGAGTACACGTTTCATTCTGACTTCTGCCCGCTCTGCGGCAACGCGATATAATCCTCTGCGGACATGCGCGCCACGGCGGGCGTGTCGAACAGAGTGTGAATGTGGGCGACCATCGCAAAACCTCCGTGCGTCGAATCCAACCATTCCGCCTGACCGAATGTGCGCATAGTATACCATATTCTCGCAGGAGCGTTTCGCCATGCGCGAGGCTGTCCAGCAGCGATTACTCGACTTGAATCGTCACTTTTACGCCACCGTCGCCGACGAGTTTGACCGCACGCGCCAGGGGCTGCCGGCAGGAATGCTCACCCTGGCCCAAATGTTGCGCACCCGGTTGCCTGCACCTGCCCGCGTCCTCGATGTTGGCTGCGGCAATGGACGCTTTGCCCGCGCCCTGGTGCAACAAGGCTTGAGCGGTGCGTATCTTGGTCTCGACGCTGACGAGCGCCTGTTGGCGTTGGCAGCGTCGCAGACTGTGGAACTACCCGACCTGACGTGTCGATTTGCCGTCGTCGACCTGGCGCAACCCTCCTGGACAGCCGCCACCGATGCGGCGTATGATGCCGTTGTCTGTCTGGCGGTGCTCCACCACTTCCCAGGCTATGCCCTGCGTCGCCGCATCGTGACCGAACTGACGAGCCTGCTGGCGCCAGGCGGACTGCTGGCGCTCTCCACCTGGCAATTTCTCGGCAGCCCGCGCTTCGACCAAAAGCTGTTGGCATGGGAAGAAATCGGATTGACCGACGCCGACGTAGAGCCAGGCGACGCGTTGCTGCCCTGGAATCAAGGCAAGCACGCCGTGCGCTACGTCCACCATCTCGACCTGGTGGAGGTTGAGCAGCTGGCCGCTGCCTGCGGGCTAGTCGTGACCAATAGCTTCCGCGCCGATGGCAAAGAGGGAAACCTCAATCTGTTCGTACTGCTGCAACACACTTGACAGCGGGTAGGGTCAATCCGCCATTTGCCAGTATAATGAGGCAAATTGTGATCCCCATGTGTAAGCCGGGAGATTCTGAAACCAAACCCTGGAGATCAAAATATTTATGTCTACTTTAACTGATGAACGCACTACTGAACTGATCGAGCAATTTCAGCAACACTTTGGCGGCGCCCCAACTTATGTCAGCCGGGGTGCGGGCCGCGTCAACCTGATCGGCGAGCACACTGACTACAACGATGGCTTTGTGCTACCGGTGGCGCTCAAGCGCGATGTACGTTTTGTCTTGCGCCCGCGCGCCGACCGCCAGGTCAGACTCTTTTCCGTGGAGTTTGGCGAAAGCGGCGCATTTGATCTGGATAATCTGCGCTATATCCCTGAACAGTTGTGGATCAATTATATCCAGGGCATGGCGCAAAGCCTGGAGCAGGAGGGCATCCGCCTGACAGGAATCGATGCGGTCTTCAGCGGCAATGTGCCACGCGCCAGTGGTTTGAGCAGCTCCGCTGCACTGGAGATCGCCAGCGCCCACGCCTTCCTGGCCGCTGCCGGCCAGACCGGCGTCTTGTCAGGTCCACGCATCGCGCAGTTGGCGCAGCGCGCCGAAAATCACTTCGTCGGCGTCAATTGCGGCATCATGGATCAATTCATCAGCGAGTTGGGTCGCGAGAACCACGCCTTGCTGATCGACTGCCGTTCCCTGGAGTACACACTGGTGCCGATGCCGGAAGATGCGGCGCTGGTCATCGGCAACACGCGCGCCAGCCGGTCACTGGCATCGAGCGCTTACAACGAACGCCGCGCCGAGTGCGAGCAAGGGGTGGCGCTGCTGCAACCTGTATTGCCCGGCATCCGCGCCCTGCGCGATGTAACCAGCGCACAACTGGAAGCGCACCGCGCCCTGCTGCCGGAGAACGTATATTTGCGCTGTCGGCATGTCGTATCGGAAAACGAGCGCGTGCTACAGACAGTGGCGGCCCTCCAGGCGGGTGATCTTGTCAGGGTGGGCCAGTTGATGAACGCCAGCCACGACAGTCTGCGCGACGATTACCTGGTCAGCAGCCCTGCACTTGACGCAATGGTCGGCGCCATGCGCAGCGTCGAGGGCTGCTATGGCGCGCGCCTCACCGGCGCTGGCTTCGGCGGCTGTGCCGTGGCGTTGGTCAAGCCAGGTTACGAGCAGGCGATGGCCGACGCCATCTTCGAGCACTATCCCAAAGCAACCAACATCTGGCCTGAGGTCTACATGACAAAGGCGGCGGATGGCGCGGGCGTGGAACAATTGCTTCTCGCCTGAGACGCACCGAGGAACTGGCGACATAGTCGTCGGCCTTGACGCGGAGGAGTAAGGGCGCAAAAAAGACAGAGAGAAGGCGCCTGCAACGCTTTCTCTCTGCACCTGCTCTGGGCGTCCCTACGTTGCTGCGGCTCCGCAGCTATCTTCTCGCACTCACACCTCTCTTCTCAGCGGAAACCCAGGCCGCGTTCCTTCAAGCTCACGTAGCGGTTGCGCCCGATGACCAGGTGGTCCAGCACATCGATATCGAGTAGACGCCCGGCTTCGACAAGCTGTTCGGTCACGCGCACATCCTCCGGGCTGGGCGTTGGGTCGCCGCTGGGGTGGTTGTGGACGACGATGATCGACGCACAGTTGGCGCGAATCGCCTCACGGAAGACCTCGCCTACGCGCACGACCGCTGTGTTCAGATTGCCCGCGTAGACGTTGATTACCCGAATGACAACATTTTTGGTGTCGAGCAACACGGCGCGTAGATGCTCCTGCTCCAACAGACTCATCTCCAACATCAGCAGATTGGCGACGTCGGCAGGGCTGCGCACCTGCGGGCGTTCGTGCGGCGCCGTCGCCAACAAGCGCCGCCCCAGTTCAAGCGCAGCCTTGATCTGCGTCGCCTTGGCCTCTCCGACGCCGTGCACCTGGCACAACTCGTCATGACTGGCCTGCGCCAGACCCGCCAACCCACCAAATTGGCTCAGGAGCCGTTCCGCCATGCGAATGACGTTCTCGCCGCGCCCTCCCATGCGCAGAATGATGGCGAGCAACTCCGCTGTGCTGAGCGCCCCGGCGCCGGCGTAGATCAGCCGCTCGCGCGGACGCAGATCGATGGGCAGATCACGAATCATCGGGACATATTCGGCTATGGGAGCTGTGTCCACAAGGAGCCTCCAACATTGCAAGAGATGATAGAAGAAGATGCGTCGTCGCGAGTCAGGCATCACTCTTACTGATTTCTAGGTTGATATTTTATGAGCGCGGTATTGCGTATGACGTGTTGCGTGAGGGATTCCGACGCGTAGCACGCACACGCAACACTGAAAACATGAAAACTCTGCCTAGAATCAGTAACTCGTGACGAGCGATGATGAACGCCTTCTCACCCCGCCGCCTGCCGATAGGCTTCGGCTACAGTCGCTAAGAAACGCTGTGCATCGTGCTCAGTCGGGCCGGGCAGTGGCGTCTCCAGCCTGGCGGAAAGCGCACGCGCCAGCCGCAGCATGAGCACTGGACTGACCTGTCCGCGCAACTGGCGATCCAGCACCGTGCAGACCAATTGATAGTCGTCACCTGACAGGCGCCGGATGGACGGAATGGCGAGTAGCGTCTCAGGCGCCGCCGGCAATGCGCCGGGCGTCGGGCGCGGCGCAGATTGCGCGACTGTCTCCAGGTGCACCACTTCTGGCTGTCGGATGACCAGCGTCCCGGCGGCAAAATCCCCCAAGCGACGCGCGTTGCGGTTGAAAAACATCACCACAAATCCTAGTGCGTAGGCAAAAGGCAAAAAGTCCACCAAGCGCACCAGATTGCGAATGGCAACATCGAGAAAGCCAGGGCCGCCGCCGTCAAGCCTGACTACACGCGTGCCTGCCAGGCGTTTGCCGGGCGTCTGCCCTTGCCAGCCCAACTCAAAGACAAAATAGTAGCCCCAGAAGAGACCGAAATTGATCAGTGCGTAGATGGCAATGACCAGCCCGGCAACCCAGCCGGGGTCATCGCCCAGGTCGCTCGCAGCCGCGCCCCGCTCGCTGACCGCACTGAGCGCCACGACGATCAGGATATTGAGCAAAAAGAGCAAGATGGCGATCGCCAGCGTATCGATCAGCGCGCCGATGAAGCGACTACCGATGCCCGCCACCTGATAGTCGAACGTTACATTTTCCGGCGTGGCAATGGTATACTCATCGTCAGTGAGCAGCTGCAACTCAGATGGATTCTCCACAGATGGTTTCCTACGATGAATCTGGAATTTTTTCTTCGGCAACGGCGCACAAGCTGGCAACGTATGGAAACGCTGCTGCAACAGGCTCGCACCGACCCGCGTCGCCTGACCGCCCCAGAGCGCAATGAATTGGGACTGCTCTATCGTGCACTCACCTCGGACCTGGCGCTGGCGCAGCGAGATTTTCCCAATCAGCAGGTGACGCGCTATCTGAATCAGCTGGTTGGGCGCGCCCACACCCTGATTTATCGGGGTGAGCCGCTACGACGGCGGCGCCTGGCGCACTTCTATCGGCGCGGGTTTCCGCAATTATACCGCGCTATCCTACCGTATACGATTACGGCATTTGTCCTGTTTCTGCTACCAGCCCTGGCGGCGTTCTGGGTGGTGGCGATCAACCCGGAGTGGATATACGTCATCGAGGGGCCGGAGATCGCCGGACTGGTGGCGGAAGTCGAACGCGGAGAACTATGGACTGAGATTGCGCCGGGCGTGCGCTCGGCGGCGGCGTCGCTCATCATGACCAACAACATCCAGGTGATGTTTCTCACCTTTGCGGGCGGGTTGACGGCAGGGCTGCTGACGCTCTGGGTGATCGCCAGCAATGGGATGCATCTCGGCGCCATCTTCGGACTGCTGACGGTGCACAATCTGGCCGCCGGGTTGGCTGAATTCGTCATCGCCCACGGCGTAGTGGAGTTGAGCGTTATCTTTCTGGCCGGCGGCTGCGGTCTCTATGTGGGCGATGGTCTGGTGCGCCCTGGCCTTGTCAGCCGCAAGGATGTGCTCGTGCAGCGCACTCGCGTCAGCGTCCAGTTGATTCTTGGCAGTGCGCCATTTCTGGTGATCGCCGGACTGATCGAGGGCTTCCTCAGCCCGTCGGCGGCGCCCTGGTGGGTAAAAGTCGCGGTGGGCGTTCTGAGCGGGGCGACGCTCTACGCCTACTGGCTGGGCGCAGGTCGCCAACCAACAGAGGACTGACATCATGCGCACACGCTTCTACGAACGAACCGCCTATCATCTATCGGATCAGCCGGTGCCAAGCTGCTTCATGCGGCTGGATGAGGTGTTCGACCAGCGCTTCTCCACGTTTGAGGAGGCATACAACGATCCTTGTGTGGTGATGGCCGAGAGTTTATGCGGACGCATGGCTGATGTCGAGCTATACGCGTTTCTGATCGAAGACGCCCGCAAGCGACACACGGTAGACCCCAAGGCGGAGGAAAAGGCCGCCATCCTCACCCGCTCCTTCTGGGTCGGCTACCTGGGCGCAGGGCGGGCGTTGCTCGATGTCGGCGCCGCGACGCTGGCGGGCGTCTACGGCCTATCGCTCACACCGACAACGATCACGTTTGGCAGCGGCGACTTCTGGCAACAACTGGCCGCCAGCCAACCGAACGTCCACCGCCGCTACCATCCCCTCCGCCTCTTCTTCACCGAGTTCCTACGCTGGACATCCGAGAGTGCACACCGGATTCCGCCAATTCTGGTGATCGAGGCGCAGTTTGGCAGGTACGCCCCGCGTGACAACCGCCTGCGCTTCTATGACGAACCCACCTTCACTCTGGCCGAAATGAGCAACGACACCCTGCACGCTCGTTGGATCGACCCGTTGGCGCTGCACGATCGCTGGAAGCCACAATTCATGCTCCTGTGCGAGAAGTTGGCCGTCGATCTTGAACAGGCACTGGAACGCCCGCGTCGCTAGTCGCCATCGCACAGAGAGCGCACACATGATTCGACCGGATCGCAAGGCTGGTGCTTGGCCCCTGGCTGGGCGGCAATCTCTACGCAACCGTACCAGGACTGGCGCTGCACATCAGCGCCACAGTCTGGCTGCTGGTTGTGACCGTACAGGCGCTGCACCGTCACAGCCTCTTTGCCGCGGAGGCGCCAGGCTCCTTATCGTTCCGTACACATGGATTCTGCTGCCGGTGCTGTTGGCGTCGCTGATTCTGTTGGGCGTAGTATGGTATTTTATGAGCGCAATGTTGCGTATTACGTATTGCGTGAGGGATTCCGACACGTAGCACGCAACATGCAACATTGAAAACAGGAAGCGCCGTGAAAGCTATTTTCACATTTCAGCAACAACTTTGACGCAACCCCGGCATGTGCTACAATGATGTGAGCATCTGTTTCCTTGATGCACAAATTCTCCGACTCAATCAATTGTTCCTAGACCTATGCCCGCTGGCGATGCTGATTCGCCTTGAGGCAATGACAGACTGACATCTGACAAGGAGCACGCCGCGCATGGATAAGCATAGCGCCCTGCTGTGGATGGAGAATGTCAGCAAAGCTTTTCCCGGCGTGCAGGCGCTGGAAAATGTCAATCTTTATGTGAATTCTGGGGAAGTGCTGGGGCTGATCGGGCAGAACGGCGCCGGCAAGTCGACGCTGATGAAGATTCTTTCCGGCGTCTACACCATCGACAGCGGCGACCTCTACTTTGGCGGGCAGCCGCTGCATATCCACAACCCACACCACGCCCAGGAAATCGGAATTTCCATCATCTATCAGGAGCTTAACCTGATGCCTAACCTGTCGGTGATGGAGAATATCTTTGTCGGGCGCGAGCCTGGCTCGACGCTCTTCGTGAGCCGCCGCCGCCTGGAGCAACAGACGCGCGCCATCCTCGACCGCATGCATATGCAACTGCGCCCGACTGCGCTGGTGCGTTCGCTCTCTGTCGCCGAGCAACAGATGGTCGAGATCGCCAAAGCCATCTCCCGCGATGTGCGCGTGCTGATCATGGACGAGCCGACCTCGGCGCTGAGCGAGACGGAAGTCGAAACCCTCTTCGAGATTATCGGCGAACTCAAGCGCAGCGGCGTGGCGGTGATCTTCATCTCGCACCGGCTCGAAGAGGTGCTGCACATCTGCGACCGCGTCACCGTGCTGCGCGATGGCAAGAACGCTGGCGACGCGCTGGTGAAGGATGTCACGCGCGATGATCTGATCCGCATGATGGTGGGCCGTTCGCTGGAGCAGTTCTTCCACCGCAATGCGCATCTCGATGCAGTGGCGGCGGGAGGCGCCGCCGACGCCATCCTGGAAGTGCAAGAGCTTGTGCGCATCGGCACGCCGGTGAATCCTGCCGCCGTTGTGCTCGATCATGTGAGCTTCAATCTGCGACGCGGCGAAATCCTGGGGCTGGCGGGGCTGGTCGGCGCCGGGCGAACCGAGCTGGTGCGCACCATCTTTGGCGCCGACCGCCGCGCCGGTGGGCGCATCCTGGTCGAAGGCAGACCGGTCGATATCCGCTCACCGGTGGATGCCATCCGGCTTGGCATTGGGTTGGTGCCGGAAGACCGCAAGGCGCAGGGGTTGATCCTGGGGCTGGCGGTGCGCATCAACATGACGCTGGCGCATCTCGATCAGCTCAGCCGCGCCGACTTTGTGCAGCTGGGCGTCGAACGCCGGCTAGTCGAGGAGTACATCCAGCGCTTCGAAATTCGGACGCCGAGCATGGAGCAGCGCGTCGTCAACCTGAGCGGCGGCAACCAGCAGAAGGTTGTTATCGCCAAGTGGCTGATGCTCAATCCCAAAATCCTGATCATGGACGAGCCAACGCGCGGCATCGATGTCGGCGCCAAGTCGGAAATCTACGAGCTGATGCACCGCCTTGCAACGCAGGGGATCAGCATCATCATGATCTCGTCGGAATTTCCAGAACTCATCGCCATGTGCGACCGCATCGTCTGTCTGGCGGAAGGACGCGTGACCGGCGAAGTGACACGCGCTGAGGCGTCGTTGGAAACACTGATGCACTACTGCACCCTGCGCCAGCAGGTTGTCATCACGGAAGGAACGGTGTCCTTGTGACTACGCAAAGCACAGCCAGAGCCGCCGCAACGCGCAAAGTCAACTGGTCGGATTACGCCAGCCAGTTTGGCGCATTGGGTGTCTTGATCGTGATCTGCGTCGTGTTCGCGATCATCGAACCGGCGTTCGTCTCGCCGATCAACCTCTTCAACGTGTTGCGGCAAGTCTCAATCTACGGCTTGCTGGCGCTCGGAATGACCTTTGTCATCTTGACCGGCGGCATCGACCTCTCGATTGGGTCACTGCTGGCATTGGCGGGGCTGGTGGCGGCGGCCACCTACAAGGGCGGCACAGGACTGCTCTCGGCAGGCACGGCTGGTCAGGCGCAGGGCTTTGGTTTGTGGGCAGCCATCGGCGCAGCCATTGCCGTCGGCGTGATTGGCGGCTTGCTGCAAGGTCTGGGGGTGTCGCGGCTCAAAGTGCCGCCCTTCATCGTCACACTCGGCGGGTTGACAGCCTTTCGCGGGGCGGCGCTGCTCTTTTCCGGCGGTCAGCCGATCAGCACCTTCACCGACGAATACAAGTTTTGGGGACAGGGCATGATCGGGCCGGTGCCTGTGCCCGTGATCATCTTTCTCAGTTTTGCTGTGGTGGCGTTCATTGTGCTGCGCTATACGCGCTTCGGACGCCGCGTCTATGCTGTGGGCGGCAACCCCGAGGCGGCGCGGCTCTCCGGCTTGAACGTAAAGAACATCACGCTCAGCGTCTACGTGATTACAGGCTTCTTTGCCGGGCTGTCGGGCTTTCTGCTCTCTTCACGCCTCAACTCTGCAGAGCAGGTGGCAGGCGTCGGCTATGAGCTGACGGTCATTGCTGGCGTGGTGATCGGCGGCACCAGCCTCTTCGGTGGTGAGGGCGGCATCTTCGGCACTGTCGTCGGCATCTTGCTGATCGGCGTGCTCAGCAACGGTCTGACCTTGATGAATGTCTCGCCCTATTATCAGCAGATTCTGGTCGGCCTGATCATTGTCTTTGCCGTCTATCTGGATCAATTGATCAAGCGACGGCGATAGCAGACGGGGCGAGGAGCCGGGGTGGCAACGGTTTCCGCCGCCCCTTGCCAGCGCATTGGCATGCGGCGACAATGGTCGGTTGGAAACCACTCTTACCTGATCCAGGTTCGATCACGATGCAACGGCGGCAGCGATGTTGTCTTTGCAGCGTGTCTCAATTTTCCGGTTCGACTGAAGTACAAGGAGAAAAGACAATGCACAAGGGATTTACGCGAAAGGGCGTGTATCTAGCGTCCAGCCTGCTGATCATCCTGGCGATGGTGCTGGCGGCATGTGCACCAGGCGGCGCGCCAGCCACCACGGAGTCCGCTGCGGCGCCGGCGGCAGAGGCCAAAGTCTATCGGATTGCCTTCTCGGTGCCGGCGATGAGCTTCCCCTTCTTCGTGCACATGGAGAAGCAGGTGCGCGACGAGGCGGCGAAGATCGGCAACATCGAGATCATCACGCTTGACGGTCAGGACAACACCACCAAGCAGGTGGCCGACCTGGAAGGCGTGATCGCCAAGGGTTATGATGGCCTGATCGTCAGCCCGCGCACCAACGAAGGC
>DMDA01000041.1:11733-14977 GCA_003451595.1 Chloroflexota bacterium | reverse complement strand
AGCCTCTTCCCCGATGGCGCCAAGATCATCGAGTTGCTCGGCACGCCCGGCGCTTCGCCCGCCATCGACCGCTCGGCGGGTCTGCACAACATCATCGACCCGGCGGGCAACATCGAGGTCGTCTGCCAGCAGACCGGCGAGTTCAACCGCGACAAGGGGTTGACCGTCACCGAGAACTGCCTCTCCGCCAACCCGGACGCCCAGGCCATCGTCGCCGCCAATGATGACATGGCGCTCGGCGCCATCGAAGCTGTCAAGGCCGCGGGGTTGAACCTTCCTGTCAT
The DNA here is from genome assembly GCA_003451595.1 of Chloroflexota bacterium. GTDB lineage: Bacteria > Chloroflexota > Anaerolineae > Caldilineales > Caldilineaceae > Caldilinea. The sequence continues at coordinate 14,693 of DMDA01000041.1, read as the reverse complement.
CGGCTTTGACGCCCTGCCCGAAGCGCTGCTGGCGGTGCGCGACGGTGCGATGTACGGCACGGTCGAGCAGTTCCCCGGTGGGCAATCGCGCACGGCGCTGCAGACGATCGTCAACTTCATCACTTCTGGTGCGAAACCGGCCAGTGACGTTGTCCTGCTGTCGCCGAAGCTGATCACGAAGGACAACTTCGAAGAAGCAGAGCGGCTGAGCGAAATTCCAGAGTAGCGAGATTGAGAGATTGGAGATTGAGAGATTAGAGATTGGGGTTGTGCAGTAGTTAGGGTTTATGGGGAGAGGATGCGATCTCGGCATCTTCTCCCATCCTCTACAACCGCACCACTCCAAGAATCGGACATCTTCCAATCTCCAATCTCCGATCTCCGATCTCCAATCTCCTACTCTTTAGAGGAGCATATCATGACATCAAAAACGAAATTGATTCACGCCGCTTTTGAAGCGGGCGAAGGGATTTTGCGGCTGGCGCCCACGTGGGTGCCGCGCTCATTCTGCATTCCCGGGCGACGCATCAAGCTTGACCCGCGCGACTATTACGCGTTTGGCGCCCATCGCGGCGGCATCGACGAACGTTGGTTCTCCTCCACGACCAAAGCCGACAATGGCCCGCTCACCACACCTGACGAAGGGCTGAGCTATGTCGTGCACGAGGATGGCGGGCAGGTGCACAAGATGTTGTTGATCGACGTCGTAGCAGAGCTGGGTGCGGCGCTGCTCGGCGACGAGATGTGGGGGAAGTACGGCAAGTGGCCCGTCTACTCCAAGTTCTTCGACAACCGCGACCCGCTGCCCCATCACCTGCACCAGACGCAGGAGTTCGCCTCGCTTGTTGGCATGGAGCAGAAACCGGAGGCGTACTACTTCCCGCCACAGCTCAACAACCATGGCGGCACTTTCCCGCACACTTTCTTTGGGCTGGAGCCGGGCACGACGAAGGAACAGGTGCGCCACTGTCTGGAAATCTGGCACGAGGGCGACAACAAGATCACCAATCTCTCCAAAGCATATCGGCTGGAAGTGGGGACGGGCTGGTACGTGCCGGCGGGTGTGCTCCACGCGCCGGGCAGCCTCTGCACCTACGAACCGCAATGGGCAAGCGATGTCTTTGCGATGTTCCAGTCGCTGGTGGCAGAAGTGCCGATCGAGTGGGGGAACCTGGTCAAGAATGTGCCCGCCGACAAGCACCACGACCTCGACTTCCTGGTCAGCATGGTCGAGTGGGATGCCAACGTGCTGCCCGACCTCAAGGCGAAGTACTTCCGCCCGCCGGTCTTGGTCAAGCCGCTGGCGGAGATGCAGGATGCTGGCTACATCGAAAAGTGGATCACCTACGGCAATGAGTACTTTGCGGCGAAGGAACTGACCGTGCTGCCGGGGCGCACCGTGACGATTCGCGATGCTGGCGCCTACGGTTTCATCACTGTACAAGGGCACGGCACGATCGACAAGCACCCGGTCGAGACGCCCGCGCTCATTCGCTTTGGCCAACTCACCTACGACGAGTACTTTGTCTCAGCGGCGGCGGCGGCACGCGGGGTCACGCTTCACAATCCCAGCAAGAGCGACCCGCTGGTCATGCTCAAGCACTTCGGACCGAACAAAGAAGCGCCGAAGGCGTAGAAATCCACATGCCAGCCACCTTCCCGGAAGCTTGGAGCTTCCGGGAAGGTCAAACCACAAAGCTGTCGCGCCGCCCCCGCTGCTGGAGCGCAGTCAACATCGCCTCCTGGTCGCTCCACGGATACTCAATTTCACCAAAGCACATGCTGCGTTCGTGCCCCTTGCCAAACGCGGCCACAACATCGCCCGGACGCGCCATGTCTACGGCGGCTTGAATCGCCTCGTTGCGGTCGTAAATAATGGCGTAACGGTCAGCGCCCACAGACGCGCGCACGCCGCGTTCGATCTCACGGCAAATCTCTGCCAGGTCTTCGGTGCGCGGATCCTCGGCGGTGATCACCGTGTAGTCAGCCAGGCGCCCGCTCACCTCGCCCATCAAATAGCGTTTGGCGCGGTCGCGCAGCCCCGCCGAGCCAAAGACGGCGATCAGCCGCCCGCCCTCGCCCACCAGTGGGCGCAGCGTCGTCAGCGCGCGCTCCAGGCTGACAGGCGTGTGGGCAAAATCAACCACCGCCAGAAACGGCTGCCCGGCGTCCATGCGTTGCATCCGCCCCAGCACCGGCGGCAACGTGGCGACGCCTTCCTGAATCGCCTCTGGCGCAATCCCCAACGCCAACGCCGCCGTCACAGCACACGCCACATTGTAGACGTTGAACTCACCGATCAGTGGCGACGCGATGGAGAAATGCCCGTCCCACCAATGCACCGCGAAACGCGTGGCGTCGGCTTCATAACGCACATCCGCGACGGCAACGTCCAGGCGGGTTGCGGACGACGTCCTGGCCAGCCCATAGGCGCGCACCGGGAGGTGAAAACCGTGTTGCGCCGCTTCCTGATGCAGCACACCAAGCAGCGCTGCATAACTGCCCGGATCGTCGGCGTTGAGAACGGCGGCGCGTGGAATGCCTCGCTTGGGGGGCGAGGCAAACAGCGAGCGAAACAGTAACGCCTTGGCCGCTACATACGCGTCACGCGTGCCGTGATAGTCGAGATGTTCGTGCGTAATGTTGGTGACGGCAGCCACGTCGAAGTCCACCGCTGCCACACGCTGCTGATGCAGGCCATGGCTAGTGCTTTCGATGACGGCGTAACGGCACCCCGCATCGACCATGGCGCGCAGAAAACGTTGCACTTCAGGGGCGTCGGGCGTGGTAACGTGGAGGCCTGTGTCGCTTTCCTGCCCCTGAATGCGCGCGCCGACCGTCGTGATCACGCCGACCTGTCCGCCCGGTGACGTGGGAGAGACAGTGGCGGCGCGCAGGATCGCTTCCAGGACGCTAGAGGTCGTGGTCTTGCCGTCGGTGCCGGTGACGCCAACCACCGC
>DMDA01000041.1:10362-11479 GCA_003451595.1 Chloroflexota bacterium | reverse complement strand
TTGCAGCGGGAAGCGCACCGACAACCACCGCCGCGCCCTGTTGCAATGCGGCCGGGATGTAGCGGTGACCGTCGCTGCGCGCACCAGGAACTGCCACAAAGAGCGCGCCAGGCCGTACGGCGCGGCTGTCTGCGGTAGCATCTATGATCGTGGTGCGCAACAAAGCATCTGGATAGTGCTGCGTCCGTTCATCGGGCAGAATCGTCAACAATTGTGAAAGTGTGATCATACGTTGATAGCGGTGTGTTGGTCATCGCCACACTAGGACAAGAGACTTGCCCACTTTTCGCAACCTGCTTTTCTAAATATCGCGCGGTCCCCGCAAAATCGCCACACCCGCCGCCACCACCACCAACCCCAGGATACTCATGGCGCCAAGCAGAACGACAGGCAGGCGCGCATTCACTTCAGCCAGCACGTCGATAGGTATCGGCGTCATCGTCGGGGTCGCCGTCGGGGTTGCCGTCGCTGTAAACGTTGACGTAGCGGTAGGCGTCGAGGTCATCGTCGGCGTGGCGTCGAGAGTAGGTGTAGGCGTTGCAGTCGGCGCTACTGCCAGCGCGTCGGGCGGCGTGGGCGTCGGCAACAGCAGACTGACGCCGGGATTGGCGGCATCGACAGTTTCAGGCGGTGCTGACGCAGGTGTGATGGAAGCAGTCTCATCGGCACGCGTTGCGCGCGCCAGCACATCTTCAGCGCGCTCACCGATGCCACGAATCTGCTGGCGCGAGACTGTCGTTGCATCGCCTTCTGGCGGCGTGGGCGTCGCAGATGGCGTGGGCGTCTCCGTAGCTGTCGCCGTCGGCTCCAGTCCGATGGTGATCGGCGTGGTCGTGCGTGTGGCAGTTGGGGTAAGCGTTGGGACTGCAGTGCGTGTAGACGTAGGCGTCGGCGTGACAGTCGGCGTCGGCGTGGCGGTGGCAGTGGGAGATGCGGTCGGTGTGGCCGTCTCGGTCGGTGTGTTGGTCGGTGTGGCTGTATTCGTAGGCGTCGGCGTCAGCGTCGGTGTAGGCGTGGCCGTCGCCAGCGCCGCCGCAACATCTAGTGGAGCAAGTGCATCCACCCCAGAGAAAGTCACCCCTTCATCATCGCTGCGCAGCACCCATGTCTCGGCGGC
>DMDA01000041.1:4877-10091 GCA_003451595.1 Chloroflexota bacterium | reverse complement strand
ACTGTCGCCAGCGTCCAGCTATCACCACGCCCCACCCACAGTCCATTTTCCGTCGCCAACACCAACAGACGCCCAGTGCTCACCAGCGCGTAATAGACGGTGGAAGGCGAGTTGGGTACGCGCGTCCAGCTGCCGTCGGCGCCGCTGACATAGAGAAACGCGCCTGTGCCAGCATACAGCGTGTCCCCCTCGACGAGGAGACTAAAGACAATGTCGTTGACGGGGAAGCCAGGAACAGGCTCCCACGTTGTTGCGCCTTGCGGCAAGCGATAGAGGCCATCATGCGTGCCAGCGTACAACGCGCCGCCTAGCAGCGCCAATGAGCGAATACGCCGCGCCGCGCCGACCAACCCACCATCAAGTTGTTGCCAGGTGGCGCCGCTGTCTTCTGTGCGGAAGACGCCGTCGAAACGCGTGCCGGCATAAAGCACGGTTCGATTATTTTCCACTACGGCATAGAGCACGCCAACGGCGCTGTTGGCGCTGAGCAAGGCGCGGAAGCCGGGAATTTCGCTCCATGTGGCGCCGCCATCCTGAGAACGAAAGAGCAGCCCGCCGCCGCCATCCGCGGCGAAAGCAACACGCGCGTTGCGTGGGTCAAATGCCAGCGAAGTGATGCTGATATTGGCAGCCAGACCGGGCGTGGCGTTGTTCCAGGCAACGCCGCCGTCGATGCTGCGATAAATTGCTGCCGGTTGCGGCGAATTGAGTACACCCGCCAACACCTGGTTGGGCGCGCCGGGCGCCACCGCCAGGCTGAGTACTGGATTGGCAGTGGGCGCGGCGTTCTGGGCGTTTGCCCAGCCGGGCATCAGAATGATCAAAATCAGCAACATCCCCCACCAGGGGCGCAGACGCAACAAGCTATGCATGGAAAGTGCCAATTCAACTCCGCAGTTGGCGCCGCTCATCGTTTTGCACAAAACTTTCCGATAGTATAGCTGCACGCGCGGTTTCCCAGTAATTGGCGATATGGAATTGCGAGCAGTGTTTCCACAGCGACACTGCAAAACAAAAAGGCGAGGCGCCACATGTGGCGCCTCGCCAGCACTGACAAACCGCCAGCAGCTAGAGGATCGTGAGCAGGAATTGTGATGCGCTATTCGCCCATTCGATGATCAAGGGCGGATAGATGCCGATCCAGAAAACGCCAAGCACGCAGATCGTCACGATCGCCTGAGCGCCGATGCCAGGCGCACCTAACGTTGGCACAGATTCCCCACCCGCCGGCGGGAAGAACATAATACGCGCCACCGACATATAGTAGAACGCTGAGATGGCGACATTGATGACCACCATGACGGCCAGGAAGTAGTACTGATGCTGAATCGTAGCACCGAATACGAAGAACTTGCCAACAAAGCCAGCCGTCAGCGGAATGCCAACCAGGCTCAGCAAGAAGACAAGCATGGCTGTCGCCAACCACGGTGAACGCTTCACCAGCCCACTGAAATGCACGTAGTCACTGCCACCGGTCATGTTTTCAATTGCCAATACCACCATGAAGACGCCGATGTTGGTGAAGAGATAGCCCATGAGATAAATGAGCATCCCATTGAGTCCATTCATCGAGAGCGTGGTGACGTCAACAGCGTTGGGATCGACGACAGCCGCCAGACCGAGTACAATATAGCCTGCCTGAGCGATGCTGCTATAGGCGAACATGCGCTTGAGGTTAGTCTGTCGCAAGGCCATCAAGTTGCCCGCAAACATCGTGAGCACACTGAGACCACCCAACACAGGCACCCACAGATCGGCGTTCGGTGCAAACCCCATCAGCAGCACACGCGCCATCACTGCAAAGCCTACTGCTTTTGACGCCGTCGATAGGTAGGCGGTGACGGGCGTCGGCGCGCCCTGGTAGGTGTCAGGCGTCCACTGGAAGAACGGGGCAAGGCTCGTCTTGAAACCGAGACCCGCTAACACCAGGATCACAGCCGGAATCACAGCCACCTGAAGTTGGTCATTTTCGGCGAAGGCCGTGCCGATAGCGTTCAAGTTGAGCGAACCGGCGGCGCCGTACATCAACGTCATCCCGTACAACATGACGGCGGAGGCCACCGAGCCATAGAGAAAGTACTTGAGACCAGCCTCAGAACTGCGCAAATCGTCGCGGATTGAGCCAACCAGGATGTAGCTGGTGATAGACAGGAATTCAATCGCCACAAAAATCAGCAGCAGGTTGTTGGCGCTGACGGCGAATGCCATCGCTACGGTAATGAAAAGGTAAGACGACCAGAATTCGGCGCCGCCGCTCACCCGCTGATTGAGATACCCACCGCCTGCCAGCGCCGTCAGCAGCATGGCGGAATAGACGACAATTTTCAGGAAGAGCGAGAACGCGTCAATATCGACAACGTAGAGCGCCGTCTGCGCTTTGCCGCCCAACTGCACGATAGCGCCTACCAGCCCCAACAGCAAGAAGATGACGGTGATCGCCATGTAACCACGGCTGCTGCCGCCATGTCTGCTGGCGGTGTCCAAAATCAGTATTAGCAGGGCGCCAAAAGCAACGAGCAGCTCAGGTAGAATAGGCGCCAGTGAAGCAAATCCGATTTCCAAAATCGGCCTCCTTATGCGTTAGAGCACACTCTGTACAAAATCTAGCACCTGCACAGCAGCGCCATTCAGGAAGTTGAGCAATGGGGTCGGATAGACGCCCAGGATGAAGACCAGGATCACCAGCGGCCACAGCGTCAGTTTCTCGAAGCCGGTCATGTCGGTCGGGCCGTCGGCATGATCACCCGTAGCGGTTGTCCAGTGGCCGATCTTGGCATCATCATATTTGCCCAGGAAGACATTCTGGATAATGCGCCACAGGATATAGACAGCGGCAAAGACGATGCCCAACACGGCAAAGGCCGCCCAGTAAGTCGTCAGGTAGAAAGCGCCGCGGAAGGTGAAAAACTCGCCCCAGAAGCCGGAGAGACCGGGCAGCCCCAGGCTCGCCATCGCCGCCACCATCATGATGCCATAGTAGTAGGGCGTCTTGACGGAGAGGCCGCCAAATTTGTCAAGGTCACGCGTATGCGCACGCTCGTAAATCACACCGACAAGGAAGAACAACGCGCCCGTGATCAAGCCGTGATTGAACATCTGCATCGTGGCGCCATTGAAGGCCATGGCGGCGCTATCGTAGGTGGCAGGGTCATTCAGCGCCCCAAACCCAGCGGCAGCAGCGCCAATCCCCATCACGACGTATCCCATGTGCGAGACAGAGCTGTACGCAATCAGTCGCTTCAAGTCAGTTTGCGCAATGCAGACCAGAGCGCCATAGACGATGGCAATCGCGCCAAGCGCCACCACCCACTGTGACCAGTAAGCCGCCGCTGTCGGGTAAACCGGGATCATGATGCGCATGAAGCCGTAGCCACCCAGTTTCAGCAGCACGCCCGCCAGGATGACGCTGCCAGCGGTCGGCGCCTCGGTGTGCGCATCCGGCAACCAGGTGTGGAAGGGGAAGCTCGGCACCTTGAAGGCAAAGCCGAAGAAGAAGCCCCAGAAGGCCAAGCTGGTCAACAGCAACGCCTGCTGTGGCGGGAGGTTCGTGAAGGGTTTGGCCGCCGCCGCCTGCAGGATGTCAAAGGTGCCGGTGGCAAAGTAGGTGCCCAGAATCGCCAGCAACATACCGACTGACCCGACCAGCGTGTAGATAAAGAACTTGATCGAGGCGTAGTTGCGGTTCTTGCCACCCCAGATACCGATCAACAGATACATCGGCACCAGACTGATCTCCCAGAAGATGTAGAAGACCACGAAGTCCAATGCAATGAAGACGCCAAACATGCTGAGCGCCAGCAGGTGGAAAAGACCGAAATACTCACGCACACGATCTTTGATCACATAGGCGCTGTAGTACAGGCTCAACGTGGTCAGCAGCGCTGTGAGAAAGATGAGCGGCAGGCTCAGATTGTCCGCCCCCAGATGGATGCTCGAATTGATAGCCGGAATCCATGGGGCGTTGACCTCATAGGCCATCGCGCCGGTGGAGTAGTCATAGCCGGCCAGCATGTAAATGCTAAGACCGAGCGGCAGCAGGCTCGCCAACACCGAGCCCCATTTGATCAGGCGCTCATTCTTGGTCATGAAGACCAAAATGGCGCTGAGCAGCGGCCACAAGATAAGAATGGGCAGCGCCCACTGATTCAGGAATTCCATGAACATTTCCTCCGCAGACCTTCGGTTTGGAATTCAGCGTCGATTGCGACAAACCCCATTAAAAGACGAAACACTGGTCAGGGCGCTCAACGCCCACCGCAACTACACCTGCGATTACACCAACGTCAAAATCAACGGCAGTGCATACAACAATAGCCAGATAGTCAATGAAACGACCACCACCATCAGGTAAACCTGCACCTGACCATTCTGGGCGTTGCGTAGCAAGCCACCTGCGCGGTCTGCCATCCAGGCAAACGCATTCACGGCGCCATCGACGACGTATTGATCGAACCGCGCCGAAATCACCGCCAGCCACACACCAAACCGACCAATGGCGTTGATGATCGGGTCGATGACCCAGAGATCGTCAATCCAGTACATGAACTTCGCCAGGCCGCGTGTGAACGCCACAACAGTATAATTGTATGCTTCATCCACCCAGAACTTGCGATGCATTGCCCACCAGATCGGGCCAAGCCAGCGACGTAGTGGGTCGATCTGGCCCTCAGGCATCCCGTTGCGATAGACAAACCAGCCCAAGGCCAACCCGCCCAGCGACACCACAAACGAGATCAACAACACCAGGATGTTGAACTCCGGGTGAGGAAACTCGAAGTGCATGTATTCGATATAGGGTTCCAGTTGATGTTCGATCCAGTGCGGGAATAGCGCGCCCAGCCCCGGGAAATCAACGGGGATGCCTAGCCAGCCAAGCGCAATCACAAAGGGCGAGATCAGGATCAGCGGAATAGTCATCGCCTTGTTGCTTTCTGGGGCGTGGGCGGCGCCTTCGGTGCGCGGCTGCCCTAGGAAAGTGAGCGTGATCTGCCGCGCCGTGTAGAAGGCTGTCAGCAACGCCGCAAAGGCCAGTATCCAGAAAATACCCCAATCACGGGTGTACCACGCGCTGGAGAAAATTTCATCCTTCGACCAGAAGCCAGCGGTCACGAAGGGGAAGCCCGCCAGCGCCAGACCACCGATGATGAAGGTCCAACCTGTGACCGGCATACGCTTGAGCAAACCACCCATATTGCGCATGTCCTGCGGGTCGTT
>DMDA01000041.1:0-4619 GCA_003451595.1 Chloroflexota bacterium | reverse complement strand
TCATGGCCGTGATCATCATGGCCATGATCACCGTGTGCAGCAGCATGTTCGTGCGCATGATGGAAGCCATGTTCGACGCCATGAATCACTGAGCCGGAACCCAGGAAGAGCAGCGCCTTGAAGAAAGCATGGGTAATCAGGTGAAAGAAGCCGGCGACGTAAGCGCCAGTGCCCAGCGCCGCAATCATGAAGCCCAACTGAGCAATCGTCGAGTAGGCCAGCACGCGCTTGATATCCCACTGCGCCACCGCAATCAACGAAGCAAAGAGCGCCGTAAACGCGCCGATGCCCGCCACAAAATCCATGCTGCCGGGCGCCGCCTCTCCGGCGGCGTAGAAGAGCGGGAACATACGGACCACCAGGAAGACGCCAGCGGAGACCATCGTCGCGGCATGGATGAGGGCGCTAACCGGCGTGGGGCCTTCCATCGCATCAGGCAACCAGACGTGCAAGGGGAACTGAGCGCTCTTGCCAATTGTGCCGAAGAAGATCAGGACAGCGATAAGAGCAACCGCAGGGGTGTCGAAATTGAAGATCGGCACGTGCACGATCATCGTGCTCAGATGTTCCAGATTTTCAGGCGACAGGATATGCTCGAAAACCAGCGTGTTGCTGCTACTCCACATGTACAGCAGCATCATTCCGCTGAACATGATCGTGTCACCGATGCGCGTCGTGATGAACGCTTTGAATGCCGCCTTTTTCGCCGACTCCTTCTCAAACCAGAAGCCGATGAGCAGGTAGCTGCACAAGCCCATGATCTCCCAGAATATAAAGAAGGTGAGCAGCGAATTCGACACCACCAGCCCCAGCATCCCGGTGGCGAAGAGACTGATATAGGCCATGAAGCGACTGTAACGCGGATCACGCCCTTGCGCATAAGCGCCGGGGTAATCCTCTTTGCGTAGATGTGGCGGGAAGCTCATGTAGCCGCTGGCGTAGATGAAGATCATCAGCAACAGGAAGGTGGACATGAAGATCATCAACGCGTTGGCAGGATCGACCTGAAAGCCGATCATCAATCCACTGGCGCCAGTTGGGATCGTAAACAGTTCACCGTAGAGTGGATGCTCGCCAAAGTGCGGCGTCATGAACACGGCAAACGCAATCGGCCATCCCAACGCAAAACTGACGAATGCCCCTCCGATGGCCGTCAGTGCGCTCACCGTCTTGTTGCGGTTCAGAAACAAGAGGATCGCCACAAAGGCCAGGAAGGGCGGCACTGGCAACAGCCACGCGAGATTTAGAAATCCTTGCATTGCTCAACCTCGTTTTGTGTTACGCCCGAACAACGTAAACGCATCGGTGTGAATGGTCGATTACTTACAGCGCTGTGCGCCGTTGGCGAAAACTTTGAACTAAATTGCCAACGCCGTAGCCGACCAACGCCCCCATCAGCAAAATAAATAAGAATACTAGATCGTTTGGTACGCCAACCATGCCGCCGATGGCAACTGCTACCACAGCCCCCACCACCGCCATCAGCAATAAAAAAGTCTGCTCCGACTTGCGCGCTTTGGTCTCAGCCAACAATTGGGCGGCGTCCCGATAATCTGGCTTATATTTAACGATTTCCTGGAGCACATGCACTGCGCCAGTGTAGTTGCCTTGCCCGATCTTTTCGAGAGCAAGGTTGTACAAGAATTCGCATTGCTCGTCCAGGCTGCCGGTCAGAACCTGTTTCGGCATAATGCCCGCACTTTACTACACAGCACGACTACCCCTGCACCCCCGGCAATCGCCGATGCGCCTAGCCCTTCAAGATGTCAAGATCGTCCAGATTGACAGTGCGCCGATTGCGATAGACCGAGATAATCAACGCCAGCCCAACAGCAACTTCAGCCGCCGCCACAGCGATCACAAAAAGGGCGAAAATCTGTCCGTCCAGATTTTGCATCGGTGCAACACCATAGCGCCAGAACGCCACCAAGTTGATATTGGCGGCGTTGAGCATCAGCTCGATGCCCATCAGCACGGCAATCGCATTCCGCCGCCCCAGCGCCGCAAACAGACCAGAGCTAAACATAAATGCGCTAAGAATCAAGAACCAGGATAGAGGAACCATACGTGCGCCGCCTCGCTACCTTTCGACTCACTCACGATAATCCGCTGTTGCCCATGTGCGCTGCGCCTGTTCCAATTCACTTCCGATCGCGCGCCAGCATGATCGCCCCCGCCAACGCAACAAGCAGAAGCATCGCCAGCAGCAGGAATGGAACCACATATTGATTGACAAACGCATAGCCCAAACCGGCAATAATTGCCTGACCATCCGTGATCGGCTCGCCCACTTGCGGCCAAGGGATCGCCCGCAACAGCGCCGCCAGGACAATGAATGCCAACACCGTGATGATGGCTGCTGTCCCCGACTGCCGGTTGCGCGGCGAGGTGGCGCCAAACATCATGCCGCGTGTGAGCATGATAGCAAAGGTGATCAACGTGGAGATCGCACCCACGTAGACCAGCACCTGGCTGACGCCAATGAACTCTGCCTCAGCCACAATGTAGACGCCTGCCGCGCCAAAGAACGCTGCCACCAGCCCCAGGGCGCTATGAAACAAATTCCGCGCCAACACCACCATCAATGAGCCAACCACAGCTAACACAGCTATCAAGATGAAGATCACTTGCGCCACCGTTGGCAGTGGCGGCAGTGGAAATGGCAATTCAGGCATGACGTAGCCTCCTCTCCTAGTCACCCGATGGTGAATTGACCGGCTGCATCGTGCCGATCAGTGACTTCGGCGCAAAGGCGCGCTTCGAGCGCACCTGCTCCCGCTTGAAGTAATTGCCCATGACATTGAGCACCGTTATCACAACGGCAATATTCGCTACCAGCACAAGCAGCATGTTGATCCACTCCGGCAGCGGCAACTTCATGATGATCATTTGCGCCAGGATCAAGCTCAACACGAGCGGCACAAGCACCTTCCAGGCGAACTGCATCATCTGGTCGATGCGCACACGTGGGAATGTGCCCTTGATCCACTGGATCACAATGTAGACAAAGAAGGTCTTCGCCAGGAAATAGATTGGTCCTAGCAGCGGCACCTGTCCGGCAAATGGTCCCTGCCAACCACCCAGGAAGAGGGCTACGGCAATTGCACCGAGGAAGAAGCTATTCAAGAACTGCGCCAGGAAAAACATGGCAAATTTCATGCCGGAGTATTCAATGTGAAAGCCAGCAATCAACTCAGATTCAGCCTCAAGCAGGTCGAATGGCGTCTGTTCACTCTCTGCCAATGCTGCAATAAAGTAGATCAAAAATGCACCGGGCAATAGAAAAACAAACCAGCCAAGCCCCAGGTTAATCGGCCCAAGATAGAGCGACTGCGCCTGTGACAGCGCTTGCATCCGCATCGTGCCCACCAACAGCACGGGCGCAAACATTGCCAACACCATCGGGATTTCGTAGCTCAACAATTGCGCCACGACACGGAAACCGGCCAGCAAGGCATATTTGTTGTTGCTGCCCCAGCCCGCCATCAACGCCGCCATAATTCCGATCGAGCCGAGCGCCACCAGGTAAAGCACACCGACGTTCAAATCAGCGCCGATCAACCCGGCGCCAAAGGGAATAACCGCAAGCGCCATCAAGACACCCACTACCGACAGGATCGGCGCAATGAAATACGACAACGTATCCGCTGACTTGGGCTTGATGTCTTCCTTTGACAGCAGCTTCATGGCATCCGCCACGGTCTGAAAGAGTCCATATGGCCCCAGGCGGTTGGGGCCGATGCGATCCTGGATGCGGCTAATGACTTTGCGCGTGATCCAGATCAGCAGCAATGCCAGCACCAGCGCAGCGTTTGCAATCACGAACGCACCAATAAAATACGTGATGCCTTCCACGAGCCAGCTAAGCTCCTGAGGGGCGCCAAGGTTATATTGGAGTTGGATTAAGGCGTCGCTCCAGTTCATCATTACTCCTCCATCTATGCGACCAACTCAACCGGCCTGGATGATCAACTCCACTCGAGCGCGCCTTTGCGCCACTCCAGAAAGAGGCCCAAAATCAGAACGACAACGAAGGTAACAGCAGCGATCACTGAAAAGAACGAGAGATTCTGATAGGCGACGGCTATGGGGAAGAGAAAGATGACCTCCACGTCAAAAATCAGGAAGATCAGACCGATCAAATAGTACTGCGCCCGAAACTGCACCCAGGTGTCGCCGATCGTTTCAACGCCGCTCTCGTAGGTTTCATTCTTGACAGGGTCAGGCCGGCGCGGCCCCAAAAAATGTCCGAGCGTGATGGCGGCGACCGGGATGATTACAGCGATCGCGCTGAGTATCAGTACAAAACCCCATTGACTGAGCATGAATGTACTCCCGTTGCGTGGCTAAGCTATTGTGTGTGCGCTGCATCCACATTGGTAGATGTTCAGGCGGTGCATCACGGTTGAATCGCACTCATCTGACCACTACAGCAAGATTGTGTAGAATAGTACAAACTGCGGCAAATGTTAGCATAGACTCGAAGCGATCTGGAAAATTGTAGCCCCTGAAAAAGCATCTTTTCCACCAACCCGCTGCACAGCCGAGTCTTGCATACATAAAATGATGTATAGAGTGTAGCATAGATCACAATCCGACGGCAAAGGCATACCGCCCAT
>DMDA01000062.1:52488-56466 GCA_003451595.1 Chloroflexota bacterium | reverse complement strand
GCAACATCAAGCGTGCAAAATAGAGGCTGTGCGTTGCGATAGATGCGAATTAGGAGGAGGGATGATGACTGCACAACATAATGGGACAACTCACCAGGCAATTTCGCCAGCTGCCGCAGCGCTTGACTCGCCAGCCCAACACCGGGTTGGCCAGGTGGCGGCGGTTGTCAATGTCGCTGGCGATCTACAGCTGGATGATGGCATGGCTTTGGTTGCCATCGTCAACCACGATATGACCATGAACGATGGCGGCGGCGTCGTCTTTGTTGCCGGCGAGGATTTTCAACTCACCAACGGTGGCTGCGCTGGGGTCGTTGCCGGTCGTGACTTTGCGCTGCGCAATGGCGGCTGCGGCGTTGTGGTAGCCGCGCGCGACATCAGCTTTGTGAATGGCGAAGGTGTGGTCAGTGTAGCTCGTCAGCGCGCAACTGTCACCGGCCACCAAAGCGCCGTCATCGCGGCGCGCGCCGTGGAGATGCACGCCTGCCACGCCGGAGTCATTGTCGCTAACAACGTGACGCTCAACGATGGGGCCGCCGTGGTGATCGAGGTCACACCAGAGCGCATTGCCGGCGCTCTGGTCGGGTTGCTCTGTTATCTACCTGTGCGGCTTTGGCGGCAACTGCAAGGGAAGTAGGCTCAGAGCTATGCTTCGGCTCTGGCGGCTACCCGGCGCCCCCCGAACTCGCGCGCACAATCAACTCCGGATGGAGTAGATGCCTGGCTGGCGTCAGGGTGGCGCCTTGCTGCTGCGCCTCGATCTGGCGGTGCAATTCATTGACAGCCAGACGTCCTAGCTCGGCCAGATGCTGGCGCACCGTTGTAAGCGCGGGCCAAAAGAAGGCAGATTCCGGCGTATTGTCGAAACCGACGATGGCGATATCATGTGGTACGCGCCGCCCGGCGGCAAGACAGCAGTGCAGGGCGCCTAACGCCATTTGGTCGTTGCAGGCAAAGATTGCATCGATATCCGGGCGACGCACCAGCAGCGCTTTGAGCGCCGCTTCGCCTGCCGCCGCCGTCCAGTCGGCTTCGGCAATCAGCGCAGGCGATGCTTCCAGACCGGCAGCCTCCAGCGCGTTACGCCAACCTGCTAGCCGCTCCCGCACCTCCCACCAACTGGTTGGCCCGGTGAGAATGCCAACGGTGCGGCGTCCCGCGTCGATCAGATGCTGTGTGGCCAGGCGTGCGCCAGCGCGGTTATCAGTGGCGACGATGGCGGCGCCGGGGCGCTGCTCCATCGTGAGGAAAATCATCGGCGGGAGGCTATGCAGCCGCGTTTCGTCGATCCAGGCGTGATTGTCGCCGACCTCGTGCACAGCCCAAATGATGCCATCGACGCGGCGCGCCGTCAGCTCGGCAAGCACGGCGTCCACATCCTGGTCGTCGGGGCGATGCAGCAGATCGAGTAACAGCGAGTAGCCGAGTTCCGCCGCCTGCCGTTCAATGCCGACCAGCGTGCGCGAAGGGCCGTAATACTCCAGCCCGTAGGCGACGACTCCCAGTGTGTTGCTGCTGCGGTTGACCAGGCTGCGCGCCAGCAAGTTTGGCTGATAGCCAAGTTCTTCCACGGCGCGCTGCACGCGCTGGCGCGTTGACTCCGCTACCGGACGCTTCCCCGTCAGCACATTCGACACTGTGCCTGGCGACACACCAGCGCGCTCTGCTACATCAACGATCGTTACTGGATGGCTGCGTTCCATGAGCACTTTGACATTGGGTAGTGGCGATATTATCGCTGTTATGCTTCCCCGGCGATGCCTCCAGGTGATTCCCCCTTCGCCTTGGCAAGGCATCCAGTCGGCTCGCCACGAACAGAGCTAAACAAACAATTGACAGCCCGATCGGAGGTATGATAGAATCACTATGATTAAAACGTTTTAAGAAAATTGTACGACGCTTCGGCATGATTGTCAACGCCGTTTTTCCCTTGTTTCACTAGCCACTAAAATAGACCTATGCAAACCAGGAATCTGAGCGAGGTGGGTGGAGCGCCCCTGCGCGTAGCCAACGCAGGCTTGCTGCAGATGCGCGGCATCGTTAAAACCTTCCCTGGCGTGCAGGCGCTCAAAGCGGTCGATTTTGATGTACAACGCGGCGAGGTGCATGCGCTGGTCGGCGAAAATGGCGCGGGCAAATCCACGTTGATGAAGATTCTGTCCGGCGTCTACCAGGCGGATGCCGGTGAAGTCATCTTCAAGGGCGCGCCCGTGCACTTCCGCACGCCGCGCCAGGCGCAGGATGCCGGCATCGTCACCATCTATCAGGAACTAAACCAGGTTCCCTATCTCTCTGTCACCGAGAATATCTTCCTCGGCAGTGAATGGTCGCGCGGCGGTCTACTTGACTGGCAAGGAATGCATCAAGAGGCGCGGCGGTTACTGGCAAAGCTGCATCTCGATATCGACCCGCGCGCACCGGTCAACTCGTTGGGCGTGGGGCGTCAACAGATGGTTGAGGTGGCCAAAGCGCTGCACCACAAAGCTGACCTGATCATCATGGATGAGCCGACCTCATCGCTCAGCGTGCGTGAGATCGACGATCTCTTTGCGATCATCGCCGAGTTGAAAGCGGAGGGCGTGGCGATCATCTACATCAGCCACCACCTGGAGGAGACCTTTGCCATTGCCGACCGCACCACTGTGCTGCGCGATGGCAGGCGCATCACGACGCAGCCAGCCGCAGACCTGACCGTAGATCGATTGATTCAGCTGATGGTGGGGCGCGATCTGGCGGAGCAGTTTCCCAAAGAGGTCGCGCCGCGCGGCAAGGAGATGTTGCGCGTCGAAGGGTTGCAGCAGGCTGGGAAGCTGCACGACATCAGCTTCAGCGCCTACGCTGGCGAAATTTTGGGCATCGCCGGGCTGGTTGGCGCCGGCCGCACGGAACTGGTGCGCGCCATCTTCGGCGCCGACCCGATCGACGGCGGGCGCATCTTTGTGGAGGGCAGAGAGGTGCGTATTCGCAGTCCACGCGACGCCGCCCGCCACGGCATTGCGCTGTTGACCGAAGATCGCAAAACGCAAGGGCTGGTGCTGTTGATGTCGGTGCGCGACAACGTGACGCTGGCGGCGCTTGGTCGCCTGACACGCGGACTGTTCACCAATGCCCGCCAGGAGCAGGCCATCGCGGGCAATTACATCGAGAGCCTGGCGATCAAGACGCCAAGCCAGCAGCAACAGGTGATGAATCTTTCTGGTGGGAATCAACAAAAGATTGTGCTAGCAAAGTGGATGGCGACCAACCCCAAGGTGCTGATTTTTGATGAACCAACGCGTGGCATCGATGTCGGCGCCAAAGTGGAGATTTATCGCCTGATGAATGACCTGGCAAAGCGCGGCGTCGCCATTTTGATGATTAGCTCCGAACTGCCCGAAGTGCTGGGCATGAGCGACCGCATCATGGTCATCCACGAGGGGCGCGTCGCCGGTTTCCTCAATCGGGATGAAGCCAACCAGGAACGCATCATGGAGCTGGCGACCGGCATGGCAGCGGCGGAAATCGAACGGTCGAAACTTTTCGAGGCAAGTGTGGCATGAGCGAAACAACGATCTCCCCACCTGGTGAACGCAGCGAGACCTTCCAGGTGTTACGCCGTGCGCTGGCAGCAACCGGCCCCTTGCTGGTGTTGATGCTCTTGATCGGCATTTTGTGGGTGCTCTCACCGCCGTTTCGCTCGCCCACCAGCCTGATGTTGCTAGGGCTAGAGGCGGCCGCCATCGGCGTGGTGGCCGCAGGCCAGACCTTTGTCATCCTCACGGGCGGCATCGACCTGTCGGTGGAGGCGATGGTCTCCTTTGCCGGCGTCACCGCCGCTATCCTGATTGCAGGCACCAACGTGGCCGGCGGTCAGATTGCCTTTGGCATCAGCGACTGGCAGGCAGTCCTGGTGGCGCTCACCGCCGGACTGGCGATCGGCATGTTTCAGGGCTTGATCATCACCGGCATGAACATGAACCCGCTGATCGTCACCCTGGG
>DMDA01000062.1:39044-52255 GCA_003451595.1 Chloroflexota bacterium | reverse complement strand
TTGGCTTGCGTGTGCCGATGCCGTTTGTCATTGTGCTCATTATCTATTTCCTGCTTTGGATCGTGCTGAAACACACCAAGTTTGGCCGCTATACCTACGCTATCGGCGGCAACGAGACGGCGACGCGCCTGTCCGGCATCAATGTCGATCGCACGAAGGTCTTCATCTACGGCATCAGCGGTCTGCTGGCGGCAGTCGGCGGCATCCTGGTGATGGGGCGATTGCAGTCGGGCGCGTATCAAAACGGCACCAACATGACGCTGATCTCGGTGGCGGCGGTGGTGATCGGCGGTACGGCGCTATCGGGCGGCATCGGCGGCATCTGGGGCACGCTGATCGGCGTCTTCATCATCCGTGTGGTCGAGGCGGGGCTGGTCTACATGAGCGTACCCTCCAACGCCAAGGAGATCGTGATCGGCGCCATCATCGTGCTGGCGGTGGCGCTCGATGTGATCCGTCGCGGCGATGTCAAGTGGCTGCGCTTCAACCGACCACGCACTTGAGTTGCCGAAACAGAGAGAGGATTGCCTCTCTGTCGATAAACCGGTTCTGTTCAATCAAGGAGATGATTATGCAACGCAAACGGTTCTTGTCACTCTTCAGCATTCTGCTCATCCTGGCGTTGGTGGTGACCGGCTGCACCGTGCCGGCGGCAGCGCCCGCTGCCGAGGCGCCAGCCGCCGCCACCGAAGCGGTCAGCGAGGCTCCAGCCGCGGGCGGTCGCTACGTCGGGTTTGTGCCGCCAGCGTTGACCAGTCCCTTCCACGTGGCGATGGTCGATGGCGCAACCGCGCGCAGCCAGGAGCTAGGCTGGACGATCGATGTCCAGGCGCCAGCCAGCGAAGGCGATTTCCAGGCATTTGTGACCACCGTGCAACAGCTGCTCGAAAAAGGCGTTGAAGCGATCAGCATTAACCCCATCGGCACCGACTCAGCGATCACTGCCGTCAAAGCCGCCAACGAGAAAGGCATTCCGATCCTGGCGCACAACTTCATCACCCCCTTCTCCGAGGGTGAAGTCAACGCCTACATCGGCTATGACCAGTGGGGCGGCGCTGAAAAGTTGGCGGCGTACACCTGCGAGTTGATCGCCAAGAAATACAACAGCACACCTGCCGAGACCACGGGCAAGGTCTTCATCCTGCTTGGCATCGACAGCATCTTCTCGCATCGCCGCACCGGCGGCTTCAAGGCGGGTTTGGCAAAGAACTGCCCGAATGTTGAGGTTGTCGGCGAGCAGACGGCGGAATGGCTGCGCACCAAGGGGTCGGAAGTCGCAACCATCGCGCTGCAGGCAAATCCAGACATCGACGTCTTCTACGGCAACAGCGACGAAATGGCGATCGGCGCCGCGCTGGCTGCCGAGCAGTTAGGTTTGGTGATCAATCAGGATTTCTTTGCGGTCGGCATTGACGGCAACCAGCCCACGCTCGACCTGCTCAAGGAAGGCAAATTCAGCGCCACGCTCGGCGTCGACCCGGTGCGCATGGGCGTCACCGTGATCGACACGATGGAGAAAATCTTCAACGGCGAGGAAGTGCCGCAGATCATCCTCACCCCCTCCGTGGTGGTGACGCCGGAAAACCTGCAGGACTATCTCGACGGCAAGCTGTGGACGGAGCCTGTCGCCGGCTTCCCCGAACTGGACAACGACCTGCCGACCGTGCCCGAATAAGCAAATCGCTCGTAGACGGCGCTCCTTTTGACTTGAGTCATCCCAAACTTTGGGATGACTCATTTTTTACGGTCGCGCGCTGTCTTCCCCCATGGCGGATGGCGCCAGGCGCGCAGACGTCGCCGGTGCTTCGGACGCGGACACAGCCACAGCAGCCTGTGCGGGGGCAGGGTCAAGGATGTAGTCGGGCAGCACATAAGCGCCTGGCGGCAGAGCGGGTAGCGGGTCGCTGAAGCCCCCCCAGCCGTCATTGCGTTGGTAGGGATTGATGCGGATGGCGAAGTGCAGGTGTGGGCCACTGCTGCCCCCGGTGTTGCCAGAACGACCGATGCCCTGTCCGCGCACGACCGGCTGTTCGGGCGCAACATCGACGGCGGCAAGGTGGGCGTAGAGTGACTCACCCCAGGCGTGCGTCAGCAGAATGTAGTTGCCGAAGCCTTCCGGGTCAAACCCCACTTGCCGCACCGCACCGTCATCGACAGCAAAGAGGGGCGTGCCTTCAGGCGTGGAAAAGTCGACGCCGTTGTGCCCCAACAGCGGTACGCCATCGTAGTTGAAGCGAGCGTAGAAGGACGAATTTTCGCCCCATAGCTGGCCGATGGGATGACGACCAGCAAAGGGCGGGTGCAGATAGACGCTGTTCACCGGGTCGGGAATTGCCGTGCCTGGCAATTTGGCGGGTGGAGCAAGCAGGTCGCCCAAGCCCGGCACAGTCTGCGCCATCCAACCGCGCACCTCCACCCCTGGCGGCGTAACAATTGCGCCGCCGCGCCACCAGGTCAGTCCATCAGCAGTCTGTGGCCCATCGAGCAATACTACGGTGGTGCGTGGGCGCAGAGCGCCCTGCACGTCGTCGGCAGGCTTGTTGACCGTGCCAGGCGCGCGGCGCACATTGACGAAATCGGTCGTCTGCACCAGATCGCCTACGTGGAAACCGGGCGGCAGCGTTGGGGTGGTAAGCTTTTGCAGCAGGACTTCGCCGTCGCTGGCGGCCTGGGCCATCCAGCCGGCGAAGCGTCGCCCATCGCCAGCGCGAATCTCGACCTGCCACCACGTCAGGCCGTCCGCCGCGGCCGGACCAGTGATGATGGCGCCTTCGATGCCCGGCGCAATGTCGGCCACGATGTCGGATTCATCTTTGCCGAAGACGCCTGGCGTGCGGCGCATCCGCACTAGCGTCGTCGTGCGGAAACGGTCGCCGGCGGTGAAAGTATAGCCCGGCAAATCGATGGCGGGCGGCGCAGGCGCCATCAGCTCTAACAGGCGTTCGCCATCGGGCAACTTCTCCGCCATCCAGCCTTCCGCACGGCCAAGCTTGGGCAGCGTCCCCACCAGCCGCCACCAGGTCATGGCGTCGGCGCGCGTGGGGCCGCCAGAGATAGTCATCACGGTGTCCGGGGGGACTATCGCCAGTGTGTCGTTGGCGGGTTTGTTTGTGACACCCGGCGAACGGCGCAACCTGGCCGCAGTGCGGATGCGCACCTCGTCACCCAAGGCAAATGCACCGCTGACGGCGGCGGAGGGTGCTACCGGCGCCGCAGCGGCCGTCACCGGCTGGAACGATTCGAGCAGCACGATGCCGGTCTGCGTGTATTGCGCCACCCAACCATCGGTGAAAGCGCCGTTGACGACGCCGCGCACCGCCCAGAAGGGCACGCCCGCCGCCATCACGAAGATCGGGTCGGTGATGGTGAGCGTCGTCGCACGTGGCAGCACCCCCACCACGGCGCCCGCCGGCTGGCTGCGGAAGTTGACAACCTCCAGTGTGCGCACGTTGTCGCCTGCCTTGTACGCCGCCGGACGTAGCGTGCCAAAGGTTTCACGCATTAGTAATGAGACGCCGTCGAGCGTATATTGCGCCAGCCAACCATTGTGCACCTGACCTGCAAAGAGCACACGCACCGCCCAAAAGGGCAGCCCGCCGGTCATCACATAGGGCGTGCTACGGATTGTCGCCTGGACGCCCGCCGGTATGACGCCGATGATCTGGCCGCCCGGCGCAGCGCGCAAGTTGACCGCCTCAAGCGTGCGCACGACGTCGCCAACCTGATACTTGGCGGGCTTGGGCGGCGGCTCCTTCCAGCGATAGCCGAACGTCAGCGCTGAGCGGAAGTCGTCGATCACGCCGTATTTGCCTTCGATGTACCATTGGTCGGCACGCGACCAGCGATAGAGCAGCAGGCAACGAATCTGCTGTGCACCAGGCTGCTGATTCCAGTTGTTGATTTCGGCGTAGGCTGCCTGCACCCAGCCGTTGTTGGCATTCAGCCACGGCACATCCTGATCGGTCTCGGTGATGAAGACGGGCAGGTTGCGGTGTGCGGCAGGGATGGCGGTCATGAAATTGCGATAGGCCAGGAAGTTGAAATAGTAGGCCTCGAAGGGCGGATTCATCGTTGCCGTACTGGTGATCAGCGCCGGGTCGCTGCCATGTGTGTAGGTGTGCAGCGCGATGCCATCGCAGCCGTTAGCGCCCAAACCCTCGAGAATGTCGGTAAAGTAGCGAATCCAGTTGCCGGTCGAGTTGCCGGGATAAGTTGTCTCGGCGTTCCACGGCGCCACTGCCCCGACAACGACCAGATCGTCGGCGTGACCTGGCAAGGCTCGGATCGCCGCCCGGCACAATTGAAAGCAGCGCACATAGTCCGCCGGTAGGATCGGCTGGCGTCCGGCGGCGGCAACGCTGACTGGAGCGGGGGCCAGTGCACTGAAGCGGCTGGCGCTGCCGTGTCCGGTCGGGTCTTGGGCAAGGGTGGCCGCCAGAGTCGTCTCAGCAGCGACAACGGCTGCGCGCAGGGAACTGGCAGCACTGACATCCGGCCACTCCTGGCTGTGATTCATTTCGTTGCCGATAATCCAGATGCGACAGCCGGGGCTGGCGGCAACAAAATTGGCGACGCGGCGCGCAAAATCTGGGTAACGGTCAGGGGGGGGGATCGTGCCGACGCTGCCGTAGCCGTTGTTGATGCGGCAGATCACGCCAAAGTCCTGGTCGCTCCAGGGGCGGTAGTCGCGTCCGCTGCCATCATTGGGATCGCTGCCGATGGCCTCGGTGAAGAGAATCCAACCGCGGCGCCCGGCGTCTGCCATGATCTGCTCGCCGCCGGGGTCGTGGAAACCATAGAGATAAGGTGAGTCGAGCAGCGGTCGCGGCATGACGGGTCTCCTTGTTATCCGCCCAGATAGTTATCCGCCTAGATAGGCTTCACGCACTTGAGGGCTGGCCAGCACATCGGCGGCCGGCCCTGCGAGCACGATGGCGCCGGTTTCCATGACGTAGGCGCGATGCGCAATCGAGAGCGCAACGTGGGCGTTTTGTTCCACGAGTAGGATGGTCACGCCCTGTTCGTTGATATTGCGGATGATCTGAAAAATCTGCTCCACCAACAGCGGCGCCAGCCCCATCGAAGGTTCGTCGAGCAGCAATAGGCGCGGGCGACTCATGAGCGCACGTCCCATCGCCAGCATCTGCTGTTCGCCGCCGGAGAGCGTGCCCCCGCGTTGATGCAGCCGTTCGCGCAGTCGCGGGAAGAGTTCGAGCACGCGCGCCATATCCTGGCGAATGCCGGCCTTGTCGCTGCGCGCAAAGGCGCCCATTTCTAGATTTTCTTCCACCGTCAGCCGGGCAAAGATGCGGCGTCCTTCAGGAGATTGTGAGATGCCCAGCCGCGTGATCTCGTGCGCGGGGAGTTCGTCGATCGGGGCGCCTTCCAGCAGAATGTTGCCCGCGCGCGGCTTGAGTAGCCCGCTGATCGTGCGCAGCGTTGTGGTTTTGCCCGCGCCGTTGGAGCCGATGAGGGTGACAATCTCGCCCCGCTCCACCGTCAAGGAGACGCCCTTCAAGGCGTGGATACGGTCGTAGTAGGTGTGAATCTGGTCGAGCACCAACATGGGTGCAAGCTCCTTTGTTTACGCGTTGTGACCCGCCAGCACACCGGCGCCCAGATAAGCCTCGACGACGCGTGGGTCATTGCGCACTTCGTCGGGGCGTCCCTCAGCAATCTTCTTGCCGTAGTCGAGCACGCTCACACGGTCTGAGATAGACATAACGACTTTCATGTCGTGTTCGATGAGCAAGATGGTGATGCCGAGTTCGTCGCGCAGACGGTGAATCAGGGCCATCATGGCGTCAGTTTCACGTGGGTTCATACCGGCCGCCGGTTCGTCGAGCAGGAGCAGCTTGGGGCGGCTGCCCAGCGCGCGCGCCACCTCTAGGAGGCGTTGATCGCCGTAGGGGAGATTCTTGGCCACCATGTCGCCTTTGCCCGTCAGCCCGACAAAAGCCAGCAATTCACGCGCGTGTTGCTCGGCGCGTTGTTCTTCGCGTCGTGTGGCCGGCGACTGAAAGATGGCGCCGAGAGGCGTGGAGCGCAGGCGTACATGTTGCCCCACCAGCACATTCTCGATGGCTGTCATGCTGCCAAAGAGGCGAATGTTCTGATAAGTGCGCGCCATTCCCAACGCAATGATCTGATCCGGGCGCAATCCCACCAGCGAGACGCCGTCGAAGAGGATGTCGCCTTCTTCCGGACGATAGAGACCGGTGAGGCAGTTGAAGAAGGTGGTCTTGCCGGCGCCGTTGGGGCCGATCAAGCTCACGATCGCGCGTTCTTCGACGGTCAGATCGACGCCGCCGACGGCCACCAGCCCACCGAAAATCTTTGTTACCGCCTGTGCTTCGAGCAGTGCCATCTCAGGGTTTTCCTCCATCAAGCGTGCGGTAGTCGGAGGGAAGGGCTGGTTCCAGCGCCGCCGATTCTGACGCAGGACCGCCTATATCATGCAGTTCGCGTCTCCGGCGCGTCGAAGGCAGGATGCCTTCCGGCCGCACGATCATCATGACCACCAGCAAGGCGGCGAAGGTGACGATGCGGTATTCGTCGATGCCGCGCAGCACTTCAGGCAACCCTTTCAGCGCCAGCGCACCCAATACGACGCCTGGGATGCTCCCCATGCCACCGACGATCACCAGCGACAATGTATCGACTGATACGAATAACGTGAAGTTATCGGGAAAGATGTTGGTCTGGCGCGCTGCGTACAATTGGCCGGCCAACCCGGCAAAGAGGGCGCCAATGGCAAACGCCAGCAACTTGGTCTGCACCAGATTGACGCCGGTTGCCTGCGCGACATCCTCGTCCTCGCGCATCGCGATCCAGGCGCGCCCTAGCCGCGAGCCATCCAGCCGATAGGCGGCAAAGGCGATCACACCTGCGCCCAGCAACGCCAGGATGAAGATGTCGCGCGGGTTGCCCAGGCTATAGCCAAACAGATAAGGTGGCGCAACATTGAGCAGGCCGCGCGGCCCATTGGTCAAGTCCGACATGTTGAGCATGAAAAGCCGGATAATCTCGCCAAACCCTAACGTAACGATCGCCAGATAGTCGCCGCGCAGCCGCAACACAGGGATGCCTAACAGCACGCCGCCCAGCCCTGCCGTCAGCATTGTGATTGGAATCGCCGCCCAAAAACTAATCAGCGGGCCATCGGCAGGAATGCCCAGGCTCGTCAGCAGCGCTGAAAAGGCTGGCGAGGCAAAAGGCGCCGACAGGAAGGCGTAAACATATGCGCCAATTGCAAAAAAGGCGACATAGCCCAGGTCGAGTAGGCCGGCAAAGCCAACGACAATGTTGAGGCCAAGACCCATCATCACAAAGATGAAGACGATGCCCATAACCGAGTTCTGGAATTGGTCGAGCGTAAAGGGTAAGTAGGCCAATCCGAGCAACAGCAGCAGCGCCAGAACGCGCTGTTCACGACCGGGACGCGCCGCACGCAAGGCAAAGAGCGCGCTGCCGATGGCTGCCATCGCCGCCAACAGCCGCAATGTACCACGATTGTTGCCACCCAGTGTGACGTCGGGATTGCCCAGCCAGATGACGAACGTCAGTAAAATGAAAGGCAGCAGGATGGTCAACCAGCGCAGCGTTCCGCCAGTCGACCACGTGCGTTGCCGCAAGGCGCGTTCACTCAACACTAAAAGCACTCCGACGATGCCTGCCAGTGTGAGGAGTATCGCCTGCCAGAGCCAGCTCCATGCAGGCAAATCGCCTGTCACGACTGCGCCCGGCATCACACCATAGAGCGCCGCAATGTTCATGGGAACAATCTTATCCAGGTACGGCTGCACATTGACCCCCGCAGCCAGCAACCGCGCAAACCCGGCGATTAGCGCTGCGGTGAGTAGCCCTGCCACCAAGCCTGCCGTTGCGCCCGTCAGTAACAATGGCGCGGGCGCCCGGTAGGCAAGCGCTTGTTTGGACTTCCCACCTCGCAGCGCCACCCAGAAGATTAGCGCTGTCAGCAGCGCTAACACCGGCATCGCCACGACGCCAAGCCGTGTTGGCAACCCGATCAGAATCAAATAAGTGAGAATGGCAAAGGCGATAGCGCCGATGCGCAACCCGCGTTGGAAAGATCGCAACCGCATGACGCTTATGCCTTCTTTTCGCTGACGACTTCGCCTAGCAACCCGGACGGTCGGAAAATCAGCACGATGACCAGAACGGAAAACGCGATGATATCCTTGTATTCGGTAGGGATGCCCAACGCGCTGGGGCCGATGGCTTCAATCAATCCCAATAGCAGCGCGCCGACCATGGCGCCGGGAATATTGCCAATACCACCGAGTACGGCTGCCGTAAAAGCTTTTAGCCCTGGCACGAAGCCGCTGTTAAATTTGACGACTGTGTTGTGAAAACCCAACATCACGCCTGCAGCGCCAGCCAGCGCTGCGCTGAGGATGAAAGTGAAGACAATGACGCGATCGACATCGATGCCCATCAAGGCTGCTGTGCCCTTGTCCTCGGCTACGGCGCGCATCGCTTTGCCGAGCTTCGTACGCTGCACGATCAGGTAGAGCGCCAGCATCAACAACAACGACAAGACAAAAATGATCACGCCTGTATAGGGCACAAACACGTCACCGACGCGAAAACCGCCTTCCAGCAGTGGTGGCCGGGTGTAGGTGCGTGGGCTGACGCCAAATACGAGCAGCACAGAATACTGGAGGAAGAGCGAGGCGCCGATTGCGCTGATTAACGGCACGAGTCGAGGCGCGCCGCGCAGCGGTCGGTAGGCTACTCGCTCCAATGTTACCCCTGTCACAATCGAACCGAGCATGCCAGCGGCGGCGATCAAGAGCAGCGCCAGGACAACCATTGTCGTTGGCCCTGACATCCACCCTAGCGCAGTGAAAAATTGCAGGGCGAACACGCCGGTAAAGGCGCCGATCATCATCACTTCACCATGCGCAAAGTTGATCATCAGCAAGATGCCATAGACCAGGGTGTAGCCTAACGCCACCAGCGCATATACGCCGCCTAGCACCAGCCCGTTCAGCGCCTGGGAAATCCAGAAGCTGAGTGGATAGCTCTCAGCGAGTCCTACGGTGACGACGCGCCACACGAGCAATGCAAGCCCGATCAGCCCTAGCCCACGCACAACCCAACGCGTCGTTGCAGCCTGACGGCGGACTCGATACGATGTGGAAGAACGGATTGTAGAAGTCATGATGCATCTATGTCGCTTCTGCGGTGGAAGGCCGTTGTGGAGATCCTTGATCCCCACAACGGCCTTCGAGAAGATTATTCCAGACCGAAACCGGCGATCTGCTTGAACTCGCCGTTTTCGACGATGAAGATCTGCACGCCGCCGGCGCCACATTCACCCATGGCGTCGCACGTCAACGTGCCGGTGATGCCTTCCAGCCCCGCCGTGGCGCGGATGGCCTTGATCAACGCTTCGCGGTCGATGACCAGGTTGCCAGCGCTATCCACCTGCGCCGTGCGCTTGATGGCGTCGGCAATGACTATCACCGAGTCGTGCGACTGGCCGTGGAATGGCCCAAGCTGGCTCGGTTCGACGCCAAACTTGGCGACGTATGCTTCGGTGAAGGCGGCCAGCTTCTCTGCCTGCGCGTCACCCGCCACGAAGGACATGTAGGTGCCCTCGGCGGCGGCGCCGGCTGCCTGCAAGTACTGTTGCGTGTAGGCGCCGTCAACGCTCATGAATTTGGCATTCTCCAGCCCGGCGCTTTCGCGCATCTGCTGGGCAATCAGCGCCGCTTCTGTCGAATAACCGCCGAAGTAGACCAGTTCAGGTTGATTGGCGCCGATCTTCGCCAGTGCGGCGCGGAAGTCGGTGTCGCCAACCTGGACGCCTTCGAAGCTGCTCACTTCGCCACCGAGCTTCGTGAAGGCGTTTTGGAAGATTTCGGCCAGACCCTTGCCGTAGTCAGAGTTGTCATGCATCGCAGCGACTTTCTTCAGCCCCAGCGTGTTGAAGACAAAGTCAGCATCCACCTCGCCTTGCAGCGCATCGCTCAACGCCACGCGATTGCACACGTCACAGTCGGCGCTGACGACATCCGGGTTGGTGGCGCTGGGGGAGACAAAGGGAATGCGCGCTTTGAGCAGAATTGGCTTGAGGCCGATCGTCTCACCGGAGCAAGTGCCGCCAGTCACGGCCACAATGGTGGGATCGGCGGCAAATTTGTTGCCTACCACCGTGCCCTGGTCGCCTGAGCAGGCGCCATCTTCCGCCACCAGTTCGAAGAGAAAGCCTTCGACGCCGCCGGCAGCGTTCAGCTCGTCAATGGCGATCTCGGCGGCCTGGCGAATATCCTTGCCTGGATCGGGGATGGGGCCGGTCAATGCAAATGAGCCGCCGATGCGGATCGGCTGCCCTGGCGCAATGACAACCTGGTTGCCAGCCGGCTGCGCAGCGGCTGGCTGAGCCGCTGCCGGCGCGGCTGCAGGCGCCTGTTGTTCGGTCGTGGCCGGAGCGGGCGCCGTGCACCCTGCCAGGAGACCCAGCAGCAAGACAACGAGCAGCACAAAATGACGTGAGTTTCGCATTGTCACTTTCCTTCTCTTGACTACTTGACGATATTTGACGACATGAGGAACCGACAGAAATGGTCTGGCGCTATCCCAGTGGCAGAGCGCCTTTCCGGGCTGCTGCCATGACACTGCTAATAGCGACACATTATAGGGACTCACGGGAGGGTTGTCCAGTTGGGAAAAAGCCAGGCGGCCACTTCATGGTTGGGGCAAGCGTTTGCTGGCGCCACCAGCTTAAAGCACAGCCCAAAACCAGAGGCGTTTCCTTTTCGGGAGAAGGTTTTCCCGGCAGGTCATCGCCATCGGTGGTCACGGCGTCATTCATATCGACGGCGATGATCTGCAGCCTAGAGCAGGTTCTATACCACCGTGCCAAAGAGTGCGCCCACTGCGGCTGTCAACCCCATCGCCAGCGCCCCCCAGAAGGTCACACGTAGGGCGGCCTTAAGCACAGGGGCGCCGCCTGCGCGCGCCGCCAGAACGCCGAGCAGCGCCAGGAAGATCAGCGATGTGATTGAGACGGTGTAGACCAAGCCGGTTTCGGGCGCCAGAAGTACAACCAGCAGCGGAAGCGCCGCACCCACGGCAAAGGTGGCGGCTGAGGCAAATGCCGCCTGCACTGGTCGCGCCGTTGTGACCTCAGAGATGCCCAGCTCGTCGCGGGCGTGGGCGGTCAGGGCGTCGTTGGCCATGAGCTGGGCGGCGACCTGCTGCGCCAACGCTGGTTCCAGGCCACGCTTTACATAGATTTCGGTCAGCTCGTTGAGTTCGAATTCTGGCATGGTTGCCAGTTCCGTGCGTTCGCGCGTCAAATCTGCCTGTTCGGTGTCGGCCTGCGAGCTGACCGACACATACTCGCCGGCCGCCATCGACATGGCGCCAGCGACCAGCCCTGCGACCCCGGCCACCAGCACCTCGTTGCGCCCGGTGCTGGCAGCGGCGACGCCAACCACCAGGCTGGCTGTGGAGACAATGCCATCGTTGGCGCCCAAGACTGCAGCGCGCAACCAGCCAATCCGTTCGGTGCGATGTGTTTCTCGATGTGCTCTGGGCATAAGGGACTCCTATCTGAACGCTTCTGGATTGTTACGTGACATCATTACAGCTTTCGGGTAGTTCGCGGCCTCTGAGAAGCTGCGCAACCAACCTAACAGGCAGTAACGCATTGGAAGTGGGCATGTGGAAGGCGAGTAGGTGCGCTCACATCTCAATTGGGCAACGTCTGTCTCTTTGATCATTTCACGCGCGAGCCAGATCGCCAAATTCCTGCATGACTCAAGCTGATTCGTATTTGGCGTATTGGTAGTGTATACTTGCAGAAATCGTATAGAGCAGGAGATCGTGAGGCCAGCTTCCTGCTCACTCCTCGACTGAGCGAAACGAAAACAACAGATTCATGATCTCTAGCAACATCTCTAGCAACGAAATACGGAGGGCGTCGTGCGGGTAAGTTGTCTTCAAGAAAACCTGGCTAAAGGTCTTGCTATTGTTGGGCGTGCAATTTCGTCGCGCTCAACGATGCCGGTGTTGGCGAACATACTGCTCGATGCGAGTGACAATCAACTACGGCTGGCCGCCACCAACCTGGAGATCGGCGTCACCTGCTGGATTGGCGCCAAGGTGGAAGACCCAGGCTCGATCACGGTGCCAGCGCGCTTGTTGGCTGAGTTTGTAAACAGTCTGCCGCCTGAGCGCATCGACATGGAACTGACGGTGCGCACACAGACGCTCAAGGTGCGCTGTGCTTCATTTGACGCCAACATGAAAGGGATTGACGCCGCCAGCTTCCCGATCATCCCCACGATCGAGGGCATCACCGGTGGCGAGAGCAGTGGCGCCACGCCGTTGCACATCGAGCTGCCCTCGACTGGCCTGCGCAAGATGGTGGATCAGGTCGTCTTTGCCGCCTCCACCGATGAGAGTCGTCCCACGCTGACCGGCGTCGAAGTCACCTTCAAGGAAGGGCGCGTGACAATGGCGGCCACAGATGGTTACCGGCTCAGCGTGCGCAGTGCTACGGTGGATGGCAGCCTGCCCGACGCACCGACGACCGTGATTGTCCCCGCTCGTAGCCTGAGTGAACTGGCGCGCATCAGCGCCGACGCCGACGAGTCGCGATCGGTGCAGGTGCTTGTGACACAAGAGCGCAACCAGATTCTCTTCCAGATTTGGGGGAAGAGCGGCGAGAGCAAGGGCGGCGCGTTCCATCGCGTCGAAATGGCGAGTCAGTTGATCGACGCTAACTTCCCAGACTACCGCGCCATTATCCCCAAGACATATACAACCCGCACGGTGGTGGATACGGCGGCGCTGCTCAAAGCGGTGCGTGTGGCCTTCCTCTTTGCGCGCGACAATGCCAACATCGTCCGTCTTAAGATTCAGCCGGCCAACGGTGTGACGAGCGGGCATGTCAGCCTGGCGGCCACCAGCACAGAAATGGGTGACAGCGTCAATGAGTTGGAAGCGATGGTCGAGGGTGACGATCTGGAAATTTCTTTCAACGCTAAATATCTGATCGACGTGCTCAGCCAGATCGACGAACCACAGGTCGTGATTGAGACGACGCAGCCCACCCGTCCTGGCACGATCCGCCCCGTCGGTATGGGCGACAAAGAGTTCTTGCACGTCGTCATGCCGATGCATCCCACGCGTTGATGGCGTTGCTCAGCATTCATCCACAAAAAACTGGTCAG
>DMDA01000062.1:28957-38839 GCA_003451595.1 Chloroflexota bacterium | reverse complement strand
GACCAGTTTTTTGTGGATGAAGAACCTACCTTGTAGACGATTCTATCTGCTCCATGTGCGCTCGACGAAAGGATTGTGCTGCGAGTTGGGAGCGTCTAGCGCCTGTCATCGCAGCCAGCATGACAGACGATGCAGACTCTTGGCTCGCCAACTTGAAGCGGCCCCCATGAAAGCCCAGGCGTCAATGATGTTGTAGAAGCCTCAGCGCCCCTGCCCAGATCGCCTGCGCCACGGCGTCTGCCGCCAACGTCTGCGCGTTGAGCTTGAAGGTCGTGAGCGCCACCTTGCCCTTGCCGTAGGGCATCTCCGCCAGCAGCGAGACAGGTTTGTGAATCCAGCCCAGCGCCAGCCCGGCCCAACTGTGCGTGCGATAGGCCCACATCGGCAGTCCTACCAGGACATAATCTGGCATCACCGCCGCGTACTCCATCTCCAGCAGCGGGCTGCCCGGCAACGTTGCAAACGCGCCCTGCTTCCTGATCCACGAGAACGCCGTCGCCCAGTCGCCCTGCCACGGCGTGCCCTCGCGTGCAATCACAGCGCCGGCGGGCAGGCGGAGGCTCTCTTGATCGCCCGGCGTCGGCTCGCCCACCAGCAGGAGCAGATGCGCGCCTTGCTGCACGGCGGTTTCGAGCGCCTTCGTGTAACGTCGTGCGACGAGCAAAGTCGCTCTGTCGTCGGTCAACCCCTCGCTGACCCTGTAGCCCAACTGGCGCAACGTCGCCGCCAGCGCCGGGTCATCGAGCACCGCCAGTGCGCCTTCGCACTTTGGCGTGGCGATGCAAGCCAGCTCGATCTGGTTGCTGGCAATCACTGCGCCGTCATCAGCCAGCCAGCGCGCTTCCAGCGTGACCATGCCCGGCGCAATGAGCGGCACGGCGACCGTGCCGCCGGGTGCGTCTAGCTGGCCGTGGGCGTCGCCGGCGCGCCAGGCGATCACGCCGTGACTGCCTGCGCCATCGACGCCAAACGCGCGCACCTCCACCGTCAGCAAGTCGCCGGGCCTGCCGCTCCAGCGTTGCGGACGCAGCGCCACGACGTTGTCCTGGTTGAGCGGCGCGAAGATCGTGTCCAGACCGTGCTTGATCTTGCGCTGCATCGTGAGCAGACCGTTGCACTCCCAATGCACGTCGGTGAACTCGGTGATGATATAGCCGGCGATCTCCGGCAGTAGCCGCATCGTGGTGATCTCGTAGTGCAGGCTGCGCGCCATGTGCGCCTGCGCCGCACGCGTGAAGGCTCCCAGCGTGCCGAAGACCACGTCCAGCCCATGATCGACAAAGCGCTGTGGCATGGCGTGCGGATAGACGATGCCATCGCCCCACTCGTGGCCCGTCTCGAACCACCAGGGATCGGCGCCCTTTTCTTGAATCTCCGCCGGGTCGGGCAGCCCCCAGTTGCCGAACTCAGAGACGATCAGCGGCAGGTCAGGGCGGCGTTCGTGCAGATAGTCCTGCGCCCAGATCCAGTTGCTCTGGCGGCTGGCGAACTCACGCGACCATGCGTCCCAACTGTCGGCGTGGTCGGGAATGGCGCGGTAGGGGTGGTAGTCCTCGAGGTCGCCTGCCACGTGGAAGTTGCCCTGGCACGCTGAGTTGTCGACGATCAGCCGCGTCGGGTCGATCTGCCTGGCTTCGTGATAGAACTCCGCCAGCCAGCGCCGGTGTTCGGGATTGCGCGCCAGGTCCGTGCCCCAATTCTCGTTGACGAGCGTCCAGATGATGATCGATGGGTGATTCCAGTCGCGTTCGACCATGCCGCGAAAGGTCTCCTTGATGCGTCGGTCGGCGGCGTCGGTCAGCAGCACCCAGTTGGGGATTTCTGTCCAGACCAGCAAGCCCAGGCGGTCGGCTACGTCGTAGTAGCGCGGGTCTTCGATCTTGATGTGGATGCGCAGGCAGTTGAGGCCGAGCGCCTTCGCCTTGCGCGCCTGATCTTCCAGGAACTCCAGGCTGGGCGGCGTGTAGATGGTTTCGGGATAATACGCCTGGTCGAGCACGCCGCGCAGATAGATCGGCTGGCCGTTGAGGTAGATGCGCCCATCGCGCGCCTCGACAGTGCGAAAGCCGCAGGTGGTGCGTGTGACGTGGTGCGCGTCAGCGTGTTGCGTGTTGGCGTGGTGTGTGAGTGTGGTGACGACGGTGTAGAGCGCCGGGTGGTCGGGACTCCACCACTGCGCCGGGCTGCTCAACTCGGCGCGTCCGCGACCGTCGTCGGCGAGCGTTGTCTCCGCTACGACTTGACCGGCGGGATCGAGCACGGTCGCCGTAAGCGTTGCGCCTTCCGGCAGCGGTGCATTGAGCGTGGCCGCAATGTCGATGGCGTTCTCACCCGGCTGCGGCGTGAGCTTGACGGCCCGGATGTGCACCGCCGGCAGCACGCTCAGCGTCACGCTCTGCCAGATGCCGCCGATAGGGCCATACCAGCTCTGTTTGCCGTGCGGAACTTCACTGAAGGGAGCGTCGGGGAAGCGGTTGCGGTCGTCGTTGGGGTCGGTCACGCGCACCACAACCACATTTTCGCCAGGCTGGAGCAGGTCGGTCACGTCGCAGTCGAAGGGCAGGTAGCCGCCCTCATGCTCGCCAACGCGCCGCCCGTTGAGCCAGACGATGGCGTGATAATCGACCGCGCCAAAGTGCAGGATCGCCGCCTTGCCGGCCAGATCGCCGTCGAAGTCGAAGCGGCGGCGATACCAGGCTGTCCCGCTGTAGCCGCGCAGGTCGTCGAACTGCGCCTGCCAGGGCATGGGTAGGTGCGCGGTGCGCCACGCTTTGATCGAAAGAATATCGTCGCCGTCGCTGGGGTCGATCTGAAAGTCCCACGCGCCGTCGAGGGAAAGCTGTTGTTCGGCTGTCATCTATCTCCACCTGCCTTGTGTCAGTATGAAAGTAAAAATAGAACGCGGATGGCGCGGATCAGGCAGATGTTCGCAAATTCATGGTGATTAACAAATCGATTCGGTAATCGTAGATGCGGTTCGTAACCGCATTTTCCTGTCCGACGAGAACGTGCGGCTTAGAGCCGCGCCTACATCGATTGCCGGGTTATTTTGTTAATCCTCATCAATCCGCGTTGATCCGCCTGCTCCGTATCATCCGCGTTCCATTCAGTAGCTACATGCCAACTACGCTGTGCGTCCCGTCAATGCCGTGAAGGAGAGCGGTGGCAGTTGGAGCGTGGCTTTGCCGTTCTCGACGCGCGGGGCGGCGATCGGCTGCGCCGTGAGCGCGTTGCGGTTCTCCCACGTGTTCAACGCTTTCGGATCGCTGCCGGCAAGCTGCCAGGCTTGGTCGAAGGTGACGCTGCGGCCATCTTGCCAGGCGATGTCGGTGACGATGCTGTCGGTCAGGCTGCGGTTGACAATGAAGATCGCCGTTTTGTCGTGTGCCGGGTCGAAAGAAGCCGACACGTCGAGCACGGGCACGTCGCCGTATTTCTTGGTCTCGACGCGCGGCGCCTTGACCAGTGCATCGAGCGCCAGTCCGCGCGCGTGGTTGCTCACCAGTTCGAAGACATAGTACGATGGGTGCTTGAGCAGCTCGTCGCCGCGCGTGTGCAGCCAGGAGATGACGTTGACAATTTGCGCAACGCAGGCGATCTTGAGCACGTGGCTCTTGCGCAGGAAGACGTTGAGCCATTGCCCGACGACCAGCGCATCCTCCAGGTTGTACATCTCTTCCGCCAGGTGCGGCGCCTCAGTCCAGTTCCCTTGCAGCGGGTCGCCCTTGTACCAGACCTGCCACTCATCCCACGACAGGTAGACATCGTGCTTGCTGCGCCGTTTGGCTTTCACATAACGCAGCACGCCCTCCAAGGTATCGACGAATTGCTCGAACTGCACGGCGCTGGCGAGAAAGCTCGGCGTGTCGTTGTCGCGGTTGCCGGCGTAATAGTGCATCGAGAGATAGTCCATGTGCTCCCACGCCGCTTCCAGCGCCACGCGATCCCACTCCGGGTAGGTCGGCATCTGGTCGTTGGAGGAGCCGCACAAGATCGTCTGGATCGACGGGTCCATCCAGCGCATCAGCTTGGCTGCCTCGCGCGCTTTGGCGCCATATTCGTGCGCCTCCAGGTGTCCCATCTGCCACGGCCCGTCCATCTCGTTGCCGACGCACCAGTATTTGACGTTGTGGGGCGCAGCAAAGCCATGCTTAGCGCGCAGATCGGAAAAATACGTGCCCGACGGCGTGTTGCAGTAATCAACCAGGTCACACGCCGCCTGAATCGTACCGGTGCCCATATTGACGCCCAACATCGGCGCAGCGTCGATGGCTTTGCAGAAGGTCATGAATTCGTTCGTGCCGAACTGGTTGGTCTCCAGCGACTGCCAGGCCAGCTCGCGGCGGCGCGGGCGCAGTTCTTTGGGGCCAACGCCGTCGAGCCAGTTGTAGCCGCTCAGGAAGTTGCCGCCGGGATAGCGGATGGTCGTGTATTTTTGGGCGCGCAAGGCGTCGAGCACATCGGTGCGCAAACCGTTCTCGTCGGCGTGGGCTGATTTCGGATCGTAGATGCCTTCATACACACAGCGCCCCATGTGTTCGGCAAAGCCGCCAAAGAGCAGCGGCGAAATTTCGGCAATCGTGCGGTTACTGTCGAGCAGAATTTGTGCGGTTGGGTGTGACATGAATGCAATTCCTATCGTGGTGTGTGGTGCGTGATGCGTAGTGCGTGATGCGTGGTGCGTGACGAGCGCGCCATACACCACGACGCACTACGCATCACGCTTACTGTCCGGCCATACCTGTTGTTGTGATGCCAGCGATAATCTGGCGCTGGAAGATGACGTAGAAGATCAGCACCGGCACGGAGGCGACGAAGGCGCCGGCAAAGGCCAGGCCGCGCTGAATGTAGCTGCCTTGCTGAAGCACGACAAGGCCGATCGGCAAGGTTAGGTTCGCTTGCTTGTTGAGCACGATCAGCGGCCAGAATAGATCGTTCCAGAGGCCGAGGAAGGTAAAGATCGAGAGCGCCACCAGCGCGCCGCGCACCAGCGGCAGACAGACTTGCCAGTAGATGCGGAAGCGGTTGGCGCCATCGACGCGGGCGGCATCCTCCAACTCGCGTGGCACGGCATAGAAGTGTTGGCGCAGCAGAAAGATGCCGGTTACAGAGGCAGCCGCCGGCCACCAGATTGCGTTGTAGGTGTCGAGCATGCCGAGCGTGCGTAGCAGCAGGAAGACTGGAATCAGGGTGATTGCCGCCGGGATCATGAGGCTGAAGAGCAGCAGCGAGAACAGCAGGTTCTTGCCGGGAAACTCGAGCCGGGCAAACGCGTAGCCACTCAGCGATGAGACAATCAAAATAATGATCGTACCAACGGTGGCAACCAGGAGGCTGTTGAAGAACCAACGACCGAGGGGTAGGAGCGGGTCGGCAAAGATTTTGTTGAAATTTTGCAGCGTCGGTGGGATAGGAATCCAGCGGATCGGCAG
The DNA here is from genome assembly GCA_003451595.1 of Chloroflexota bacterium. Taxonomy (GTDB): domain Bacteria; phylum Chloroflexota; class Anaerolineae; order Caldilineales; family Caldilineaceae; genus Caldilinea. Next base: position 33,407 of record DMDA01000062.1, on the reverse strand, counting down.
GACGAACTGGTTGGCCTCGGTCGTAAACGCCATTGAGAACATGTATAGCAGCGGGATGATAATGATGAACCCTAATGGCAGGAAAAGCAGCCACATCAAGATCGCCCGCCGGGTCTCCTTGCTGATCAAGCGTTTGCGTGCAGCGCGGTGGGTGGTAGTCATAGTGCTCATACGTGAAGCATTTCTCCCGATAGCCTAGTACTCGGCGCGGCGGCGCATGAGTGAAAATAGAACGATCGTCACGACGATCATAATGAGCGCCAAAACAACGGAGATCGCCGACGCATAGCCGTAACGGAAGTACTTCCAGGCTGTTTCATACAGGTACTGCACCACCGAGCGCGAGGCATTGCCTGGCCCGCCGCCGGTGATGATGTAGGGCTGCGCAAAGACCTGCATGTGGGCAATAAATTGGGTAACGACGACAAACAGCATCGTCGGCATGATCAAGGGAATGGTGATGTGGCGGAACGCCGACAGCACACCGGCGCCGTCGATCTTGGCAGCTTCATACAATTGCTCGGGGATGCTGTGCAGACCGGCGATAAAGACGAGCATAGGAAAGCCAAAAGTCCACCACACCGTCGTGATCGCCAACACCGGAATAATTAGAGTCGGGTCACTGACCCAGTTCACACGCGGGAACCCCATGACATTGACAAAGTAGTAGTTGATGATGCCAAGCTGTGGCTCCCATACGCGGATCGCAATGATGCCCAATACCGAGACAGATAGAATACCCGGGGCATAGAAAAGCACCCGAAAGAAGTCGCTGCCGGTAAAACGGTGCTTCAGACCTGCGGCGACGATCAGCGCCAGGGTCACATTCATGATCACCGTCAAGATCATGAACCAGAAGGTGTTGCGGAGCACTTGCCAGAAGACTGCATCATTCATGAGCGCCTGGTAGTTGGCAAGTCCCAGCCACCGCTGATCGGTCAGCATGATCTTCCAGTCATAGAGGCTGATCTGCAGCCCACGAAAGATCGGGTAGAGCAGAAAAACCGCAAACAAAAAGAAGTGGGGCAGAATGAAGAGATAGTTGGGCAACTGGTTCTTCAGCGCTTTCCATCTCCGGCGCTTGTCCGTGGCGGAAGTGCGCTGAGGCGCCGCGGCGGCGGTCGATGTGGCCATGGTGAAGCTCTCCAGGTTCAGGTGTATAGCGACCGGGTTGGGGCGCCGCGCGGCGCCCCAACCCATCAACACTCACAACGAACGATCAGGGGCGATCCAGAATGGCCTGCACGGCCTGGTTGCCGTCCTGCAGCGCCTTGGTGACGTCTGCATCACAAGTGGCGAGCGCATTGCCAATCGCCGTCTCCCACGCCGTCTGAATCTCGATGAAGCGCGGGCTGGAGGTGTCGGTGCGGCCAAACTTGTTGAACTGGTCGGCGGCCACAGCAACCGACTTTTTCGCCTGAACTTCGGGCAGCGCCTGCACTGACTTGAGCGCGGGCACCTGGCCGCTATTGGCCCAGTAGGCGCCGTTCTCGACGAGATACTTGATCAGGGCATAGGCCTCCTGGCGACCCTTCTCATCCACACCGGTCGGCACGGAGAAGATGTGCGAGTCAAACTTGACGGCCTGCTTGCCATCCGGGGCATAGGAGTTCAGGAACATCGGCTCCGTCACCGCTGCCACGTCTGGGCGATCGCGCATGTACCCGCCTGTCCAAGTGCCCTCCCACCAGATGGCGATCTGATTGTTCTGATATGGCTCGCCGCCATAGGGTGTGCCAGTCTGGTAGGGATTCATGACATAATACTTGCACATCAAGTCTTTGATGTACTGGATGGCTGCGATGGACTCAGGGCTGTCCAGCGTCGCCTGCGTGACATCCTCGTTCACGACGCCGCCGCCGAATTGCCACAGCACGCTTGGCACCGTGAAGCGCGGCCACGTCCACCAGGTCGCCCACACGGCGACGTTGTCCTTGTCGAAGCCTTCCTCATTCGGATGTTTGCCATTCACGTCGGTCGTGACCTGTTGCGCCCACGCGATGAACTCAGTCCCGTCCTTGGGCAGGGTGGTCGGGTCAAGCCCGGCGTCCTGGATGACCTTCGTGTTGACCCACGCCATCCAGCCGTGGTTGTCAAACGGCACTGCCATCGTCTGCCCCTCGACCGAGATGGCGTTGATGAGCACGTCGTTGAACTGATCCTTGCCGATGCCAGTGGTGTCATACCAGTCGTCCATGGGCTGCATCAGACCTTCGGACGCCATCTGCTGAACCTCGGCGGCGTGGAAGATCACCAGGTCGGGAGGCGTGCCAGCCGCAACGGCCGTCGGATATTTCTGGAAGAAGAGATCCCACGGAATGCCCTGCGACTCGAAACAGGCATCCGGGTTTGCCTCCGCAAACTGCTGCAGCATCTCGGCGAAGACGGCGCCATCGGAGCCGGTCAGCCCATGCCACAACCGCATGGGGTCATCACATTGACCAAAGGCGTTCACAACCGGGGTTGGCTCTGGGGTTGGCGCGTTAGCGGCAGGCGCCTCCGCGGCCGGCGCTTCTGCAGCTGGCGCTTCTGCGGCTGGCGCTGCGCCACCACAGGCGCTGAGCAGCATGGCCACCACCATCAGAAGGGTGAGACCAAGTGACAATCTACGCATTGCTCTTTCTCCTTTGCGTCTACTGGAAAAATGGAACAACAAAATGTTGGAAAACGCAGACGGATGGCTGCGTTACAACCATAAGATGCGTCGGTGTGTTGCTGTGCATCGCCTACACCGACTCTCGTACGATCAGGCGACAAGGCACCTCAAAGCGGCGCCCGGGTCCACTGTACTCGCCAAGAACGCGCTCAAAGACAGCATTCGCCATCACGCGCCCCATTTCCGCCGGATGCTGGGCAATCGTGGTCAGGCGTGGCCGCACCCAGGTGGCAGGCGGAATGTCGTCGAAGCCAAGCACTGCGACATCCGTAGGCACACAGCGGCCAACCTTCTGTACTGCCTCCATGGCCCCAATCGCCATCAGATCGTTCACGGCAAAGACGGCAGTCGGTGGCTTGGGCAGGGACAACAAAACTTGCATGGCGTGCTCCCCACTCTCCGACGACCAGTCCCCGATTTCGAACAACTCCGGGTAGATCGGCAGCTCTGCCTGTCGCAACGCCGCTAGGAAAGCGCCGCGCCGCCGCGCACCCACCGAAAAACTGCTCGTCACACCAATGAATCCGATCCGACGGTGGCCTCGTTCGCGAATCAACCAGGTGATGGCTTGCATGACAGCCAGTTCGTCATCCCCGTAGACCGTGTCGACCTGCGGGTGATTGACGTGCTGTCCGAGCGTCGCCACCGCACTGCCTGTCCGCACCAGAAGGCGATCGATATCTGCCTCCGTCAGGTGATAGGGCACCAGGATGATGCCATCCACCGGGCGCCGGATCACAGCCTCCACGAAAGCCAGCTCGCCATCACGCGTGTGGTCGGTGTTGGCGATCATGACATCGTAGCGATGGAGACGCGCAACGTCTTGCACCGCCCGCACCATCGGATGGTAAAAGGGATTGGCAATATCGGCGACCATCATCGCCAACATAAAGGTTTTCTGACCGCGCAACGTGCCCGCGTAGAGATTGGGGTAGTAACCCAACGTTGTCACTGCTTCCATTACACGCCGCCGCGTCTCTTCGCCGATCGGGATGCCATCATCATTGCCGTTCAGAATGCGCGAGACCGTGCTCTGCGAGACGTTTGCCAGTTTGGCGACATCGCGCATGGTGACGGCTCGTTTGCGCGGCGAGTGCGACTGTTGCATGGCGCTTTCCTTATGCAATCGTATGCGGTGATTCGTAATATAGCATACGATTGTATTGATGTCAAGAGGCATTTTGCAAAGTTCTGGTGGCTACTTCGCGTTGGGGCGAGGCAGGTCATCGCCCCAACGCGTGACATCGTAGTCGATCGGAAGCGTCCGCCTGGAAGCTGAACCTGTACATCGGTTTGTGAATCTGCTATTTGCCAATCAACCCGGTGCAACGCTACGATTCCGCCATGAATTACGAACGCTTTGAATGGCTTGAGATTCCAGAGCAACCGGCGGCGCCGGCAAAGAAGAAGTCGAAGCACGATGGGGCGGTCATCGGCAAACGTTGCCCGCAGTGCGGTTGGCTAGACGAAGAGACTGCGCTGCAGTGCTTCCGCTGTGGGTATCGCTACAATGTCGATCATGCGATGGCGGAGCGGATTCAGCAGCTAGGTGTGACGCTGCCGCCACGTCTGATCGAGACCAATCAGAATCTGGAAAATTTCTTCCGTGTGCATGGGCGCACGCGGGCGCCAGAGCCGCTGTCGCTTCTGCAGTTGCGGTTGGAAGCTGAAGCGCTGCGCCTCAGTCGCGGCTTTGACCGGCTGATCTGTCTGGATGAGATTGCGGTCGAGCATTACGCCCACCAGTTGGAAGCAGCGCTGCGGGCGTTGCGCGAGATGCGCGGGCGGGCGCTG
>DMDA01000062.1:0-28703 GCA_003451595.1 Chloroflexota bacterium | reverse complement strand
TCTCTCACTGAGCAGTGGCGCGAGGAACTGCAAAATAAATTCAACGAGGCCTTCACCGTCATGGAGCAGCCGGCAGCGTGGCGCGCTGTGCAAACGGCAGAGCAAGGGCGCTGGATTGCCAGCCTCGACCGCGCTAAGCTGGCGCATCAGCGTGAAGCAATTTTGGCGCGCGAGTACGACCTGCTGATCGTGGATGAGGCGCACAAGCTCAAGAACCGCAGTACGCTGGCCTGGCAGTTTGTCAACCAGGTGCGCAAGCGCTACGTGCTGATGTTGACGGCGACGCCGGTGCAGAACGACCTGATGGAGTTGTACAGCCTGATCACGATCCTGGCGCCAGGGCAGTTAGGCACCGTACTGGCCTTTCGCCGCCACTTTCTCGACGGCTACGACCCGCGTCAGCCGCGCAACGCCTCTTCGCTACGGCGGTTGCTCAACGATGTGATGATCCGCAACCGACGCAGCAAGGTCAATGTGCAATTTCCTCGGCGTCAGGCAGCGATTTATCACCTGGAGTTGAGCGAAGCAGAGTGGCTGCTCTACCGCGAAGTGACCGAGTATATCCGTCGGCGCTTCCATGACGCTGACAGCACCAAACATCTACGGCTGACATTGCTGACGCTGCAGAAAGAGCTGAGCAGCAGCCCACAGGCGCTAGCCGCCACGCTGCGCAAGATGCTGGCGGACACCGCGCATGGTGAGAAGGTGCGCGGCGAACTGCAACGTTTCCTGGAGTTGGCCGCCGTCATCCCGCAGAGCCGCAAGCTGACCGCCGTGCTGGAAATCCTGGAGCGCTTCCCCGGCAAGTTTCTCATCTTCACCGAATATCGGCAGACGCAGGAGAGCATTCTGACGGAGTTGGCGCGGCGGGGGGTGCGCGCTGTGGGCTTTCACGGCGGACTGGACATCCAGGAGAAGGAGGCGGCGATCATGCACTTTCGCGCGCCGGAGCGCGAAGGCGGGGCGCGCGTGCTGGTCAGTACAGAAAGCGGCGCTGAGGGGCGCAATCTCCAGTTCTGTCATCAGTTAATCAACTATGACCTGCCGTGGAACCCGATGCGCGTCGAGCAGCGCATCGGGCGGCTCCACCGACTGGGGCAGGAACACGATGTCATCATCTTCAATCTGAGCTGCAACGAAACGATTGAGGCGCACGTACTCGACCTGTTGGCGCGCAAGATTCGCATGTTCGAGCTGGTGATCGGCGAACTAGACATGATCCTGGGCAACGTGGAGGGCGCCAAATCCTTTGAGGATTTGCTGCGTGAGGCATGGGAGACGGCCGCCAGCGAGGATGATCTGCGTCAGCGCATCAACGCGTTGGGTGATATGCTGGTGAAGGCGCGCCGCGACTACGAACGCGTGCGCGAGACGAACGAGATGCTCGATTGGGCGCTTGAAGCGTGACGTGCAGCAGCATGCGACGTAAGGCGCCTCATCTTTTGGCGAGCAAGACCTCGCGCACAAGCGGATGACCAAATTTGCCTAGTTCGGTGGCGACTTTCCAGGCCTCCTGGTCGGTGGTGCGTAGATGATTGGGGTCGATAACCAGGCGCGGTCGTTCTGGGTGTTCGGCGTCACGAATTTCGTAGGCTTGCTGTAGATCGTCACCTTCTTCGTGATACTGAATGGGCGGCAGCCCCTCGACCTGGCGATAGGTCTCGCGGCGGAACGCATCAGCCTGAGGATAGCGATGGATGTTGCAGCGCAGCCGCCCCAACAGCGCCCCCAGCATAACTGACCACTCGGCCAGGGCATCCAGGTCGGCGCTTTCGCCAAGCAAGGTTTTCATCAATTTGCGGCGGAAGCCGTATTGATAGCGGTAGAGGCGCGCTTGGCTGTCAAGCGCATCACGCCCGATACGCAGCAAGCGATCGAGCGCCTCTTCGGCGGAACCGGCGTCCCCTACCCAATAGCCCTCAAAACCGGTCCCATTCTCGAAAAACGGATTGCGCGCCAGACGCACAGTCTCCCAGGCCAGATAACGACGGTCAAATTGATGGGAGGACTGTGCAATTGGGTGGATGGACTCCTGGCGGGCACGTTCCAACCACCACAGCAGATAATCGCCGAACGGAACTTCACCCTCAACGCGCTTCATAGCCACATCGCACCACCTCTGCAAAGTCTGTGACTGTATCTATTATCGCGCCGAATTCGCTCAGAACGCTCAGAAGACCGTTTGGATTTCATTGGTGTTTGGTTAGCGTTTGTCTTGGTGACTGTTTGTTGCCAGATACGCCTTCCCGCCGTATCCCTCCAGCTCAACCGTGAAACGTCCTTGGGCGTCGATAACGCCGGCAGGGGCAGCCTGTAGCAGTTCGAGAACGGGCTGCGCCGCCATCCCCTCAAACATGATCGTCTCTTTGACTGGTGTGGCGCCGAAATTGAGCGCAGTGATTTCTGTGCCCAGCCCATCGGGCAGCGCGTGCACCATTACGAGCAGGCCGGGCGTCTGCACCGCAGGCACGGCGATCTGCCGACTCTCGAAGATGCGATAGCGGCGGCGCACGGCAAGCACATGACGCAGCTGGCTGGCAAAGGAGTCGGGACGACGTAACTGTGCTGGCAAGCTCCCGTAGAGCGCCTGGGCGCGCGGCAAGCCAGATGCCGAGTGGGTGGCGCTGGGGGCAACCTCCATCAGGTCATAGGCGCCACGATTGATCCAACGCGTGTCGCCATCTGCCATCAACTCGGCGACCGTTGCGGCAGGGACGGTCAGCGCGCCGACCAGGTCCCAGCCAGAAAGGGCGAAAACGCCTGGCTGTAGCGCGTTGTACATCGCCAGCAATAGATGACCGCGCTGGATGGCGGCGATCTGTTTTGCATCCAGCGTATCGAGGTTGCGGATGCCCAGGGCGGCGGCCACCATCGACGCCGTGGTGCAGGCAACGCCATTGGTGGTGAAAGGCAGATTGTACGGCGCTGCTGCGCCGGTCAGCCGCGCGTACATCTCGGCGCGGATGTGCTGGCGCAGCTCACTGCCGGTGAACTCGCGCCCTCCGAAGGTATAGCGGTCATCCTTGTGCCGCGTCCAGAAATGCACCAACTCCAACGTCAGCTCATCGTGATTTTGCAGCGCATGCACCAGCGCGGCCGGATCGACGCCCGCCTTATGCATCTCGTGCAGCATCAGACGCAAGAATTCGGCGTCACCCGTTGCCAGCGCCACATGATAGGCTGGCCGCGTGATGAAGTCGTAGGAAAGGTCGGCGCCACCAACCGACATGGCGGCGATGTCGTCGACAGTCAGGTTCAGCTCCTGGAAGGTGAAACCGCCCGCCTTGCGCACCATGCCGGCGATTAATTGGTTGGCTGTCACCGAGAGCGGGTGCCCCTCTGACCAGACTGAGCCATCGGCGCGGCGCTCCACACCAAGAAAGCCGTTGGCGTCCAGCCGCAACATCGACGCACCGAGCACGCTCAAAGAATGCAGCGCGTCGCCCATTACCAGTCGCGGTCCGGCAAACGACGGATCAAGCCAATTCAACGTCGGCTGCCCATCCTTGAAGTAGTGCAGATAGACCCAGCGCCGCGTCACGCCGTCGACGCCCACCACCGCAGCCGTCGCGCTCCAGTCCGTTTCTTTGACGCCAGGTTCGTAGAAGATCGTGCGGGAGAGCGGCCCGACGATGTAGCCCTTATCGCGCAGCGCCGTCACGGCGGTCGGCGACAGGTTGACTGAATCCTTGCCGGCGGGGACATCGGGCAGCAGCGCCCAGTCCGCCGGCGCAATCTCGATCATGTGATAGATGCCGGGATAGTCGCCGTAAGCGCGCTCTGCCAGGCGGAAGTCTGGCCCCTTGCCCGTATGACCGGGTACAATGTCGTCGATCACGATGGCGCCGTTGGCGCTGGCCGTCCGACACATCTCGACAAACTCCGCCGTTGTACCCAATGCAGGGTCGATCTCCAGCCCGATGCGGTCAAAGTTGCCATCAATGGAAGGGGTGAAGGTGCGTCCAGTCACGCCGCCAGCGCGCTTCATCGGCCCGGTGTGTACAGCCTGAATGCCTACTTCGGCAAAGGCTTGCCACAGCGCCGGGTCACCCAGCGTGTGCAAGACCGATTCGCCCGGTCGCGTCATGATGGCGGCCGGGTAGGCGGCGAACCAGACCGAGGCGAGCGCAGCCGCTGCGCGCGGTTGCGTGGCCGCGTAAGGACGTTGCCACATTGCGCCGGCGCCGGCAAAAGTGCGACTGATGGCAGCGCCTTGCGCCAGCATGGCATGCTCGAGCAGCCAGCGCACTTCGTCATTGGCAGCGGCGGGTGATGTGGCGTGGTTATGCATGGCTTACCCTCTCTTGTTGTGGACAGGCGAATCGTATTGACTCCACTATATCATATCTGTCCAATTCGCTTCCGAAATCCGCTGACAGCAGTGCTTGCTCGCACCCCATACCTGGCGTATACTGCCACTTGATTCTTCCCAAACCGCACACATCTGGAGCGCAAAGATGGCGCAAACGAAAAGCACCCTTACCCACCTTGAATGCGGGAACTGCGGCAAGCAGTACGCCCCCCATCGGCTGATGAACCTTTGCAGTGAGTGTGGGAAGCCGTTGCTGGCGCGCTATGACCTGGCGACGGCGGCGCTAACGCTAACGCGCGAGGCGCTCAAGCAGCGCGAACCGAGCTTGTGGCGCTATGAAGAGGTGCTGCCGGTGCAGAACGATTGGGCCATGTTGCGGCTGGGCGAAGGATGGACGCCGTTGCATCACGCCAGACGGCTGGGCGAGGCGATTGGCTGCCCGCAGACCTACATCAAGGATGAAGGGCTGAATGTCACCGCTTCGTTCAAAGCGCGTGGGCTGGCGCTGGCCGTGAGTCGTGCATACGAGCTGGGCGCGCGCGATCTGGCGATCCCTAGCGCCGGCAATGCAGCCTGTGCACTGAGCGCTTACGCAGCAGCGGCCGGGCTGCCCGCTCACGTGTATATGCCCAAAGATGTCCCCAGCCTCTTCCAGGTGGAATGTCGTGAACTGGGCGCCAACGTCACCCTGGTCGACGGGCTGATCAACGACTGCGGCGTCAAGGTGCGCGAGGGTGTGGCCGCACATGGCTGGTTCGACGTGAGCACGCTCAAGGAGCCGTATCGCGTCGAGGGCAAGAAGACGATGGGCTACGAGCTGGCGGAGCAGATGGACTGGGAACTGCCTGACGTAATCATCTACCCGACAGGCGGCGGCACAGGAATGGTCGGGATGTGGAAAGCCTTCGACGAGATGGAGCGCATGGGGCTGATCGGCGCCAAACGCCCGCGTATGGTTACGGTGCAGAGCGATGGCTGTGCGCCAATTGTGCGCGCGTTCCAGCAAGGTGTTGAACATGCTGAGTTGTGGCAGGGCGCCCGCACGGTGGCCGATGGGCTACGCGTGCCGATCGCCATCGGCGACTTTTTGATTTTGCGCGCAATCCGGCAGAGCGGCGGCACAGCGCTGACGGTCACGGATGCCGAGATGCTTCGCTATGCGCGCGTGATGGGCAGCAAGAGCGGCGTCTTCCCGGCGCCCGAAGGCGCGGCCACGCTGGCGGCGCAGGTGCATCTGCTGGAGCAAGGTTGGATCACACCAGACGAGCGCGTTGTGCTTTTCAACACTGGCAGCGGTCTGAAGTATGCTCATCTGTGGGCGCATGTGCTATAATCCGCGTATTCGGAAAAGGTTCTTTTTGCTAAGGAGCAAACAGTTCGTATGGCTCGCAGGAAATTGTCGCGCAACGAGAAAATCTTCTACGGCGTCAGTCTGCTGATTGTCTTCAGTATGGTCTTCAGCATGATTGCGTCTCTGTTCACGATGACACCCTTCTAGTGCACTCAACCCCGGTCGGTCGATCGTGAGCGACTTCTCCGGCGCCTCGTCCGCCGCCCAAGCACCGTCAGAATCAAACGCATTTGTCACCCGCAGCGGCTTGCTGTTGGTGGGGCTGGCAGTGCTTTTTTTCAGCACCAGCCCGGTATTGGTGCGATGGGCGGCGGCGAGCCTTTCCAGCTACGAGATTGCGGCGGGACGGCTACTGATGGCAGGGGTGATGGTGCTGGGCGCGGCGGCGCTGCGCGGTGCGACGTGGGGCGATCTGGCGCGCTGGCCGACCTTCGCAGCGATTGGCCTGGTTGCGGCGATCCACTTCGGCGCCTACATTGGGTCGCTCAGCTACACCACGATCGCCCACAGTCTAGCGTTGGTCTACACTGCGCCAATCTTTGCGGCGTTGTTGTCGTGGTGGCTGTTGGGTGAATCCCTGCACCCGCGCCAATGGCTGGGCATTGTGATCGCAGTCGTTGGGGTGGCGATCATGGCGGGGTTTACGCCGGACTTTGACCGCACAATGCTGATCGGCGACACACTGGCGCTGGTGAGCGCCGTCACCTTCGCCATCTACAGCATTGCCGGGCGTCGCCAACGCCACCACGTATCGCTGCTCGTCTATGCCGGCGCCGTCTATCTCGCGGGTGGATTGTGGTTGTTGCCAGCAGCCGCACTCAACTTCTCGGCGGGTGGCTATACCCTGTCCGCACTCCTCAGCGTCGCGGCGTTGGCGGTGATCCCGCTGGGGCTGGGGCACACCCTCTACAATGCTGCGTTGCGACGGATGCGCGCCACATCGGTCAATCTCCTGGCAACCCAGGAAGTCACAGGTGGCGTGCTGTTGGGCATTTTCTTGCTCGGCGAAATTCCCAGCGTGGTGACTGTAGCAGGCATCGCCGTGACGCTGGTCGGCATCATCCTTGTCATGCTCGAAACATCCTAGAACCATCTATGTATACAGCCAACGCAACCGCTTCATTGCTGGCGCGCCGTCTAGCGCTCTTTCCTCTCACCACCGCAATTGCGCCGATGCCAGGAGACGGTCGCACGGCGCTGACGATTGGCGGCTGCGACCTGCGCATGCTGGCGGCGGAGCACGGCACGCCCTTTTACTGCTTCGATGCGGCCACGCTCGATGCCGCAGCGCAAGCGTATCAGTCGGCGTTGGCGCGCCACTATCCAGGTGAAAGCGCTGTCACCTACGCAGGCAAAGCGTATCTCTCGCGGGCGATGGCGCAGTGGACACAACGGCGCCAGCTATGGGTGGACTGCACCGGCGCCGGCGAGATCGGGATTGCAGTCGCGGCGGGCGTGCCACGCGCCCATATCCTGGTGCACGGCGTCAACAAGAGCGACGCCGACCTGGACGCAGCGACAGCGCACGCGGCGATTATCGTTGTGGACAACCTGGCAGAGTTGCAGCGGCTGACCCCACGCCTGCTGGCGACGGAGAATCCTCCCAGCCTCTGGCTGCGCGTGCGTCCGGGGGTGGCAGTCGACACCCATGCCTATCGGCAGACGGGACAAGAGGATAGCAAGTTCGGCATGTCGCCGCAAGAGATCATGGAAGCAGTGCACCACTGCCTGCGCCATGGGCTGGCGCTGCACGGATTACATTTTCATCAAGGCTCGCACTTTCACGACCCGACGCCCATCGGCCCAGCGCTGGAAATTGTACTCGACCTGGCCGCCGAATTGGCGTCAACCACAGGCTGGCAGCCGCGTGCGCTGTCACCGGGTGGCGGTTGGGGCGTCGCCTACCATGAGGACGACCTGCCGCAGCCCGATGTAGACGAGTACGTGCGTTTCATTGCGCTGGGTGTCGTTGCAGGCTGTCGACGGCGGGGTTTGGCGTTGCCAACGCTGCATTTGGAGCCAGGGCGCAGCCTGGTGGCGCGGGCGGGCGTGGCCGTCTATACGGTAGGCGCCATCAAACAGACGGCCACGCGGCGCTGGCTCTTTATCGATGGCGGCATGGCCGACAATCCGCGCCCGGCTCTATATGGCGCGCGCTACAGTGCGCTGCCTGTGCTCGCCCCCGAGCGCGCGCCGCTGGAGCCGGCCTGGATCGCCGGGCCATATTGTGAGAGTGGCGACATCCTGATCGAGGCGTTGCCGATGCCAGCGATGGAGGCAGGGGAAATGCTGGCAATTCCGGTGAGTGGTGCGTATCACCTGGCCATGCAGAGCAACTACAACGGGGCGCGCAAACCTGCTGTGCTCTGGCTGGATGCAGGACGAGCGCAACTGATCCAGCGTCGCGAAACAATAGCCGACCTGCTGACACGCGACGCTGATCTCGTTCTATAGAGAACGTCAGGCAGGTTCTTTGCGCACGGTCTCCGTCGCCCGGCGTGGGGTTGGGCGTTCGTCGAGCATCCGCAGCAACTCACGCACGACATCATCGATGCGCCGCTTGTAGCGCAACATATCGCGGCGGCACTCGACTTCAGCGGGCGACTCGGCCTTGAAGTTGCGCAGCATCTCCTCTAGTTCAGTATCTACGATCAACCGACTGCGGTTGACGGGATTGCCGCGCAGAAACTCGCGCAACTCACGCGCAACCGTCGTATCATAGTCGGTCAGGTCGTTGTGAAGATCAACCAACTGGTCAGATGCAATGGCTGGCATTGGCATCGACCTCAGTGTATCCCAGGCTCGGTTTAATTTGCGTCGGTACACGAATTATGTCCAGTTGTATTACAGGCGTGTTGATCGCAAGCGGGGGACCGACTCGGGCAAGTATCGAGCAGCATTGGCGACGGGCAGCACAGACGGCGTGCGATGACTCTGATTATAAGGAGGCTAAGCCAACTGTCAAAAAAAGGACACTGCAGGGAATACTTTTGGGCGCCGCTGCTTGCGGTCACGGCGATTTGGGTGCGGCGGCGTCTGTCTCCAATTCGCGTAAGACGCGCCGCTCGTCATAGCGCAAAAAGACTAATCCGGCGCTCAGGCACAGAACAAAGCCTGCCAGGCCACTGACGCGAATACCCAGATCGGCGCCAGGGTCGCGGCCAAGAATCGTTAGCGAGGCAAAGATGACAACTCCCAGTGTCTGCCCTAGCTTTTGCATCAGCGTGCGCGCGGCAAAGAACATGCCCTCCAGCCGCTGGCCAGTGCGTCGCGCGTCGTGCTCGGCGATGTCGCCCAGTACGGCATTGGGCAGCACGCCCAAAAATGCAATCGGGATGGCGTAAAGCACAATCAGCGCGTAGGCTTGCAGCGTGGGAGACAGAGGCATCCATCCCAGGAAGTAGACGCCGAAGAAGATGACGCTCATCCACAGAAACGCCATAACAATCAACGGTTTCTTGCCTACGCGCCGCGCCAGCAAGTTGACCAGCGGATAGAAGACAAAGGACAAGATCACCATGATCGCCAACAAGCCGCTGACCAGCGCCTCTCCCAGCCCCAACAGCACAGTGATGTAGTAAAGCAATCCAGTGTTGACGATGGTCAGCGCCATGAAATAGGCAAAGTCCGCCACGACGTAATAGCGAAAGCCGGCGTTGCGAAAGGTCGTGCGCACAGCGGTCAACAACGGTGCGTCAGAAGGCGTGCGTTCGCAGTAGCGATTTTCGTCAATAAAGATCACGGGGAGATACATCAGCAGCATCGCTGTAAACGCCAGCCCGCCGATGGCAACCTGAAATGCCGTAGCTTTGTCGGCAATGCCCAACGCTGCCTGGAGCAGCCCTGCTAACGCCGGCGTCTGCGCCGCCACCATGATCCCCAGCGCATAGGTGATCGATATCCACGTCGAAAGGTTCAGTCGCTGACTTGCGGTGTGCCCCAATTCCGGCAACAGGGCAAAGTATGGCGTGACATAGACGGTGAGAAACAAATAGAACAGCATCTGCACGGCGACCAGCCATATAATGTTGATCGTGCTGACCTGTCGCACCAATGGCACAAACATCAGCACGCAAAAGAGCGCAGCTGGCAGCGCGCCCACTGCAAGAAACGGGATGCGACGCCCACGCGGATGGCGCGAGCGATCGCTCCAATTGGCGATGAGCGGGTCGGTGATCGCATCCCACAGGCGGCCGGAAGCGGCAATCAACGTGATGGCGTTGAAGATGCCAAGAAACGCCACCGTCGTAATCAGTGGCGGCAAACCGGCATTTTCTGGCGGTAAGTAGAAATAGACTAGCGTCAGCCCGATGATGTTCACCAAGGTTGACCAGCCCAATTGTCCCAATGCATAAGCCGCCTGCTTACCGGGCGGCAAGAACGGTTTGGCGCTCATAGGTGTTATGCTGATACTGTTGGAATCATGTTGGCGGTTTCATTCAGGGTAACGCAAAGACTACGAAGACGCAACTCGCTCCACGCAGTTGCTCCCCCTGAACGCAATGCAAAAAAAATACGCCGTCTGTTGTCCCCCGAAGGCTGGATTGGGGCCAGCCACAACAAACGGCGTAATCACAGTATAGCACAACTCTTGCCAAAGCGTATCCCCCCAAATTGCGGCAAATTTTTTGTTGATTTTGAGACTGTCGTGTTGATTGTGCATAACCCTTGCTATGCAGCCTCGACAATTTTCCGATTCGGCGTTGTTGCGGCGATACTGACGGCATACCCCGGTGATCGCACCGGGTTTATTCATAGGCCTACGCAGCAGCGGCATATGCTGCACCGATTTGCAGTAGATTGCAACAGATTACAACAGATTACAACAGATACAGAATGAGGTCATGTAGATGTCAACGCAGTCACCCATCGTCCCGCCAGGTCGCCCACTCTGGATCGGCATTACGTCGCGACATGGCGACCCGGAGTGGTTGCAGCAGAACACGCGCAACTATCTGGCCATGGTCGCCAGCTATCACGCGATGCCCGTGGTGTTGACGCCGGATCATGTGGCAATTCTGCCGGATGGTCAACGCTATGCGCCAACGTCCGCAGGACGCCTGCCAGCTGAAGTGCTCGATGCGCTGGATGGTTTGATCTTGTCGGGTGGAGGCGATGTGGCGCCGCACTATTTCAATCAGCCACTGGCTGGCGCCGAGGAGGAGAGTATTGATCCCAGACGCGACGAACTGGAAATCGGGCTGGGTCAGGCTGCCCTGGCGCGCAACCTGCCGATTTTTGGCATCTGTCGCGGCTGTCAGGTGCTCAATGTGGCGGCCGGCGGCCGCATGATCCAGCATCTTGACGGCCATCGTTCGCCGGCAGAGGGCGCCACACGCTTTCACGGCGTCCGCGTGACGGCAGCCAGTCGGCTGCATGAAATTGTGAACACGGACGTCTTCGATGTCAACACGTTTCATCATCAGGGCATGGATCAGGCGTCGTTAGCGCCGGGTTTTCGCGCTGCGGCGCTGGCCGACCCTGACAACTGGCTGGTCGAGGCATACGAGAGCGTGGAACATGCCTGGGTGATCGGCGTGCAGTGGCATCCAGAGCGCATCTTCGAGTTAGGGGAAGCACATCGTCGCCTGTGGAACAGCTTCATGGCTGCCTGCAGCAGCTACCAGCAGCAGCAAGGCGCCCCTACATCTCTACGGTGATGATGGCGCCGCGATCAGGGTTGTTGCCGGCATAAATGCGCCCACCGTGCGCCTCGGCCACCATGCGGCAGAAGGCCAGCTCCAGTCCCAACTCGGCTTTCCCCTGTTCCTTCATGTGCACTGCTTCGTATTGATCGAACATGCGCACGAAATCTTCAGGCGGGATGCCGCGCCCTTGATCGAGGACGCTCAGGCGGACAGCCGGCAGCGTCGATGCAATGTCGTCGGGCTGGCCAGTGCGCGGATATTCCGCCAAAATGGTCACGGTGGTTTGCGGTGGTGAAAACTTGAGCGCATTCGCCACCAGGTTTTCGACCACGCGCTGGAAGAGCGCAACATCAGCTATCACAGGGTAGGATTGTCCCTGCGTCTTGAGCGCCAACGTGACGCCCTGAGCGTCGGCGTAGGGCGCTAATTTGTGGCGCACTTGTTCCAGTAGATGGTCAACATACAGCGGGCTACGCGAGAGCGAGAGCTTGCCGCGCTCCATCTTGGCCAGCATTAGCATATCGTCAAGGAAACTGCTCATCTTCTGCGCTTCGCTCGTCGCCATGTCGAGATACCGTATGTGTTCTGGCGAGACGCCGCCTTTGCGCTTCAGCAATTGTAAGTAGAGCATCACCGCTGCCAATGGATTGCGCAGGTCATGTACAATCATGTAGGAAAGCGCCTGGCGCAATTCCAACATGCGCTCAAGCTGGTCGTACTGCGTCTTGATGCGCAACATGGTGCGCACGCGCGCTTGCAGTTCCAGGCGCGAGACGGGTTTGCTCAGGAATTCATCGGCGCCAACTTCCAACCCGCGTACGCGGTCCTGAATGGCGTCAAGCGCCGTAATCAGGATGATCGGGATGTGCTGGAAGGCAATTGACTGTTTGAGTTCGCGGCAGACGGCGTAGCCATCCATCTCCGGCATCATCACGTCAAGTAGAATCACGTCAGGGGCAAGCTCTGGCATCCGGCGCAGCAACTCCTTGCCGCTCGAAAGCGCGTGGATGTCGAGGTCTTCAGCGGTAAGCAGCGCGCACAACGCTTCGCGGCTGGAAGGCTCGTCATCCACCACAATGACGCGTTTCTGTTGGATGACACCAGCATTTGGCAGCAAATCGGTGCTCTCGGTTACCACAGTCATCTTCGCTGTCCTCACGATTGGGTTGCGCCGCTGGCGGTGAGTGTGCAGTGTGGTGTGAGCATCGCCCAGGCAAGCGTAAGTATTTCGTTAGCTACTCAGGTTATATCATATGATTGAAAAGTCAACAAGCCCTCTGCAAGCCCTCGGTCTTGTTCGTGGCGCTCATCTGGCTACTCTGCACTATCAACCGGGCGCAGCACAAGAAACCCGCGTCTCAGCCAACGTTGGCGTGGATCGACCGGCCAGCCCGCTGCGCGCAGATTTCGCGCAGCGATGGTAAACCAGTGTCGATCTCCCCAGATGCGGGCGGCGCGTGTGCGCTGCGCAGCTGCTTTCCATGCATCCAACAATGCGGCAATGGGCGTTCCTGGTTCGACATGGTGAATCAGGTTCTTGGGCAGCACAGTCTGAAAATCAGCGGGATCAAATGGCGTGCGCCCGCCATAGCTGAAGACCAGCGCCTCGCTGCGCCATGCGGGGGCATGGGCGGCGCGCCGCAAGACATTTGCCACCCACAGGTCACCCGCTGGCGTTGATGTGCCTTCCACCAGCAATGCGCCAGGCAGCGCGTACTGCGCCAGCTCGGCATAGGCTGGCGCCACTGCTGTCTCATCGTACTGACGCAGCACATTGAAAGCGCGGATGGCGCGCACTGTCTCACTCTCTCCAGCGCGCTGCCGGCGCAACGGCAGGTTGAAGCCACCCAGACGAAAATCGGTCAACGCGTCGCAAAAGGGTTGTGCGGCGGCAACGCGCACCGGGTCAATCTCGACGCCCAGTACAGGCAGGTCAGGATTGACCCGGCGGAAACGCGCGGCGCTTTCCAGCGTGGTGACGGGTGTGGCGCCGTAGCCCAGGTCAACAAACCACGCGTCAGCAAAGGCGCCGCTTTGACAGCGCAACAGCGGCATGTCGTAGAGCAGCATGAAGACATCGACGCGGCGCAGGCGATTGGCGGCCGTTTTGCCGCGCGTCGGTTGCCCTTGCGGGCGCCTGGTGCGCAGCCAGCCACGCCGCACAGGGGCAGGCTCAGCAGGCAAGAGGCGCTTCATGGTGTGGCGTCCCGACAGAGGGTGGCGCCTGCGGTTGCAGTGGGTGGGGTGCTCACTGCACGCAGGGCACAGAGCGGACCAAATGCTTGCAGCCAGGCAAGCTGTTCCGGGGTGCGCACCAGCAGACTGCCGGCAAAACCCAACCCATTGATCGCCATGCCACCGACGGTCTCGGCCACGCGCGGCGCCACCAACATCCACTCGCGCGTTGCCAGCCAGTTGTAGGGGCGCGGCGGCGCATCGCCGCCATCCCAAACGCCCACTGCCATCAGCATGGCGCGATAGGCAGCAGCCAGGGTGGCGGCGTCGGCGGTGTGCAATGCCGGCAGCCACATCAGGACGTGGGTGAATGGCAATTGCGGCGCCGTGACGAGCGCGCCTGGGCTGGCTGGTGCGCCTAACGCTGCGGTGATGGGTGCGGCCACGCCATCCGGGTCGAGGGGAAAGGGCGCCAACTGCAGGTGCTTGTGACGCTGACTGGCGCCTGCGATCTTGCCGGCGTTGTAGAAAGCCAGCCCATCAATCTGGCGGGTGCACGTCAACAGTGCAGCGAAGTCGGCGTCGGTCAACAGCGCTTCTTGCGGCGCAAAGGTTCGCGTCACGATCAAGAGATGATGCGTGACAACGGGAAATTTGTTGAGCAGACAAAGATGGGTGTCCGACAGATCGGCGACAAACAGTGCAGGTTCATGGGGCAAAAACGGGTTGGCGGCGCTTGCCCCACCAGCAGTTGCGCGCTGCAGGCGGGCATCCGCCGCCGCCTCGCCGCGCCCACGCACCAGCATGCGCACGACAAAGCGCACGCCTGCCTGTGTAACATGATGTACAGAGGTGGCGATGGGTTGCAAGGCGCCGCTTGCCATGGCGCGTGCAGTTACGACCGTAGCCTGGCGGAGCAGATCATCGGGTGGGGCAAAAGTTTTCGGCGCAGATGTCGTTGCCATTGGGAAGAATCGTATGCAGAAAGTACAAAAAAGGCGAATTGGCGCCGCTTTGCTTAGCACAAAGGCATCGCCATGTACAACCACAGTCTCCTGGTGATTCCACAGCGCCTTGGTGAGTCTTCGTCGATCGTGCGTTTTTCCCACTATCGATGCTGACAATCCAGACAATGTCTGCTACCATCATACTCAGCGTTATACATAGTCGCCACATAGAAAGGGCAAACCATGCAATCCCAGGCCGTACTCTTTCGGGATGTCGATAACGTGGCCGTCGAGTTGGTGGGGATTCCGTCCCCCGGCCCCGGCGAAGTGCTCATCAAGACAAGCTACTCCGTTATCAGCCCAGGCACAGAGCTACGTTGTCTGGCCGGCAAACAACCCAATGCTGCGCCCTGGCCGGTCATTCCGGGCTATTCGTTGAGTGGATGCATTGCTGCACGCGGGGAGGGCGTCGACTTGCCGCTGGATACACCGGTCTTCGCCACTGGCACGCGGCGCGCCAGCGTCAACCTAATGTGGGGCGGACATGTCGCTTACGCCGTGACCCCTGCTGTGAGCGTCTTTCCCCTGCCCGACAACGTCTCCATGCTGGCGGCATCCGCTCTGCATCTGGCGGCGATTGCCTATCACGGGTTGCGACTGGCGCGCCCACTCCCTCATGAGACAGCAGTGGTGCTGGGGTTGGGTGCGATCGGGCAGATGTCGGCGCGACTTTTTGCAGCCGCCGGGGCGCGTGTGCTGGCGGCTGACCTGTCGCCTGCGCGCGTGGCGTTGGCGCAGGCCGCTGGGGTGGAAGCCTTCGTTCCCTCCGGCGCGGTGGGCGCTGCCGTGCGTCAGCGCTTGCCTGCCGGCGCCGATATTGTCGTCGATGCCACCGGCGCCGCGCCGGTGCTGCATCAGGCCATTGAGATTGCACGCGAATTGGGCTGGGATGATAGCCTGCTCCAGGGCGCACGCATTGTGGTGCAGGGAAGTTACCCGGAGGACATCAGCATCCCTTATCAGGCGGCGTTTCTCAAGGAAGCGAATATCCTGGTGCCGCGTGATATGCAGCCGCGCGATGTGCGCGCCATCCTCGACTTGATGGCGCGAGCGAATTTCCGGATTGACGACCTGCTGACGACAGTCGTCACGCCTGTGCGTGCGCCGGAAATGTACGCTCGCCTGCGTCATACTGCCAGCGAAATGGTGACGGCTGTCTTTGCCTGGTAACCATCCGGAGGTTACGCCTCCAATGGCGCGTTGTAAGCGGTTTCCAGCTGTTGCGCGGCTGCGTCCCAGGAATGATATGCTTCAACATAGCGACGCCCGGCCTCGCCAAGCCGCGCGCGCAATTCGACATCGCTCAACAACTTCAGGATGGCATCTGCAAAGGCTTCGGGGCCATCGGCGATCAATAGTTCCTCCCCTGTGCGCACGCGTAGCGCGCCGGTGGCCTGCGCGGTGGCGACGACCGGCGTCCCGCATGCGAGAGCCTCCAGCGCCTTGTTCTGGATGCCAGCGCCGTAGAGCAGTGGCGCCACGGCCAGCGTTGCGCTCTGGATGTATTCAGGCATGCTGGCCACGGCGCCCGTGACGACCACGCGCCGCTCTGTACTGCCGGGCAGCATCGGCGCGCTTTCCGCCAGCTTCCGCACCTCGGCGACAGGGTCCTTGCCCACCAGCCAGACTTGCACTGTCGGTCGCTGCGCCCACACGCGCGGCATGATGTCGTTGACCAGGTGCAACGCCGCCGTAACGTTGGCATGGTAGCTCATCTTGCCGCTGAAAATGATGCGATCGGCGACGCGGTCGCGCGGGTTGCGGAAGGCGAAATGCTCCAGATCGACGCCATTGCCGATGACCTCGATGCGCGCCGCCCATGAGTGCAAGTGCTCGCCAGCGTAGCGATCTAGCAGCCCAACGAAGGCGGCTTTGTCCAACGCCGAAGTAACCAGGGTGCGCTCGAACAGCCCCACTAACCGCGCCTCATGGCGACGCGTGCGCTCCAGCTCGATCCAGGTCAGCAGCCGCGCTTTGAGACTGCGGCTCGACTGCACTGCCTGCTCAAAAAGATAGGAAATCGAATCGACGCTGTCCCACACAATCGGGCAGCGGTGCGTCGGGTTCGCGCCAAAAAAGGCGCGTACACTTACAGCATAGCGACTGCCGCGCAGATGCTCGACATGGACGGCGTCGATCTTGCCCGCCCGCAGCCGCGTCTGAATCTGCGCCATCAATGCCGGGTTCCAACTGTACATCGTCTGCAGCGGTGTTCGGCTCGGCAGCGTGATGGCGCTGTTGCGCAACGAGCGCCAGGTCGGCATCGACTCACTGATCACGGTGGCGCCCAACGCCGCAAGGCGGGCCATATCTGCGCGCTCGGCATCGGATGTCCACAATGCCGCCAACGTTACAGCGTGGCCGCGCCGCAGCAACGTGCGGACAAATTCATAGGGGCGCACGCGCACCGGATTGGGTGCATACGGGGCAACAAATAAGATGTTCATGTGTAGATTCGATCCCAGCTGCGGTAGACAGTCTTCCAGTTGTAACGTTCCAGCACGGTGCGACGCCCGCCGGCTGCAAGCGCGGCATTGCGCGCCGGATCCGTGAGCAGCTCAATCACGGCGCGGGCGAAATCATGCGGAGTGTCGGCCAGAAGCATGTTTTCACCGTGCACCCCCTCAACTCCCTCGGCGCCGACGCGTGTACTGACAATGGGCAGCCCCCATGTCCAACCATCGATGATCTTGACGCGCATGCCACCGCCAGCCAACAGCGGCACGATAAACGCAGCGGTCGTCGCCAGAAGGGGCGTTGGATCATCCACGTACCCGGTCACGTCCAGATTGTGGGCCGGGATGCCCAGATCATGTAGTTCAGGCGGCGGCTGCTTGCCGATCACGGTCAGGACGGCGTCGGGGACGGCGGCTAATATCTGCGGAAATATCTCGCGCGCAAACCACAGCACGCCCTGCGCGTTGGGCGGATAGTGCAGCCCGCCCAGAAAAGTGACGCGACGCGCGCCTGGCGCCCGCTCGATCACCGGCGTCTCCTCTGGATCGCCGCAGATCGGCAGCACGCCAGCATTAGGAATCTCTCCCTGCGCCGCGTGCGCCTGGACAGCCGCAAAATCCTCCTGTGTCACCCAGGTCACCTGATCAAAGGCGCGGCAGGTGCGCACCTCGAAAGTTGCCAGCTTGCGCGCCTCCAGTTGGAGCAGCGCGCGTTTGACGGGATTCCGTTCAGCGTCTGCCAGTCGCTGCGGAATCATAAAGACGGCATTGTGCTGATCCATTACAGCCAACGGACGACGACCTGGCGTCATCGCCTGTAGGCGCAACGCATACGGCGCCATCCACAATTGGTCGGCGTGTACGGCTGCAAAGGGCGGCGTCGCCTGCGCCAGCCGGTCGATCTCGGCTTCCATCGCCGCCACGCGGTCACGTTCAATGATGAACGGGCGCTGCAGCACCAGGCTCTTGAGGAGAAACCCCACATCCTTGACCCGGCTGCGCGTCATGGGCACGGTGCGAACCTCGGCGCAGAAGGTGCGCAGGTGCGCCAGCGCAGCAGGGGTGTCGGTGGCGCGCACGAAGGAGAGCAAAGTCACGTCGTGGCGCATCGCCAGATAGCGCAGCACGTAGTAGGCGCGTACTTTTGGCCCGGCGTCGAGCGGATAAGGCAACACTTGTGTGAGAAAAAGTAGCTTCATAACCACCGTCGGCGCGCATGGCGGCTACAGCAATCGGCGCTGTCAGTCCAGATGGAAGTCTGTAACAATGGGTTACAGTGGCGAAATCGTACCAGAAAAGTGCGAAATCGAACACTTGTAGACAGAGAGAATGACGATCGTACCGCGCCAGGCAGCCAACAGCCAACATTGCGTGGGGTGAACCGAAGCAAGTTTTGTTAAGGTAAAAGTCGTAAAACGCGCTCTACGGCAGAGTTGATAAAAACTCCGTTCTTGATAGCAGGGCGTTCCCGGCAACTCAGCAAATGCCGGGGAGACAGCGCCTGGGAGACAACATAATGTTAAGACAATACATTCGTATCCTATGGATGTTGCTGCTCACAGCAGGCGTAGCGATGGTCAGCTACAGCCAGCTCATGCCATACCGGCTCTTTGGTCAAGATGCTGTCGGCAGCGGCAGCGCCACCTATCTTCCGGTTATCGTCCGCCAGGAGCCGCCAACCGCCACGCCCACACCGACGGCGCCGCCCACCTCCACCCCCACGCCAACTGCCACCCTGCGTCCGGCGACCGCTACGCCTGTGGCGACCGTGACGTCGTCACCGACGCCAACTTCCCTACCGGCTACGCCGCCCACGCGCACCCTGCGTCGCGTCAACGCGCCTTACTTCGCCAACGAGATCGCCTTCGAGCAAATGGGCATCTTCTGGTTTGGCTATCTTTCCGAGACAAGCAACCATGCCGACGTGCGCGTCGGCTACAACCAGAGTGGGCTGGAGGTCTACGTGGCGATCTTCGACCGCCGGCTGTGGTACGACACATCACCCACCGCAGCGACTTTGACCGACTGGGACGCGCTGACGCTGCTCCTCGACACCAATGCAGGCGCCAATGCGCTGACAGGCAGCAGCTACCGCTTCGTCGCCCAGCTCTCCGGCGACGCCAGCGCCGATTACCGCGCCGCCTATCAGGGCGGTGCACAGGGCTGGCAGACAGCCAATCTTGCCGTCACGACCAAACCGGGCTGGCGCGGCGACGCCCTGAACAGCGACGCGGATACAGATCGCGGCTGGGCCATGACCTTCACGATACCTTTTGCTGCGCTTGGCTTGAGTGCTGCACCCGCCACAGGCAGCGAATGGCGGCTTGGGCTACAGCTACACGACCGCGACGGCGCCAACGCCACCCCCAACCCGATCCAGACCTGGCCGGAGGCATTGCAGCGCGATCAACCTGCCACCTGGGGCATGCTTCGCTTCGGATTGCCTGGCTACCAGCGTCCCACCGTCGCCGCAGCGGGCCAGACGCAGATTCGTCGTCCTACGCAAAATGACCCTTCCGTGCCTGACGCTGATGTCGGCAGCGCCATCCAGAATCAATGCCCAGGCGACGATTATCATATCTGGAATGAGTGGGCCAATCGCAACTACGGCAGCGCTGGAGACTTCAACATCCAAAACCAGTCCGACGTAGGTGACTGGCCCTGTTTCGCACGCTATTATGTGACTTTCCCGCTCACCGCCGTTCCCGCTGGCAAGGTGATCATCTCGGCGACGTTGACCTTGCACCAGTTTGGCAACGCTGGCGGGGCTGGCGAGGCGCAGCCTTCGTGGATTCAGGTGCTGACTGCCGCTGAGGATTGGCAGGAGAACGCGATCACCTGGAATAACGCCCCACGTGCGTGGGAAAACATCGGCGGGCGCTGGGTCGATCCGGTGGGCAACAACTGGAACGGCTGGCCCGGTATTCCCTGGACGTGGGATGTGAGCTACGCCGTCGCCAATGCCTATGCGACAGGCAGTCCGGTGCGGCTCATTCTCTATGAAGCCGATAGCGCCTATCACAGCGGCAAATTCTTTGTCTCGTCGGACACAGGCGATTGGAATATCCAGGGACGGCCAACGCTGACGGTCGTGTGGGGAAATCCCTAAGCCCAGGCGCCATGATTGCGTAGAGCGACGCAGAGGCTCTCCGGGAGATGCAGCGATGGCCAACTTCGCTGCGGTTTCTCGCGATTTTCTCTGCGTCTCTCTGTGCCCAAATCAGATGACCTGACACACAGGTGCTCAGATTCCCGTGATATATGGCGGCATGAAGGGCGTCGCACCGGGCACGTCTGGCGCAGGCGCAGCGGCTGGCATGGCGGGAATCATCGGCGCCGGTGCGGCCAGATAGGCTTTAGCGGCGGCGTACCCCTGCGCCACCATCTTCTTGGATTGGCTGAAATCGAAGAAGCTGAGGTCGGCGTCAGTCTGCACCGGGATGTGGTGCATGTCAACCGTCGCGTCGGCTTTGGCGCGGGCGATGTCCTGAATGATGTTCTGCGCCAGCATCGTCGAGAGCGTACGCATCAGCACCTCCAGCACACCCTGCGCCGGATCGAGCACCGCTTCGTTGTAGCCGGCGTTGATTGCGTAGATGGTCTTCGCCCCACGATCGATGGCGACGCTCACCGGCACGTTGGCGACGACGCCACCATCCACCAGTTGCGCGCCGCCGTAGCGAATTGGCGGATGGATGGCCGGGATTGAGGCGCTGGCGGTGACGGCGTCGAGCAGCGGTGCGTCGGGCTTGTCGCCAAAAATGTAGAGCCGGCTGGTGCGGAGATCGGTGGCGGTGGTGTAAAGCTGTGTCTGGCACTGGCCGAAGGTTGTGACGCCGGCAGGCAGCGCCCGCGCCAACAGCTTGCGCATCCCGTCGCTGGTGAAGAGGCTGTTGGCCTTGCTTTTCACCCGCCACAAGATTTCCAGGATGCCTTCAGGATAGATTTCATCGACTTTGGCCGACGCCCACACCTGCTCCATGCGTTCAGTCACGGCGAGGGTTGGGCCATGCGCGGCCAACACGCTGCCGTTGAGCGCGCCTGCCGACGTGCCTACGATCATATCGGGCATGATGCCCGCCTCCAGCAACGCACGCACTGCGCCGACCTGCAGCGGGCCGCGATTGCCCGCACCGCTCAATACGAATGCGATCATGCTCTCCTCCTTTGTAGTAGAATTGTCGGGGTGCGTTGCCTGTTATTTACCCTGACTAGCGACTATCACTTGCCAGACGGCTGCAACCTCATCATCGCGTTCGACCATCACCACGCGTTCGACCCGATCCTCGAAGAAGGCTGTCAAACGAATGATCCCCCACATCGTCATCGAACGCAGATGCACTGCCGGCGCCTGCAATCACAACGATGTACTCCCCTCTTAGCTTACCCTGTTGGCGCACAAAAGACAACAAGCTGGAAAGTGGCGCCCGTTCGACGTGTTCGTAGAGTTTGGTGAGGTCATTCGCTAGTGCAGCGGGACGGTCACCGTAGACGGCCAGCGCATCCTCCAAAAAAGCCGCCAGGCGGAAGGGGCTTTCGTAGAAGATGAGCGTGTGCGGAGAATCCTTGTCAATCGCCAGGAAGCGGCGACGTTGTCCGCTTTTACGCGGGGGGAAGCCGCGAAAGGTAAAGCTGTGCAAGGGCAGCCCGGAGAGCACTACTGCCATGATCAGCCCTGCGGGGCCGGGAATCATCGTGACCGGCAACCCGGCGTCGAGAGCGCGGCGCACCAGCGAATAACCGGGGTCAGAAACGCCGGGCGTGCCTGCGTCCGTGACCAGGGCGACTGACGCGCCGCTCTGTAGCAACCCAATGACACGTTCGCCAGCACGCTGCTCGTTATGTTCATGAAAGGCAATCTGTGGCTTGTGGATGTCGTAGTGTTTGAGCAGCACGCCCGTTGTGCGCGTGTCCTCGCTGGCGATATAATCTACGCTACGCAGCGTTTCTAGCGCACGCAAGCTAATGTCGCCGAGATTGCCGATAGGTGTTGCAACCAAATAGAGTGCACCCATGATCGTTCTCATGCACCGCGCGCGGCTGTCAGGCCCGCAACAAAGCGCGCTAGCGTTGTGGAGACTGCGCCTGGCGCCAGCATAATCTCGATCAGGTAGAAGCGCCCTGGCGTGGCTACGGCATGCGCCAATGCTTGCGCCAACTCCGCCCGCGTCGTCACACGTCTGCCTATCCCGCCTAGTTCCTCCGCCAACGCGGCAAACCGCCAGTCATCCAGGTCATTAAAGCGGCTCTCTGGCTGGAAGACGCGCAACATTTCCCAGCTTCGGTTGTTGAAGAGGAGCACGATCGGATCCCAGCCGTAGCGACGACAATTGCCAAGCTCCCAGCCTGTCATCTGAAATGCGCCGTCACCGACCAGAATGAGCGGTCGCCTGCCCGTCGCTGCCTGCACCCCAAGACCTGCCGGCACGCCATAGCCCATCGTGGCGTAGTAGCCGGGGGCGACTAATTCTGTGTTGTCCATCTCCAACGCGGTGAAGAAGCAATCGCCCATATCAGCAGCCAGGGGCATCCGTCCGTGCGCAGCGAAGAGATCGTTGACGCCGCGGGCAATATCCGTCGGCGTGATCGGCTGGTCATCGGCAAGCAGCCCGCGCGGGTAGGTATGCGTCACGGATGGTGTGGCTGTGACTCGCGTGGCGCGCGCCAACAGTGCATCCACAAACGCCTCCAGCGAAATGTTTGGGTAGATGTGATAGCCCAGGCTGACAGCGCCGTTTTCGGCGTGAATGGCATGGCGTAGATTTAGCCGACGACTTGATACACCGAAATTGGTGTCGGAAACGATTACACCGAGCAGCATGAGGGCATCTGACTGTTCCACCATTTCCGTCAACTCAGGATCGCCCGCCATGCCGATATAAGTGCCTAGTACTGACGCGCTGGAGTTCGCCAACAGGCCGCGCCCCAGGAATGAGGTCACGACAGGCGCGCCGAGTAATTGCGCCAGTTGCGCCACCTTCTGTTCCAGGCCAAAACGCCGCACCTCCACACCCACCATCAGCATCGGCGCGCTTGCCCGCGTCAGGCGCAAGAGCACCTCATCGACGCAAGCCTGCACTGCTTCGGCGTCAACCGGATCGGGCGGCAGCGGCGTGACAGGTGCGCACTCGGCAAAGATTGCGCTGCGTGGCGTCTCGAAGTAGACAGGGCGCGACTGCGTCACACAATTGTGCAGCACACGCGCAATCACTTCGGGCGCCGTGCGCGGATCATCCAAACGCGCTTGGTCGCAGGTAATCTCCCGGAAAATCTGAAATTGTGAATCGAGCGACTTCACTTGATGATGCAACAGCAAGCCGCGCCCGGACTCGCCGCGACCCGGCGCGCCCGAGATGACCACCACCGGAGCTTTTTCCGCATACGCGCACGCAACCGCGTTGACCAGATTCAACGCACCGGCGCCGTAAGTCACTGCAGCCACCGCCGGTGCTGAGCGCAGGCGCGCCGCTGCATCCGCAGCAAAGCCAACGCCCGGCTCATGGCTGAGGGTGTAGAACGGTAGGATGCCCGCCTCTTCGATCACCTTGAATAGCGGCAAGGCAAAGTCGCCCGGAATCCCGAAAATTTCGCGCGCGCCGTGCTCGCGGATAGCATAGAGCAGAGATTCAGCCAGGTTCATTTCGATGCGCCTCTCCAATTCAATCTGCGTGGAAACTGTTTGGAAGAGATCGTGCCAGCGACGCCTGATCTGTTCGCCACAAACCAGAGTATAGGCTTGGTTTGGAAGCGCCTGAAAACGATTGTATCGGCGACGCAGCCAGGAGTTGACTCCGCTACGATAGTAGTGGAATGCACAAAGAAGTGCAACTCGGGCATGCGCGTGGGGGGTACTTCACAGTTAGGGCAAGCGTTTGCTGCGTAGGTCGTCGCTTCCGGCAGCTGCCATGTCACGCCGGAGGCGATGACCTACGCTCAGCGTGGGGAGTACTTCGCGGTTAGGGCAAGCGTTTGCTGCGTAGGTCGTCGCTTCCGGCAGCTGCCATGTCACGCCGGAGGCGATGACCTACGCTCAGCGTGGGGATTACTTCGCGGTTAGGGCAAGCGTTTGCAGCGTAGGTCGTCGCTTCCGGCAGCTGCCATGTCACGCCGGAGGCGATGACCTACGCGGCACGGCCAAATACGTCACGCTGGATCACCCCACAAATCCACTCCACGATCACGGCGTAACCCTTTTCACCGGTCTCCGTGCGCGCCAACCCCGGCGTACCGATGTAATAGTGCGGATATTTGCGAGTGCTGTAAAAGATGGCGCCGCCGGTCTTGATGTGTTCCGGGCCTTGCAGTTTGCGCATCTCCTCACGAGGAACATGGAACGGCTCGCTACGGTCGGGATGCACCAACTCTGGGTGCGTCACCAGCAGACGGGAAGTCTCCCCCTCGCCACCGTGCCCTTCCGTCGCCTGCGAGAGCTGAATCGTGTGATAAACCTTGCTCAACGGCGTCAGCCAGTTCAACACCATCGCCTCGGCGTCAGGCGTCTCCTCGACCAAAATCTGCGCCGCCACCATCATCGAGGGCAGGCTGCCGTCGTGGCCATGGATAAAAACGAAGCGTCGAAAGCCGCTCTGATAGAGACTCAGGCAGACGTCGCGACTGAGCGCAATCAGCGTCTCCGGCTTGAGGGAGACGGTGCCCGCATAGCCGAGGTGAAAGTTGGATGTGCCGAAGGGAATCACCGGCCCAATCACCACCGGACAGCCCGCCGCCTCCAGTTGCAGCGCCACACGACGACAGATCTCGCGCGCCTCCATGCTGTCCGTGCCCAGCGGCAGGTGATCGCCATGCGCCTCCAGCGCGCCGAAGGGTATCAGCACTACGTCGGTGCGCTCAAGCGCTCGCGCCACATCATGGCTGCTCATTTCGGTCATCGTCGCCGGTCCCTTTTGCACGTATAAAACGTCGCTCACTGCACTGCTTTCGTTGTTCATCGGATTCCTCCCATTTCATCGTCCCTATCCATCAAGAAGCGTGCGTTGCGCTGGTTCATACAGCCTGTCGAGCGTGACTCCGATTCACCAGGTCGACGCGCGCGCCCTAGCATCGCGGTGCATCCTGTAGCGATTGTGGCAATTTGCACAAATCGAACAGCACACACTGCACGATCTTTGGCAAACTGATGCCGGAATTGGAAGCAAGTCTCCACAACTTCACGGCATTCTACGTGATAGTATACTTGATATTTAACAGATTGTCTAAACTGTTGACATTTTGTAAAAATACTGGTAGCATATTGCACAAGTGATCTGGCAATCAACCAAATAAAACTAAACAAACTGTTGCATTTCCCGCACCTCTACAGCTGGTAGATACACGAATTAGGGGCATTGCTTTGTGAACGCCAACACAGACTCAGCGCCGTCGACCATTTCCGTGCCAGCGCCTTCGATCCCGGAGGCGACCTACGGCGTGCTGCGCCAGGTGGCGGCGGCGCTGGAGAGACTCTTCGAACCGTTCTGCGAAGTCGTGATCCATGATTTTGCCGACTTCGAGCACTCGATCGTCTGTTTGGCTGGCAACATCACCAACCGCAGCATTGGCGGCGCGGCGACCGATCTGTTGCTCGCCAAAGCCAGCGACGGCGAAACCGACGAAGACCTCTACAACTATTTGACCAGCCTGCCCGGTGGTAGAGTGATGAAATCTTGCACCGTCTTTCTGCGCGATGCCGATGGCCGGGCGCGCGGCGCCTTCTGCATCAACTTCGACATCACTGCGTTTGTGACGATGCGCAACCAGTTGGGCCACTTCATCGCCACCGCCGAGCACGGCGACATCGTCGAGACCTTCACCGACGACATCGAAGAGACGGTGCAAAACCTGATCGCCGAGACGCTCGCCGAGATCGGGCAGGGTCAGCCGTTGCTCAACCGCGACGACAAGATCGACCTGATCCGGCGACTGGACGAAAAAGGCGTCTTCCAGGTCAAGAAGATGGCGCCCTTTGTCGCCGACCAGCTGGGCGTGAGCCGCGCCACCATCTACAACTATCTGCGCGAAGGACGTGGCGAGCAGCGAGGAGGCAACCATGGCTGACATCGAAGTGATCCTGACCGATCAGGCGCCGATTCCCAGCAGCGGCTACAGTCAGGCGCTGCGCATTGGCGACCTGGTGGTGACATCCGGCTATCTGGGCACGCATCCCGACGGATCGGGCGTGGTCAAGGGGGGCTTTGAGGCTGAGGTGCGCCAGGCGTTGGCAAACATCGGCGCCGTGTTAGCGGCGGCGGGCTGCACCTTCGCCGATGTGATCCGTGTCAACGTCTCGCTGACCGATATCAACCGTTTCGCCGACATGGATCGCATCTATCGCGAATATTTCCAGCCACCCTACCCGACGCGCAATACCATCGGCGTCAAGGAATTGTGGGGCGGCGCACAGGTCGGCTTTGATGTGTGGGCAAAGTGCAATGCTACAGAGCGAACGAATTCTATCCTGCATCGATCCGAATGAACCGGTTGCGTTGACGCAACAGTTGATCCGCATCCCGTCCTATCTCTGGCATGAGTCTGAAGTGGGCCACTGGATTGCGGAGTGGATGAGTGCGCGTGGCTTCGAGGTTGACTTGCAGACCGTGCCCCTGCCACATCTGCCTGACCATCCGACCGGCGTCACGCATCAGGCGATCGGCGTGTTGCGCGGCGAAGGCGGCGGTCCCAGCCTGATGCTCTGCGGTCACACCGACACCAGCGACTGGCAGGGACGTCCGTTTCGCGCAGAAGAGTGGACGCACGATCCCTTTGGCGGCGACATTGTGGATGGCAAGCTCTACGGATTGGGCGCCATCAACATGAAGGCGGGCGTGGCCGCCATCCTTTGCGCCGCCGACACGGTGCGCCGTGCTGGCGTCAGGCGGCGCGGCGACCTGATCGTGGCGTGTGTAGTGGCGGAGACGGGCGGCGGCGTGGGCGCGGTGCATCTGATCGAACAGGGCTTGCGTCCCGACTACTGCATCGTCACCGAAGCCGGCAACCTGGATGTCGGACTGATCTCGGTCGGCTATGTGCAGGGCAAGGTGCGCGTCTTTGGCGAGTTCAAGCATCGCGTGCCCTATGTCAATCCCATCGAGCAGATCACAAAGGTGATCCACGCCTTCAGCCCGGCGTATCAGCCAATTCCAGAAGGCGGCTGGCTGCGCTTTACGCCGCACCCGCTGCTGCCCGGTTTTCCCAGAATGGCGGTGCGCAACATCGAGCACTTCCAGGACACGACGACGCTTACCTTCGACCTGCGCATTGTGCCGGGCATGAGCGAAGCGAGCGTGCGCCAGGACATGACCGCACTGCTCGACCGCTTTGCCGCCGAAGACCCGACCTTCCGCTACGAACTGGTGATTCCGCAAAGCGCACAGCAGCCCAATATGCCTGCGCGCGATGCGACGCCTGTTGACAGCCCGCTGGCGCAAGCGTTGATCGCCAGCCACACCCGCGTGACGGGTGCGGCGCCGGTCGTCGGCGCCGGGCATCGCATCGGCGCCACGGCGGACACCTGTCACTTCAAGGGCGTCGGCATCGAATGCGTAGAATACGGCCCCGGCTTCATCCCGGTCTGGCCCATGGTAGACGAGTGCATCGACACTGACCAGATTGTCACCGCAACGCAGGTGTTGGCGTTGACGGCGGCGGAGATTATCGGCGCGTAGCGTCGGTTCGCAACCACCGAACCGTCACACCGTAGCGGCGGTTCGCAACCGCCGAACCATCGCACCGGAGCGGCGGTTCGCAACCACCGAACCGTCCTCAACCGAAGTGGTTGGTCAATCAAAGATGTGCAGCGATAAGCCGCACCAACATGAAGGGAAATGCGAATGGAAATCGACAAATTGCTTGACATCTACACCCGCATCCTGCGCATTCGCCGCTTCGAGGAAGAAGTGGGCAAGCTCTTTGCACAAGGACAGTTGCCGGGCTTTGTCCATCTCTACATCGGCGAGGAGGCGGTCGGCGCCGGCGTCTGCGCGGCGCTGCGCGATGACGACTACATCGTGAGCACGCATCGCGGTCACGGCCACGTACTGGCGAAGGGCGGCGACATGCAGCGCATGATGGCGGAACTCTTCGGCAAGCGCGACGGCTATTGCAAGGGCAAGGGCGGCTCCATGCACATCGCCGACTTCTCGATCGGCATGTTGGGGGCATGTGGCATCGTCGGCGGCGGCATCCCGGTGGCGGTCGGCGCGGCGCTGAGCGCCAAGACGCGCGGCACTGACCAAGTTGCCGTCACCTTTTTTGGCGACGGCGCCGCCAACGAAGGCAGCTTCCACGAATCGCTCAACCTGGCCTCAGCGCTCAAGTTGCCCGTGATCTTCGTCTGCGAGAACAACCAGTACGGCGAATTCACGCCTGCCACCTCCGCCATGAACATCAAGGACATTGCCTTGCGCGCCCAGGGTTACGGCATCCCCGGTGTGATCGTCGATGGCACCGATGCAATCGCCATGTACGAGGCAGCGCAGGAAGCCGTCGCCCGCGCCCGCCGCGGCGAAGGTCCCACCCTGATCGAAGCCAAAACGCACCGTCGCGGCGGTCACGCCGAAGGCGAAGACGCCTTCCTGGCGGGTCAGCAATATCTGCTGCCGGAAGAACGTGACGCCATGCGCCGCAACGATCCATTGCTCAAGCTGCATGACTACATCGTGGAACGTAAGCTCGTTGCGCTGGAAACACTGGAGACGCTCGACCAGGAGATCGGGCAAGCCGTTGTCGATGCGGTCGCCTTTGCCCGCGCCAGTGAAG
>DMDA01000049.1:3963-4941 GCA_003451595.1 Chloroflexota bacterium | reverse complement strand
TGCACATCACCGCCGACATCGCCTATGCGGTCATGCAATACTGGCGCGTCACAGGTGACGATGCGTTCATGGCTGGCGCCGGCGCGCAGATCATCCTGGAGACGGCGCGCTTCTGGGAAAGTCGCGTCGAGCCAGATAAACCGACGCCCGGCCGCTACTCGATCTCCGACGTGATCGGTCCAGACGAATATCACGAACACGTCGATAACAACGCCTTCACCAACGCCATGGCCGCCTGGCATCTGCGCACGGCAGGGACTGTGCTGGCGTGGCTGCACGCGCACGCGCCCACGCGGGCGGCGCACCTGGAGAAAACGCTCGACCTGTCACAGGAACGGCTGGCGCACTGGCAGACAATCGCCGACAGCTTGATACTGCTACGCGATGCGAACACGGGGCTGATCGAGCAGTTCGATGGGTTCTTCCAGCGCAAGGAAGTGGATTGGGCCGCCTTTGCCAATCGCACGAAGTCGATGCAGGCGCTGCTCGGCATCGAGGGCGCGAACCAACACCAGGTGCTCAAACAGCCGGACGTGTTATTGCTCTTTGCGCTCTTGCCGGAGCATTTCAGCGACGCCGACCTGCGCGTGAACTGGGATTATTACAGCCCGCGCACCGATCACACCTACGGCTCGTCGCTGGGGCCAGCCGTACACGCGTGGTTGGCATGTCGGCTCGGCATGCCGGAGGAGGCGTACACGCACTTCATGCGCGCCGCGCTGGTCGACATCGAAGATGTGCGCGGCAACGCGGCGGAAGGGATTCACGCGGCGTCAGCAGGCGGCGTGTGGCAGGCGTTGGTCTTTGGCTTTGCCGGGCTGCGCTGGACGGAGGCGGGAGAAGTCGGCGTGAAACCGCAGTTGCCGTCACATTGGCGCCGGTTGGCGTTCAGCATCCAGGTGCGCGGCGAGCGCCATGCGTTTGATTTGCGACAGGAGAGCGCAGGGAAACGATAGCGTGGTGCGTGTCTCGTGTTGC
>DMDA01000049.1:2197-3792 GCA_003451595.1 Chloroflexota bacterium | reverse complement strand
CAACACGAGACACGCACCACGCACCAAAAACGAATGACACGAACTCTCTGCTTGCGACGCCGGAATTCGTGTCATTCCTGAAGGGGATAGCGACCGACAGGACGCGGTGAACAACCGCATGTCCTGAGCGCTTGCTATATTTAACCACAGGATCGGTTCCTACCTGCATCGAGGCAGTGAAAGGAGAACGAATCAAGTCATACCGGCTCTGCTCCCTGATTCAATGTGCGTGAAATGTGTGCATCAGTCATCTACAGTTCAACAAAGAGGAGACATGCTATGAAAATCAAGCTGAGTATGCTACTGTCGGCGCTACTGCTGTCGGCGATGATCTTGTCCGCATGCGCCACGCCGGCTGCACAGCCAGCTGCGCAACCCGCAGCGGGCGGCGAACAGGCGGCGGCGCCAGCTGGCGCAGTCAATCTGCAGTTGATGGGTTGGGCCAGCTCCGACGCCGAAAATGTGCGTCTGCAGGAAGTGGTCGATGGCTGGAATGCAGCCAACCCGGACATCCAGGTGTCGCTGAATCTGGTGCCCGACTACGACACCAAACTACAAACCTCACTGGCTGGCGGCGCGCCGCCCGACATTTTCTACGTCGATAGCTTCCGCCTGCCCGATCTGGCGGCGGCCGGCGCGCTGCTGCCGATCGGCGACAAGATGACCAATGTCGATGATTTCTATCCGTCGCTGCGTGAGGCGTTCACGGTGGACGGTGTCTTCTACTGCCCACCAAAGGACTTCAGCACGCTGGCGCTGGAATACAACACCGATCTCTTTGACGCCGCCGGGCTGGAACACCCCACCGCTGACTGGAAATGGGATGACCTGCGCGCCGCCGCTGAAAAGCTCACCAACAAAGACACAGGCGTGGTCGGCTTCTCAATCAACCCTGACTTTGCCCGCTGGATCGCCTTCCTCTATCAGGCGGGTGGCGAGGTCGCCAACGCCGACTTTAGCGCCATGACGCTAGACAGCCCCGAGGCGCTGCAGGCTATGGAGTTCTACGTCGGTCTGGTGCGCGATGGCTTTGCCGCGCCCGCATCCGACCTGGACAGCGGCTGGCCCGGCGAGGCGTTCGGCAAGGGGCGCGCAGCGATGACCATGGAAGGCAACTGGATCGTGCCCTATCTGAAAGATCAATTCCCTGATCTGAAATACGGCATCACTGAGTTGCCCGCCGGCCCGGGTGGCAAGGCAACGATGGCGTTCACGGTCTGCTACGGCGTCGCCGCCAACGGCAAGAACACCGACGCCGCCACCAAGGTCGTCGATTACCTGACCGGACCCGAAGGCATGAAAGCATGGACTGATCTGGGTCTGGCCATGCCGACGCGACAGAGCCTGCGTGAGGGCTGGCTGGCGCAGTACCCGAACCTGGAGCCGATGCTCAACGGCGCCGACTATGCGCGCAAGTGGCAGTTCCGCCCCGGCTTTGGCGACGTGCTCGACACGATCAACGCCGGTATGCAGGAAGCCTTCACCGGCGCCAAGACAGCGCAAGCCGTGCTGAACGAAGCGCAGTCGGTCGGCGAGCAGGTGCTGGCGCGGTAGGAAGCTACGTCAATCTTTCTGTCGCCAACCTTCCCGGAAGC
>DMDA01000049.1:0-2036 GCA_003451595.1 Chloroflexota bacterium | reverse complement strand
CGATTGCGGGTTGGGGATTCATGACGCCGGCGCTGATTCTTTTCGCCGTCTTTGTCTTCATTCCCATCTTCTTCGCCATCTATTTTAGCTTCACCGATTGGAACGGCATCAGCCCGCCCGCTGAAGCGAAATTCGTTGGCTTCGAGAATTTTCGCGTGTTGCTGTTCGAGGATGGCATTCGCCGCGCTGACTTCTTCAAGGCGCTGAAGAACACAGCCTACTTCTCGCTCGGCGTCGTGCCGATGCAAACAGCGCTGGCGCTGTTGCTGGCTGTGGTCGTCAACCAGCGACGGCTGCGGTTCAAGAGCTTCTTTCGCACATCGTACTATTTCCCCTCGATCACTTCGTCGATCGCGATCAGCATGTTGTTCCTCTTTCTCTATCAGAAGAACGGGCTGGTCAATCAAGTGCTGGAGACAATCACCTTTGGCGCCTGGGAGCCGATCGCATGGATGGCGGACCCGCGTGGGCTGTTCCACATCATTTTCGGCTGGTTTGGGCTGACGTTGGAGACGGCGCCAGCGTGGATGCAGGCGAATGTGCTCAGCCTGTCGGTGTGGGACTGGCTAAGCGGGCCGAGTGTGGCGCTGATGGGCATCATGCTCCTCAACACGTGGACGACGATCGGCACGATGATGGTGATCTTCTTGGCCGCGCTGCAGGATGTGCCGCGTGAGGTCTACGAGGCGGCGGAGATGGACGGCGCCAACGCACGGCAGATTTTCTTTAAAATCACGCTGCCGCTGGTGCGCCCGACGCTGTTCTTTGTGGTGACGCTGGGGTTGATCGGCACCTTCCAGGTTTTTGATCAGGTCTATGTGATGAGTTCGGGCGGGCCTGCCAAGACCACCCTGACCGTCGCCTATCTGGTCTATCGCAACGGCTTCACCAACTCGCAGATGGGGTTGGCGGCGGCGATTGCGCTCTTGCTCTTCATCATTATCTTTACGTTGACGCTGGTGCAGCGGCGCATCACCGAAGGGAAGAAGGAGTAAGCTCATGACGACATCATCCGCCTACACACCGACGCGGCAGATCAGTCCGTGGCGCGAGAATCTGCGTCTGGTGCTCTCCTATGCCCTGCTCTTTCTGATTGCGTTGATCTTCCTCTACCCGTTTGTGCTGGCGATCTCGACCAGTTTCAAAACGCTGCCCGAGATCAATGAACGTCCCGTGGCGCTTATCCCGCAGACCTTCACGCTGGAGGGCTATCAGCGCATGTTTTCGCTCAACGTGGGGCGGTGGGCGCTCAACAGCTTATTGATCGCCACGATTGTGACGATCTCCAACGTGCTCTTCGCGGCGCTGGCCGGCTACGCCTTGACGCGCATCGCCTTTCCGGGCAGCCGCTTCGTCTTTCTGGCGATCATCGGCACAATGATGATTCCGGGCATCGTGCAACTGATCCCGATGTTCATCGTGCTCAAGTCGCTCAACATGATCGACAGCTACAGCGGTCTGATCGTGCCCAAGATGGTGACGGCGTTTGGTATCTTTCTGATGGCGCAATTCTTCGAGGCGATCCCGCGCGAGATCGAAGAAGCCGCGCGCATCGACGGCGCCAACCGCTTCCGCACCTTCTTCCAGGTTGTCCTGCCGCTGGCGCGTCCGGCGATCGTGGCGCTGGTGATCTTCAGTTTCCAGGGCAGTTGGAACGAGTTCATGCATCCGTTGATCGTGATCACCACCAACCAGGATTTGTACACGCTGCCGCTCGGTCTTGCCTTCCTGCGCGGCGGCTTGGGGCAGAACCTGCAATGGAACGCGCTGCTCGCCGGCTCGATGTTGACGACACTGCCGATGGCGCTGATCTTCCTCTTCTTCCAACGCTACTTCATCGAAGGCATCAGCTACAGCGGCGTCAAGGGGTGAGGCGGACGAGAGGCGTGTTGCGAGGGGCGATCAGGTTGCTGCAGATCGCCCACTACTACGCCTGAGTCGAGCGGACGCGCCACCATTTACCGACCGCTCACCCAGGTCGGGTCGGCGGCGTCCGTGGTTGGCGTCAAGCCCAATTGCTGTCTCTTATACACATC
>DMDA01000004.1:9063-19690 GCA_003451595.1 Chloroflexota bacterium | reverse complement strand
ACGCGCCGGTCACTGGCGCAGCACCCGGCGCAACCGCGGCATAGAGCATGTAGGTGTGAGCGCTGCTCTCATCTGGCTATTCCGCGTCGATCGTGGCAGTGAGTGTGACAGTGAGCATGGCAGTGGGCGCGACGCCGGTGAGCGCAAGGGTGTAGGTCAGCGCGCGTGTTGCCGGATCGTAGGCAAAGGCGCCGTTGCCCAGCGCCGCGTGCCCGTCGGACACCTGCGCCGACCATTCGCCACCCACCGGCCAGAGCAACACATGGCCGCTCTCCTCGTCAAACCAGGGACGCCCCGATGCGATCACTGCAGCGGGATCGGGCGGCGTCGCACGTCCCATAGCGGCGGCTTCGGCGGTCAGCGCCACCGGCACATCGACCATGCCGTTGGCAGGCGGCGTCACCTGAGTCACTGGCAGCGAGATCGTGACCCCAGGCATGTCGGTGATGGCGACATAGCTCAGGGTGTAGGCGTCCGGCTGCACTGTTTTGGCAGCGATGCGCAACGGCTGAACCGCATTGTAGGTAGTGAGGACTTCGGGCATGCCAAAACCCAGCGCCACTCGACCCGGCGCAGCGGCGGCATAGGCAACGGCGGTGGCGCGGGCGGCGGCGGGCAGGTCGATGCGTCCGGCGCCAGTGCGGCTGGGCGCAAACAGCGTGGAGGTGAGCGACAATCCCGCCCGCACTAGCGGATGGGCTGTGTTCATTGCCAGCGCCTTGATTTCTTCCACGCTCCACGTGGGGTGAAGCTGGTGCAACAAGGCCAGCGCACCGGTAACGTGCGGCGCCGCCATCGAGGTGCCTGATAGCGCCAGTGCCCCCGCGCCTGTGCGGTTGGAGGCAGAGACGATGCCCACGCCCGGCGCCGCCAGATCCGGCTTCAAAGAGACATCCCCGGTGCGCGGCCCGCGCGATGAAAAGGCTGCGATGGCATCCACACGTTGTTCAACGCTGCCCCATGATGACAGGATGCCATGTTGGCTGGCGGCGACGCTGACTACGCGGTCGGCGTTAGAAGGGCTGCCGACTGCAAAGTGATAGTCATAAGCGTTGCCGGCTGAGGCCACAACAATGACGCCCACCGCCGCCGCATGGTTGGCGGCAATGGTCGTGGTGTCGTCCAGCTCGCCGAATGGTGAACCGAGCGACAAGTTGATAACATCGACGTGGTCGCTGAAATCACCATCGCCGTTGGGATCGACCGCCCACTCGATCGCCGCATCGACGACATCGGATGCGCCGTAACAGCCAAAGACCTTGAGCGCCACGATCTCGGCCAGTGGGGCGACGCCGGGGCCGATGCGAAGGCTGGCAAAGTTCGTGGTCGCATTCCACGGCCCGGCATAGGGCTGTTGTGTGGCGGTCACGCCATAGCCAGCGGCGATGCCCGCCACATGGGCGCCATGCCCGTAACAATCCATCGGATCGGGGTCGGGCGCCGGGATTGGGTTGTAAGTGGGGCTATTTACCGCCGCGTTGTAGGCGTCACCTACGAAGTCGTAGCCTGCCACCACCTTGGCG
The DNA here is from genome assembly GCA_003451595.1 of Chloroflexota bacterium. Classification (GTDB taxonomy): domain Bacteria; phylum Chloroflexota; class Anaerolineae; order Caldilineales; family Caldilineaceae; genus Caldilinea. The sequence goes on along the minus strand of DMDA01000004.1, from coordinate 18,167 downwards.
CTGGGAAAGCCAGACACGTCGCCGATGCGGGTAACGTCGTTTTGCGTATAGCCAACACCTGGGCCGCCCAGGTCAGCGTGGAGGTAATCGACGCCCGTGTCGATCACAGCGATGCGCACGCCCTCGCCGCGCACCGGCAGTGTGTTGGCCAGCCCCTGCCACAGCGTCGGCGCGCCGAGGAAGGGTACGCTGGTCGCTCTGTCTGGCGTCTTGGTGACGATGCGGTGCACAGCCTTGACGTCGGGCAGCGCTGCCAGGGTTGTGATCTGCTCAGCTTTTGCCAACACGGCAATGCCATTGTAGACGCGTTGGGTGCGGTAGAGCACGGGCGCCCCCGTACGCGCCACAGCAGCAAGGAGGCGCTGCTGTGTCTGCTCCAGGCTGGCAAGATAGCGCTGTGTGGCGGTCGCAACGCTGGCGGCGTCGACCGCAATGGTTTGCTGTGCGGCATAGAAGGCCGCGGCTGGCGGCGCTGCCAGTTCGAGGACATATGCCACGCGCGGCGCAGCGTCGGGTTGCGCTGTCGCATGCTGTGTGGATAGGAGCGCGCCGCCGAACACAGCCAGCAGCATCAGCAGGGTAATTCGTAGCCGTAGGATCATGGCGTGAACCGACCTTTGTGGGTGAGCATGGGAAGCCTGGACGCCGTTCGTTGCACGTGACGACGCCCGACGGTGGCGTATTGCTGGTTCCGCATCTTATCATAGTACAATCATGTTCACAGAGACCACAGAAAGATAGGTCAGCTTCCGTGACAGGTTCTATGCATCGTTTCCCACGCCTATTGTTGCTTCTGGCAGGCGCCATTGCCTGGCTGTTGCCGGCGCCGCCGTCCGCGCTGCTCGCCCAGGCTGAGGAGCCGATCCCGGTCTATCGTCTGCAGGGTGACGGCGCCGCCACACCACTGGCTGGGCGCTACGTCGACAGTGTAGGCGTCGTCACCGGCGTTGCACTGGCGGGTTTCTATTTGCAAGACCCAGCGGGCGATGGCCGCCGCGAAACCAGCGATGGCATCTATGTCTACACACGCACGCGGCCGGCGGTGCAGGTTGGCGAGTGTGTTGCTGTGCGCGGCGCGTTGATCGATGAGTTCTATGATAAGACTGAACTCTCACGCGTCAAGGCCATTGCCCCGTCATCGCTGTGCCGCAGCACCGCGCCTGCACCAGTTGAGTTGCCTGCCTTTCGCTACGATGATGCGCCCGCCGCGCGCTACGAGGCGTTGGAGGGGATGCTGGTCAGCCTGCCGCGTCTGGAGGGCGTGGTGCATGGCCCCACCAAGCGCTTCGCCAGCGGCGAGGCGGAAATTGCCCTGGCGCCACTTACTGTGCAACCTTATCTGAGCGATGGCCGCATCTTTTTCGATGAGACGCTTGAAGTGGCGCAACTACTTTACGTCAGCGGCGCGCTGGGGGTTCCTTTGCCCGATCTGGATCACGGTGTGCACGTCCGCATCACTGGGCCAGCAGGCGCACCTGTGCAGGCAATCGTTGACTACAACTTTGGCAAGTATCAACTGCTCTTGTTGCCCGGCAGCATGGTCGAAGCCGGCGAGGCCGCGCCGAACGAACCGAGTGTGGCGACGCCTGCCGGTGATCAGGACTTTACGCTCTGCTCGTGCAACCTGCTGGCGCTTGGGCGCGGGACAGAACAGCATCCCGATCCGGCTGACTATGACCGTGAAGTGCGCCGCCGTGCGCAAGTGATTGCCGAAGGGCTGGCAGGCTGCACAATCATTGGCGTACAAGAAGCGGGTCAGCCCGCAGACGCGGCGCAGCTGGCCGAGCTGCTTACCGCCGAGTACGATCTCCCCTACACCGCCACCGCCCTGCCTGGTCCGCAGAGTAGCAACGTCGAGTTTCCGTTGACCAATGCACTGCTGACGCGCACCGACCGTGTGCAGGTGCTGGCTGCGCAGAGCCGTCAGGCGTGCTCGCCCGTGGACTACGACGTCGTCGATGCTGGCGCCTGCGCCAGTGGACAATATCCGCTCTTCGACCGCCCGCCGCTGGCGGTCGATCTGCTGGTGGCAGGCGATTGGGGTGCGCCCTTTCCGCTGACGGTGATCGTAAATCATCTCAAGAGCAAGGCCGGTGATGAGAGTGTGAACGCACGGCGACGCACTGCCCAGGCGCAGGCCGTCGCCGTCGAGGTGCAGCAGCGCCTGGCTGTGGACGCTAACGCTGCCGTGGCCGTCATTGGCGATCTGAACGACTACTACGGCAGCGAAGTTGTGCGCACCTTACAGGTCACACCCGATCCCGACCTGGTGCACCTCTATGATCGTCTGCCGCCGCTGCAACGTTACACCTACATCTACAACGGCGCCAGCCAGGCGCTCGATCATATGCTGGTCACACCTGCGCTGGCGGAACAGGTGGGGGAGGTGCGGCCGCTGCGCCTCAGCGCCGATTACGCCGCGCGAGCGACGCCTGACGCCGCCACGATTTTGCATGCCAGCGATCATGATCCGGTGCTTGCACGCATCTGGCCTGGTGGCGTCGCGTGGATCGCGGGCAACGTTCGCTATCCTGGTGTGGATGCAACGCTGCTCGACGCGGCGGGCGTTCCCCTCGCCGTCGCCACGTCAGATGCGCGCGGCGACCTGCGCTTCTGGAATGTTGCCCCGGGCAGCTATCATGTGCTGTTGTCCGCGCCGCCATATCTGTCGCTAGCAGTCAACGATGTTGCGATAACCGCCGTTTCAGGGGAAAATCGCTTTGCAACAGCCGCGCACCATGTTGCCAGCCAGACGGGCGCCGCCCTTGCACAGTGGATGGCGTCGCCATTGATGCGCCAATAGGCGTGATCCGATTGTGGTTATTTGGGAGCAAGATCCATGAAGCATGTCTACCTTACCTGGAGCGAGCTGGAGGAGCTAGTCAGCCAGCTGATTTTCAAGCTCAACACGCCCTACGACGCCATCCTCTCGATCACGCGCGGCGGCATCATCCCTGGCGGTATGATTGCCGAGGCGCTCAAGATGAAGGAGGTGCTGACCGCCGCCGTGCTCTTCCCTGAAAATCCGAGCCAGCGCACCACGTTGAGCTGGCCGCGCTTTGTGCAATTCCCTTCCGACGACCGCCTGCGCGACCGCAAGATTTTGGTCGTAGATAACCTGTGGTATCGCGGGCGCACGGCGATGGCTGTCAAAGGACGCATCGAGATTGCCGGCGGCTACCCGGAGATTGCAGTGCTGCACTGGAAAAAGGAGAGCAGCGTCTTCACCGAGGATGAGCCGGACTTCTACGTCCAGATGACGGAAGATTTCATCCACTATCCCTGGCAGCGCATCGACGACTCCGACTACCGCGTGCGCGCCGAGCCAGTCTATTCCTAACGCCCGTCGAAGGAGCCATTGCTATGTCTGCAGAGCTGACCGCCGCTGCGCCCGCTGCCGAACGCATCGGCCCGATCCTGGCGCTGCTGCACGCTGCATATCCTGACGCCCGCTGCGCACTCGACCATCGCAACGCGCTCGAACTGCTGGTCGCCACTATCCTGTCGGCACAATGCACCGACGAGCGCGTCAATAAGGTGACGCCTGCGCTCTTTGCGCGTTATCCCGATGCGCGCGCCTTTGCCGAGGCCGACCGCGCCGAACTGGAAGAGATGATCCACTCCACCGGCTTCTACCGCAACAAGGCAAAGAACATCCAGGAGGCGTGTGCGCGCATCGTCGAAGTTTATGACGGGCAAGTGCCTGCCACGATGGATGATTTGCTTTCGCTGGCAGGTGTCGCGCGCAAGACCGCCAATGTCGTGCTGGGCACGGCTTACCACATGGCTGATGGCATTGTAGTGGACACCCACGTCAAGCGACTGGCGCAACGCCTGGGGTTAAGCACCCAAAACGACCCGGACAAGATCGAACGCGACCTGCAAGCGATCACGCCGCGTGAGGAATGGATCGACCTGTCGCACCTGTTGATCTTTCACGGACGGCGCGTCTGCGATGCACGCAAACCCAATTGCCCTGGTTGCGTTATCCGCCATCTTTGCCCGGCGGCGCAGGCATAAGCGCCGTAAGCAGCGACGAGTATGTCACGGCAGAATCTGGCGTTGGCTGGTGTGGGGCTGTTGGTGTTGCTTGCCCTCGCCTTTCTGGGCTGGGCGGCGTTGCGCCCACTGCCCACTTCACCCGCAGCGATCACGCCGCAGGTGGACGCCACGCCACCGCCGACCGTTGCGCCCCCACCGACCGCATTGCCTGATGCAACCACGAGCAGTGTAGTGGCTACCGAGCTGTACACGGTGACTTTGCCGGAGGGCTGGCAATGGACGACGCAAGCGTGGACTGGCGACGCTCCAGTCACTGCCTCGGTGACGCCGGTGGTAATTGCCTGGCCCGCTGGCAGTAGCTTTGAGACGAGCCTGACCCGCCTCAGCATTGCCACCCTACCACGGCAGGCGTTGTCGCTGGAGCGCTATCTGCTCGATGTGAACGAGGTCTTTTCCAGTACGGCAGGCGTCGACGTGCTCGATGCCCGCGTCGTCACTGATCTGCGCCACGACGGTCTGCCCGTCGCCTTTATCCGCTATATCATGCCTGCGTCTGGGGGTGAAGTCAGCGGTAGACAGGCCGCCACCTTCGATGCCTCTGGAACCCACTTGCTGATCGTCACGTTGGTAAATCACGCCGACAGCGAGGAGAGCGAACGTCTATTCCGCACTCTAGTCGGCGCACTCAACATGCCGACCATCTATGCGTCTGGAGAGTAACCTATGCCTGCACCTGTACCGCCTGGCTTCACCCGAGGCCCCATCATGTTCATGGGTCCGTTGACCGCTGATCATGCCTTTGCACGCATGATGCAGAGTTTTTGGGATGAAGCAGGCGGCTACGGTGCGCGCATCCTGATTGTGCCAACGGCTGCGTCCGACGTTACGTCCGCCGAGCGCTACCGCCGCTGGCTGCTTGAGGCAGAGGTCGATTGGGTCGAGCTGTTGCCGGTCACGCTACGCCGCACGGCGCACGATCCCGCCCTGGTTGAGCGCGTCGAAAACGCCACCGGCATCCTGATCACCGACGGCAACCCACTTCGGTTTGTGGGGATGCTAGGCGGCACGCCCATTGCACAGGCGATTCGCCGCGCCAACGCGCGCGGGCGCGTGGTTGCTGGCATCGGGCAGGGAGGCGCCGTCCTCAGCCAGCACATGGTCGTCGCACCGGAACCGTTCGTCTCCAGTGCGCCAACACCGGCATCGATTCGCTTTGCACCGGGACTGGGCATCGTCAACCGCCTGACAGTGGACAGCGACAACGAGGCAGGCACAAACTTGCGTACGCACTTGCCGCGTCTGCTGACCGCTGTGGCTTACAATCCGTTTTTGATCGGAGTGGCGCTCGATCCCGACACCGGCATCGTGCTCTACGCCAACAGCACGCTGGAGGTCTTTGGCGCAGGCAGCGCGCTGATCGTAGATGGTGCGCAAATCGAAGAGTGCGACCTGTATGCTACACCGCCCGATCAACCATTCCATGTTACCGGCGTCGAAATTCACACGCTGACGCATGGCTACACGTTTAACTTGGACGCCCACAAGGTGCAGCGCCTACTGGAGAGCGAAATCCCTCAGGCGGGCTATGAGCGCTATAGCTCCTTCTGATGCAGGGATGTTCGCGTTATGCACCTTTGCTGATTACTTTGTCACCATTCAGTAATCCATTCCTCTTGTTCGCCAATGACCTTGAAGGCGCGGCGCCCCTCACCTGGCCCGTTGGCAGGTCCAGGCAGTGCGCGCGGGGATGCCATCGGCTGGTGCGGCGGCGCCTGCGGCGGCACGTAGTGATCAGAATAGCCGGCATAGGGCGCTGCAGAAGGCGCTGCCGGCGGTGCAAAGACGATTACCGGCGCCTGCGCTGGCATGGCGCCATAAGCTGGCTGGTGGCGTCCGCGTTGCGCCGGGTATGGTTCGTTGTACTCTTCCCCGACGTCGTCATCCAATTCGGCTTCGCGCCGCCGCCCTGAGGCCACCATCAACAGCGCCGCCGGAATGCCTGCCAGCACGCCAAAGAGCACACCGATCGCCATGCCGACCGCGTCGGCGCTCAACCGTTGTCCTACGACAAAGGCAAAGACGCCCACAACCACGATTGCCACCAATCCCCAGAATCTCATTTGCATCACTCCTCATTGCTGCCTTGCGGCTGATACTTCAGAATTTCAGCACTTGCTACGCTGCCGCCCCCTGCATCAGGGAACGCAGGCGGCTGCCCGTATCTCCGGTGGGTGTGGCAGCCGCAGGTTGCGACGGGTTGCCGGACCAACGCCGCTGCCCACGGCTGCCTTCCCGCAGCACCAGACACACTCGCTCCATATCCTCGGGGCCAAGCCAGGCTGCTTGAAAGCGCACGCTCTCGCCTTTAGCGATGAGCAGAAAGTCGCCTTTGCCCTCCAGTTTTTCGGCGCCGCTGTCAGATATACCGCTGGCATAGCGCGCCTCGTCGCGGCTCGCCACGGCCCCGACAAGCCGGACGGGAAAATTCGCCTTCATGGCGCCGCCCAGGATTTCCGCCGTCGGCTTCTGCGTACATGCAACCAGGTGGATGCCCGCTTCGCGCCCACGCTGGCTGAGACGCGTTAGCAAGCTCTCCACCGGCGCGCCGCCTGTCATCAGCAGATCCGCCAGCTCATCGATGCCTACCACGAGCGCTGGACGGTTATATCCTTCGCGGTCACGACGTTCCATTTCCTCGACCAACCAGCGCAGGCGGTCGGTCGCCTCCGTCGGCGTGCTGGCGACGTTGCCCAATGTGTGGGGCAGACGTCCCAGCGGGCCAAAACCGCGTCCCTTCGGATCGATCAGGACAAGCTGCACCTGACTCTGGCGGTTGTACATCGCCAGCGACACCAACAGCGCTCGCGCCAGTGCGGTCTTGCCGGAGCCGGTCGTGCCTACAACAAGCACATGTGCGACGTTCGGGGCGGGTAGTCGCAGCAACAGCGGCGTGCCGTCCTGTTCCAGCCCCAGCACCGCCGCCAGGGCAGGCACTGTTGTCAAGCCATCACAGAGCGGCAGCAAGCGCACGGGCGCAGGCTGCATGCGTGGCACTTCGACCTGGATTGCCCCACCCTCGCGGTAGACACGCGCCTCACGGCGATCAAGCTCCATCGCGATTTCATCCGCCAGCGCTGTAATCTTGTTCACGCGCGTCGAGCCATCAGCAACGAGACGGAAGCGGATGAAGCGCGGCGTGACGGTGCCGCCCTCCACATGCGCCTGCACTCGGTGGCGCGCCAGCACGGCTTCGATACGATCTGCCTGCATATCCAGGATGCGGCTGCGGTTTCCCATGATCTTGCTTTGCCCTGCCTGTGAATATAGAACAAGTGTTCTGTGGCAAGAATATAGCATATCTGTTCTGTTGTCAAGCACATTTTTTCCTTGCGGCAAGATGTTGATTTTGCGTTCGGGGTGAGCACTTGTGACCCTCAGCGGTGGCGCGCCTACGGTCAGAGGGGGTGTCAGTCGGGGCGGATTGTTGCGCCTCCTGGTGGGATCACAGGGCGGGGATGCTTTGCCATAGGTCAGTGGCGACGCGATGAACGAGCGTGTGGCGCCGCGCCAGGGCATCGATATCTTTGCTATAGCCACCTCCGATCACAGTGGCGACAGGCAGCCCGCGCCGCACACAACTTTCCAATACGAAGCGGTCGCGACGCAACAGCCCGGCGTCGCTCAACGCCAGCTTGCCGAGCGCGTCACTCATGTGCGGGTCAACGCCAGCGTCATAGAGCACAAGATCGGGGCGCACCTCAGTCAGGAGATCGGGCAGCCACGCCGCCAGGATGCCCAGGTAGCCGTCATCGTCCAGACCAACAGGCAGCCCGACGTCGTAGTCGCTCTGTTGCTTGTGGAAGGGAAAGTTGGCGTCGCAGTGCATGGAAAAGGTGACAAGGTCGGCGTCTGCCTGGAGGATGCTGGCTGTGCCATCGCCCTGATGCACATCGAGGTCAACGATGAGCACGCGCTGCACCAGCCCTTGCGCCTTGAGCGCCCGGGCTGTAACTGCCAGGTCATTGAAGATGCAATAGCCAGAGCCAAAATCGTAGTGGGCGTGATGCGTGCCGCCAGCAGTGCTACAGGCAATGCCATGTTGGAGTGCCAATTTGGCGGTGAGCAGGGTGCTGCCCAGCGCAGTGAGCGTGCGCCGCACCAACTGTGCGCTCCAGGGGAAGCCAATGCGCCGCATTGCGCGCGCGTCGAGCGCTCCGTCCAGATACGCCTGCACATAGGCGGGGGCGTGCGCCAACTTTACCACGTCCACCGCAGCAGGTTGCGACAAGTGAAACTGGTCGAGTGTGGCGACGCCGTCGCGCACTAACCATTCATACACCTTGCCAAATTTGGCCATTGGGAAGCGATGGCCTTCAGGCAGTGCAGCCACGTGGTCGGGGTGATAGACGATAGGCAGCGACATACCGTGTAAACGTCAATCTCCGGTTTCAAATCTCCAGCCTGGGCGCTTACACCCGCTGCGCTGCGCGCTTATCGAGGCTTTCCCGGCACCTCATGACAAGTGCGGCAGCGCGCTTCGTAGCGTTCGCTGCCACCGACGAGGATCACCGGATCATCGTAGCGCGCTGGCTGGCCGTTGATGAGCCGCTGCGTGCGGCTGGCGGCGGCGCCACAGACGACGCAAATAGCCTGGAGTTTGTCCACGTACTCCGCCAGCGCCATCAACGCCGAGATAGGACCAAATGGCTCGCCGCGAAAATCTTGATCGAGACCGGCCGCAATCACGCGCAGCCCGCGTCCGGCCAGTTGATCACAGACGCGGATCACGCCGTCATCGAAAAACTGCACCTCGTCGATGGCGACGACTTCGGTGTCAGGTGCGAGGCAAGCGAGGATTTCCTGCGCGCTGGCGACGACGATGGCGTCCTCACGCACTGCGCCGTTGTGCGACGCCACGCGCACGACGCCGTAGCGGTTATCGATGGCAGGCTTGAAGACCTGCACCTTCTTGCGAGCGATCTCGGCGCGACGAATGCGCCGTAGCAGTTCCTCAGTCTTGCCGCTGAACATGGAACCGCAGATGAGTTCCAGCCAGCCGTCGGGTGGTGGGTGGTGCATAGGATTCGTTGTCAGTCGCAGGC
>DMDA01000004.1:7609-8828 GCA_003451595.1 Chloroflexota bacterium | reverse complement strand
ACAGGACAAAAGAAAAGGGCAGAGCACTAATTGTCTCCGCCCTTTGAACTATTGATCGGCGCCAGCCTCAGTTTTGCTCGGCGCGTTCGTACCTTGCATAGACCTCAGCAGCAGCCGCTTCCGGGTTGCCACCGCGCGCCCGCGCCTTGCGCGCCGCTTCTTCGGCTTCGCGGCGCATCTGCGCTTCCAACTCGCGGCGGGCGCTCTCCGACTGACGGCGCTCCAAGCGCTTCATGAAGCGTTCCACCTGACCTGCGGTGTCGACGATGCGCTGTTCACCTGTATAGTAGGGGTGACAGGTGCTGCATACGTCGGTGCGGATTTCCGGCACCGTGCTGCCCGTTATCCATGTGGCCCCGCACGAGCAGATCACGCGGGCATTTGGATAGTATTTGGGATGGATATCTGCCTTCATGTCAATTCGCCTTTTCAGGATAGACGCTGACCTGCTTGCGACCCTTGCGCGTCCACTCGAAGGTCACATACCCGTTTGTCGTTGCAAACAGGGTGTTGTCTCTGCCAATGCCAACGTTGACGCCCGGATAGATGCGGGTGCCGTGCTGTCGGACGATGATGCTGCCCGCAGGAATTAGCTCCCCACCAAACCGCTTCACGCCAAGGCGCTGCGCATTTGAGTCACGACCATTGCGGCTGGAGCCGCCACCTTTTTTGTGTGCCATGCGGTATTACCCCTTTCAATCTTCGCTGCGCCCCATTCAGGCGTTGATTGATTCAATCTGCAAGCGGGTCAGATATTGGCGATGCCCCTTGCGCACACGGATGCGCTTTTTGGGTCGATACCGGAACACCATGATCTTGGTGCCGCGATACTGGCCCGTAATCTTGGCGGAGACGCTGGCGCCCGCTACAACTGGCGTGCCCACCTGCACCTTGTCGCCAGCTGCAACCAGCAAGACATCGGTGATGGAGATTGAATCTCCCACTGCGCCGTCGAGCTTTTCTACTTCGACGGTGTCACCGGCGGCGACGCGATATTGCTTGCCACCAGTGCGAATGACTGCGTACATAAATTACTCCCTTCCTGTGCCGCGTTTGGCAATGTTGCATACCAAAACTTCGGAGCGGCGATGCACCCTGAAAGGCGAGGGCGCACCTCCATTGAACGATAACTAGCATCACTGAGTGTATTTTGCACCCACGAAATGTCAGTATACCGCGAAGCCAGCACTATGGTCAAACCCGACGCGCTGAGTTGCGC
>DMDA01000004.1:5434-7317 GCA_003451595.1 Chloroflexota bacterium | reverse complement strand
GGCAAGGAACAACTCTTTCTGGCCATGGCGGAGCGCATGTTTGAACGCCACCGCCAGGGCATCACGGCGGCGCTGGATGCAGGTAAAGGCGACTTACGCGCCCAATTGCGCGAGGTGGCGGAGTGGCTCAGTTCCCAGCGTCCGGTGAAGTACATCAGTATGTTGCACGCCGATCTGGCCGCGCTCAACACGGAGCATAAGGAGCAGCTGGCGCAGAAGGCGCACGCCGCCATGTTTCTCCCGCTGCGCGAGACGTTCGTCGCAGCGCAGGCACGTGGTGAGATTCGCCCGATGCACCCTGACTTGTTGGCGGGCAGCTTTTTGTGGCTGATGGATGGACTGAACTATGGCGAGATGCGCACAGGCGCGCCGCCGCGCCAGAAAATGGCGGAGGACTTGATCTCGTTGCTGCTCGACGGGCTGCTGCCGCGCCAACCCGCAACGGTGGACGCAGCGCCGGCATGAGCAGCGAGTGGTTTTTGACAGCTCTATTTTCTATCCAATTCGTGGCAATGATTGAGGAAACAGGTGTTTGATTATGCGCGCACAGGCGGAACGCAACCGGTTGTTGACGATTTTTCTGATTGTTTTTGTTGATCTGCTTGGCTTTAGCCTGATCCTGCCGCTGCTGCCCTATTATGCTGAGCAGTACGGCGCCAATGCCCTGGCTGTTGGCTTGTTGACGGCCTCATACGCCGCCGCACAACTGGTCGGCGCCCCCTTGCTCGGGCGTCTCTCCGACCAGTACGGTCGGCGTCCGATTCTGCTCGTGAGCATTGCCGGCACAGCGCTCGGTTTCCTGTTGCTGGGTGTCGCAGAGGCGCTCGGTCAGGCGATCGGCGTCGCCTTCTTCGGCGCCAACCTTGCCGCAATCAACCTGGTGGTGGTGACGTTGCTCTTTGTCAGTCGCATCCTCGACGGACTGACTGGAGGCAACATTAGCGTGGCGCAGGCTTACATTGCCGATGTGACGCCGCCACAGGAGCGCGGCAAGGCATTCGGCTTGATCGGCGCCGCATTTGGCCTGGGCTTCATCATCGGCCCTGTGGTGGGTGGCATTCTGGGCGACCGCTTTGGCTATGCCGCACCCGCCTTTGTCGCCATGACGATTGCGACGCTTAACCTGATTGCGGTCTATCTATTCCTGCCGGAGTCGGTCACGCCAGAACAGCGTGCAGAGATGACGCACCGTCCGCGCCCGGCTTTCAGCTTTGGGGCGTTGATAACGGCGCTGCAACGTCCGCGCGTTGGCCCGCTCTTTCACATTCGCTTCTTCTTTGGCATGGCCTTTTCAATGTTCCAGTCGATTTTTGCGCTCTACGCAGCTGGCGCTCCGCTCAACCTCAGCGTCGAGCAGACAGGATGGGTGCTCGGCTACGTCGGTGTGCTGGCGGTCGTGACGCAAGGCTTCGCTATCGGGCGCCTGACCAAACGCTACAATGACAGGCAACTGATGTTGGTTGCTGCGCTGCTGATGACAGGCTCATTGCTGTTGTGGGGTTTTGTGCCTAACGTCTGGACGCTGCTGATCGTGATGGCGCCGCTGGCATTTGGCGGTGGCGTGCTCAACACTGTGATCAACAGCGCCCTGAGCAAATCTGTCTACCCGGAGGAGATCGGCGGCACCCTGGGCATCTCGGCGTCGTTGGAGAGCCTGACGCGCGTGGTTGCGCCGGCGCTTGGCGGCCTGCTGCTCACGCTGGCGCGGCCGTGGGGGCCGGCGCTCTTCTCCGCCGCCGTGATGGCGTGGGTGGCCTCGTTTATCTGGCGACGGCTCTTTGTCAACCCCGATCCGCCGCTGGAACCACGCGAAGGCAGCGCGCCTCGTCCATTCGCAGAGACAGTGGCAGCGCACTGATGGTAAGCGTGATGGCAAGGGATGG
>DMDA01000004.1:0-5233 GCA_003451595.1 Chloroflexota bacterium | reverse complement strand
TTGCCATCCCTTGCCATCACGCTAAAGTTGTACAGTGACCAGAGATTCGCTCGTTTGATGAGTGACCAAGTTTTAAGAAAGTCGTTGACGCGCAACGAAAAGAGGAGACGCATGAAACGTTTTGTAGTAGTCCTATTGATTGTGGTGACATTGGCGGGTGCGGGCTATAGCGCCTACGCGCTGGGTTATCTACCGGCTGCGATCACCCAGGTGCTGGCAGCGCCCGCCGCAAGCAGCGCCCAAAGCGCTCCACAGTCTGTGGAGGCGCAGGCCGTGGCGCAGCCACGCGTGCTGGCTGACGCCAAGGTCGTGCCGCTGTTGCGCTCTGACCTGAGCATGGCCGCCAGTGGCATCGCCATGCAGGTCAACGTCAAGGAAGGCGACCGCGTGCAGGCGGGTGACTTGCTGATCAAGCTAGACGATGCGCAGGCGCGTGTGGCTGTCGCCCAGGCGCAGGCCAATCTGGCGCGCGCACAGGCGAATCTCGATAAGATCAAGGCTGGTGCACGCGCCGAGAATATCGCCGTGGCAGAGGCGGCGCTGGCTGCGGCGCAGGCCAACTATGATAAGCTGGTCAATGCCGCTGCGCCTGGCAACATCGCCACTGCTGAGGCTGCCCTCGCCAAGGCGCAGGCCGAGTACACGCGCGTGACCCAGGGCGCGACCGAAGAGATGTTGATCGGCGCACGCGCCAACCTGGCCTCCGCCGAGGCGCAGTTGAACCAGGCGCGTTCTGCGTACAATCGCATCAAAGACATGGCGGACGCGGGCATGCGCCCCGAATCGCTGGCGATGCAGCAGGCGACGATTGCCTACGAAGCCGCCCAGGCGCAGTTGAACGACCTGCTTAACGGCCCGACCGCCGCCGAGATCGCCAGTGCGGCCGCCTCTGTGCGCCAGGCGCAGGTCGCGCTCGAAACCGCCAAAAATGCCATGCCCTCCGATATCGCCGTCGTCGCTGCGCAGGTTACGCAGGCGCAGGCGCAGCTCGATGAGATCAAGAGCGGCGCACGCGCTGAAGACATCGCCGCCGCTGAAGCGGAAGTCGCAGCTGCCACTGCCGCCTTGCAGCAAGCGCTGGTCGGGCTGCGCAACACCGAACTGCGCGCCCCGTTTGCCGGCGTGATCGCCACGCTCAACGTCACCGAGGGCGAGCAGGTCTCGCCTAGCGCCCCGGTCATCCAGTTGGCGGACGACAGCGCCTGGGAGATCGAGACCTCCGACCTGACGGAGTTGGACATCGTCGGCATCACTCAGGGGCGCAATGTCACCTTGACCTTCGACGCCTTGCCCGACCTGGAGCTGAGCGGCGTCGTGAGTCGCATCCGTCCCATCGGCCAGGATAATCGTGGCGACACTGTCTACACCGTCGTCGTGACGCCCAGCAAGCAAGACAACCGCCTGCTGTGGAACATGACTGCCGTCGTCGATTTCGGAGCAAAATAGGTTATGTCGTACTATCTGGCGCTCAAAGAAGTCTGGCGCAATAAAGGGCGCTTTCTGCTCATCGCCTCGGTGGTGGCGCTCATCACGACGCTGGTGCTCTTTATTGCGGCGCTGGCCGAAGGGCTGGCCTCGGCGAATCGAGAATATATCGAGAAGCTCAACGGGGAATTGCTTGTCTTCCAGGATGGTACGCAGCTCTCCACAACGGCCAGCCGCATTGGGCGCCAGCGCATCGCCGAGCTACGCCGCGTCGAAGGCGTCGAGGCGGTTGGGCAGGTAGGCTTTACAACGGTGAAAGTGGTGCCGCCGGATGGCGGCGCCGACATCAACGTGGCCTTCATCGGCGTTGAGCCAGGTATGCCTGGCGAGCCACCAGTCATCGCCGGGCAACAGATCGAGCGTGAACGCGGCAACAACGTCATCGTCGACGAGGGTCTGGTCGCCCGCCTGGGGACAAAAGTAGGCGACACGATCCGGCTGAAGGTCACGCAGGGGACGCAAGAGGAATTCTACGACCTGAATGTGGTGGGCATAACCGACCGGCGCCAATACTTCTTCCAGCCAGCGGTCTTTGCGCCGTTGATCACCTGGGACAAGATTCGCCCCGATAGCAGCAACGCGCCCAACGCCGAGCTGGTCTCCAATATCGCCGTCGTCAAACTGCGCGATCCGGCGTCTCAGGCCGCCATGGCGAAGAAGATCGAACAGGAAGTGAAGGACGTGGAAGTTGCTGACCGTCGCACCACCTGGGAGGCGCTCCCCGGCTACGCGGCGCAACAGAGTACGCTCACCACACAACAGTTCTTCACCTTCTTCATCGGCGTGCTGGTTGTGGGCGGCTTCTTCCAGATTCAGACGCTGCAAAAGGTGGCGCAGATCGGCATGCTCAAGGCGATTGGACTATCAAACTGGACGGTGAGCTGGACAGCCATCATTCAGATCGTCACGGTCAACGCCATCGGCGTGGCGATCGGCGCAATCGGGACATTGGCGCTGACGTCAAACTTCCCGGTGACGGTGCCGATCATGCTCACCGGCACGACGGCGTTCGCTTCGGTGCTGGCGTTGCTTGCCATCGGCCCGCTGGGCGGCATCGTCTCGGTCTTCGTGCTGCTGCGCATCGAGCCGCTGCGTGCGCTAGGCATGGCGTAACGCAACGGATTGTGAGGGGCGCCGCTCTCTGCACCAGGATGGTGGCAGATTCGGCGCCCTGCTCCGAACGGAAGTAGGAAAATCATGATTGCACTGGAAGCTATCAACGTTACTAAAATTTACGGCACGGGCGCGAATGCGGTGACGGCGGTCAACGACGTGTCGCTCAGCATTCGGCGTGGCGAATTCGTGGGGTTGGTGGGGCCCAGCGGTTCGGGCAAGACCACGATGCTGGCGATGCTGGCCGGTTTGCTCAAGCCAACGCACGGCCAGATCATCATTGCCGACAAAGATATTGGACGCATGAGTGAGGGCAAGCGCACCAAATTTCGTGGGCAGTACATTGGCTTTGCGTTTCAAGCCAACAATCTGGTGCCCTATCTCAACGCCCAGGAAAACGTCGAACTGCTGCTGCGACTCAACGGCAAGCTCAACCGCCAGAGCCGCCAACGTGCCCGCGAGTTGCTCGAACGTCTTGGCCTGGGCGACCGCCTCAAGAATCGCCCCGGCCAGCTCTCCGGTGGGCAACAGCAACGCGTCGCTATCGCCCGCGCCCTGATCCATGAGCCGGAAGTCGTCCTGGCCGACGAACCGACCGCCAGTCTGGACACCGAACGCGCGCATCAGGTTGTACAGACCTTTGCGGAACTGATCCATGAGCAGAACCGTGCAGGCATCATGGTCACCCATGACTTGCGGATGTGCAAATACACCGATCGCGTCATCCAGATGATGGATGGTCGCATCAGCCGCGTCATTACCGACCGCCGCGAGATTCTGCGACTGGCGGGCGCCGCCGACGAGCTGGATGGTCATGCCGCAGCGGTCAATGGCGTGCCAGTGTTGGCTGGCGACCCATTGGTGGCTGTCAAGGGCATCTAAATATGTCATCATTGATCATTTTCCCCACCGTCAAGGGCGCCAATCTCGAAGGCCGTCGTTTCACCTTGCCCGCCGATCTGGAGGGGGAACTCAACGTGCTGTTGATCCCCTTCCAGCGGTGGCATCAAGAAATTGTCAACACATGGATTCCACCCCTGCACACCCTCTGTGCGCGCTATCCTGCACTGCGTTATTACGAGTTGCCGATCTTGCCAGCGATGAACCCGCTCTCCCGCATGGGTATCGACTTTGGCATGAGAATGGGCATCCCCGACCGCGCCGCACGCGCAGCCACGATCACGCTCTACCTGGATAAGGACGACTTTCGGCGTCGGCTCGCCATTCCGGACGAGTCTACCGTCACCGTCATGGCTGTCACCCGCGCCGGCGATATTCACTGGCGCACCACTGGCGGCTGGCGCGACGACGCCAGTCACGCACTGGCAACGCTTTTGCAGCTGCACACCAATGCCGCAACCGTCTGAGAGCGGATTTCCAGGTCGAGATCGTGCGTGTATTGCCTCCCAATCACCATATTCCGGCTAAATGGTGATAAAATAGCGCACAGCGCGGAACGAACTGTCACGCGGCTAATTCATGCAGGCGCCAGGGGGACAATAGCAACCATGACTAGACAGATGACAATTCTGTTGATCGCAGTGGCGATCTTTGCTGGCGTGGCCTATGGTGGCTACCAGTTGGGTTTCTGGCGCGAAGATTTTCTAGCTCTGACAGCCGCGCCGCGTTTCGAGGGTGAAGGCGGTCAAGCCGCAGCGCTTGCGGTTGTCGGCGGCGCGCAACGTGTGCGCGCTGAGGCGCGCGTCGTGCCGGTGCGCAGCGTCGAACTCAGTATGCCCATTGAAGGCGTCGTGCAAAACGTATTTGTCCGCGAAGGTGACCATGTCGTGGCCGGGCAGCTCCTGCTCAAGCTCAAGGACACACGGCAACGTGTGCTTGTGGCGCAAGCACAGGCGGCGCTGAACCGCGCCCGCGCTGCACTCTCCCTATTGGAAGCTGGCCCCAGACCCGAAGAGGTTGCCCAGTTGGAAGCCGCGTTGACAGCGGCGGAGGCTAACTACGCCAGGCTGGCGGAAGGATTGACGCCCGGCGCTATCGCCGCCGCCGAAGCAGAACTGGCGCAGGCGCAGGCCGACTATCGCCTGCTCACTGCCGGCGCCGACCCGCAGGCGTTGATTGAGGCGAACGCCAAGCTGGAGTTGGCGCAGGCGCAACTTAATCAAGCCAGCGCTGCGTACAACAAGGTGCGCGGCAACCCGGACGTCGGCATGAGCGCCGAAGCACTGGCGCTGCAGGAGGCCACCGCCAACTACAATGCAGCGCGCGCACGCGTTGAGCTGCTCCAGGGTGGCGCCAGACCGGAGCAGGCTGCCAGCGCTGCGGCGGCGGTGCGCGTCGCCCAGGCCAAGGTTGACATGCTGAAACGGGCGCAGCCCGGTGAACTGGCGGAAGCCGCCGCGCAGGTGGAGCAGGCGCGGGCCGCGTTGGCATTGGTGAAGGCCGGGACGCGACCGGAGGAGATCACAGTGGCCCAGGGCGATGTCAACATTGCGATTGCACAATTGCAGGAAGCTCTGGTCGGGATCGCTGAAACCGAACTGCGCGCACCGTTCGACGGCGTAATCACCGCACTCGACATCGATCAGGGAGAACCGGTCAAGCCCGACCTGCCAGTGCTGCAGCTTGCCGACCTATCCGCGTGGCGCATCGAGACGCTTGACCTTACTGAAATCGA
>DMDA01000096.1:9065-27672 GCA_003451595.1 Chloroflexota bacterium | reverse complement strand
ATCGCCCGCTGTTCGGGGAGGGGCGGGAGGGGAACGAGAATGCTACTGATAATCCCGGAGTTTAGGTTTTCCTGATTTCCGAGGTTACTCAGCCCACGGATCTCATCATATCGATGGGTGAGGTTGTAAAATACAAACTCTCCTAAGGTTTCTTCTCGAATGCCGATGGCTGCACATGCTTGATTGACCGCTGCGGGGATGCCAAGGATCGCTATTTTCCCCCTGGTTTTGCCTTGACCATACATGGCCATCAACAAGGTGCCTGAAGGATATACCCTCGCAGCTGAGCTCTCCAGACCTTTCTGCGTTATGAATTCAATGGCATGTTCAATCACTCCAAAGTCGATTTGCGAAGTGGTAACCCACGGGATGTGCCCATCCCAGTACAGGCGGTTTTTCCTGTCAGGAGTGCCTCCAGAACTAATCATTGCAATATCTGAGAGCCGCCTCACCTCCCAATCCTCCGGTATCACCCCCACCTCGGTCACCTTGTATCCCGGCTTGACCTCCGCTGCGCTCATGGCCTCACCTCCTCGAGCGCAATGCCCATGCGCGCCAGGTGGCCCAGCACCCGCTGGCGCAGCGCGGCGACCTCGGCCTCGATGGCCGGCAGCGGCTCGGCGTAGCGTTCCTCCAATTGCTGCACGCGGCCCGCCAGCCGCTGCGCCACGCGGGCGATTTCGTCGTCCACCGCGCTGCGCAGCGTCGCCAGCCACTTGTCGTCCACCGCCAGCGTGACGATCTCGGCCTCGCTCAGCCGGGCCGCCTGCGCCAGGATCGCTTCGTCCAGCCGCGCCTGCGCCTCCTTGTAGGCGCGCTCGGCTTCGGCTTTCGCCGCCAGCAGGCGCAGCGCCTCGTTGATCAGCGCGCGTTCTTCATCCTCCTCATCGCCGATTGGCGGGAACAGAGGCGCACGATTGTGCGCCTCTACCTCTGCCAGGCGCTTCTTCAGGCTCCCCGCGGTCAACGCGCCGCTCTCCGCGCGCGCCGCCTCCAGCGGGTCCTCCTCGCCGCTGTGCTCCTCGGCGAAGGCGTCCCACGCGGCCGCGGCGGCTTCAGCTGCAGCCTGCAGCCGCGCCGTTTGCGCCACTGCGTCAGCCAGATAGCGCGCTGCGATCAGCGCGGGCGGCAGCAGGTCGAACTTGTACTTGCGCTTGCCCACCGTCAGATCGGCTTCTTCCAGGTACTTGTTTTCCTGCGCGTCCTTGACCAGGAGCCGCGGCCGCGCGGCCGCAACCCAGCCGCTCTCCACCACCAGGTACACGTCGTCCTGCAACGTCGCGTCCCAGTAGTCCATCAGGTGCTGGAAGAGGTCGTAGGGGTCGTGTAGAGACGCAACATGTTGCGTCTCTACATGTTGCGTCTCTACACCCTGGGGCCTCGCAAAACACCGCAGCAGTTCCTCGGCCAGCGCGCGGATCAACGCCTTGGGATGATCCCCTGCCTTCAGCCCGGCCAGCTTGGGGCGCACGGCTTGCGCCCAGCCGTCGAAAGCTGCCAGCGCCTGCGCCCGCAACGCGGCAAAGGCGGGATGCTCCAACACGGCGCGGCGCACCTGCCGCGGCTCGACGCGCACGGCCAGATAGCCCGCGCGCAGTGGTGCGAAGAGCGCCTCGCGCAGGCCGGGCAGCGCGTCCCAATAGGCGGCCAGCGCGTCCACGTCGCGGGCGGGGATGCCGCCGTGCAAGTGCGCGTGCAGGTCGTGGCGGTCCTCGGGTTCGGTCGGCGCGATGTAGCGCGGCAGGTTCAGGTTGTAGTCGTTGGCTTCGATCTCAGCCAGCGGCACGAAGCGGCTGTAGCCGGGGATCTCAATCTGTGCGTTGAAGGTGGTCACGATGCGGTGGATATCGCGCTCGCGCAGGCGGTTCTTGGCGCCGTCCTTGCGGAAGCCATCCGCCGCGTTGATCATGAAGACGCCGGCCCTGCGGTGCGCGTCCTCCTTGTCCAGCACGATGATGCAGGCCGGGATGCCGGTGCCGTAGAAGAGGTTGGGCGGCAGACCGATGATCCCCTTGATGAAGCCGCGGCGCACCAGCTCACGGCGGATGTCGGCCTCGGCGTTGCCGCGGAAGAGCACGCCGTGGGGCAGGATCACCGCGGCTTTGCCGGTGCTCTTCATAGACTTGAGGATGTGCAACAGAAAGGCGTAGTCGCCGTTCTTGGCCGGCGGCGCGCCGTACTCGAAGCGGCCGAAGGCATCCTGGGCCACGTTGACGCCGCTCGTCCAGTTCTTCTGCGAGAAGGGCGGGTTAGCCACCACGAAATCGTGGGTCTTGAGCCGGCCGTCGGGCGTCTTCCAGTGCGGGTCGGCCAGGGTGTTGCCCTGCCAGATTTCGGCGGTCTCGTGGCCGTGCAGGATCATGTTCATGCGCGCCAGGCCCGCGGTGGCGTTGTCCATCTCCTGGCCGTAGATCGTCAGCCCGCGCGGGGCCTCATCGGCCACCTTGATCAGCAGCGAGCCGGAGCCGCAGGTCGGGTCGTAGACGGTCTGCTCCTGGCTGGTCGCCCGCCCCGCGCCCACGATCTGCGCCATCACCCGCGAGACCTCGGCCGGGGTGTAGAACTGCCCCTTGCTCTTGCCGCTCTCGGTGGCGAAGTTGCGCATCAGGTACTCGTAGGCGTCGCCGAGCAGGTCGTCCCCCTCGGCGCGGTTGGCGCGCAGGTCAATGCCCTCGAAGATGCCGATCAGCCGCGACAGCCGATCCACCATCTCGCGGCCGCGGCCCAGCTTCGCCTCGTCGTTGAAGTCGGCGACATCAATCACGCCCTTGAGGTCGTTGGCCTCAGCGAGCCTGCCGATGATCTTGTTGATCTTGTCGCCGATCTCCGGATCGCCCTTCAGCCGCACCATGTCGGCGAAAGCGCCGCCTTCGGGCACGAGGATGGTGGCGTAGGGCCTGCCCGCGTACCTGTCGGAGACGTACTTGACGAAGAGCAGCGTGAGGATGTAGTCCTTGTACTGCGAAGCGTCCATCCCCCCGCGCAACTCGTCGCAGGATTTCCAGAGAGAGGCGTAGAGCTGGGATTTCTTGAGCGGCATGACTTACGTGCATTCCCGTTTCGTGATGATGAATGATTGCAGCCGGTTACTGATTTCTAGGCAGAGTTTTCATGTTTTCAGTGTTGCGTGTTGCGCGCTACGTGTCGGAATCCATCACGCAGCACTGCGCTCATAAAATATCAACCTAGAATCAGTAGTTGCGATGCTGTGCGGGCGCTGCCCGGCGACCGGCCTTACCTGTCCGCGATGGGGACAATAGGGCGCTCTGCAAGGCTCCGTTGACAGCCAGGGCGTGGCAGAGTGCATGACAGAGTGCGTGACAGAGTGTACGTCACCGCGCCATTTTCACAAACTCAATGGTTCACGATTTTGTCTCACACGAAGACACGCGGCCCTGAAGTCGGTTCATGAACTTTGCCCAATCGATGCGGTCATCGCAGGCTCGGCTGCCAGCCGGGCGCTCCGAGGCAGCCACGATGTCACGCCAGAGACGATGACCTGCTGTAGAGGAATGTCGCTGGAGAAAGATTTCACACTGCAGCATACACCACACTCACGATCGTGAACGCAATCAGCGTCACCAACGTGGCGAGCGAGAGCGTGTTGACGACGTAGCGTTGATCGTCGGGCGTGGTGTTGCGCATGAAGAGCGGAATGACGAAGGGCGGCGGCAGGACAAACATCGTCATCACGGCGGCTTGCAACACGCGGTCGCCGGGGAATAGACGGCTGATGACCAGCGCGTTGAGCAGCAGCCCGATCCCAACCCAGATCACCAGCCGCACACCAATCGTGCGCACCGGCGCCGCCAGACCACGCCGCTGCAGGTTGACTTCATAGCCGATCACCAGCGCAATCAGGGGCGTCGTCACCGCGCCCAGCAGGCCCAGCGTGGCGAAGATGGCGTTTGTCAGCGGGAAGGCGGTCAGCGTCGGCATGATGCCCAGACGGTTGACAAGAATGCCGCCAAAGATGCTCAAGATGACCGGCGTGGTGAAAAAGCCACGCACTGTCTGGCGGAGCGACGCCGCCCCGCTGCCCAGCCGCTGCACATAAGGCACAAGGATGAAGAAGACGAAGACGACCTGTCCCAAATCGACGACAGCGAAGTTGAACACGTTGTCGGCGCCATAGACGGCGGTAAACACGGCGTAGCCCATCATCCCCGCCTCGAAGCCGGTGAGCAGCGGCGGCAGAAAGCCGGAGCGCGTCCCGGCGACGCGGTGGAGCAGGCGCCCGGCGAGCAAGACCACCGTACATGCGGCAAAAACCGTGGTGGCGATGACAAGATGACCCGGCTCCAGCGTCACCGCCGCAAATGCCAGGAACAATACGGCTGGCAAGGTGACGGTGACGATCAGGTGCTTGATATCCTGGATCGTTGTCGGTTGCACAAAGCCCGTGCGCCGGAAGAAGGCGCCCAGAGCAAAGAGCAAGAGCACCGGCAACACTTTGGAAAACGCATCGAGAACCAGCATGGTCGACCTCAACCTGCGCGTAAGTGAACGAGAACGGTCAAATGGATTGTCGCTATCATTCCTGACCGCTATACTGTATCTCATTATAGTCGGCTAAGGTTCTTGCAGGGTCACGCAACGGTTTCGGAAAACCGCTTTCGCCGATAAGATGCACTCGTTGTTTGACCCGCAATTGGGATCATCGAAATTGACCGGTTTTCACGAGACTAGAGTTGAGCATGTCTGATCAAGATCCTTTGGTGATATTTATGCCTTCGGGCCGTCGGGGCCACGTTCCGACCGGCACTTCTCTGTTGGATGCGGCGCGTGAGCTGGGCGTCGGTATCGAGAGCATCTGCAGCGGGCGGCTCACCTGTGGCAAGTGCAAGGTGCGCATCGAGGAGGGACACTTTGCCAAACATGGCGTCACCTCGGCGGCGGATCATCTCACGCCGGTGAGCAGCGAAGAACAGGCGCTGCTGCATGCCATGCACGCCGACGACTGCCGCCTCTCCTGCACGGCGCAGGTGCAGGGCGATGTGCTTGTGTACGTGCCCGAAGAAAGCCGCGCCCACAAACAGATCATCCGCAAGGCGGCCACCGAGCGCGTGATCGACATCGACCCGGCGGTGCGACAATACTACGTAGAGGTGGAGAACGCCGCGCTGGGCGAGCATCGCGGCGACTGGCGGCGCCTGCAAGATGCGCTGGCGAGAGACGCCGGCTTGACCGACCTGACCATCGATCTGCACGCGCTGCGTCAGCTGCAGCCGGCGCTGCGCCAGGGCAAGCGCGCACTGACCGTGCTGGTGTGGAACGACCACGAGGTGATCGAGGTGCGCCCCGGCTACGCCGAAGGCATCTACGGGCTGGCGGTGGACATCGGTAGCACGACGGTGGCGGCGTATCTGTGCGACTTGCGCACGGGCGAGGTGCTGGCGACCGAGTCGGCGATGAACCCGCAGATCACCTTTGGCGAAGACCTGATGAGCCGCATCTCCTATGTGATGATGCACGACGACGGTGCGGAAAAGATGCACGACGCCATCATCAAGGCGCTCAATAAGCTGGCAGGGCAGGCGGCGCACGCAGCGGGTCTCAAGGTGCGCGACATCCACGAGCTGGTCGTGGCGGGCAACACCACGATGATCCACCTCTTCCTGGGCGTCGATCCGCGCGAGCTGGGCGGCGCACCCTTCGCCCTTGCCAACCGCGATGCCATGGACATCAAAGCGCGCGACCTGGGCTTGCGGCTACACCCGGCGGCGAATGTACACGTCTTGCCGTCGGAAGCCGGTCACGTCGGCGCCGACAACGTGGCCGTGCTCATCGCCGAGGAGCCGCACCGCCAGGAGGAGATCGAGCTGATCGTGGACGTCGGCACCAACGCCGAGATCGTGCTGGGCAACGCGCAATGGCTGATGAGCGCGTCCAGCCCGACCGGACCAGCCTTCGAGGGCGCACAGATCAGCGCAGGGATGCGTGCGGCGCCGGGCGCCATCGAACGCGTGCGCATCGACCGCACCACCGGGCGCGCCAATTTCCGCGTCATCGGCGACGAACGCTGGTCGGACGAATGGGATGTGCACGCGCCTTCGGTGATCGCCGGCAAGCCTGAATATCTGGCGGCGGGCATCTGTGGATCGGGCATCATCGAGGTGGTGGCGGAGTTGTTCCTGGCGGGCATTCTGCAAGCCGACGGGCGCTTCAACGCCGCGCATCCGACCGACCGGCTGGTGTGGGAGGGGCGGCGCGGCGCCTACATGCTGGCCACGCCGGAGCAGACCGCCAACGGTCAGCCGCTCTACGTCACGCAGGACGACGTGCGCAATATCCAACTGGCGAAGGCGGCGCTCTATGCCGGGGCAAAAATCTTGATGAAGCGCGCCGGCGTCGCAACCGTCGATCGGATTGTGCTGGCGGGGGCGTTTGGCAGTTATATCGATCCATTGTACGCTTTGGTTCTTGGGCTGATTCCCGATTGCGACCCGCAGCGAATAGCGGCGGTGGGCAATGCGGCGGGTGACGGCGCCCGCATCGCATTGCTCAACCGCGCCAAACGCCGCGAAGCGATGGAACTGGCGCACAGCGTCCGCTACGTTGAAACGGCTGTGGCGGAAGATTTCCAGGATGAGTTTGTCGGCGCGATCCACATTCCGCACGCCAGCGATCCCTACCCGCATCTGGCGGACATCTTGCCCGAACCGGCGGCGGTGGCGGAAACGGCGGCGCCGCGACGACGGATGCGGGCGCGCTAGGATTAGGAGAGGCGTTGTCATCGACGCCAGGGAGGAATGCAAATGGCAATCGACACCGTGCTTGACCCGCCTGCGGCGACAGTTGCCGCGACGGGCGCCGCGGCAGACAAAGAGACCAACCCGGCGCCAGCAATCATCTACCCGGAAAGTGACGGCAAACCGATAGCGGACAACACCCGACAATTTCGCTACATCGTGACGATCCAGGGCGGTCTTGACGCGCTCTTCAAGGATGACCCGAACGTCTTTGTCGCCGGCGACCTGCTCTGGTATCCGGTCGAGGGCAACAATCAACTGCGCGTGGCGCCCGATGTGATGGTGGCGTTTGGGCGGCCCAAAGGGGATCGTGGCTCCTATCTTCAGTGGCGCGAAGGCAACGTTGCGCCGCAGGTCGTCTTTGAGGTGCTCTCGCCCGGCAATACGCCGCTGGAAATGGCGCGCAAGCTCCATTTCTACGAACGGTACGGGGTTGAGGAGTATTACGTCTACGATCCAGATCGCGGGGAGTTGGCAGGCTGGCGTCGCGTCGGTGACAACTTCGAGGAGATCACGCCGATAGAAGGTTGGGTCAGTCCGCGGCTGGGCGTGCGTTTCGACCTAGAAGGCGCTGACCTGGTGCTGACGCGACCCGATGGTCGCCGTTTCGAGACCTTTGTTGAGCTAAACGAGCGCGCTGAAGCCGAACGCCAGCGCGCTGAAGCCGAACGCCAGCGCGCCGAAGCCGAACGCCAGCGCGCTGAACGCCTGGCAGAGCGGCTACGTGCACTCGGCGTCGATCCTGCTGAACTGTAACATTCAACAAAGCGCGTAACTCCTGGTCAAAACAAAAACTGCACGAGAGATGTAGCGGAGAGCAATTCATGAGCGAAGAAATCATTCTGTCTGAACTGTCGTTGGAAGACCTGTACGAGTTGATGAAAGAAGACCTTTACGATGGCCTTGCCGAAGAGATCGAAGAAGAAGTGCGTGAGGCATTAAGCCGCGGGCAGCAACCTTATGAGGTGTTGACCAAGGGCCTGGTCGCCGGCATGGAAATCGTCGGCAACGACTTCCGCGACGGCATCTTGTTTGTGCCCGAAGTGCTGATGGCGGCAAAGGCGATGAAGGCGGGCATGGCGATCCTGCGACCGCTGCTGGCGGAGACCGGCGCCGAGAAGATCGGCAGCATGGTGATCGGCACGGTCAAGGGCGACATCCACGACATCGGCAAGAATCTGGTGACGATGATGATGGAGGGCGCCGGTTTCGAGGTGTACGACCTGGGCATCAACAACTCGGTGGAAAACTATCTGGAAGCCATCGAGAAGCACAAGCCCGACATCCTGGGCATGAGCGCGCTGCTGACGACAACCATGCCCTACATGAAGGTCGTGATCGACGCGCTCAAGGAGAAGGGCATCCGCAAGGACATCATCGTGCTGGTCGGCGGCGCGCCGCTCAACGAAGCCTTCGCCGAGGCGATCGAGGCGGACGCGTATTGCCGCGACGCAGCGGTGGCGGTCGAAACGGCAAAGAAGTTCATCGCGATTCGGCGCGGTGTAACTGCGTGACGTGTCGCTGCGTGATGGGACGCAGCGAAGGAGGATGAGATGGCTGCAGCAACGGTGCAAGCTGAAGTGCTCGCGCAAGCCGGCGGAGCGCGAAAAACGCCGCGCCTGGAAAACGGCGACCACCTGACGCGCGCCGAATTCGAGCGTCGTTACGCCGCCATGCCGGACGTGAAAAAAGCCGAACTCATCGAAGGGATGGTGATGATGCCTTCACCTGTGTCAAACACGCATAGTAGAGCAAACAGTGCCATGGTGTGGTGGCTTGTCGGATACGCTGCTGCTACACCAGGCACAGAAGTTGGCGAAAACGCCACCGTGCGACTTGACCTCGACAATGAGGTGCAGCCAGATGCTCACCTGCGGCTGCTAGAGAGCGTCGGCGGAGCGTCGCATGTCAGCATCGATGGCTACATCACTGGCGCTCCTGAGCTGATTGTGGAAATTGCGCTCACGACAGCTTCGTATGATTACCACGTCAAACGCCGCATCTATCGTCGCAGTGGCGTGCGCGAGTATCTGATCTGGCGCGTGGACGATGGCGCCATCGACTGGTTTTCACTCGAAGAGGGCGAATACGTTGCCCTGCCAGCCGACGACGCCGGCGTGATCCGCAGCAGGGTCTTCCCGGGCCTGTGGCTGGCGCCCCAAGCATTGCTGGCAGGCGATCTGGCCGCTGTGCTGGCGACGCTACAGCAAGGGCTGCAGAGCGAGGGGCACGCGGCGTTTGTGGCCCATCTCGGTCACGCCCAACGATAACGAGGTCAGACAACAGTCTTTCATCGTCTCAAGACGCCGCGTCAGCTACACAGCGGAAGCCAACTGTGCCGCAGCGATCCAGGGACGGCGCCATCAACAGAAACTTGTGGTGGTGATATTGCCCCGTTTTAATGGAAAGAAAGTTAAACACCCGTCGCCTTCTGCGCGCAGAAGGCGATTGAGTGCCGACGTTCAAATTCTGTCGGACTCAGGTAGCCAAGAGCCGAATGGCGACGACGCAGATTGTAGAAGCCCTCGATGTAGAGGAAAATGTCGTCACGCGCCGCCCTGTGCGAAGCGTAGGACTGATCCTCGACAAGTTCGGTCTTGAGCGTTGACCAGCGCGACCGCGTCAAGGTGATCGTTGGCGGCGCGCCGGTGACCGAAGAGTTTGCGCTGGAAATCGGCGCCGACGGCTACGCCAGCAACGCCAATCAAGCCGTCACCATCTCACGCGCTTTGCTCGGCATCGAACCAGTGCCTGCTGCCTGAGAGGTCTTGGGCAGGATGTACGCAATCTTCTCGGAGGCTGAACGTTTCCGGGAAGGTGACGCCCAATTTCTGCGCAGCGGGTGCACTTCAAGGTGAGAGCATCCGTCGCAGATCATTGCCTTCGGTGTAACGGGCGCCATGTCACGCCGAAGGCGATGACCTACAAAGCAAATCTTACCCCAACTGTGAAATAGACTCCTGCGCGCTGCACGGTGAACAGATCGAGCTTTTGGATGGCTTATGCTACAATTCAAACAGCCACAGTTGGCGTTGTTACGCCCAGGCGTATGGCTGATTCTGTCCGGGCACTCATCTAAAGCGAAATGTTGATCCAAACATGAACAAACTACTCGATCTGCTTCAAAAAGAAACCGTCCTGCTCCTCGATGGCGCCATGGGCACCGAACTCTTTGCGCGCGGGCTGGTCTCCGGCGGCAGCCCGGAGGAGTGGAACGTCACCCATCCCGAGCGCGTGCAGGATGTGCATCGCGCGTACGTCGAAGCCGGCTCCAACATCATCCTCACCAACTCCTTCGGCGGCACGCGCTACCGGCTCAAGCTGCACAACTTTCAGGATCGCGTCGTCGAACTGAATCGCGCTGCCGCACAGAATGCCCGCGCTGTCGCCGACACGGCCGGGCGCACCGTGCTCGTCGCCGGTTCGATGGGGCCGACCGGCGAGCTGCTGATCCCGATGGGCAGCATGAGCTACGAAGAATGCCGCGACGCCTTTGCCGAGCAGGCGCGCGGGCTGGTCGAAGGCGGCGTCGATATTTTGTGGGTCGAGACGATGAGCGATCTCAACGAGGTCAAAGCCGCCGTCGAGGGTGCGCGCTCCGTCGATCCGGACATTCCCATTTGCGCCACGATGAGTTACGACACGCGCGGGCGCACGATGATGGGCGTCACCGGCGCGCAGATGGTGCAGGAATTGGCCGGGTTGGGGCTGACTGCGGTCGGCGCCAATTGCGGCAACAACCTGATCGACACGGAAGCCGCGCTGGCTGAGATGCACGCCGCCGCGCCCGACGTGATTCTGATCGCCAAAGCCAACGCCGGCATGCCGCGCTATGAAGGCGACAAGCTCATCTACGACGGCACACCCGAAGTGATGGCCGCCTACGCCGACCGCGTGCGCCGTCACGGCATCTCACTGATCGGCGGCTGTTGCGGCAGCGGGCCGGCGCACATCCGCATGATGCGCCAGGTGCTCGACGGCGCGATTCCTGTGCCGGAGGTCGCGCCGCTGACGCCACAGGCTGCTGCGCCGGAAGCGGCCGGTCGTACACGCGAGCGGCGCGTGCGCAGGGGGTGAAACCAATGATTGCCAGGGTAACACGCGAATTGAACGAAACCACGATTGAATTGTTGGCTGAGACGTTGCCCGGCGAACAGAGCGTCGATGCGCGCGTTCGATATCTTCTCGAAGCTGAATTGCTGCGCACGCTGGGCAAACACCGTCGCACCAATGCGGCCTTCGTCAAGAAATATGGCATGGACTTTGCAGAGTTTCTGGAACGTGACGTGGTGCATCAGCAAGGCTACACCTGGGAAGTTGAACGGGACGCCATCGCATGGGAGATTGCGATTGGCGGGATTGAAATGATCGAAGCGCGCTTACGTGAGTTGAAGACACATGCCGGAGCTGACGCTACTCGCGCTGCGTGAGCAAATTGCGAGCACGGCAAACAACTGTTGGTTTGTTCAATTCGTCGAGGAGATCGAGCGGACGCCCATCACGACGACTTTTCGTTTGTACACGATTCGCACCGGACTATTTGTGCAAGTATTCTGGGGAGCACGCTCAAAAACTTTGAGCCTCGTGCTCATCGAATCGGAGCAGCGCATCTTTGCAGTTGATTTGCATCGCGGTCAGTGGCATCTGCATCCATTCGGCGCCGCAGATGACCATACCTTTCTACCTGAGGGCATGGGTGACAATCCAGTAAAACGGTTTATGGAAATGGTCGAAGCGATTTTGGTCGAGAACGATTTACTATAGAAGGAATTATGACAACTATCCTGCGTAATCGTCCCGCTTTGCTCGAAAAGACCTATCAGATCGCCGAACGCGCGGCGTGGACGCTCAATCCGCTTATCGCCAAAATTGGCTACGCGCGTGTCGAGCGGTTGATCAAGCCGGCAGAGGACTTTGCCAAAGAGCGCATCTTCGGCTGTCATCACTGCGGGCAATGCATCCTCCACTCCACCGGCATGTCCTGCCCGATGGAGTGCCCGAAGAATCTGCGCAACGGACCGTGCGGCGGCGTGCGTCCCAACGGCCACTGCGAGGTCAAGCCGGAGATGCGCTGCGTGTGGGTCGTCGCCTACGAGAATTCGCAACAGATGCCGATCTACGGCCACGAGCTGGCTCAGATTCAGCCGCCGGTCAACCGCCGCCTGGAAGACACCTCGGCGTGGATCAACATGCTGACGGGCGTGGATAAGCACGTGCCTGCCGGATGGATTCCGATAGAGAACATCGAAGTCGTTCAGTGAAGAGGAGGAGGGATGGCAATCAAAACCGTGGTTGAAGATGGTTACCGCATTGTCCTACCAGAGCCACTTCATAACCGTTTTCATGTCGGTGATGAGATAGTGATTGACCAGGATCACAGCGGACGCGTCTTTCTAGACACTTTACCGGATGACGAGGAAATCCTGGCTACATTATTGAGCGGCGAAGAAAGCGAACTGGGACGGCAATTGCGCCTGCTGCGCCAACAGATCGTTGAATCCGGTATACCGTTGCTTGACCCAGATGCTATTGAACGGGAAATTAATGATCGCTACGGAGATCTATAGATGGTCAATAGCAGCCGCAAGGTGTTTGTCGACTCAAATGTGCTGATTGCGGCTGCGCGAGGCACCAGCCCTGTAGCAGAACGAGCCATAGCTATCCTGGGTAATAGAGCGCTGCGCTTTGTGTCGAGTCCGCTAGTTCGCCTTGAGGTTTTGCCGAAAGCCCACTTCTTCGGTCGAACGCAGGAGGTGGATTTCTACCAAATATTCTTCAGTCAAGTCGAAATCTGGGCGCCGCTTGATGCGAACATCGTGAGTCAGGCACTTGATGAAGCTTTACTGCATGGGCTTAGCGCGGTGGACGCGCTATTGCTTATATCTGCTGCAACGGTCGGAGTTGAGTTATTTGTCACCACCGAGAGAAAATCAAAACCGATCCACAAAACTGGCTTGCTCAAGGTCGTCTCATTGACGCCATAGTTGTCAACTCACAGGATTCGTTATGCAGAGAGACCCCGTTGTCTCCATTTTTCACAATGGCGAACCCCGCAGCCGCCTCGAACGCGTCCTGCGTTCGGGCCGCTTTGCCGTGACCGCCGAACTCAACCCGCCCGACTCCGCCGACCCGCAGGAGGTCTACGACGCCGCGCTGGTGCTCTCCAGCATCTGCGACGGCATCAACGCGGTCGATGCATCGGGCGCCAATTGCCACATGTCGAGCGTGGCGATCTGCGCGCTGCTCACTCGCGCCGGCTACGAACCGGTCTACCAGGTCTCCTGTCGCGACCGCAACCGCATCGCCATCCAGGGCGACCTGCTTGGCGCGGCGGCGATGGGCGTGCGCAACGTGCTTTGCATCACCGGCGACGACGTGACCGCCGGCGACCAGCCCGAAGCCAAGCGCGTCTTCGACCTGGACAGCATCCAACTGCTGCACACAGCGCGCATCATGCGCGACTACGGCGTCTATCTGAGCGGGCGTAAGTTGACCGTGCCGCCGCCGCTCTTTCTGGGTGCGGCGGAGAATCCCTTTGCGCCGCCTTTCGACTGGCGTCCGCAGCGGCTGGCAAAGAAGGTCGCCGCCGGCGCCGAGTTCATCCAGACACAGTATTGCTTCGACATCCCGCGCTTCCGTACTTTCATGCAGCGCGTGTGTGACCTGGGTCTGCACGAAAAGTGCTTCATCCTGGCGGGCGTGGGGCCGCTGCGTTCGGCCGGTGCGGCGGAGTTTATGCGCACGAAGGTGCCGGGCGTTTACATCCCCGACGCCGTGATTGAGCGGCTCAAGGGCGTCCCCAAGAATAAACAGCGTGCCGAGGGCAAGAAGATTTGTATCGAGATCATTCAACAGGTGCGCGAGATCGCGGGCGTGGCCGGCATCCACATCATGGCGTATCGTCAGGAAGAGCTGGTCGCCGAGATTGTGGAGGAGGCCGGTTTGCTGCCGCGCCCCTTCCGCGCCGAAGTGCCGCATCCGGCGCGTGAGCGTCATTTACACCGACAGGAAGAACCGGCGCGCTAAGTCTTGGCAGCGATAGCGGTTTCCAGGTTGGCGTTTTGCGGCGTCATGCTGCATCGTGCGGAGACTCCGACGTGTAGCACGCAACACTGGAAACATCGGCGCCCTGCCCGGCATTCAGTCAATGTCCGCACACATCAAGCACTCACAAAGCACTCACAAAAGAGAGGATCACTATGGAATATCGGTTTTTGGGCAAAACCGGCCTGAAGGTAAGCGAGCTCTGTCTGGGCGCCATGACCTTTGGCCGCGAGACGACGGAGGAGATTAGCTTTCAGATGCTGGATCGTTTCATGGCGGCAGGCGGTAATTTCATCGACACCGCCGACGTCTACACGCGCGGCGTCTCTGAAGCGATTGTCGGGCGCTGGCTACAGGGTAAACGCCGCGATGATTTCGTGATCGCCACGAAGGTGCGCTTCCCGATGGGTGAAGGCCCCAATGACCTGGGGCTTTCGCGCAAACACATTCTTAGCGGTGTCGAGGCGAGTCTGCGCCGGCTGGGCACTGATTACATCGACCTCTATCAGGTGCACTGTTGGGACCCCGCCACGCCGCTTGAAGAGACCCTCAGCACGCTCGACGCGCTGGTGCGCAGCGGCAAGGTGCGCTACATCGGCGCCAGCAACTACAGCGGCTGGCAACTTCAAAAGGCGATCGATCTCAGTCGGCAACACGGCTGGGAGCCGTTCACCTGTCTGCAGCCGCTCTACAACCTGCTCGACCGCAACCTGGAGTTTGAGCTGGTTCACGTCTGTCTGAATGAGGGGCTGGGCATCATTCCCTGGAGTCCACTGCGCGGCGGCTGGCTGAGCGGCAAATACCATCGCGGCATGGCGGCGCCGGTGGAAGGCACGCGCATCGAGCAAGCCGAAAAGGAAGGCTGGAGCGAGTCGTGGAGCGCCTACGCTAACGAGCGCACCTGGCGCATCCTCGACGAGCTTTTCGCAGTGGCGGAGGAGACCGGCAAACAACCGGCGCAGGTGGCGCTGCGCTGGCTGCTGCAGCGCCCTGGCGTCACAGCGCCGATCATCGGTGTGCGTACGTTGGCGCATCTGGAGAACAATCTCGGCGCAACGGGCTGGACGTTGTCGGCGGAGCAGATAGCGCGGCTGACCCAGGTCAGCGAGCCTGCCCTGGCTTACCCCTACGACTTCATCACCAACGCCGCACGCCGCCGCTGAAAGAGTTGTGAACAGAACGATGTCGCTTGTTCAATCCGCCCCGCGCTTCGACGCGCGTCAGGCCGCCGCCATCGCGCAGCAACACTTTGGCGTTGGCGGCGCTATCCGTCCATTGCCCAGCGAACGCGATCAGAATTTCTGCATCGAGAACGCCGCCGGTGAAAGTTACGTGCTCAAAATTGCCAACGCAATCGAATCGTACGCTTTGCTTGACGCGCAAAATCACGCCCTGGAACGCATGGCGCAGGCGGGCATCCCTCTACCCAGCCCCGCCGTCGCACGCGCCCTCAATGGCGACACCATCACCCAGATTGTGGATGGCGATGGACAACGGCACTTCGTTCGTCTGCTGCGCTATATCCCTGGTGCGCCGTTGGCGACCGTGCGCCCCCATGCGCCGGAATTGCTCGCCGACCTGGGGCGCTTCCTAGGCCGTATCGACCGCGCGCTGGCAGGCTACGACCACCCGGCGCTGCATCGCACCTTCCACTGGGACCTGGCGCACGCCGCCGAAGTGGTGCGGGAAAACTTGACCGCAATCTCGGACCCGGCGCAGCAGGGGTTGGTGCAAACATTTCTCTCGCGTTTCGCAACAGAGACGGCGCCGCACCTGGCCGCTTTACCCCGTCAGGTGATCCACGGGGACGCCAATGACTATAACGTGCTGGTCGCCAGCGACGGCGATCTCTTCACCCGCTACCGTCGCATTGCCGGCATCCTCGACCTGGGCGACATGGTGCATAGCCTGCGCGTCTCGGACGTGGCGATTGCCGCCGCCTACGCGCTACTCGACAAGCCCGACCCCCTCCAGGCGGTGGCGCAGGTGGCGGCTGGCTATCACGCTGTCAATCCCTTAACTGACGCAGAGCTTGCCGTGTTGTGGGACCTGGTCTGTATGCGGCTCTGCGTCAGCGTCTGTCACGCCGCGCAGCAACGGCGCCTACGGCCCGACAATGCCTACCTGTCAATCAGCGAACAGCCCGCATGGGCTGCGCTCGCAAAACTGGCGCAGATTCACCCGCGTCTGGCGCACTACACGCTGCGCGCCGCGTGCGCGCTGCCAGCCGTTCCCCACGCTGCACAGATCACACAATGGCTATCCACGCGTGCAGACAGCTTTGTGCCGGTGATCGGTGTGGATTTGCGCACAGCGCCGACGCACGTGCTGGATCTTTCTGTTGGCAGCACGCTCATCACCTCGGCGATGCTGCGCAGCGACCGCACCGATCTATTCACGGCAGCGATCTTCGGCGCCATGACGGAAGCCGGCGCCACTATCGGCGTCGGGTGTTACGCCGAGCCTCGCCCTCTTTACACTGACCCGGCCTTCGCCCTCAGCGCCAGCCCCACGGCAGAACGGCGCACGTTGCACCTGGGCATCGATCTTTTCGCCGCCCCAGGGACGCCGGTCTATGCGCCGCTGGCAGGCGTTGTCCATGCCCTGGGCGACAACCCGGCGCGCCACGACTACGGCCCCGTCGTCATCCTGCGCCACACCACCGACGCCGGTCACACCTTTTACACGCTCTACGGCCACCTGGCGCGCGCGTGCCTGGCGGAACTGACGGTCGGGCAACATGTAGCGGCTGGCGCTGCCTTCGCTGCGATTGGCGCGCCGCCGCACAACGGCGACTGGCCGCCCCACCTACATCTCCAGATTATCACCGACTTGCTGGAGTTGGAGTGTGACTTTCCCGGCGTCGCTGCCCCCAGTCAGGCCGCTCTCTGGACAAGCCTCTCGCCTGACCCCAATGTGTTGGTTGGCGTCCCGGCGGAACGTTTTCCGGCGCCGCCGCCCACCCCTGAAGCAACATTGCGCCAACGCCGCGCCCGCATTGGCCGCAACCTCAGCATCTCCTATCGCCAGCCGATCAAGGTCGTGCGTGGGTTGGCGCAATACCTGTATGATGAAAGTGGCCGCGCCTATCTGGATGGGGTCAACAATGTTGCACACGTGGGTCACTGTCATCCGTATGTGGTTGCGGCCGGGCAGCGGCAAATGGCCGTTCTCAACACCAACACGCGCTATCTGCACGATGCCATCAACGAATACGCCCGCCGCCTGTCCGCCACGTTGCCACCCCAACTCAGCGTCTTTTTCTTTGTCAACTCCGGTAGTGAGGCGAACGACCTGGCGTTGCGGCTGGCGCGCACCGCTACCGGGCGCCAGGATGTGATCACGGTTGACGTCGCCTATCACGGCCATACGCAGGCGCTGATCGAGGTCAGCCCCTACAAACATGATGGCCCAGGTGGCCGCGGGCGTCCTCCCTATGTACAGAAGGTGATCATGCCCGATCCCTATCGTGGTCCCTATGTGGGCTACAATGCGATCTGCGGGCGCCAATACGCCGACCATGTGCAGCAGGCAGTAGCGCAGATTCAGGCGCAGGGGCGTGAAGTGGCTGCCTTCATCTGCGAGTCACTGCTTGGCTGCGGCGGGCAGATCGTCTTCCCGGAGGGGTACATGGAGGCGGCCTTCCGTCATGTACGTGCAGCGGGCGGCGTCTGCATCGCCGATGAGGTGCAGGTGGGCTTTGGCCGCGTGGGCAGCCACTTCTGGGGCTTCCAGACACAGGGCGTCATCCCTGACATTGTCACGATGGGCAAGCCAGCGGGCAACGGTCATCCACTGGCGGTTGTGGCCACCACGCCAGAAATCGCAGATCGCTTTGCCAATGGCATGGAATACTTCAATACGTTTGGCGGAAACCCGGTGTCATGCGCCATCGGGCTGGCCGTGCTGGATGTGATCGAGCGAGAAGGTTTACAGGCGAACGCCCTCGATGTGGGCAACTACCTGATGGCCGGTCTGCGCGACCTGCAGCGCCGCCACCCGTTGATCGGCGACGTGCGCGGGCTGGGGTTGTACATCGGCGTTGAGCTTGTGTTGGATGCGGAGACGATGGAGCCAGCAGGCGAACATGCCTCCTACATTTCCAACCGAATGCGCGAGTACGGCGTGCTGATCAGCACAGATGGGCCATTCCACAATGTGCTCAAGCTCAAGCCGCCGATCATCTTTAGCCGCGCCGACGCCGACCATCTGTTATGGGCTTTGGGCGAGGTGTTGCAAGATTCTGCGCTGGCATAAGAGGCTAAGGCGAAGCAAAATTGTGTGATTTTTGTACGCTTATGCCTGGCTGCCAGGCACAAAAACAGCGTATAACGTGCCGGGCAAATAAGCACTCTTGCACACCCGGTCACGCGCTCGCCCTGGCGCGTGACTGGGGCGCCGCCATCGTCCCATCTGGCGGCGCCGTCGCCAACGCCCATGCCACCGCATTCCAAGCAGCCACATCCGCCAATAACATGAACGTGTCGGTTTGAGCGTGCGCCAGACCTGCCGCCAACCCCGCCACCGCGCCAACCACAACCCATGCTGTGACGCTGTCCGTGTTGCGTTGCTGCTGCAGCGCTTTGACCAAAGCCATGCCGCTCAAGGCAAGCCACGCCACTCCCCCTACACCCCAAGTCACCGCCACTTCGAGCCAGACATTGTGCGGGTGCAACTGATCCACCTCCACAGCGCCGACAGGCAAATACGCCGGGTAACTCCAGAAAAAGCCACCTGGCCCAACGCCAGCCCAGAAATGATCGCGCCATAGCGCCAGCGCCGCACGCCACAGTTCCAGCCGTAGCACGACC
>DMDA01000096.1:0-8869 GCA_003451595.1 Chloroflexota bacterium | reverse complement strand
GACGCGCACCGCTCTGCCAGGCCAGCGCCGCAATGTCATGACGAGCGCAAGCCCTAAAAAAAGGCTCCTTTCCAGGTAAAGTGCAGTGTGATTGGCAGAAAAATGTGGCCCCACCAGCCGACGGATGCCATCCACCTCGGCGCTGCGACCGGTCAGCCAGTTTAACAGTCCGACTAACGCCGCCAACGCACCCCCAGCAAAAAGCGCCGCCAATACGCGTTGCCGTTCGACTGCCGTCACCGCCAGGACGCGCACTGACAGCCACAACAACAGTGGCGCCATCACTAGATCGAGCATCCCGCGCACGAAGGCAGGCCAGTGCCAGACATGCACAGTAGCCAACAGGCTCAACGGCAACAGCAGCACAGGCGACAGTTCCCACCAGTGGAAGGGGCGCAGAGCGCGTGGCATAGACGGCGACGCATGACGAAGGTTAGCAGTTGACAGTTGACGGCTGAAGTAGAGCGCCGGCGCCAGCGCCACCGCCAGAACATGGGACGGCGGCACGGTCAAAATGACGCCAACCAGTTGCACTTCTTTGTGTTGAAAATAGAAGGGGATCAGCGCCACCGCCAGCCACAGCCCAACCTGTGGCTGCGCCAGACACAGCAGTAGCGTCGCCAGCCAGCACAAGCCGATCAGCGGCGGAAAGGTCGCCAGATAGTAGATGACGATCAGGGCAAGCCAGGCGACGCCATGCAACCATCTCGGCGCACGCTGGAATTGCTCCAACCAGCCGCGCCAGTCGATCAGGCGCAGCGCGGCCACCGTGCGCCACGCAATGAGCAAGCTGATTAGCAGCAATCCACCCCAGGCCAGCCATAGCGAGGGCGACGCACTGCTTTTCACGCGGATATGTGGCGTTGTCTGCCAGTCCGCCAAGGCGGAGTAGACCGGCGCTGGCGTTCCGCTGGCGTTGGTCAGCGCAAAGCCCCAGGCTGGCATGCCTGGCGCTTCAGCTGGCTGATCGATCACCCAGCCCATTGCCGTCAACCATGACCATTCACGCCAGGCGCGCTCAAGCGCACCCACCGCATATTCCGCCTGAGCGGCTGGCGTCACCGCACCCCATGGCGAGTTTGGCAGCCGGTTCCATCCATAGCGCACCGCCCAGATTGGCTTATCGCCCAGGCCGGCGCCGACCAGTGTGCGCCGGATCAGCGCCGCGCGGGCAAAGTTGAGCGTGGCGACATCCTGGCGGGAATGTGTCGGGCTGAAACCAAAGCCAAAGGGTTGCACAGCCACCACATCGAAAAACGGTGCAGCCCCGGCTGCAAGCATGCGTTGCAAAAAATAGACTTCGTCGATGGCAAGATGGCCGCGATCGGCGGTGGGGGCCAGTGCAGCAGCCAGGATGACGGCGTCAGCGTCGGCGGCGCGGACGGCGGGCGCAGCTGTGCGCAGCATCTGCGCATAGCCGACCGGGTTGATGTGCCGCGCCCCCCAGTGTGGCGCAATGTTCGGCTCGTCCCAAAGCTGGTAGTAGCGGACGCGGTCGCCGTACCGTCGGGCAAAGGCGGCGGCAAAGCGCGCAAAATCGGTAAAGTCGGAGGGCGGCGCCAGGCGGTTAGCGGCGACAGCATCCTCCGGCGCCAGCGCCCAGTCCGGTGTGGTGTTGAGTACAACTACTGGCTCCAGCCCCGCGTTGGTGATGGCCGCCACCAGCCGATCCGTCTCTGACCAATCGAACCGTCCCGGTGCAGGTTCGATTGCGCTCCAGTTGAAATGAAGTCGCACCCAGCCAAAGCCAGCGGCGCGCAATTCCGCCAGGCGTGTCGCGATGAAAACGGGCGGACGGCCAGCCAGTTGTAGTGTGACGCCAGCAAATGGCGGCGTCGCACCGGGCGCATCCGGGCGCGGTAAGGTTGAACTCAGCCCGGCGCCGCGCTCCAGGGTCGTCCGCCAGAGTAACCCTATTGCCAGCAGCACACAGCAGGCCAGCGCGTAGAGCAAGAGCAGACGCAAACCGGCCAGCAGCACGCGCAGGGATGGTCGCCGCGCAAAGCGATCCTGAAGCCTCAGTGCAGCTGCTCCTGTTGCTGGCGAATAATGGCAGCCAGGCGGTTGGCCGTGTTCTGTTTGCCGAGGATGCGCGCCAGCTTTTCCTCGTATTGCTTGTAGACGTGCTCTGTCGCCGGCTCAGCGTCAAGTCCGCGCAATTGTACGAGCAGATCGGCGATTTCTTGCAAGGTGTCTTGCAGAGGGCGCTGGATGGTAGCACGCAGCGCCACCGGCAACTGTGTATTGCCGAGGGGCGCCATCTCGGCATACCAGGCTTCAAATTGTTGGCGCTGGCGCTTGAGCAGTTTGAAATCCGGTTCACGCGCCGGTGTTGTTGTGTGATGGGTGGAGAAAGGGGGCATGGGCAATCGTTCCATTTCAAAGATTTCCCCGTTGGCTGCGTTGAGCCACAGGACGGGCGTGGCGTAGCCAACGTGAGCTGGATTCAATGCATATAGATTTGAGCGAGCATAGCTGACTGCGCGCGGCACAACGCCAGGACATGCGCCGCCAAACAACTCCTGGTAGAAAAACCTAACAAAATTGCTGGCGTCACCCTCCTCGATATCATATTGCATTGCAATTACGGCGGGCGTCCCCGTCTGAAGCAATTGTGCGCCAACCGACGTCAGCGCACTGTGCACTCCACTGTAACCGGTTGCACAGGC
The DNA here is from genome assembly GCA_003451595.1 of Chloroflexota bacterium. Taxonomy (GTDB): domain Bacteria; phylum Chloroflexota; class Anaerolineae; order Caldilineales; family Caldilineaceae; genus Caldilinea. Next base: position 6,200 of record DMDA01000096.1, on the reverse strand, counting down.
ATTGAGCACAATCAACTTGACGCTGTGTGCGCCTTCAAACGCCACGCGCAATGCCGCCGCTGGTGTGATCACCGGCGCATCGTGCTGCCACAACAAGACGCCATCGGGCTGTCCATGTGTGATCAGGTGCACAATGTCCGGCTGTATTCGCGCGATCTGCTGACGCAGCGTCACGACATCGAAGCGGCCATTGAGTACGGTAACCGCTACATAGCGATCTACCCATGACCCCAGCGCAGCGGTTAGTTGTTCGACTTCAGCCGCGCCGTCGATCTGTTGGGACGGGTCCTCAGGGGTTGTGATCAGCATCCGCAACGGCAGGGTTGTCGTCAGCGGGCGTACATGGTCGACGTGCTGGAGCAGGTTTTCCACGCGTACAAGCGGCGTCTGCAGGCTGCCAGCAAAGGCGACCTTGCGGTCAGGATCGAACATTGCTTCCCAGGGCAACGCTGCTACGGCTGGCGCCGCCGCCAGCAAGCGGATGCAAAGGCCGGTCTGCTCGCGTTCCAGATCGGCGTGCGCCCGTCCCCAGAGGTCGCGCACTGCACCATGAAAAAGTGCGGCGAAGAGTTGCGCACCCAACGTCTCTAATAGGGTCTGACCAACAGCGCCGCGTCCGCGAGCCAGTCTTTCAAGCTGAGCCGCCCATTCTGGCTGAGCGGCGTCCACAGTACAGAAACCGACCGCCGTATGCTGGCGATAGGCAGCGTGTACCTGGTAAGGCGTCTGTTGGCCGTGAATGGTAATGTCGAAATTGATGAACCGGCAATGCGCCATAGGCTTTGACAGAGTTGCGCTCCATCCCTACAATGACAAAGCTGCTACAATGGTGGCAGCTATTGTACACAAGAACAGGTTATGCAAACCAATCGACTGGTCGCCTGGCGCGACGAACTGGTGCAACGCTGGCAGTGGCAGCGCAGAGAGACAGATTTCGCAGGGGTCGATTACCGCGACCGGATCAGCGTGACGAGCTGGGTGCTGGTATTGGGGTTTGGCCTCAGTCTGGTGCTGGAACTGCCTACGACGATGATCGGTTTTCGGGCGCTGGGATCACCCACCAGCCTGGAGTTGTCGGCGACGACGTTGATGGCGTTTGTCCTGGCGGTGGCGGCAGCGGCGGGCACAGAAAGTCTGATCCGGCTGCACCCCAAGCGTCAGGCGAATCGGCTGGGGTTGACATGGGCGTATTGGGCATTGCCATCTGCGATTTCGATTATCACCGTTGTGCTCCTGCCCGGCATCCCGACGCGGTTGTTTCAGGTCGGGGTGATTCTGGTGTCGGGGCTGCTGTTGGTGATTGCCTTTTTTAGCCTCTACACTACGGTTGAACCCGGACAGCCAGGCTTCCGGCGCGCCCGGCTTTGGCTGGATATTCTGTCCTATGGTGCAGCGCTGCTGCTCTTCTTGTTTGTCTATCAGTCGCGTACGCGCAGTCTCCTTTCGGGCACGATGATCTCGTTGACAGCGGCGCTGCTGGCAGTGGAGTTGCTGCGCTCTGCCACCAACGAGACTCGGAGCGTGTTGATGTACAGCGCCGTGGTTGGCCTGCTTTTGGGCGAACTGACATGGGCGCTCAACTATTGGCCTCTGCTGCCGGGGTTGACCGGCGGGCTATTGTTGCTGCTCAGCTTCTATTTGGCGGTCGGCATTGCATTGCAGGGGTTGCAACAACGACTGACTGGCCGTGTCCTGGCTGAGTTTGCAATTTTTGGGGTCGTGGCGCTGATTCTGGTCGTCGTGTTTGGGCCAGGGTTCTAGCTCACCGCCTGCCACAGCCGGTCATGCGCGCCTTTCCAACCGGCGCGTTCCTCTGGATGGGCGACCAGATGCAGCAGCGTTGTAGTCAGTGCGGCGTTAACTGGCGTCGCTATGCCGAGCGCGCCGCCCTTGTCCACCACCGCGCCGTTGAGCCAACGCACCTCGCTCTTGCCTTTGTTGCCGTGCAGATCGATATGCAGGCTGGGCATCTTGCCGCCGCGCGCACCGCCGATCTGCGTGCGCAGGATCGGGCGCATCAACACAGCCGGAGCGTAGCGGATCAGCGGCGCCAGCTTGCCGAAGGGATAGCGTTCCAGATCGACCGGGGCGATGTTGGCGGCGCGCATTACCGCCAGCGCCTCGCGCCACGCTTTGATCTCGATGTCGACCATGCGGTTGTCGGCGAAGACAGTGGCAGGCGCTTCATCCAGGATGGCGCAGGTGGCGTTGCCCATCATGTTCATCAGCAGCTTTGTCCACTTCATCGACGCTGCGCTGGCGTAGGGCTTCACGGCAAAGCCTGCCATCTTCATCACCTCGCACACCCCGGCAAACATCGCCAACTGCTTCTCCTCTGCTCCCGCTCTCCCCGGCTCGCCTGCCTGTTCCCACATCGCCAATCCCAACCCATAGCTCGGCTTGTCGATGCGGATGACGCCGGGCGCATCCACACTCACCGGCGTGGTGATGCTGCCGGCAATCACGGCAACGTTGGCGGCGACCTGGGCGAGCATCTCCTCATTGCCAACGCCGTTTTGCACGCTGAGCAACGCCGGCGCGGGCGCGCCGGTAGCAGCGAGCGCCTGGTGCAGTTCGTCGACCGCAGCAGATGTGTCGTAGCTTTTCACGGTGAAAATCGCCAGGTCAAAGGCGGTCGGTGAACGGTCGTAGGCTTCAACCATGCTGGCGGCGGCGCGCAGGTTGCGCACGGTGTGCACACCGCGTTCGTCGGTGATCTGCAACCCGCGCGCCCGCACCTGCTCGACAAACGCGCGGCGCCCGACCAGCGTCACCTGCTGATTTGCCATCGCCAGCTTGCCGCCCACCAGACAGCCGATCGCCCCCGCGCCGATGATCAACACATTCCACGCCATGCAACAGTTCCTCTATTTGGACAGGAAGGATAGCGCGCGGACGACGCAGATTGGGCAGACATGCGCGGATTAGAAAAAATCCGCACCGATCCGCTACCTCCGCGTCATCCGCGCTCTATTTCCCGTCAGTCATTACATCGCGCCGCGCCAAATCATAGAGTCCGTAAGCGGCGGCGAGAATTTCGATCGGATGGCGGCTGGGCAGGTCGACGCCGTGTTCGAGCTGCCAGCGACAGGTCTCCGAATCGCACGCCGTGTATTCGACATCCTCACCCTGCGCCTCGACAAAATTGAACAACTCGGCGCCGACATCCATGGCGATTTGATACTTCTCGACCTTGTAGCCGTAGGTGCCGGCGATGCCACAGCAGCGCGCGTGGGACTCGGCGATCTCCAGACCGGGGATCAGCGCCATCAGCTCCAGCGCCGGTTTGCCGATGCGATGGGCGCGCTGCTGGCAAGGCGCATGATAGGGCAGTTTCATCGGCATCGGTTGGAAATCGGTGCGCAGTTCGCCTGCTTCGTGCAGCTCGCGCAGCCACTCGAAGATGTCGTAGGTCGCCAGCTTGAGCACCTCCGCCGGCTCATCGTGATAGTCGAGCAGCTCGGGCGCTTCTTCCTTGAGCGTGAGCGTGCAGCTCGTGCTGGTGCCGACGATGGGCAGCCCGGCGCGACCGAAGCCCGCCAGCTTGCCGACATTGCCGCGATGATAGCCGCGCGCGGCGTCAAACTCACCGTTGGAGAGTAGCGGCAGTCCGCAGCAGTTCTGCTCCGGCACGATCACCTCGTAGCCGTTGTGCTCGAAGACCATCACTGCGGCTTTGCCGATGAACGGTTCGTAGTACATCGTAGCGCAGCCGTGGAAATAGACGACCTTTTTGTCGGATTTGAGACGTTGCGCCTGCGTGCGCTTGATCCAGTCGCCAAAGGTGCCGGAAGTGCTCCATTTGGGCAGGGGCGCTTCCCGTGCGATGCGCATCACCTTCTCCGCCATGAAGCGGCTCAAGGGGTTGTGCATCGCCAGGTTTGCCAGCGCCGGGGCAATGCTGCCCGCTTTGGCGATCACGTCATTGCGCGCCAGCAGGCGGTTGCGCAGCGGCAGACCCTTCTTCGCCACGATCTCGGCGCGGGCGCGTGCGTTCAGCTCGGCGATCTTGACGCCGGTGGGGCAGACCTCGTTGCAGACGCGGCAGCCTGAACAGTAATCGACCGAGTGGTCGGGCGTCTGCGCCTGGTCGCCCTCGCGGAAGCGCTGCGCCTGCGGCCCCACATACTTGGGTCCCGGAAACATATCCGTCACCGCCGACACCGGGCAGTGGCTTGTGCAGATATTGCATTTGATGCACTCGTCCAGTGAAAGATCGACCGAGTGCCAGGAAATTGGCGCCATAGATTTGCTCCGTTCTACGGAAATCTGCGATGCTTATCGACAACTTGAGCGTCTTCGAAGATTTCAGCTACACTCATCATCACCTCACTCTGTCAACCAAGTTACTCGGTTAGGCGGTCTCTATTGATCAGCTCCGGCGTTATCATCCAAGCTGGCTTCAGATCAAGGATCAGCACATCGGGGTCAATATCAATTCAGCCCGGTGGAGGTCTGCCCATTCAAGCACCATGCTATGCACCTGGCGTGGAAGGTTGCCCTTGATTATCCTCAGCGTTTCGATTCAAGTGGACTGACGCCGCCGCGCCGAGTCGGCTTGAGCCGACTTTCGCTTTCAGCCTCGATTTCAATCGAAGGCGGCGCGCCCCGTATCTGAAGTTCACCCATATTGGCTTTATACCGTCATGAATGCTGAACCTTGAAGAGAGCGTATCCTATCTATCGCCGCCACTGCGCTTGCAATTGCCACTCCCTCCAGACTGCGCTCCAGGATCGGGTCGGCATGCGCCAACAGACCGCCCGCCGCCCACAAGTTGGCGTAGACGGGCGTCCCCGCCGCATCGACCGGCTGCAGTGCATCGTTGACCGCCACACCGCCGCGAAAGGCCGGCTGTCCGCGCTCGTCGAGAAAGCGCGGACGGAACCACTGTTTGCGGTCTTGTGGCACGGTCAGCGGCAGATCAAACACCGTCTCCCAGAAGCGCCCGGCGTGATTGCTGTCGAAGCCGCCGCCCAGCACGCCGCCGGTCGCTAACAGGAACGCAGCCGCGCGGTGCTTGAGCGGGCGCGCGCTCGTCGCCGTCTCGACGTACTGGATCGCGCCATCTTGGGCGTGAAAACCGATCGCTTCCATGCCGATCTCGACGCGCACGCCGCGTCGCTCCACTTCATGGCGCAGCGCCGTCGCCAGACGGATGCCCGGCACGTTCGGCGGCAAGGTGGGAATCTCGAAGATGTCGGCGTTGAGTCCCTGCTGTAACGCCGTCAACACTTGCGCGTGCTTGTGCAGTCCCAGAATGGCGGGCAGCCCGATACGTTCGCCCGGTTTGACAATCAGCTTGAGCGCGTCGATCAGCCGCTGCTGTGTGCGCGGGTCGTCGACCGCTTCCGCCAGTTGCACGCTGTTGCGGTCGCGCTGCGCGCTGAGCACGCTCCACGGCAGCATCGCCGCGCGCACGCGCTGTCCCTGCGCCGCCAAGTTGCGGGCGATCAGGTGAGGATAGAAGTCGCGCATGCCTTGAAAGCCGACGATCACCAGCGGGCGCGGGTCGGCGGCGTCGCCAGCGCGCTGACCCGCCGGCACGCGATAACTCGGTCGCCACGCGCCGGCAGGCGAGGGGGTGCGCAGGTTGCCGGCGTCGCTGCCGCTGTAGCCCAGCCCCAGCGTGTTCACGCGGCCACAAAACCAGTCAATCGCACGGCGCGCGTCGTCGGCGCCCACGATACGGTAGGGATGGCGCTCGTCCAGTTCGCCGATGCGCTGCCACGGGTCTTCCACGCTGCGCTCCTCGATGCCGACGTAGCCCAGCACATCGATCGCGCCCGGCGTCCAGTAGAGCGCGCCCATACCTTTGGCGATCACCTTGACGCGCAGCCCTGCCTCCGCTGCGCGCAGCGCCGCCGTCAATCCAGCCAATCCTGCGCCGATAATCAAAAGGTCTAGCATAGCGATGTATCCTTCACAACAGAAACTGGAAACTGGAGATTGGAGATTGGGGGATTGGGGGACTCGTCGCTCTTCATGAACATCCAATCTCTAATCTCCAATCTCCAATCTCCAATCTCTAATCTCTAATCTCCAATCTCCACTTTACAATTCGCTCCCCGCGCCCGGCGTCGTTTCGAACTGCCAGAAATCGGTGAGGGGACTGGCATCGGCTTCCCCCGTGGGCTCCGACGACGGAAAATAGTCGGTGTTCTTAACGCCGAGATAGATCAGATCGACGATCCGCTCCTGT
>DMDA01000060.1:33989-34566 GCA_003451595.1 Chloroflexota bacterium | reverse complement strand
AGATGTGTATAAGAGACAGCACTAACCTGAGTGGGGTGGACTACACCAGCTATGCCAACCAGGATTTGGGCATCATCGTGCGGCTTGATCATGGCGAAGAGCCGGAGGGCGTGATCCCCCATAGTAGCCTGTATGAGGCCTTCGCCCGGCGCGTCGCTAACTTTGTCGGCACCAGTCGCGGCGCGCGCATCTGGGTGATCGGCAATGAGATGAACTACGCCGTCTCGCGACCTGGGGTCAAGATCGATTGGTCGCGTCACCACACGCGGCGCGATGGCCCGCCCGATGTCGCTGACCCGGCGCGGCGCGGGCTGGCCGTGCGCTTCAATGCCTTGCCCGACCACTCGCGCGAGATTCGCACCACGCGCGGCGCCATGATCAGCCCCGGCGAGGTGATCACTCCCGAACTCTACGCCCGCTGTTATCGCCTCTGTCGCGACGCCATCCACCGTGTGCCAGGTCATGAAGACGACCTGGTGTTGGTCGGCGCCGTGGCGCCCTGGAATACACAGACGATCTATCCTGGCAACCCGAATGGCGACTGGGTGCAGTATTTTCAGGACATTTTGACGATTTT
>DMDA01000060.1:33207-33725 GCA_003451595.1 Chloroflexota bacterium | reverse complement strand
CAGCCATGCGTCACCTGCCGGCTTTCCTGACTGAGGTTGGGCAGGCGCAACCCTGGGTGAACCAAAACAGTGGCTGGGTGCAGGCGCTCTACGCCGAGATCGAGGCCTGGAATCGACAACCTGGCGCACAGCAAATTCGCGCCGCCATCCTCTATCGCTGGCCTGCGCTCGACCGCTGGTACATCGACGGCAAAGAGGGCGTCATCGAGGACTTTCGGCTGGCGCTGCGCAATGATTTTCGTTGGCGCGGCAACGACGCGCCACTATCACGCGTCACACAGGCGTCGCGTGAGGTGGAAGCGGGCGCAGCGACGCCGCNNTTTCAGGACATTTTGACGATTTTAGGGCCAGACGGTTGTGACGGCTTTACGCTGCATGCCTACACGCACGGCGCCAGCCCTGCCCTGGTTTCCAGCCCGGTCAAGATGGCGCCTCCCTTTCAGAACCGCCATCAACACCTGCGCACCTACATGGACTTTATGCACGCGGTGCCCACAGCCATGCGTCACCTGCCGGCT
>DMDA01000060.1:31430-33038 GCA_003451595.1 Chloroflexota bacterium | reverse complement strand
GTGAACGGCGACGGCGCGCGCGCAAAGCGCCAGACCTGGCGCCCTACGCCATCGAATGGCTCTCCGACAACTTCCCTGCGCGGCTGGTTGCAGGCGAGACGATCACGGCCACGATCACAGTCCGCAACGCCGGCGCCTTGACCTGGAGTTGGGGCGGTGGCAACCCGTTTCGGCTAGGCTATCGCTACTATCGCAACCGCCGTCTCTTGACGCTGCCGCCGGGTAAAGACCTGCGCTCCGATATTCCCGACGATGTTGCGCCCGGCCAGACAGTCGTCATCCAGGCGCGCATCGCTCTACCCGACGCGCCCGGCAACTATACGCTGGAGATCGATTTGGTGCACGAGGGGGTGACGTGGTTCAAGGAGCGTGGCGCCACGGTGTTGACGCGCTGGCTCACGGTGGAAGCGCCCACGAACGGCGCCGGCAGCGATGGCAGCGAGACGTTGCTGCCCGTGCGCCTTTTCACCGACATCAGCCGTCGTCTGCCACGCAGCGAGGCGCCTTATGCGCGGCGCAACCTCAACCAGATTCGCTACATCGTCGTCAATCACACCGGCGCCCATCCACTGCTCAGCCTGGATCGCATCGCCCGCGCCCATATTCGGCGTGGGCTGCCCGGCATCGCCTATGACTTCGTGGTGGACGCCGCTGGCGAGATTTTGAAGGTCAAAGACATGGAAGATGTCGCCCAGCCCGATCAACCCTGGTCGGAGCAGGGTGTCAATATCTGTCTGGCGGGCAACTTCGAGACGAGCGCGCCGCCGTTGCCTCAACTCGACGCCGCCGGGCGCCTGTGTGCGTGGCTGGCGCAGAACATGGGGCTGACTGCCGACGCGATTGTAGGCCTGGGTGAATTAACGCCGAGCGAAAGTCCCGGCGCCACTTTCTACAAAGGCGCGCGTTGGAAGGATGTGCTGGCGCGGCAGGTGCGGTTGCATCTGGCGGCGTTGAGCACCGGCGCCCTGGAAAGCGACCGTTCCGGTGAGCTGGAGCGGCAATTGACCGAACTCCGCGAGTTGAATCAGATGCTTGGCGCGCAGGTGAAGGCGGCGGAAGCGCGTGAACGCACCGCTCACGCCACGATCCAGCAATTGCGGCTAGAGGTCGATGCCTTGCGCCAGCAGATCGAGGCGCAGCCGGAGACGGTGGAGGGCGGGTTGCGCATCTACAATGTGGCGGCGCAATTGCCGCGTCAGCCCGAACGCTACACAGCCCGTCAGCCCACCGATGTACAGGCCATTGTAGTGCACGACACTGGCGCCGCGCCTGACACGCCGCTGGAGCAGCTGGCCGCGCTGCACCGTCAAAATTGGCCCGGCATCTTGTATGATTTCGTGATTACGGCGCAGGGCGCAGTGCAACAGACGCAGCCGCTCGACGCTGCCCCCGACACGCCGGAAGTGTACGTGCGCAACGCCATCAGCATCGCCTTTGCGGGCGACTTTCGCAGCGGCGGCGCGCCGACGTTGGAGCAACTGGCGGCGGGTGGCGCGCTAATTGTCTGGCTGTTGACGCGTTTCCCCCATCTTACGTTGGCTGCGGTCAAGGGGATCGGCGAGTATATCGAGACGCCGTCGCCCGGTTGCGAATGGACGAGCGGCGTCA
>DMDA01000060.1:30984-31174 GCA_003451595.1 Chloroflexota bacterium | reverse complement strand
CGCCTGGCGCAGATTCAGCAATTGCAGGCTGAGTTAGCCGCCAAAGCTGCCGCGCCGATGAGCTTTGTCGTGCCGCCGCCGCCTATTCAGGACATCGTCGATCAGTTGCCCAAACACACGCGCCTGCGCTACGAGCGGCGGCCCTTGTCTCAGATCACGCACATCGCCATCCATCATACGGCTGCGCCGG
>DMDA01000060.1:30360-30695 GCA_003451595.1 Chloroflexota bacterium | reverse complement strand
ATCGGCTATCACTACTTTGTGCACGCCGATGGCCGCATCGAGCAGACCAACCATCTGGAGACAGTCTCCTATCATCTGTTGCGTCACAACGGCTACAGCATCGGCGTCGTCTTTGCTGGCAGCTTTATGAACGGTAAGATTCCGACCTCGGCGCAATTGCGCGCAGGCGCACACTTGGTGGCGTGGCTGATGCAAGAGTTGAAGATTCCCCTGGCGCGTGTCTGGGGGCATCGCGAGTTCCCCGACAACCTCACAGTTTGTCCAGGCGGCGAGTGGACGCAGGGCAATCGCTGGCGCGACCTGCTTTTTGAGCAAATCGCGCAGATTCAACAGGG
>DMDA01000060.1:28821-30184 GCA_003451595.1 Chloroflexota bacterium | reverse complement strand
CAGTGAGCGGCAACTCGCGGAGGCTGGCTGCAAAGTCGAACGGATCAGCGGCCGCACCGACGATGACACAGCGCGCCTCTTGGTGGAGCTGGTGCGCATTGGGCGTCGTTTCCGTACATATGATGTGAGTTTGTGATGCGCGCACCAATCGGGAGCCTCCAGTGACCTCCACCTTCATCGTCCGCACCCAGCCGCTCGGCGCCAGTTATCCGGTGAGCCTGCCCGCTTTTGAGGGGCCGCTGGATCTGTTGCTACACATGATCGAGGGACGCGAGCTGGATATCAGCGTGATTAGCCTGATGGCAGTCACCGATCAATATTTGAAGACGCTCAACACGCTGGAAGAGATCGAGCCGGGTGCACTGGCGGACTTTCTGGTGGTGGCATCGCGGCTGCTCTATATCAAGTCGTACAACCTGCTGCCCAAACCACGCCCACCGGTCGAGGATGAAGAGGAGGCCAGCGGCGATGCGTTGCTCAACCAGTTGCTGGAGTATCGGCGTTTTAAGCAGGCAGCCGCAGCGTTGCGCGCCCGTGAAGAGGCCGGGCTGCGCGTTTACGTCCGCACGGCGCCCAGGCCGGAAGTTGAGCGCCGGCTGGACATGAGCAACCTCGACCTGGAGGCGCTGCAACGGGCATTGCGCAAAGTGCTCCAGCGCATGCCGGTCGAGCCGCCCATGCCGCGTGTGAAATCCTATCCGATCACGGTTGCGGAACAGATCGAAAATGTGCGCGCCTATCTGCGCGCAGCCTTCGCCACCCCACAGCGCACCCGACGCGGCGTTAGCTTCGAGGGTTTGTTGAGCCGCAGCGCCACGCGGCTAGAGGTCATCGTGACATTTCTGGCCGTGCTAGAGTTGGTCAAGTTGCGTGAAGTGGAGGTGGTGCAGGAAGGCGTCTTCGGCGAGATTCAGTTGCTGCCTGCCACCAGCGAAGAGGAGTCGCAAACAGCGTAAATCGAAGTCGGTTTGCTGATGCTACTTGCGACGCCAGCGCAACCAGCCCCAGGAAGCGCCAAAAATCACAGCCCAACCCAAGCTCACGGTGCTGATCAGCATCAGTGTGCGTCGATCGAGACCGCGCGCCAGGTTGACCGCTTGCGTCTGCGCACTTGCCAGCGAGAGCAACGGCGTAGGCGTGGCAGCGGGCAGTGGTGTCCACGTGGCCGTGGGCAGCGGCGTGGCCGTGTACGTCGGTGTTGGTGAGAAGGTGGCAGTCGGCGTCTCTGTCGGCATCTCCGTCGGCGTGGCGGTTGGCGTCTCCGTTGGCGCGACGGTGGGAGTCGCAGTGGGAAGAGGCGCCTCAACTGCCTCCGCGGGCGCTGCCGCAGCTGCGGCAAGAGCTTCCTCCACCGGCGCTGGTG
>DMDA01000060.1:28357-28563 GCA_003451595.1 Chloroflexota bacterium | reverse complement strand
ATCACATCCACCAGGATCAGGTCGTCGGCAGCGCGTGACTGTGGGTGATCGGTCAGGAAGAACACCGTCATCGTTTCGCTCACTGCGCGCGCTTTGACATCGATGTTGACATCGGGCGGCGGGTAATTGAGCATGCGCCCTTCGCCCCAGTGCACCGGTCCCCAAATCACAGTGGCGGCGGTGGGATCGGTGCCGCCGGTGGGATC
>DMDA01000060.1:27834-28073 GCA_003451595.1 Chloroflexota bacterium | reverse complement strand
GTGTAGATGCCAGCCTTGAAGGGCGCGCCGCTGGTGATTGTCAGGTTTGAGCCGCCAAAATAGGTGTGATGATCCTCCAGGAAGCTGGGATCGCCGTTCAGGACGAAAGCGTTCCAACCTACCGGCAATTGGCGCGGTGGGCTGCCAGTGAAGGCGTCCATGTCACACGTGATCTGCGGGATGATGTTTGGCGGATTGCAAAGATCAGACGCGGTCGCGGGGAGGGCGAACGCGCCTGC
>DMDA01000060.1:24217-27540 GCA_003451595.1 Chloroflexota bacterium | reverse complement strand
ATCATCATGCCAGTATAGCCTTGCACTGTGTCTAGCCGAAATTGGCGCCCTGCCTATGGCGCCTCGATATTGACAGCGCCGATGGCGACTGCCGCCGCTGTCCACCAACCCTGGCGTGCGGCAATAGCGGCGCTGTCGGATGCTCGCTCTAAGGCAAGCGCGAGTGTGTAGTTACCTGGCGTCACTGCAGCCGGCAGCGTAACAGCGTAGACATCGCGCACAGGCAGCGTTTCCGGCCAGGCGCCGCTAGGATACGCATCACCACCGAGCGTAAAGCGCCATGCACCTATCGACGTTCCCTGCTCGTCCTGCAATGTCAACACGACACGATAGGCGTCGCGATAGGCGTTGGGACGCGGTCGCCAGTAAGCCGTCACCTGCAGCGGCTCGCCTGGGTGCGCCGTGGCGCGGTCGAGCCGCACCGTCAGCAACTCTATGTAATCGAACGTCGCCAAGGACGCTGGCAGTTCCGGGGCGGTGACGGCGGGCAGCACCGTGACCGTGCCCAGCAGGAGCCGCTGTCCATCAGGGCTGGGCGCCTCTGCTGGCAACGACAATGCGCCGCCGTTCGCCTGGCGGTAGACTACCATCTCCAGCGCGTAGTCGCCCGGCTTTGTGCTGACGCCCACCGGCAGCGCCCACACCTGACGTTGCGCGACATCGGGCGTCCAGGTGCTGGTTGCGGGCTGGAAAGGGGCATCCGCCTGCGCAGCCAGTTGACCGGCGTCATCGTACAGCCGGAGACTGGCTGAAAGATCGGGCAGCGGCTGAAGCGCACGCCAGCTTTGCGGGATATACAGATAGGCGCCAGCGGTTGCGTCGCTTTCGGCTTGCGGGTAGCCGTCCAGACACAGCAATCCCTCGAAACAGACCGGTGATGCCGGAACGGAGGCGTCTGCTGGCTGTCGGGTGGCGAACAGTTGCACCATGCCAAAGTCACGACCGGGGATTGGCGTCTCTGCGCGCAGATCGGTGTGATCGGCAAGCCATTGGCGGATCGCACCGTCTGGATCGCTGACGGTGTCATAGAGTCGGTAGTGCCAGATTCGATGTGCGGCGCTGGCGATGGTTTGTAGGGCCGCCGCCGTTGCATCGCGGGAGATGGCAAAGAAATCGCTGGCCGGGTCACCCCAGCCAAGCGTGGCGGCGCCATCGATGCTGCCGGTGCGCACGATGCGCGGCTGATCGAAGCGATCCGGCGGTGCGTTGTCGCCCTGCGCATAGTCACTGATCGATTGCAGAGCGATGAGTTGAGGTGGAGCCGAACCATCAACCCCAACCGGCTGATCGGGCCAGTAGGTGGTCAGCACAGGATAAATCCAGCCAGCGTTGGCAAGGATGACATCGCCAGGGCGCCAACTGGCGGCAAGGTGCGCCACAGCGGCGCGGTGGTCATCGGCGCGATAGAGTGGATTCAACCAGAAGTTGGCGGCGGCTGCCGTGCTGACGACGAGCCACAGCGCCAGCGCGCTGACCGCAAGCATGCGGCGCGGCGTCCAGGCGGCGGCAATCAAGGCAGCGGGTGCAAGCAGGAAAGGTGGCGCGTACAGAAAGAGATACCGCACATGGTAGATGGGCGTTGCCAGCCAGGTCACGAAGTACAGTTGTGCGATCGGCAGAAACACGACGGTCAAGAGCAAGGCGGCGTTACGCCGTCGGCGCGGGTCGGCGCCGCGCCATGCCCAGATGACAAAGGCAAGGATCGTAGCGAGGACGAGCAAGGCCCACAGCCAATTGAGCGAAAAGGGGGAGGATTGGCCGACCATCTGTGCGCCCAAGGTTTCATACAGGCTGGTAAGGAACTCTGCGACCGTGTTCCAGGGACTGCGCCACGGCGGCACCGGCGGCTCCAGCACCTGGCGTAGCGTGACTGGCAGCCAGGGTGCAAAGAGCAGCAGCACGCCAACCTGCGCAGCCAGCCAACCGCCGATGTGTGCATTGCGTTCCATGTGGTTGCGCCAGAGCAGTCCAAGCATGGCGACATTGACGGCCACCAGCCAGAAGGCAAAGTAGTAGAGTGTGTATAGCCCGGCGGCGGCGCTCACCACATAGACCATCAGCCACGCTACTGGCCGCTGACGATCCAGCACGCGCAGCGCTGCCCAGAGCGTGAGCAGGGCCAGTGCTGCGCCGACGGTGTACATCCGCACTTCCTGACTGTACCAGAGCTGGAAAGGATTGAAAGCGGCCAGCCAGAGCGCCACCAACCCGGTGCGGCCATCGAAGAGGCGCCGTCCCAACGCGTAAGTCAACGCCAGGATCAACACACCGGCGACAAGACTCGGCCACGCGAAGAGAAACTCTAACCCATGCGCCAGCGTCGGCGTGGTCAGCCACTGCCAGCCGTGCAAGAGTAAGTAGTAGCCGGGCGGGTGAATGTCGCCAGCGGTGTGAGCGAGCATGGCCGGCGCAGGCAGTCGAGCCAGGTGCACGCTGACCGTCTCGTCGTACCAAAGCGATTCGGCGCCGAGGCGGAAGAGGCGCAAGGCAAAGCCCGTCAGTATCCCGGCGAGCAGCACACTCCGTTCTCTGGTTGCCATGTCTGGTTGGCGCATAAACCCGCTCGTGATTGGTTGCGGCGGCTGTAAGCCGCAACTTTGGATTGTTGCAAGAAATTGCTGATTTCTAGGTTGATATTTGATGAGCGCAGTGTTGCGTATGACGTGTTGCGTGAAGGATTCCGACACGTAGCACGCAACACGCAACACTGAAAACATGAAAACTCTGCCTAGAAATCTGTAGTTGTGAACCCTACTCGCGATGATTGTAGCCGCCGCACAAGGCGTATGCCAAAGTCACAAGGCGTCTCATGTTTGGCTAATTTCCATTTCCGGTCTGTGCTTTGGCGTTCGCTTCAGCATTGGATACAATGGCGCAATGGCGTCTGTCACGGTTGAACGCACCAGAAACAGGTGGAGTTCACAGGGAATCAGCGGGCAGCTTGCGACTGGCATCGGGCTGGGGGTCGTCGTATTGGCGTTGAGTGCGCTCTTCTGGCTATCAGCCAGGCCGGTGCAAGTCAGCGTCGATGGCATGAGCGAGACTCTGCTTACCCATCGTGCATCCGTCGGCGCGCTGTTGATGGACTTGGGTATCCAGCCCAGCGCGCAGGATCGCGTGACGCCGGCGCTGGATGCCGCCATCAGCAGCAATATGACGATCTCAGTGCAACGGGCGCGACCGGTGCGGCTGCTTGTGGATGGCCGCGATTTCCTGGCGCAAAGTTGGGGCGTCACACCACGCGCCGTGCTGGCCGATGCAGGTCTGCCACTCGAAACGCACGATGAAGTACTGGTCAACGGACAGCGTTGGGGCGTTGACCA
>DMDA01000060.1:23526-23951 GCA_003451595.1 Chloroflexota bacterium | reverse complement strand
TTGCGTCGCAGCGGCGTCACGCTCTACCTGGGCGATCGCGTTCAGCCCAGCCTGGGGAGCGCCGTCACCGCCAACCTGAATGTCTATATTCAGCGGAGCGTGGCGGTGTCGTTGGAAGTCGATGGGCGATTGGTGAAGACGCGCACGCAGGCGCAGACAGTCAGCGATGCCTTGAGTGATCTGGGCATTGTGCTGTCGGGTGAGGATCGCGTAACGCCGGATTTGAGCACCGAGCTATACGATAACATGAAGATCGCCATCACGCGGGTCAATGAAGATGTCACCGTCGAAGAGGAAATTGCACCCTTCGAGACGGTTTTTGTGCCTGACCCCAATCTGCCTATCGACACGCAGGAAGTGCTCGCCACCGGCGCCGAAGGCATCACGCGGCGACGCTATCGCACGCGTTACGAGAACGGCGAGGT
>DMDA01000060.1:22847-23305 GCA_003451595.1 Chloroflexota bacterium | reverse complement strand
ATCGGCGATGCCCTCGACACTGGCGGCGGCATCATCTCGCGGCGCATCGATCTGGCATATGAGCCGGGCGACTTCACGTGGGTGCGCCGTTGGGTGGATGTCTATCTGCTGTGGCCGCCACCTACTGATGGCATTACCTGGGTGGTGCCCAATTATCCGCCGGCGCCGGAATAATCAATCGATCCCATTGTGTGAGATGGCATGACTACACCTCAGTTGCGTGCATTGCCAGGGCGGGTTGTGTATCCCCTGTTGCTGTTGATTCTCCTGGCCGGATTTGGCCTGCGGGTTTGGAATCTCAATTTTGATCGCGGCATAGGCAGCCATCCCGACGAACGAAGCACAGCGTGCTTCTATGCCACGACGATCAAGTTGCCCGCCACCTGGGACGAGTTCTGGGAGCCGCAGCGCAGCCCAATGAACCCGCTGTGGGATGTGCAGAATCAACGCACGCGCAG
>DMDA01000060.1:22187-22595 GCA_003451595.1 Chloroflexota bacterium | reverse complement strand
CCTGATGGCGCGCGCCAATGCCGCCTGCGATGCACTGGCGGTGGCCGGGCGTCTGACGATTGCTCTTTTGGACACCCTGACGATCTTCTTGCTCTATCTGCTTGGCAGTCGCATGCTGGGGCGGGGCGGCGGATTGTTGGCAGCGGGCTTCTATGCCTTCACGGTGCAGGCAATTCAACTCAGCCATTTCTTCGCAATGGATCCGGCCAGCACCACCTTTACGGTGCTGGCGGTGCTCGGCGGCGTGAGCATGATCGGGCGGCGTCAGTTACTGCCGGTCGCGCTGTTGACAGGCGTTGCCTGTGGACTGGCGATTGCCTCGAAGTTCAGCGCACTGCCCGTGTTGGCGACGCCAGCAGTGGCTGCGCTGGTCGTGGTGTGGCGCGAGGTGCAGCACAGCCACCAGGA
>DMDA01000060.1:0-21918 GCA_003451595.1 Chloroflexota bacterium | reverse complement strand
CTGGTCGAACAAGGCATGATGGTGCGTGGTGTGGCCGATTTCCCCTTTACGCGCCAATATCGCAACACGCTGCCTTATCTCTACTTTATTCAACAGCAGGTGCAATGGGGGCTGGGCTGGCCGCTCGGATTGACGGCGCTGGCCGGGACGCTCTACGCTGCATGGGAGCTGCTGCGCAGTCTGGTCCGCATCGTGACGACCTGGCTCGTACTTGCGCGCAAGCAGGATAAGCTACGCTGGCTGGACGATCGTCAGCTCGCCAATCTCGTTGTGTGGAGTTGGGTATTCCCTTATTTCGTCATTACCGGGGCATTCCTGGCCAAGTTCAATCGCTATATGAGTCCGGTGTTGCCCTTCATGCTGCTGTGGGCTGCGTGGTTGATCGTGGCGCTGTGGGAGAGAGGGGCGAGGGAGCGAAAAGGCGATTTAGAGATTGAGGGATTGGCGATTGGAGATTGGGGCACGGATGGCGCAGTCTCGCCCAATCTCCAATCGCCAATCTCCGATCTCACCGACGCAGGAGCGCCCAATCGCCCAATTGCCCAATCGCCTAATCGCTCAATACCCCGCATCCTTGCGCTGGCTCTGGCGACAATTGGTCTGGTTGGCGGCATTTTCTGGTCACTGGCGTATGTCAATGGCGTCTACAACCGCGAGCACACGTGGATCACCGCGAGCCGATGGCTATATGAGCACGCGCCCGCCGGGTCGATAATCCTGTGGGAATTGTGGGATGATCCCTTGCCGAAGAGCATTCCCGGTGAACCAGGGATGGATATGTACAGCAAGGGGCTGACCAACATCGACTGGAGTCCTTACGAGGAGGACACCGCCGATAAGTACGCCATCCTGAAACAGAAGCTACGCGAGGCGGACTTTGTGGTCTACAGTTCCAAGCGCATCTACGACAGCGTGGATGAGCTGCCGCAACGCTACCCGATGACCAATCTCTATTACGCCGCCATGTGGGATGGCCGCCTGGGCTTTGAGTTGGCGCAGGAAGTCACGTCGCCGCCGCAGCTGCTTGGCTTTGCGTTCGATGACCGCCATGCCGACGAGAGTTTCAGCCTTTACGACCACCCACAAGTGAGCATCTTTCGCAAGGTGCGCGACTTGAGCGATGCCGAGTATGATGCAATCTTCGACCGCAGTTGGGAGCAAGCGATCCCCGGCTATCGTGGACAGGACTCGCCGCTAAGCCCGCTGCTGGAGGCACTAGGATTAGGTAGCCAGCCGGGCAGCGAGTCGCGTGGGCTGATCAACCGCGTGATCGGCTTGCTCGGCGCTGGACAGGCGACTTCGATGCTGCCGCCGGTGACGGAACGCAGGTCGCTGGAGTTTGATCGGCCCATCCAGGAGTTGCCGGTGGTCGACAATTACCGCTGGAACGCGTTCGCCAGTGCGAGCACGCCCCTGGCGATCATCTGGTGGTGGCTGGTGCTGACGCTCTTGGGCTGGCTGATGTGGCCGGTGATGTTCACGCTCTTTCGCCCACTGCGCGACGCTGGCTTTTTCCTGAGCCGCACTTTTGGCTGGCTGGTGGGTGGCTGGCTGTTGTGGATGTTGGTCTCGCTGGGCGTGCTGCAGAACACCGTCGTCTATGCGTGGCTGTCGGTGGCGATCCTGGCGGTGGTGGGCGTGCTCTTGGCAGTGCGTCAACGCCGCCCCCTCACAGCGTTCATCCGCTGCAACTGGAAGCTGATGCTGGTGGGCGAGGCGGTTTTTGGCGTGGCGTATCTGGCCTTTTTGTGGGTGCGGCTGCAAAACCCGGATCTCTGGCAGCCCTGGTTTGGCGGCGAAAAACAGATGGAGTTCGCCTTCCTGAACGGCATCCTGCGCAGCCCAACCTTTCCGCCTGTCGATCCCCATTTTGCTGGCGGCTACATCAATTACTACTATTTCGGTCTTTATCTGGTTGCCTACCTGATCAAACTCACCGGCATCTACGCCGAGGTGGCTTTCAATCTCACGATCCCGACGCTCTTTGCGTTGACGGTGGTGAATGTGTTCGCCGTGGCGTATTCGGCGGTGGAGAGGAAGAGATTGGGAGATTGGGAGATTGGGAGATTGGAGATTGGGAGATTGGAGATTGGAGATTCGCGTGAAAGCGAGGGTTCTTCTGATCCCGCAATCGCTCAATCCCACAATCTCACAAGCACTCAATCTCCAATCTCAAATCTCCCCTCTCCCCTTTCCTGGCTTTCCGGTCTCGGCGCGGCTCTGCTTGCTCCGCTTTACGTAACCATCATCGGCAACTTGGACGGATTGGCGCAGGTGGTGCGATCGCTGGCAAATATCAGCCCGTCGGATTTCCAGTCGGCGCTGCCGGGAGTGAAGCAGGTTGTCGATGCGGCGGCAGGCTGGCAAAAGGTGGTGAGCGGCGTGGCGCAATTGCCGCCCTACGACTTCTGGGGGCCGAGTCGCGTCATCGAACCGACGATCAACGAGTTTCCTTTCTGGAGCTTCCTTTTTGCTGATCTGCACCCGCACATCATCGGCATTCCACTGTCGGGGTTGTTCCTGGCGTTGGCGTTGGTGCTGATGATGAACGCTGGCGTCGATTGGCGGCGCGCCTGGCGTACAGGCCTGGGCTTGCTGGCGGCCTTCGCCTTGCTGCTCGGCGCCCTGGCGAGCGTCAATCTGTGGGAGTTGCCCACTTATCTGGGCATCGGCATCCTGATCTTCCTGGTGAGTCAGTTTCGCGGGCGTGGGCGGATCGATTGGCTGGTGACGGTTGGGGCGACGGTGCTCTATGCGGGCGGCGCGTACCTGCTCTTTTTGCCCTTTTTTGCCAACTACGTCAACGTCGGCGCGTCCGGCGTCGGGCTGGTCAAAGCGGCCGATCCTGTCGAGAAATGGCTGTTGATTTGGAGCTTCTTTCTGTTTGTGCTGGTGAGCTGGACGCTCTACATCGCCACGCGTCGCCCGCTGCGTGCATCAGGCGTCATCCATCAGACATCAGGCATCATCGATGACAAATCCATGTGGCCTGGCTTGCCCCCTGTTCCTCGCCCTTCGTTGCTCCCCTCCGGTATTGAACGGGCGATCAGCCTCTTCCTGCGTCGCTACGATCAGGCGCCGCGCGCCATTTACCTGCACAGCAAGCTGGTGCGTCAGCCAACGTTTTTGTACCTGGCGCTGCTGACGTTGGCGCCTGCCACGTTTGTGCTGGCGCTCGTGGCGTTGCTGGCAGGTTGGGGCGTGTTGGCGATCTGTCTGGCGTGGCTGGGGTTGGCGGTGGCGATGCTCTGGCGACGAAGTGCATCCGTTGACGCTGGCGACGCGTTTGTAGCCGTGCTGACTGCAACCGGACTGGCGATCCTGGCGGGCACACAGCTCTTCTATCTCAAGGACTTCCTGAACGGCAGCGATTACTATCGCATGAACACGCTCTTCAAGTTCTTCAGCCAGGTGTGGGTGATCTGGGGCGTCGCCGCTGCCCTCGCCACGCCGCGATTGTTGAACGCGCTGTTTCCTGAGCGGAAGCAGGGAGATTCCGGGATTGAGAGAGTGGAGATTGGAGATGCTAGCGCCGGTGCGCAGCAGCCCAATCCCTCAATCCCTCAAGCGCTCAACCCCCAATCCCCAATCCCCAATCTCCAATCTCGCCTCTTGCGCTTCGCTTGGGCCGCCGTCTTCGTGTTGCTGCTGGTGGCGAGTCTGGCTTACCCCATCCTCGGCACGCCGGCGCGCCTTGACCAGCGCATGCCGGGGTGGCGGCCAGAAGTGGGCACGCTCAACGGATTGGAGTTCATGCGTGAGGGCGCGTATGCCTGGCCAGATTTCAACAATGTCATCGAGTTGCGTTACGAGTGGCAGGCATTGCAATGGCTACTAGAGCACGTACGCGGCAACGCCGTGATTCTAGAATCCTCCGAAGTCGAGTACTATCGGGCATGGGGCACGCGGATGGCGAGCAACACAGGCTTGAGCGGCCTCAAGGGGATGCACGAACAGGAGCAGCGCTATCCAGAGGATGTAGGGTATCGCGATGGGCTGCATCGCGAGTTGTGGATTACGTCCGATGTGGCCCGCACCCAGCAGATCATCGATGAGTTGCACATCGATCTGGTCTATGTTGGGCAACTAGAGCGCTTTCTGCATCCCGACGGCGTACGCAAATTTGAGGCGATGGCGGCGCAAGGGCTGTTGACGCCGCTCTATCAGAATGAGCGGGTGACGATCTACGGTGTGCCGGGGCGGCTGGAGCAACAAGCCGACGGCGCATATGCGCCAGGATAAGATCAGCCACCTTCCCGGAAGCTATGGGACTTCCGGGAAGGTTACGTAGATTACACAGAGGAATGTGGCCGTGATAGGTCAGTTTTTGGCCGTTTATCTGGTAATTCAAGTTGTGACCGTGGCGGCGTTGCCGTTGGCATTGCGCTTCTTCGCCGCCTTGCCCGATCGCGGCTACGTTTTTGCGCGCCTGCTTGGCATCCTTTTGTCAGGCTACATTTTCTGGATCGGTTATAGCTTCGGCCTGCTCCGCAACGAGATCGGCGGCGCCTGGCTGGCGGTGGGTATGCTTGCCGTGATCAGCATTGTGGTTGGGCGCAAAGGGCTTCAGCGATTAGAGATTGAGCGATTAGAGATTGAGAGATTGGAGATTGAGAGATTGGAGATTGGGGATTCAGAGCGGACTCCACAATCTCCAATCTCCCAATCACCTAATCGCCAATCACCTAATCGCCAATCACCTAATCGCCAATCACTCAATCTCCGGTCTATTCATCTCCCCTCTCTCCGCTACACCCTCCTCGTCGAGGCGCTCTTCCTGCTGGCCTTTGCTGCGTGGGCGTGGGTGCGTGCGCATGATCCGGCGGCGGATCACACCGAGCAACCCATGGACCTGATGTTCATGCACAGCCTCCGCGCCAGCCTGAGCTACCCGCCGCAGGATGCGTGGTTGGCTGGCTATCCGATTAGCTACTACTACTTTGGCTATTGGCTCTTCAACCTGGTGGGGTTGCTGGCGGGGCAGACGGCTGGCGTGACCTATAACCTGGCGCAGGCGGCGTGGTTTGGGCTGCTGTTGAGCAGCGCCTTCGGTGTGGCCTATAACTTGCTGGCAGCGGCAGAGAGGCGCTTTGCCGCTGCTGCGGCGGGCGGCGGCATCGGCGCGCTGTTGGTGGGCATGGCGGCCAATTTGCAGGGGCTGCTGGAGTGGCTTTACGCCAACGGCATCGACGTCAGCGCCATCGCCAACGTGCTCGGCGTGCGCGGTTTTCCACAAGAGGCGCGCGTCACCAACCAGTGGTTTGTTGATTTTGGCTGGTGGTGGTGGCGCAGCAGCCGCGTGTTGGCCGATGTCAGCCTGCGCGGCGACCACATCGAGGTGATCGACGAATTTCCAGCCTTCAGCTACATCCTGGGCGACAACCATCCGCACGTGGCCGCGATGCCCTTTGCTATTCTGGCGATCGGCGTCGCGCTGGCGATTTTTCTAACTCGGCAGGCGTCCCTCGCCCCTCGTGATTCGTCGCATGTCACGGATGACGCGCCGCCCCTCGCCCCTCGTTCCTCACTCCTCGCTTGGTTCCCATTGGGCTGGGGCGGCATGATGCTGACGGCAGTGATCACGGGAGCGCTGCTCTTCCTGAACACGTGGGACTATCCGCCTTATTGGTTGCTCACCACCTTTGCTGTGGGCGCCGTGTTGGCGCGCCAACTGCACCTTGCCTCCCCTGCCTCGCGTAGCAAAGCTACCGCCGGCGCGCTTGGTTTGACCGCTGCCTTTGGCATCGGTTTGCTGGCGATGAGCGTGTTGCTCTATCTGCCCTATTTCCTCACGGCGCAAAGTCAGGCGAGCGGATTGATTCCGAATCTTTTTCATCCGACGCGCTTTTCGCAGTTCTTCACGATGTTTGCGACGGCGCTCCTCACCGTGATTGCATTGTTGATGCTGGCCTGGCCGATTTTGCGCCCCCGTCCGGCGACCGTTGGCGTCTTTGTTGGCGTGATTTTGGGGTTGCCGGCACTGTTGCTCGCGGCGGCGGCGTGGGTGGCGCTTGCCACTGAGGGCGGGCGCGCCCAACTCGCCAGCGTGGCCCTGCCGGATGGCGCAACCGACTATCTCCCCTTCATGTTGGAACGGTGGCTGAGTCAGCCCTTCACCTTTCTGATCGTCGGCGTCTTGACGGCGCTGACGCTGTCGCTGGTGTGGACGGGTGTACAGCGCGGGGCGCAACTGGCGCCCCCCACGCAGCCGCTTGTCTTCGTGCTGGCCCTGGCAGCGTTGGGCGCAGGGCTGACGCTGACGCCAGAGGTGGTGTATTTGCGCGACAACTTCGGTTGGCGCATGAACACAATTTTCAAGTTCTACTATCAGGCGTGGCTGCTCTTTGGGCTGGCAGGCGCCTTCACGATTGTGACCAGCTTGGGACGTGTGCGCGGCTGGCGAATTGCGCCGGCACTGTTGAGCGGTCTGGCGCTGGTGCTGGCAACGGCCTCAACGGTCTACCTGATTGCCGGCGCGTATAGCAAGACGCAGGGGTTCAGCCGTCCGCCAACCTTTGATGCAGGGGCGTATCTGGCGACGGTTGCGCCGGCAGAGTACAGTGCGGTCGAGTGGGTGCGCGCCAATACGCTGCCTACGGATGTAGTTGTGGAGGGCAAAGGTCGTTCCTATGGCGCCGAGACCAACCGCATCAGCACCATGACAGGTCGCCCCACGCTGCTCGGCTGGGATGGGCACGAATCGCAGTGGCGGGGGCGCGCGTATGGCGCCATGGCGGCTGGTCGGCCAGAGGCGCTACAGGCAATCTACGGTGGCGCCACGCCAGAACAGCGGGCGCGCGTCCTGGAGGAGTTTGGCGCCGATTACATCTATATTGGGCCGCAAGAACGGTCTCAGTACAATCTGTCGCCCACAACGGAACGGGCATTGTTTGCACAACTGGAA
This sequence comes from Chloroflexota bacterium, assembly GCA_003451595.1. GTDB lineage: Bacteria > Chloroflexota > Anaerolineae > Caldilineales > Caldilineaceae > Caldilinea. The sequence continues at coordinate 15,014 of DMDA01000060.1, read as the reverse complement.
CTGGTCTACGAAAATGGCGATGTGCGTATCTATCGGGTGCGCTGACCGTTGTCAGCACTCTGTGGGGAAATGGGTTGAGTGGGCGGGCGCGCCGTGGCTTCCGGCCTGCTTTCCACTTTCTTCTGAGCGGATGGGTGAGTGGGTGAATGGCTGAGCGAGTGGCGGGTGAATGGGGTGGATCGGCGAGTTGGGACGGTGCGGCTGCCCGGCAACAGGCGCGTGTGTTGACGCTGGAGCACGCGCTCTATCTGGCGATCCTGGCAGTGGCGGCGATTGTTCGCTTTGTTGGCCTGGGAGCTGAGCCACTGTCGCCCACGGAGAGCGCACATGCGTGGAGCGCTTGGCTGGCGGCGAACCAGGTGACAGTCGCCAACGCGCCGGCGCCTGATAGTGCGCTCTACTATGGGCTGCACGCCTTGCTCTTCTGGCTCTTTGGCAGTGGAGATGGGTTGGCGCGGTTGTTGCCCGCGTTGGCAAGTCTGGCAACGGTGGCGCTGCCCTGGTTCTGGCGCGACTGGCTGGGGCGCCATGCCGCGCTTGTGCTGGCGGCGCTCTTTGCCCTGGACCCATGGTTGACTGCGTGGGGACGCCGCGCCGAACCGCTGGCCTTGACTATCTTGCTGGCCTTGTTGGCGCTGACGGCGCTCTGGCGCTGGAATTTTGCGCGCCAGCCCCTCGTGGCGCAACGCTGGGAACGCGTTGGTGCGGTGTCGCTCGCATTCTTGATCGCCAGCGGGCCGTGGGGGTGGGCGTGGCTGCCTGTGCTGCTTCTCTTTGTGCTCGTCTATCTCTGGCGCGAGCGCAACTATACGCTGCAACGTGCGACATTCATCTGGTTTGGCGTGGCGCTGGCGCTGGCCTTAACGGGGTTGACGTTGCGTCCCGAAGCCATCGCTGCCCTGAGCGCCAGCCTTACCAACTGGATTGGCGAGGTAAGTGGCGCGGCGGGCGCACAACCGCTGGGCTGGCCCTGGCAGCGTCTGCTGCTCGATCAACCGCTGCTGACGATCTTTGGAGCGCTGGGCGTCGCCGGGCTGTGGTTCAGCGCCGCGCAGGGTGAAGGTCAGCGCCGACGATTGGCGATCTTCGTGACCGCCTGGCTGGTGTGGGCGTGGTTTCTCTGGCTGCTGCCGGGGCGGTCGGTAGCGGCGTTGCCGTTGGCAGGCGCACCGCTGGCGATTGCGGCGGCGATGCTGCTCGGTCGCGCGGTTGCTGCCCCGTGGGGCGAACTTACCCGCCTGGAACTGTCTACGCTGTTGGTGGTGCAAAGTGTGCTGGTCGTCGCTGCGCTCTCATGGTTAGCGGCGCTCGTGGACAGTGTTGTATTGAACAGCCAGGTCTGGTTGACAAGCGGCTTGCTGGTCGCGTTGATGGTGGGCGTCTGGGGCATCTTCGGCGTGTGGGCGGGCTGGCGAGAAACCGGGCGTGTCGCGCTGCTCTTCTACGCCGTATTGCTGGGGTTGATGACTGTCCGCAGCACTTGGCAGTTGAATCACACGGTGGCGCTCATGCAACCCAACGGTTTCTGGTCTGCCATCACCAGCCCAGATGTGCGCAACCTGGTGCGGGATGTCGAACGCTTGAGCAGCATACGGCGCGGCGACCCGAACCAGATCGACATGCAAGTCGTCTATGATGTCAGCCCAGACCCGGTGTTGGGATGGCAACTGCGCGCCATGCGTAACCTGCGGCACGTTGGTGCAGCGTCTGTGGAGAGTGTGCAGGGCGATTCCGCGCCTGGCGCAGCGCCCCCCGTGCTGCCGTTGGTGGTGGCGCCGACGCCGCGCAACGACACGCTGGCGCTGCCCGATCCCTACATTGGCGCCCGATATACAACGGTCGTGCGCTGGCAACCAACCATGTTGCCGCCCGCCAACGACGACGGCGCTGACGCACAATTGCAGTGGACGACCTTCTGGCGTCCGCGCTTGCAGTGGCTGCTCTACCGCAAGGCGAGCACTCCACCTGCTGGCGAAACGGTGACGCTGTGGGCGCCGCGCTAGAGATGAATCGAATGCTGTTAGGTTTGCCTCCCCACGCTCAAGGTGGACAAACTTGGCGCGGCGGCAAGCTGCATCTACGGTAGCGAAGGACGGTTGAGGATGATGCAAGAGACGCGTGTGCTGGAACAAGTGATGGCGGAAGATGGCGTGGCGCCGCGCCAGGTTAGCTGGCTTGATCGACCGCTGACCGCAGTGGCGGCAAGTTGGGAAACGCTGGCTTGGATTGGCATCTTTTTGCTCGGCGTGGTGACGCGCTTCTACGACCTCGGCGCGCGCGCCATGAGCCACGATGAGAGCCTGCATGCTCTCTACTCTTATTACCTCTATGCCAACGGCAACTATGACCACAACCCGATGATGCATGGGCCGTTTCTGTTTCACGCTAACGCCTTGATGTATTTCCTGTTTGGCGACAGCGACTACACGGCGCGCATTGTGCCGGCGCTCTTTGGCCTGGGCGCGCTGGCGATGATCTATGCGTTGCGGCCTTATTTGGGGCGCACGGGCGCGCTGGTGGCGGGCGTGCTGGTGTTAATCAGTCCGAGTCTACTCTTTCACTCGCGCTATATCCGCAACGACATCTACATAGCCTTTGACACATTAGTCTGGATTTTTGGCGCTTTTCGCTATCTAGACACGCGCAAGTTTCGCTATCTGGTGATCATGATGGTAGGCATGGCGCTGGGTTTCATCGCCAAAGAAGTGCACTTCATGCACGGCGCAGTCATCGGCGCTTTTTTTGCCGGCCTGGCGCTCTGGCAGATGGTTGGGCCGCGGCGCACAATGCTGGTGGCGGCGCCGTTGGCGGCGGGCGGCGCCTTCTGGTTCGTCCTGCACGAACTGAAAAATGACCTGGTCGGCATGATCGGGCTGGGTGTGCTGGCTTTGGTGGGCGTCGGCATTGCCGGCTACTTTCTGCGCGGCCGTTGGGCGGAGCTGCGTCGCAACCCTGCCGCCGACCTGACGGTGCTCATGGCGACGTTGGTGCTGCCCTTTCTGTCGCCTTTCCTTTTTGTCTTCACTGGCGGCGACCCGACCGTCTTTACGGCGGCCGTGGATTACACCAGCCAGGAGATGATTGTCCGTCTGGGGATCATGGTGGGCGTCGTAGTGGCGGCGGCGGTGGGGCTGGCGGTGCTCTGGTTTGGTCGGCGCCATGAGGACGCTGAGCATCCACGTGCGTGGCGACCGCACCTGGGGCATTGGGCGATCTTGATGGGGAGTTTCTGGTTGATCCAGATCATCTTCTTCACGACCTTTTTCACCAATACCGTCAACGGCTTGGCGACAGGCGTGGTGGGCAGTCTGGGCTACTGGCTGGCGCAACAAGGCGTCAAGCGTGGCAGCCAACCGCTCTACTACTACGCACTGATCGGCTGGCTCTACGAATTCCTGCCCGCCGTGCTCAGTCTGGGGGGCTTCGTCACTCTCGCCTACAACCTGGTGGTCAACCCACTCCGCCACACATCGTGGGAGCCGGTGGCGCCGGATGACTTGCCCAGAGGCGCGCAAGGCGAGGGGCGCGGCGCAACATCGCCAGCGCTGGCGCTGGCTGAACCCGCAGCCAGCCATGCCAATGGCAGCGATGCGGCGGAGGTGCATCCAGATGAAAATGTGCGCCTCAATCGCATCATCTTTGTTGTCTTTGGCGCCTGGTGGGTGGTGGCAAGTTGGATCGCCTACTCGGTGGCGGGCGAGAAGATGCCATGGTTGCTTGTACACATTGCGCTGCCAATGACGGTCTTTGGCGGCTGGTGGGGTGGCTATCTGCTGCGCAAGATCGACTGGCGCATGGCATGGCGTGAACGACTCTGGCTGCTGACGTTAGTCTTCCCAGCGCTGACGTTGTTCGCCGTCGTCATGTTGGCGGTGCTATCCGGCGCTGCTGGCGGCGAGGCCAGCGCAGCCGGGCGCATCCTGCAATGGTTGCTGATCTTCGCCGCGTTGGGCGCCGTGATCTTTGGCGGCGTCTACGGCGTCTTGCGCACCGGCTTCCAAGCGGGGATGCGGCTGTTGGCGGTGGGGCTGATCGGTGTGCTGCTGATCTTTACGATTCGCACCAGCTTCACCCTGACTTTCATCAACTATGACATGGCAACCGAGTATCTGGTCTACGCCCATGCCAGCCCAGATGTGAAACGTGCGCTGGCGGAGCTGGACACGATCAGCGAGCGCACCGCCGGCGATCGCAACATTGTCGTCGCCTATGACAACGACAGCGCCTGGCCCTTTAGCTGGTATATGCGTCTCTATCGCAATGCCAAATACTACGGCGACACACCCAATCCCGACGCCATGTCGGCGCCGGTTGTCATTGTCGGGCCGGAGAATCGCGCCAAAGTCGAACCGTACATGGCGCGCGACTATGTCAAGCGCACCTATCGCCGCATCTGGTGGCCGGAGATGGATTATTTCGACCTGACGCCGGATCGCGTATGGGGCGCCATCGCCGACCCTGCGCAGCGACAGCGGCTCTTCGACATTATTTTCTTCCGCAAATACCGCGACCCGCAGAACCTGTCGCAGTTCCGCGATCTGGCAAAGTGGCCCTATCAAGGCGAATTTGATATGTACGTGCGCCGCGACCTTGCCAACCAGATCTGGGATCTGGCGGTCGTGCCGGTGGCGACAGAGAGCACGCTCAACGTGCCGGTCATCGAGCCGGGGCAGGTGCGCTTCGTTACGGCGCAAAGCGTCTATGATGGAACATACGCCGGGCTGCCGTTGTTTGCACCACGCGCCATTGCCATTGGACCCAACGGTGAACGTGTGATTGCCGACACGAACAATCATCGCGTGGTGGTGCTGAACCAGGCGGGTGAATTCCTGCGCGCGTTCGGTGGCTACTGCAACCTGGCGGATCGGGCGGGCACGCCGTGCATTGATCCTGATGGCGATGGGCCGTTGACCGTGGGGGATGGACAATTCTTCGAGCCGTGGGGCGTAGCTGTCGATCCGGCGGGCAACATCTACGTCGCCGACACCTGGAACGGTCGTATCCAGGTTTTCAACAGCGAGGGTGTCTTCCAGCGTAAGTGGGGCGTCTTTGCCAGCACTAACGGCGAACTGGGCGATCCACTGGCGCTCTTTGGCCCGCGCGGGTTGGCCATCGATCTGGACGGCAATCTGCTGGTGGCAGACACCGGGAACAAGCGCATTGTCCGCTTCACGCCAACCGGCGAGGCGTTGGGACAGATCGGCGGCGGCGGCGTGATCGCCGGTCGCTTCGAGGAGCCGACCGATGTTAAGGTCGATCCGACGGATGGCTCTGTGTTGGTTGCCGACGCCTGGAATGGCCGCATCCAGCGTTTCAGCCCCGATCTGATCTATCTCAGTGAGTTCGGCGTGCCCGGTTGGGCTGGTCGCGATGTCTTCCAGAAGCCCTATCTCACCGTCAGCGCTGATGGCACGATCTATGCCACCGACCCGGCGACCGCGCTGGTGATGGTCTTCACGCGTGAGGGGGCGGTGCGGGCAGCGTTTGGCGGCGCTGGCTCCGATCTGGCGCACTTGGGACAGCCCAACGGCATCGCCGCCGATCTCAGTGGCGGCGTGGTCGTCGTGACGGATGGCGGCAACAACCGGGTGCTGGTCTTCCCGGAAGTCAAAGAGTGAGGCGCAAGTCATCGCGCGTCATGTGTCATCATGACCCAACGTAGCGGAATTCGTCCTTTTCTGTTTGGGCTTGGCGCACTGGTGGCTGCATGGGTGGGGCAGCGCGCGCTGGCGGCGGGCGGTGGGTGGGATGCCGGGCTACTGTTGTTGGTCGGCGCGGTGGCTTTTGTCCTTATCTTCCGCCGCGCTCACTGTGATCCTCTCCGTCAGCTCACGGTGCGCGCCTCCGGCGAAGCCTGGTGGCCAGGTGTGCGCGATGGTTGGGGTGTGCGCACCGGCGTAGGCCTCCTGGCTATCGCGCTGTTGCTGACTCTGAACGCCGTGCAGCAGTTCCATGAGTTTGAGCCATTTGCCGGGCAGGCGTGGCTTTGGCTCGGCGCAGCGCTGCTGGCGGCGCTGGCGGGCGTCGCCCTGCTCGATTACGGGTTAGCGTTGTCGTCCACACAACAGCCCACAGCCCCCGATCTTCCAGGAAGGTGGTGCAGCCTCTGGCTGGTGGTGATCCTGATGGTGGCGGCGATCCTGCGGCTGTGGCGCTTTGCTGATCTCCCGTTCGGCGTCTGGTATGACGAGGCTGAGCACGGCTTGCAGGCGTTGCGCATCCTCGACAGCCCACAGTTCCGTCCGATCTTTGAGGGCGCCATCACCGGTCCGGCGCACTATCTCTACCTGGTAGCCGGCGCGTTTGCGTGGTTTGGCGTCAGCGTTCAGTCGATCCGGCTGGTCAGTGTGCTCTTTGGCTTGCTGACGGTGGCGGCGGGTTATCTTGTCGGCGCTGAGCTTTTCGGGCGGCGGTTGGGGTTGGTGGCGGCGGCGCTGTTGGCTGCCTCTAGTTGGGCGGTGACGTTGAGTCGGTTCGGCATGTACTCAACGATGTCGACGCCGCTCTTCACCTTGTTGACTGCGGCGTTTCTGTTGCGTGGGCTGCGCACGCGGCGTCTGCTCGAATTTGCCCTGGCGGGTGTGGCGCTGGGGTTGGGTCTCTCTTTCTATACTTCGTTTCGGCTATTTGTTCCGGTGGTGGCGATCTTCCTGATCTATCTGGCGCTGCATACGCGGCTCACGCAACGCGCCTGGCCGCCAGCTGTTTTCTGGTTCGGTGTCGTGGTGCTGATCTTTCTGGCAGAAGTGGTGGTGGCGCCGCTCGCCGTCTATGCAACGAAGCACCCGGAAATCTTCTGGGCGCGCATTGAAGACACTTTCATCTTTGCCGGCAAGTCTGAGGCGGAGCGATGGCCTGCGCTGTGGGAAAATCTGCGCCGACACCTGCTCATGTTCAACGTGTTCGGCGATCCGAACGGCCGCCATAATCTACCCGGCAACCCGATGCTCGACCCGGTGACCGGGACGCTCTTTGTGGCCGGCGTTGCCTACGCGCTGCGATCGGCGCTGAACCCCACCTATCTGTTTCTGCTGTTGTGGCTGGTGTTTGGGTTGATGGGCGGCGTGCTTTCGCTCGACTTTGAGGCGCCGCAATCACTGCGCGCCAATGCTACGTTGCCAGTCGCCTATCTGCTGGCAGTGATCCCGTTAGCCGTGCTGGCGCGGGTCTGGATGCAGACCGCCGGGCGTTATTACCCACATGCGTTGCGTTGGCCGGCGGTGGCGCTATTGACTGCGATTGTCGTGTTGAATGCGCACACCTATTTTGTGCGCCAGGCGAATGACTTTGCTGTATGGAATGCCTATTCAACGCCAGAAACGTTGGCGGCGCGCTTGCTGGCTGATCTCGACTCGAACACCGACGCCTACGTCACTGCCTTCTTTCATGGCCATCCGACGATCAAGTTTGTGGCGCGCAATGCTCCCACCTACCGCGAACTCGATACGCTTGATCAATTCCCCCTGGATTTTGCGCCCGATCGCAGTGCGTTGCTGATTCTCAATGCCGATAGCCGCGCCCTCTACGACGAGGCGAGGCTGCTGTATCCGAACGCAGTCTTCACCGAAACGACGCCACCCATCGCAGGACCGCCGGTGCTCTTCACTGTACAGCTTTCGCCAGCGGACGTGGCGTCGATCCGCGGGGTGACGGCGAAGTACTACCCGAATGACGCCTGGGCAGGCGAGCCAGTGTTGACGCGCATCGAAGCACAACTCGCCGCCGACTGGATGCAGCGCGCGCCGCTGCCGTCCCCTTTTTCGGTAGCGTGGGAGGGCATCCTGCATGTTCCCCTGGCAGGTCAGTACGATTTTATTCTGGAGACGCCTGCTGCGGCTGAATTGTTGATCGGCGAACGCACGGTGTTGTCGGGGACTGGCGCCCTGGCAGGTGGGTTGATGTTGGCCGAAGGCAATCACACGCTGCGGCTGCGCGCGGTGGGTGCGCCGGGGCGCTTCCAGCTCTCCTGGCGCACGCCGACGCGTCCCGTCGAACCAATCCCGGCAACAGAGTTGTACCATGTTCCGCGCCTGGCGCATGGTCTGCTGGGGCGCTATTTCGCCAATGGTGCGTGGCAGGCGCCCGAAGCCTTCAGCCGCATCGACAGCCGCTTCAATCGCTACATCCACGTGACGCCATTGCCGCGCCCGTACACGGTGGAATGGACGGGCAAACTGGCCGCGCCGGTGGCAGGGCGCTATCGTTTGGGCCTGGAGTCAATCGACGAGTCTGAACTGTGGATCGATGAGATGCCGATCGTGCGTGCGGAGCAGCCGAATATTCTCAGCGAGGGGGAGATCGCACTGACCGCCGGGCTGCACGACATCCGGATTCGCCTGGCCGATCGCACCGATCACACCCACATCAACGTCTACTGGCAACCACCAGGTGGCTCACGTCAAATTATTCCAAGTGAGGCGCTCTTTCCGCCTCAGGCAAGCTACGCTGGCGTGACGTTGCCGACCCTGGATGCGTTCTTGCAGCCACCCACTGCTGCGGGCGCTGCGGCGGTTGTAGAACCTGCGGCGTTGGCTGGAGAGGCGCAGGACGTTGTCACTGGGTTGGCATTGCCACGCGGCGTAACCGTCGCTGACAACGGGGTCATTTACGTAGCGGAGAGCGGTGCGCAGCGGTTGCTGGTCTTCACACCAGAGGGTCAGCAGCGTCGCGTCATCGACGGCGGTGCGCAGCCTCTGGTGGAGCCAACCGATCTGGCGGTGCACGACGGGCTGCTCTATGTTCTGGATGCTGGCGCCGCGCGTGTGCGCGCTTTCACGTTGGATGGAGCCATGATGCCCTTCGCGACAGAACTTGACAGCGCGTTTGCCGACCGCTCACGCGGGATCGGCGTCGGACCGGAAGGTGGCGTGCTCATTGCGAATACACCCAACAACCGCATTGTCACGTTGGATGGAGCTGGCGCAGTGGCCGCGCAGACCGTCGTCTGGCCAGGTGAGGATGCCCAGCCGGTTGATGTGGTGATGGGGGAAAATGGGCGTATCTTCGTTGCCGACGGGCAAGGTTATCGTCTGATCCGCTATGCACCAGGCGGCCAGATCGAGCGCGCCTGGCCGCTGATGCCCGCCAACACCGTCGATAGTCCACACCTGGCGCGCGACGCTGCCGGCAGGCTCTACATTACAGAGCCGGAGGGCGGGCGTATTTTGCTGCATGACGCCGATGGTGAGCCGTTGGGCGCATGGAATCTCAACGCTCTCCTTGGCCGCCCTGTGCGTCCGGTCGGCATTGCGGTGGCGCCCGACGGCGTGATCTGGGTGGTGGACAGTGCAGGCGGGGCGTTGATTGCGGTGACGCCGTTATAGTGGAGCATCCCTCTCTGACTTGAGCTGGCTCTCAATATTGTACTTAGCGCCAGGTTCACGCACATAATGTGGTGTGTAGTTATCGGAGAGGTCGATGAAGCCCACATGTACTCCGTAACCGGAACGGGCTTGTATTGCAGAGGATTGCGATCAGCAGCAAAGCGCCGCCCGCGTCCGGTTGCCCAGCCTGCTCCCTCTGGTTTTTCCCAAATAATGTCGTCAATGAAGTCGTAGCCCTCCTCAATAAAGAGACGATGCATGTCGAATGGCACTGCGATTCGTTTCGACGCTTGACTGCGGCTGGCACGGCGAATCAAGACTGGCGAGACATTCATCACAAAAAAACGTCCTTCCGCCAGAACTCGATGTGCGTGGTGCAGCACTTTGCGAATCTTCAACAGATACTCTTCATATCCGATGTAGTCAACATATTCAGGGCGAGCATTGTAGTAAGGCGGTGATGTAAAAATCAGGTCAACGCTCTCCGCTGGCAACTCCTGTAGAATCTCCTCGGCATCGCCCTGTGCGATGCAGTTCCGCAATGATGACAGGACATATCCGTTAGACGATGTCCGCGCCGTGGGTGACTTCGGAAACCAGTGTTCGTGCTGCCATGCCAGACATCGTATCACGAATATGATCGTTATTTCCAACCGACCTACACGCTATAGCTCTGTGTTTTCTGGATGTATGCGTCAAGCACGCGCTGCGCGGCGCCACTGTCGATACTTTGTCTCGCTTCGGCCAATCCCGCCGCCAAGTCGCCGCACTCGGTGCTGAGGGCGAAGGCGGCGTTGAGCAGCACCGCGTCGCGCTTGGCGCCGTGAATCTCGCCGGCCAGGATGCCGCGCGTGATGGCGGCGTTCTCCTCCGCTGTGCCGCCGACCAGCTCGCCGATCGCCGCTCTGGTCAGACCCAGTTCCTGCGCGTCGAAGTCGTAGGTGCGCACTGCGCCGTTATGCAGATGGCTGACGCGGTTGGCGCCGGTCAGGCTCAGTTCATCGGCGCCGCCCGCGCCGTGTACAACGAACGCCGCGCGCGCGCCCATCTGCCCCAACACCTGCGCCATCGGCTCGGTGAGCTTCGGATCGAAGACGCCGACGAGCAGGTTGGTGGCGTTGGCCGGGTTGGTGAGGGGTCCCAGGATGTTGAAGATCGTGCGCGCGGCCAGCTCGCGGCGCGGCCCGATGGCGTGGCGCATCGCCGGGTGGAAAGCCGGCGCAAAGAGAAAGGCCAGCCCGACTTCCTCAATGCACTCGGCGGCCTGTTCCGCCGTCAGTTGCAGGTTGACGCCCAACGCAGCCAGCACGTCGGCGCTGCCGCTGCGGCTGCTGACCGCGCGGTTGCCGTGCTTCGCCACCTTGACGCCATGCCCTGCCACGACAAACGCAGCGGTCGTGCTGATGTTGAAGGTGCCGATGCTGTCGCCGCCGGTGCCGACGACATCGACAAGCATGGCGTCGCCGATCTGCGGGCGCACCGGCACGGCGCTGCGTTTCATGGCACGCGCACAGCCGGTGATCTCATCCACAGTTTCGCCCTTCATGCGCAACGCCGCCAGGAATGCGCCGATCTGCGCAGGCGTCGCTTCGCCTTCCATGATCTGCGTCATGGCGGCGTCGGCTTCGTCGGTGCTCAGGTCATGATGAGCAAAGAGACGATGGATGGCGTGTTGAATGGCGGTAGTGGTCATGGGTCGATCTCCTTCCTGATATTCGTCGCTCGGAACTTGCTCCGAGTAAGCTGCTGCGACTTGCAGCCGCAGCTTCTGGGTTGAACTTCACCTCATGTTTCGCGCTGCACCAACCGTTCGATCTCGTCCAGCGGCACACTGGCAGCGTCGAGCAGGTTGGCGGCGGCCGCTTCACCGGCGACGGCGAGCGTCTGGCGCAGAAACGCTGCATTGTTGCGAAAATCTGGGTCGCGGCGATCCGATGGCGTAAGCTGGCTCAGCCTGGCGAGCAGGTCGGCGAAGTGTTGCAGCGGCAGCAGCCGGATGTAGGTTGCGATACGGGCGGTGATTGCCGACGTCTGGCTGAAGGCGCAGTAGGCGTCCAGCCAGCGCGCTCGCCCTGCGTCGCCCAACGCGCCGCCTTCGTGAAAGAGAAACGTGGCGGCGTCAAGCGCCGGATCGCCCAGCCCGAACATCTCCCAGTCGAGCAGCAGCGACCTACCGCCCTGAATCAGGATGTTCACCAGCCGCAGATCGCCGTGCACGGGCGTTGGCGACGCGTCCTGCCACCAGGGGAGCGCAGCGTCAACCACGGCCGCAGCGCTTGTCGCCAGGGCGCGAACAAGCTGCGCCAGGCGCGGACATGCGATTGCGTCCAGCCAGTGCGCCGTTGGCGTCAGCCCGCCCGCCAGCACACGCCAGAAGTAGTCGAGGCTGACCGCGCGCGGGGAGATGCGGCGCACGGCGGCGGCGTCATGATTGTGCACAGCCGCAACGCTCATCGCCAGTGCAGTCAGCTCATCGACGTTGCTGGCGTCCAGAGCGCGTCCTTCCACCCAGCGATAGACCAGCACCTGCCGCGCCAGTCCTTCCGGGTAGCGGTCGAACCAGAGCGGCGCCGGCGCAAGCCCCAACGGGGCAAAAATCTGCTGACCATCGAACTGTCGCCGCCCGCGCGCTTGCCCGGCGTCAAGAAAGAGCTTGACAACCGCCGCGTCACCGGCATCTGCGTCATGGCCAACGTCCACACGCCACAGCAGGTTGTCATCGCCCTGCCAATGCGCGCGCACCGTTACCGTCCGCCCGGCAAAGCCGCTGGCAGGCGCGGTGGTGAGGTAGGTGTGGATAGAAGCGGTCAGATCGGTCATGTGATTGAGATTGGAGACTGGAGATTAGCGACTGGAGATTGGAGACTGGAGATTGGAGACTGGAGATTGGAGACTGGAGATTGGAGACTGGAGATTGGAGATCGCCCGCCATATCGCGCGCGCTCCCAAATCTCTAATCTCCAATCTCTAATCTCTAATCTCTAATCTCCAATCTCTATTCTCTATTCTCCACTTCCTACATTCTCAAAAAATTCGCCAGCAAATCCTTCCCGTGCTCGGTCAGGATGCTCTCCGGGTGAAACTGCACGCCGTGAATCGGCAGCGTCTTGTGGCGGATGCCCATCAGCTCGCCGTCGGCGGTGAAGGCGGTGACCTCCAGCACGTCGGGCAGCGGCTCGGCGACGATCAGGCTGTGGTAGCGCGTGGCGGTCATCGGGCTGGGCAGCCCCTTGAAGACGCCAACGCCCTTGTGGTGCACCGGGCTGACCTTGCCGTGCATCAGCCGCGGCGCGCGCACCACCTGTCCACCAAAGACGTAGCCTATGCACTGTTGCCCCAAACAGACGCCCAGGATCGGCGTCCTCTGCCCCAGCACGCGGATCACGTCGTTGCTCACGCCGCTGTCCTTCTCCGGCGAACCGGGGCCGGGACTGATGACGATGTGCGTCGGGTGCAGTTCCGCCAATTCTTCGACGTCGATCTCATCGTTGCGCCAGACGCGAATCTCGGCGTGATGCTCACCGTGCACCGGCATGTGCATCGTTAGCTCGCCCAAAAACTGCACCAGATTGTAGGTGAAACTGTCGTAATTGTCGATCACGGCGATCATGGTAGGGATGCTCCTTTATGAAATGGAGATTGGAGATTGGAGATTGATCGGCGGCGAGGCATCGTTGCCCAAGCGAAGCCCAATCTCCAATCTCTAATCTCCTGCTTTTGCCATGTCTTTTGTCCGCTTCTCATCGCTGCGGCGAATCTTGTTCCAGACGCCGGTGAGGCCCATTGCCTTCTTGACCTCGATCAGGGTGGCTTGCCCTTCCTGCCGTGCGCGCTCCGTGCCCACAACCAGCAAATGATCGACAAAGCCACGGTCAGCCTCGTAGCGGGCGCGACGTTCGCGCATCGGGTCGAGGAAGGCGTTGAGCGCCTTTGCCAGCTTCTCCTTGACCTCGACATCGCCGACCTTGCCGGCGCGGTAACGCTCTTTCAACTCCTCGACTTCGGCTTTGTCGGGGTTGAAGGTGTCGTGATAGATGAAGACCGGATTTCCTTCCACCGTGCCGGGGATGTCGGCGCGGATGCGGTTGGGGTCGGTGTACATGCTCATCACTTTCCGCTCGACGGTTTTGGCATCGTCGCTCAGGAAGATGGCGTTGTTGAGGCTCTTGCTCATCTTCGCCTGCCCGTCGGTGCCGACGAGCGTGCCGCCGATCACATACGGCTCCGGCTCGGGGAAGACGACGCCGTACGCGTTGTTGAAGCGCCGCGCAATCTGCCGCGACAGCTCGACGTGGCTCTCGTTGTCCTTGCCGACGGGCACGAGATGGGCGCGCGGCATCAGGATGTCGGCGGATTGCAGCACGGGATAGCCAAGCAGATTGTAGGGAATCTGCTCCATGCCGGCGGCGTTCGCCATGTCCTTGATCGTCGGCAACTGCTGCAGGCGCTCGACGGTGATCAGGCTACTCAGCAAAAGTTGCAACTCGTAGATTTCATGCACCGCCGATTGCAAGTAGAAGGTCACCTTCTGCGGGTCGATGCCGATCGCCAGGTGATCCAGTACGATGCTGCGCGCGTTGTCGGCGATCTCCAGAATGCTCTCCTTGTCCGGCTTGGTCGTCAGCATGTGCAAGTCCGCCACCAGGAAGAAGCACTCGTATTGATCCTGCAGCGCCAGCCGATGACGGTGGCTCCCGATATAGTGCCCCAGGTGCAGCTTCCCCGTGGGCCGGTCGCCGGTCAGAATGCGTTTGCGTTGAATTGTGTCAGCCATATAACTTCCTCCGTAGAAATGATTTCGTTGGAATTGAGATTGGAGATTGAGAGATTGGAGATTGGCTCCGCCGCACTGTATCTCTCGCTCGCTTCCTTAGACTGCGTCGCCAGGCCAATCGCAGCCAGTGCCGCGTCTCGTAGAGACTGCCGCGTGCGTAATACAGAAACTGGAGCTTCTCGCCATAGTAGAACCGCCCGTGCGACTCTGCGATGTTGGCGCCCACGGAATCGGCGGCGCGGACAAGCTGCGAGCCAATCGTCTGTCGCTCAAATGATTTCCAGCGCTCCACGATCTCCCACACCACCTGCGCCAGCGACTCCGCCATCTGATAACTCTCCAAGTCACTCAAATCCGTCCCCAAGCCGCACCTCCCAATCTCCAATCTCCTAATCTCTAATCTCCAATCTCCTAATCTCCCAATCTCCTAATCTCCTAATCTCCTAATCTCCTAATCTCTACAATCCCCTCTCCGCCTGCTCCACCGCCACCGCCAGCGCCTTCAGCTTGTTCATCGACTCGTTGAACTCGTAGGTCGGGTCGCTGTCGGCGACGATGCCGGCGCCGGCTTGCAGATGGCACACGTCGCCCTGCATGACGATGGTGCGGATGGCGATGCAGGTGTCCATGGCGCCGTCGTTGTCGATATAGCCGACCGCGCCGGCATAGACGCCGCGACGCACGCCCTCCAGTTCCTCGATGATCTCCATCGCCCGAATCTTGGGCGCGCCGCTGAGCGTGCCGGCGGGGAAGGTGGCGCGCAGCAGGCTAAAGGCGTTGTGCTCCGGGCGCACCTTGCCGCGCACGTCGCTGACGATATGCATGACGTGGCTATACTTTTCCACCGCCATCATCACCGGCACGGTGACGCTGCCGTACTCACTGACGCGCCCCAGGTCGTTGCGCCCCAGGTCGAC
>DMDA01000031.1 GCA_003451595.1 Chloroflexota bacterium | reverse complement strand
TGGGTCCGGCGCCGGCATCGATTTAGCGCCATTCGGCTGGGCTCCGGTTCGATTGTGAGACATTCCATGATCCTCCTTCGACCTGATTCTACACTAATTTCGGCGTCGCTCGTGCCTCACTGATTATAGACACACAGGGATAAAGGACGATATCCACAAGGCACACCAAGCCTATTTAAACAAGCACGGCGGAATACGCCCCGGGAACCCAGACTCGACGCACCACTCGATAGACGAGAGTAGGCTTGAGCAATGGAAAGATCGCTGGGACATACTTGGTATCTTTGAGTGAACAGTGTGCATTTCCAGTGAAGTTTCAGTTATAGGGTTGCCGCCCAACCCGCCGCTGCAGCCGACGCCGCCGATTCGGCGGCGCGGCTGCAGCGGCCAGCCGTTGAACGAAGCGCTGCGCGCAGATATGCGGCGCGACGCCGGATAACCCTGTTGGCATTTTCCCCTCAGATCAGACAAACTACACCTCCTTTGGTTCATTACTACTATATTTACCCCTCAACGACAACTAGAAATGCCTATGGCGCCTGTTGAATCGTAGATGGCAGTGTATCGAGATTGTCTTGAGTCGGTGTGTCGATAGCGCCAAACAACTGCTGCGGCCGGGCGTACACATCTACGGTGCTGGCGCCATACGCCTTCGATCTGGGCTATCTCCCTTGCGCCTCTGTCTCTCGCCAGACCCGCTCACCACCAACGGACGCCGCATAACCTTTGACTTGCCGTTCCAGGTCGGCGCGGTCGGTGAAGAAGGTGCTGAGCTGCGAGCGAAAGGCCAGGATCGCTGCAATCTTGGCATCGAGATCGGCTGACGACAAGGTGAGCACCTGCATTTCCCAACCGGTTGGCGGCTCGCCCACGACCGCAGCCAGCTTGCCAGGTTGCTGTGCATAAGGATAATCCTCATAGAAGAGCAGGCGCTCTCCCACAGCGCGCCGCGCCGCCGCTGCTACGAGCAGATGATCGACGTGATGACCCACCGTCAGCGGCGCATAGCAGCGAGTGCAGGTTGGCAATGTATGCAGCAGGCGGGCAATCTCCTCAATCAGCGGTCGCTCGGCGGGATGCACGTCGCCAAAGATGTCATCGTCCGAAATGTAGAGCGGCCGGCCGTCAGCGGGATGCAGCCGATAGATGCAGTCAGGGATCGCCCAGTGTAAATAGTCAGCGCCGAGGAGCGCACAGGCAGCGATATCTTCGGCGCGGCGCTGCGCAGCGGCGTCGCGCTCCAACTCCCAGCGAGCGTGCAGGCTGCGGATGTAGTCGTTCTCGGCATCGGTTGGCGGGTCGCCGGCCATCACCGTCACGATCAGGACGCGTCGGCCGGCGCGCGTCAGGCTGGCAATCTGCCCACCGCAAGAAAGCGCGGCGTCGTCAAGATGGGGCGCCAGATAGATGGCATCGTAGGCGTCAATAAGGTTGCTCATCATGCGTGCGTTGGTGACATTACAGACTGGATTTGAAAGCTTTGATAGAAAAGGAAGAGTATTGTAGCGAACTTATCTCCTTGTCCAAAGAGAAAGGCTCGACCGTGTTAAACAATCCGCTGCAGAACGTTGCATCATCGCTTGACCGTCCGCCGCTGCGTATCGCCATGATCAGTTATCACACCTGCCCGCTGGCAATGCTAGGAGGCAAGAAGACCGGCGGCATGAATGTCTATGTGCGTGACCTTAGCCGCGCACTGGCAAGGATGGGGATCGCCGTCGATGTCTTTACACGGTCACAGGATGACTGTGCGCCGCGCGTTGTGCACGATCTTGGCCCTGGTGCACGCGTGATGCATATTCCTGCCGGCCCGGAGCGCCCGATTCCGGTCAATGAAACGGAACGCTACGTCGATGAGTTTGTCGATAATATTCGCGACTTTGCGACGCGTGAAGGGCTGCACTACGACGTGATCCACAGCCATTACTGGTTGTCGGGGCTAGCGGCGGAAGCGCTAGCGCGCGCGTGGGGCGGCGCGCCGATTGTGCAGATGTTCCACACCCTCGGTCACATGAAGAATCAGATCGCCCGCGACCTTAGCGAGCGCGCACCGCAAAACCGGCTCGACGGTGAAGCGCACGTGGTGCAGATCGCAGACCGCTTGATTGCCGCCACACCCGCTGAAGTGGAGCAGTTGGTGCGGCTGTACGATGCGCCGCGTGAAAAGATCGCCATCGTGCCGCCTGGCGTTGACCTGGCGCACTTTCACCCGATCCCGCAACTCACGGCCAAGCAGATGATCGGCATTCCGCCGCAGCGCAAGAATATTCTCTTCGCTGGTCGGATCGAGCCGCTCAAGGGCATCGATACACTGCTGGAGGCGATCGCACTGCTCAAAGCGCGCCATATTACCGATCTGAGCGACACCTGCGTGACGATCATCGGCGGCAACCCATGGGCGGACACCCTCGACGAGGAGATGGAGCGCCTGCAGCGCATGTGTGCGGAGCTGGGGTTGGATGATCTGGTCGCCTTCGCCGGCGCCAGAGATCAGCACGTGTTGCCCTATTACTACGCCGCCGCCGAGATGGTCGTGATGCCTTCACACTACGAGAGTTTTGGCATGGTGGCGCTGGAGGCGATGGCTATGGGCACGCCGGTGATCGCTTCAGAGGTTGGGGGCCTGGCTTATGTCGTCCGCGATGGTTACAATGGCTTCCTGGTGCCGCGTCGCGATGCGCAGGCGCTGGCGCAGCGTATCGCAAACCTGCTCAACGATCAGGCGCTGCGGCAGCAGCTGTCATACCACGCTACTCATTACGCCCGCGATTATGATTGGTCCATCATCGCTGAGCGGATTGCAGCCGTATATGACGAAGTCGGGGTGCGGGAACTTGCCCTGGCCTGAGGCGCAGCGCAGTGCAGAATGGCGCGCCGGTGCAGCTTGAGACATTCATACGGCTTTGTTGGGTTACGGGATGACGCCATACGCCGCCAGCGCCGCGGCAACGTCAAGCTCTGGTGTGTAATGGATGGCTGCCATGCCCACCGCCTGTGCGCCAGCGACATTGTGGGCGAAATCGTCGATGAAAATGGTTTCCTCTGGCTGCCGTCCAAGCCGCGCCAGTGTACGCAGAAAAATCTCTGGCGCCGGTTTCATGACGCCTTCATAGGCGGAGCCGACGATCACGTCGAAAGCGTCTGCCAGCGGGTAGACCTCGGTCAACGTGGGCAGCAGGTCATCCATGGCGTTGGAAATGATCGCCGTTTGGTAGTGTGGACGCAGCGCACGCACCAACCCCAGCAGGGGCGTATTCAAGCGGTCGCCGCCCCAAAACTGCCGGCGGAAGCTGGCAAGCTCTGCATCATCCAGGTGAAAGTGTCCTTGAATCCAGCGCCATAACTCTTGCGATGTGATGACGCCGCGCTGCGCCTGTTGCCCCTTCTCGCTGTTGTAAACCAGGGCTTCGGCGGCGCCAGGTTGCAGCCCCAGCTGGATTTCCAACGCACGGCGCGGTGCTGGGTCCTCTGTGCGCACCAATACGCCGCCAACATCGAAGATGATAGCTTTGATCATATGTCTCCAGAGTGCTGGCAGAAGCCTGCACCGTGCTGGCAAGAAAAGGAACGGGTCTCCGTTGAAACCCGTTCCTTTGTTGCTGAATGCTGGTGTTGTCGGTAGCAGTTACGCCTGTGGCGTCTCGCTGGCCTGCCGAATGCTGAGGCCGATGCGTTGGCGCTTCGGATCGACGCGCAACACCTTCACCATGACCTTGTCGCCAGCGTGCACCGTCTTGAGCGGTTCCGCCACGGCGATGTCTGCCAACTCGCTGATGTGGATCAAGCCTTCAACGCCTGGCTCCAGTTCGGCAAAGGCGCCAAAGTCTGCTAACCGCGTGATTGTGGCTGGCACGATGCTCCCCACGGCATAGCGTTGTTCGATGGCATCCCACGGGTTTGCCAGCAGCCGTTTGCGGCTCAACGCCACGCGCTGGTTTTCGGCGTCCATGCGGATGACCTGCACCTCGATCTCCTGACCAATTTGCAGGGCGTCGCGTGGGTGGTTGATGTTGCCAAAGCCAATTTCGCTGACATGAAGGAGACCATCGACGCCGCCAATGTCCACGAAGGCGCCGAAGGGACGCATGCTGCGCACTACGCCTGTGACGACGGAGCCAACTGCCAAGTGTTTGAACAACTGCTCGCGCTGCGCTGAGCGATATTCGCGTTCAGCCAACATCTGCGACATGACCAGTCGTCGCCGTTTGGGATCGACTTCGATCACCTTGAGGCGCATTTCGCGACCGATATATCCCTCGAATTCATCGCGGCGCTGATCTTCGCTAAGATTGCGTGGCATATCGATGACATGCGAGGCGGGAACGAAGCCGCGCAGATGATTAAATTCGACGGTCAGCCCACCTTTGTTGAAGCCAACCACCTTGCGCGTGGTGATCTCGCCGCTTTCAAGCAACTGCTCGGCGATCAGCCAGTCCCGCTTTTGTTGCGCGTCGGCGATGCTCAGCAAGAACACGCTGTCATCCTCCGGCTGTCTGGCGACTACGACATCGACCGTCTGCCCTTCGCGCAGGTTCTTGACGAATTCGGGGTCGAGCTTTGCCAGGTCGGATTGCGGGACGACGCCATCCCGTTTGCTGCCAACGTTGACCAACAGCTCCGTGGGACGGATCTCCACAATAACGCCCTCGCGTAAATCTCCGCGACCGGGCATGTCCAGATCGATCCCTTCGCTCAAATACTGCTCGAACAACGCCAGGTCGGATGACTTTTGCTGGTCGCCGCCTGGTGCGGTCTCCATGTTTTCTGCCTCAGACATCTACAACAACCTCACAGTGTGGTGCGATACCGCCATCATCGGCAACGTGCATCATC
>DMDA01000078.1:52367-53080 GCA_003451595.1 Chloroflexota bacterium | reverse complement strand
GACATCAACATCGTCAACGCCAACACCGGCGCGGTGATCCTGCGCGCCAGCCGCGTGGCGCCGCCGACGCGCAACCAAATTCTGATGGACCCGGCGATTGTCAGCGACGATACGCAGTTGCCGTCGATTGTTGACCGCGCACTGCCGACGCAGTTGTACGACCGCCAGCAGGAAGTGCGCGTCCGCTTCAGCGAACCGATGGATGAGGCATCGGTGCAGCAGAACTTCCGTATCGCCGACAGCAGCGGCGCGCTTGTCACCGGCACGGTGGCGCTCTACGCCGACAACAGCGCCATCTTCACCCCGCGCACCGCGTTCCGGCTGGGCGTGCCCTACACTGTCAACCTGACCGGCGCCACCGACCTGGCGGGCAATCCGCTCACTAACCCGGACTTCAGCTTCACGCGCAGCGCGCCCGAACGGTTGGCGACCTTCCGCGGCGACGCGCTGGCGCAGGCGCTGCAGCGCTGTCCGGTCGGCAAGGCGTGCTACACCAGCAGCCAGGACATGGTAGTCGCAGGCGACACGATGTTCCTTGCCAACGGTCTGCGCGACGGCACGGAGAGCTATCCCGATCCGGTTGCGCCGAAGCGGCTGGCAGTGCTCGATGTGCGCGACCCGTCCAACCCGCGTCTGATCGGCTGGCACCCGACGACCACTAACCCGCGCAGCCTGGCGCTGCTCACCGATCTTTCCTTCGCCTACACGCGACC
>DMDA01000078.1:51159-52140 GCA_003451595.1 Chloroflexota bacterium | reverse complement strand
GTGACCGCGTGCATGGATCGTGCGGTCATGGAGAACTGTCTCGATCCTGACATCAACCAGAGTTTGGGCTTGAAATTCCTCTCGACCGGCGTCAACGAAGTGCAGCGCATGGGTGTGCCGCCCGACCCCGGCGTCGCCACCAAAGTTGTGGCGCTGCACCAGCGCGTCGGCGAAAACCCGCCTGGCGGGCCCAATACCCGGCAGGATGTGGCGGTCGCCTATGTGCTGGTCGTGCCGATCGGCATCGTCGCCGTCGACCTTACCAAAGCCTTCAATGTTGGCTCGACGCGCGAAGATCGCTTTGCGCCGGACGGCTTGCAGCGCGGCAGTTTCTTTGACGTGGCGGTGCTCAAGAACTTCGTCGTGGCCGCCGACATGCCGGCAAGCGGCTCGCCGCGACTGGTGCTCTTTGGCGGCAATCTCGTGCCGGTGGAGCAGGCGCCGGTGCCCTTTGCCTTCCGCATTGCCGCCGCGCCCAACATGATCTTCGATGTGGACGGGGACGGCAACATCGGTCTACCGGAGGAGGCGGACGGCGACAATGTGCTGGCGGGCGACGAATTCTTCGACTTTGTGCTCGTCACCGGCGGCGGTCGCGTCGGCGCCACCGGCTTCTCCGAGGTGATCGCCGTCGACTTCAGCCACCGCACCGATTTGCAGCATGACGCGCCTCTGCTCGACGCCGCCGACCCGACCGGTGCGTCGCGCGTCGTCTCGCGCATCCCGCTGCCGGGGCCGGGCTTCGACATCAGCGCCGACAGCGACGCCTATCTCGCCTACGTCAACATCCCGACGGTCGGGCTGCACCTGGTTGACCTCAGCCACCTGGGGTGGATGGTGCGCGGCGACCGCACGTGGCGCATCCTCTTCGACAACAACAACGACGGCATCGATGACCGCATCCTGCTGGCGCTGCGCAACCAGAGCCGCCCCGACGACCCGCTGCGCGTCGGCAATTGCGGTGCAGCCGCCGCGCCCCTC
>DMDA01000078.1:50500-50913 GCA_003451595.1 Chloroflexota bacterium | reverse complement strand
CTGGTGGCGCGCTCGCCGGTCAAGGTCACGATGCAGGTTGACACCGTCAACAACGACCGCTGCTATCAGGCGGAAACGCTCGACTTTGCGCTGACGCATCCGGCGCAGGTGACGATCCGCATCGACAACCGCGTCATCACGCAGAACGGTCAGCCGCTGCAGAACCGCGCCTTCGAAGCCGGTCGCCACAGCGTGCCGATTCCGCCCGACGCCATCGACGGGCCGGGCGAGCACCCCTTCACCATCGAGGCGGTCTTCGACCCGAACCAGCCGGCGGCGCGCAGCATCGCCGAAGGCGTCGTCGTCTACGAGCTGGAGATGAACGCAGCGCTGCCGATCGGCCACACGATGGTGATGGGCGTCGATCTCTGGAACGGCACACTCACGCACAGCGCGCAGGACATCCAACTGCC
>DMDA01000078.1:49598-50206 GCA_003451595.1 Chloroflexota bacterium | reverse complement strand
GACGCCAGCCGCGCTGCGCTCTTCGCCTCGCCAACCTTCACAGTGTCGGCGAACGCGCTCTTCTACGAGCCGCAGATCGGCTATCACTCGACGTTGATCCGCAGCGCCGAAAACCCGGATATCTTCGACTTCTTCACGCCGGCGCGCATCCGCCATCATTTCCAGCGCGAAGGACAACTGCCGGGCGAGGTCTACACGCTGCGCTTTATGGAGGACACAAACGGCAACCGCCTGACCTTCGACTATCTCAGCGGCGACGGCGACCCGACCACGCTTGACGCCGTGACCGACAGTGCAGGCAAGCAGTTGCGTTTCCGCTACAACACCATCGCCAACCAAAAGCGCATCGTGGCGGCGACAGTGGAGGTGGGCGACGCCGACCTGGGCATCGACGTGCGCTACGGCTACGACACGCTCGGCAACCTGACAGTGGTGACGCGCACCACGCCCTACGCCGGTCTCGGTCTCAACGACGAACGCGTGCAGCGCTACGTCTACAGCACCGACTACGCCGCCGACCGTCACAACCTGCGCCGCTACATCGATCCGAACGGCAACACGACCGAGTACGTCTACCACACCATCACCGACACGATTCCAGGCTGGAC
>DMDA01000078.1:48640-49263 GCA_003451595.1 Chloroflexota bacterium | reverse complement strand
CCGCAGCGCGTTGCGCGGCGCCGAGATCGACGCACTCGGACAGCGCACGGTCTACGGCTACGACGCGCTCGGCAACGTGGTCACGACGACGGTCGATCTGGCCAACGTCAGCGCGCCGCACATCCGCCCGGTGGTGGACGCTGAGGGGCAGACGGTCACACAGATCGCCACCTACGCGACCTACGATCCGCTCTTCAGCCGCATGACCAGCGAGACCGACGCCGAGGGACGCACGACCTGGTACTGCATCGACAGCCCCGCCGCGCCGCCGGCCGGCTCGCCCTGTCAGCCGACAAGCGGCCGCACCGGCAACGTNNACCGACACGATTCCAGGCTGGACTGCCGCGTTCGAGGTGAGCAAAGATCAGATGATCCGCGAAATCCGCGAGCCGGAAGGGGTGACGACGCGCTTTGTCTACACGATGAGCACCAACCCGGCGGTGCTCAACCAGCGTGCCGTCACCGACCCGCGCGCGGATGTGGCGCCGACAGTCTACACACTCAACAGCTACGGCGCGGCGGTGCGCGTGGAACGTCCGCTGGGTGCGGTTGCGCAGACGGTTTGGTGCACTGAGCTGCCGCTGCCCGCTGAATGCAGCCACCGCAGCGCGTTGCGCGGCGCC
>DMDA01000078.1:48066-48431 GCA_003451595.1 Chloroflexota bacterium | reverse complement strand
CGCGGCTTCACCACGCGCTATCTCGACTACACCGCGATGGGACAGGCGCAGCGCGTGATCGACCCGCTTGGCAACATCACGACCAATGTCTACGACGCGCGCGGACGGCTGGTCGAAATGTGGGACACCTTCGGTCGCCACACGCAATACGCCTACGATGGCCTGGATCGTCCGATCGAGGTGCGTCGGCTGACCGACCGCAGCGAACGCGGCGCCGATCAGATCGAACGCACGCGCTACTCCCCCACCGGCAAAGTCATTCGCCTCACCGACGGCTTGGGGCAGGTCACCGAGCACTACTACGACGGGCTGGATCGGCTGGTGACGGTGGTCGATCTGGGCGTGCGCCAGGCGGACGGCTCGAC
>DMDA01000078.1:45465-47852 GCA_003451595.1 Chloroflexota bacterium | reverse complement strand
GCGCGCGTCGAGACCGGCTACGACCTGACCGGCAACGTCGTGCGCAAAACCGACGCCAACGGCAACGTCGTGCGCACCCTCTACGACGCCCGCGACCTGCCGGTGCGCGTGATCGACCCGCTGGGCGGCGAGATCGTCTACACCTATGACGCCGCCGGCAACAAGACGCGCGAGGAGCACATCGTCACCGGCGTGGTCAACGCCTTCGCCTACGATGCGCTCAATCGCCTGACTGCGATGACGCAGACCGTGCCCTTCGCCGGGCCGGATCAGACGACCGCAGTCTATGTCACGACCACGAGTTACGATGACGCCGACAACGCCATCATCTCGACCGACGCGCGCGGCTTCCGCACCCGCGCCGATCGCGATGGCCTCGACCGGCTGGTGGAGGAAGTGCAGGCGTTGGGCGTGCTCGATCTGACCACGACCTACACCTACGACGGCGCCGGGAATGTCGCCAGCGTGCGCGACGCGCAGGGCAACGACAGCGACGTGACCTACACCTACGACGGCTTGGGGCGCAAATTGACCGCCCAATACGTCGCCACGCCCGACGATGCCGGCGCGGTGATCGAACGCTCCTTCTATGACGGGGCGGGCAACCTGGTGCGCTTCATCGACCGTCGCGGCATCGAGCAGCGCATGACCTACGACGCGCTGGGACGCAAGCTCACGCAGCGCCTGGTCGAGAGCATCAGCAACGGCGGCGCCGAGCTGCTGCTGGAGGAGACCATCTACTTCGACGGACAGGATGGCGACGGGCTGGTGCGCATGACGACCTACGACGCCAACCGCAACGCCACCACCACCTACACCGACAGCCTGGGACGCATCGTGCGCGTCGATGACCTCGATGCCGGCGCGGGCCGACGCTTCCTCTATGACAGCGTCAACAAGCGCGCCGAGATCGACGAACGCGGCAACCGCGCCGAGGCAGACTACGACGCGCTCAACCGCCAAGTCGCCGTGCGCGAGATCGACGCCGACGGCGTGCTGCGCTCGTCGGTGAGCACGATCTACGACGACGCCACGCTGCGCGTGATCACGACCGACCGCAACGGCAACCAGAGCATCGAACAGCGCGACGGCCTCAACCGGCTGGTGCGAGTGCAACGCGGCGGCGCAACGATGGCGACGCACTACGGCCAGGCGGTTGTCACCCTCGACGTTACGCTCTACGACGGCAACAGCAACGTCGTGCGCACGGTGGATGGCGAGGGCAACGTCGTCACCTTCGAGTACGACGCCGCCGATCGCAAGATCGCCATGACTGAGGGCGCGGATTCGCCGGTCGCCGCCACCACGCGCTGGACCTACGACCGCGTCGGCAACATCTTGACCGTCAAGGATGGCCGCGCTCACGGCGGTGCGTTCGACGCGCGCTACACCTACGACGCCCGCTATCGCAAGATCACGGCGGAGGATGCTGAAGGCGGCGTCACGACCTATCGCTACGACGCCGCCGACAACCTGGTGGCCGTGACCGAAGCCAACGGTGCGGCGTTCACCACGCGCTTCCGCTACGGCGAGCTGGGCGAGCTGCTGGCGGTCGATGAGACGCCGCGCGCCAGCGCCGACGCGCCGGCAGGCGTCACCCGCTATCTCTACGACGCCAACCGCAACCGCATCGCCCAGCAGGACGCGGCGGGCAATCTGGTCACCTATCGCTATGACGCCTTCAACCGCGTCACCGCGCTGATCCAGCACACGGTGGCGGGGCAGATCACGGCGACGACGGTGCGCGGCGCCGACCCAACCGGCGCCGAAGTCTACGCCACCCAGGGCGACGAAGCCACCGCGCTGCGCTGGAGCTACGGCTACGACAGCGAAGGCAACAAGACGCTGATCGTCGATGCGCGCAACCAGCGCGTCGAACAGCGCTACGACCATCGCAACCGCCTGGTCGCCAAAATCTACACCAACGCGGCCGCGCCGACGCTTGACTTCCAGATGCAGCGCATCGACTACGCCTACGACGGCAACAGCAACACCATCGCCGTCACCGAGACCAAGCGCGTTGCCGGCAACGTAGCCGTCGAAGTCACGACCTTCACCTACGACCCGCTGGATCGCATCCAGACGCGCACGCGGCGCGACTACGATCAGCCCAGCGGTCGCACGACGCAGTACGACTACAACCTGGTCGGCAACCGCACGCGGCTCGTCGATCCCGACAATGTCGTGACGACCTACACCTACGACGCGCGCAACCGGCTGCAGACCGTCACGACCGACGCCGGCGTGACCACCTACGCCTGGTGGGAGGATAGCCTGCTGCGCAGCGTGACTTACCCGAACGGCAGCGTGCACGATCGCGGCGGCGCCAACGCCTACGACCGCGCCGACCGCATCGTAACGGTGATCAACACGCGCAACCTGGCGTC
>DMDA01000078.1:37825-45211 GCA_003451595.1 Chloroflexota bacterium | reverse complement strand
CGTCGGCAATCGCCTGACCGAAGTCGGCGTTGACCCGGCAAGCGGGCAGCCGGTGGACCGCACCTATCTCTACACCGCGCTGGCGGATCGACCTGGCGTCACCTACGACGGCGTGAACACGCTAACGCGCATCGTGGACAACCGCGACGCCACGCGCACGATCACCTACGAGTACGACGCCAATCTCAACCAGACAGCGCGCATCACCACAGCGGGGCGCGCCGACTATCGCTACGATGTGCGCGACCAGATGGTGGCGGCGGATGGCAGCGGCGGGCGCGTGACCTTCGACTATGACTTCAACCGCATGCGCGTTAAAAAGGCGGCGGCGGGCGCGGAGACGCGCTATCTCTACGACGACGATGCGGTGTTGCTGGAGTATGGCGGCGCGGCGGATAGCTTCGCCACGCTGCGCAAGTACGACTACGGCTACCGGCTGCTGGCGCTGACCGAAGTGAACGGCGCGGCGCGCGCCAGCCACTTCTACCTGATCGACGGGCTGGGCAGCACCGCCAACCTGACCAACGTCGCCGGCGACCTGGCGCAGAGCCTGCGCTACGACGCCTGGGGGCGCACGCTGGTGGAGGTCGGCGCGTCGTCCAACCTGCGCCGCTTCACCGGTCACTACTACGACACGGAGACCGGGCTGCACTACTTCGGCGCGCGCTACTACGACGCCGAGATCGGGCGCTTCACCACACAGGACAGCTACCTGGGTATGGCGAACACACCACCCAGCCTGCATCGCTATCTCTACGCCTATGCCAACCCCGCGCGCTTTGTCGACCCGACGGGCCATGCAGCGGTGGAGGCCAACAGCGACGCAGCCGACGGCGCACCGGCCGGACTGACGCAGCAGCGCCGCGGCGGCTACACGCTGACGACGGCGGTGGGCAGCGCCGCCAACGCGCTCGGCGCCCGTGAGTGGGTCAACAGCGAGGGGCGACGCATCACCTTCAATGTGCCGGAGAAGGTGCAGTTCAAGCTGCTGCACGCGGCGTCGTGGGCATACGCCGCCGACGACCTGGCGAAGGAGACGAGCAAGAAACTCGAAGACTGGGTGGTGGAGAATCCCGGCTTGCTCAGCGTAGGGCTGGCGACCGTCGCCATGACCGGCGTCGATCTGCTGGCGTCGGCGACGGATGTGCTCAAGTTGGGCGAAGGCGCGGCGGAATACGCCATGACCGGCAACGGCTGGGCGCTGGCGGAAGATACGATGCGTCTCTACGATCTGCTGAGCACGCTGGTCGGCTGGGGCGGCTTTGCCACGGAGATCAAGGGCAGTGTCGCCTGGCTGAAGGAAGCGGGTCACTATGCGGCGGCGCGTGCGATGAAACGCGTCGGTCTCAAACACATGGCGGTCGAGATGTCCGACGACATGGTGAAGCAGGCGTATAGCAAAGTTGCCGGCACGCGCTACGTGATCGGCACGCGCTCGGTCGATCCGTGGACGCGTCATCACTCCAACAAGCTGGCGCAGCAGGGATACATGCCCAAAGGCGTCGAGGATAAGGAAAAGACGATCCGCGGCGAACTCTTCAGGATGAAACAGGTCGACAAGACCATCGACCCCGGCGTCTGGGAGCACATCCGCAAGCGCTCGGACGATGACCTGGCGTGGGTGTGGGACAAGGTGGAGCAGCGCTATCTCGGCGAGGACGAGGTGATGGATCGCATCGTCAACCCGATCAACGAGCTGCTGCCGCCCTCCTATCGCCTGATGCACGGCGCGCACAACAATTCGCTCTTCTTCCTGGAGCGCGACTATAAGCTGAAGGGCTACCCGGACTGGAAGCAGCGGGCGCAGAAGACGCACGGCATCATCGGCGCGGTGGGTCCTGTGACCGAACTCTCGTGGGATGCGGCGGGCCAGCTCAGCAAACGACAGCTTTCGGCGCAGCAAGCCCGCCAGGTCTTCCACGATCAAGGCTGGGCGTGGCATCCGAAGTGGGACGAGGTGAAGACGTGGCGCGACGAACTACAGCTCACCGACCTGGCGTGGGCGACGAGCTACACGGCGATCTACCTCAACTACAACGCGCCGGTGGAACTGGGGCACATGATGGTGAGCTACGGGGCGAATCTGGCGGAGGAGAAATAGCTTCCGCTTGCAGCCGGACGCTTCCGACCGACCAGACTGTCATGCCGGAGGCGATAACCTGCCATGCAAACGCCTGACCTAACCGTGAAGTAGACTCACTGCCTGTGGGTGTATTTCAAGTTTGGGGAGCGTGTCGTAGGTCATCGCCTCCGGCGTGACGGGTGCCATGTCACGCCGGAGGCGATGACCTACATAACAAACTCTGCCCCCAATGTGAAGTAGACTCACTGCCTGTAGCGTAGTTGAAATGGAGTACACAAGCGTGTACACTGGGTGAACAGAATGGCAAGCAACCGCCCTGG
Source organism: Chloroflexota bacterium (assembly GCA_003451595.1). GTDB lineage: Bacteria > Chloroflexota > Anaerolineae > Caldilineales > Caldilineaceae > Caldilinea. The sequence continues at coordinate 42,808 of DMDA01000078.1, read as the reverse complement.
CTGCTTGCCATTTTCACCTGCACAACGTTCTACAAGGCGGTGTATCTATGCAACTTCCGACTGACCGTTATCTACCTGTTGACGGCCTTCGTCTTCGCTACTGGTTGGAAGGGAGCGATGGTCCGAACCTGGTGCTGATCCACGGCATCGGTGGCGCCGTCGATGTCTGGCGTAAGCAGTTCGCGCAGTTGCCCCACACCCATCGCGTGCTGGCTGTCGACCTACCCGGCTGTGGGCGCTCAGCAATCCCGCCTGTCTATCCCCCCGATACGTTGCGCCTCCTGGCGGCGGCGGTGCGCGGTGTGATGGAGGCGGTAGGCATGGGCGCGGCGACAATCGTTGGCTCATCGTTGGGCGGCGCCGTCGCCTGCGAATTTGCCTTCCGGTGGCCAGAAATGACCTCGTCGCTGGTGCTGATCGCCCCTGCAGGAATGACCCATCAGGTCGCCTGGCCATTGCGTCTGATGACAGTACGCGGTGTGGGCGAAATATTGACGCTGCCTGATCGCACGCGCACCGCACAGGCGCTTCGCCAGTGCGTCGCCGATCCTGATTCGGTGGCGGAAGAAGACATCGACCGCGCCTTTGCCATGGCCACGCTGCCAGGTGCACAAACTGCATTCCTGCGCCTCTTGCGCACCTACGCCAGCATACGCGGGCTGGATCACGGCGAGCTGCAACGCTTGCAGGCTGGCATGCAAACCATCCAGGCGCCAACGCTGGTCATCTGGGGCGGGCAAGATCGCATCTTGCCCGTGACTGCGGCAACCACTGCCTTGACAAAGCTGCCTAACGCCCGGCTGATCGTGCGGTCAGAGAGTGGGCATCTCGTCTTTGTCGAAGAGCCAGCCTGGTTTAACGCCACGCTCGCTGAATTTGTGGCTGCACCTGAAGAGATGCTGGCGCGTCTCCAGTTACAGCCGGCAATGTCGCTTTCCCTCCACAAAAGTGGCAGTGTCTGGCAGCGCATCCAAGTGCAGCCACGTCTGCGCCTGGCAGCTGCAACTGCCCTGACTGTGTTGCTCCTCGCTGGCGTCCAGGCAGCGCGCCAGCGAGAGTGGTAGTCTATCAACCGACTTGCGCCAGGGCGCATTGATGGCTCCCGGCGCAAGTCACGATGTACGATTTAGCGCTGGATCGCTGGCAAATAGATTCGGCGCTCGCCCAGCAGCGGCTCATCTTCTGGCGGCAGGTTCGTGGGCGGTATCTCCACCGTGACTGCGCCTGCGCCTGAAGCACTCACTTGCACTGCAGGTGCGGTTCCACCTCCTAATGCACCGCTGGCGGTGACCATCACGGTGTTCACGATCGTATCTGCCATCGCAACCGGCCCCAGCGCTGGCAAGACGCTGCGCGTGATCGCCAGTGTAGCGCTGGGCGGCAACACGGCATTGATCACAGCGTTGTGGATGCCGAGCAGCGCATCGTCGATTGTGTGCTCGGTGAAGGTGACATCGCCTGTATTGATCAACCGCAGACAATAATACAGGTTCGCACCAGGCTGCGCCTGCAGGCTTCCGGGCGGCGCGCAGGCATCCGGATCAAGCCCCACGCTCTTGACCACGCTCAGCCCCGGATTGATAACCTGCACCGCTGCCCTGGCGCTGGCGCTCACTATCGCCGATGGCTGCAGCGGCGTTGCCCCAGCTTGCGCTGCGGGCAACGCCTCAGTTGTCGCCGTCACTGTCGCCACGTTGATGTAGCTGATTGTAGGCGCGTCGGTGCAGGTGTACACACCCGTTGCGCCGGGCGCCAGATCGGGCAGAGCGCGACTACACGCTGGCGCCAGATCATCGCTGACTGCGACATTGGTGAGCGTCAGCACACCTTGATTGGCAACTGTCATGGTGAAAGTGGCGATGTTCCCATTCACCACATATTGCAACGCCGGCGACTTGGTGAACGTCAACGGCTGTTCAATCGTGAAAGGGAGGCTGGCACTCAGTCCACACGGGCCTTGCAGCGTTACAGTGGCTGGCCCAGGTTGCGCAGGCGTGAAGGTAGCCACGATCTCCCCGTTGTCATTTGTCAAGAAAGTCGACACTGACGCACCGGACACCTCGTTCAGGGCAACCTCGCCATTGTCGGTGGTGACCTGAAACGGCGGCGTCCCTACCGTAGCGCCAGGGCCGCCCGCCAGGCGCCAACTGCCGCTGCCATCTTCCGGGCGAAAAGTCACTGCAATGGGAGCGCCAGGTTGATATGGACCAGAAGACGCAGTGCTGGTTATGCGATCAACCCAGGGCGCAAAGTCGATGGCGCCACCATCCACATCGTTAGGAGGCGTCGCCGTGCGCGTGGCCGCGTCGCGCACACGATCACCAGCGCCGCCAGGATTTGTAGGATGAAGCGGGCCGCTGCCTGCGCCCCACCAGTTGCCGCGTGCTGCGATCGTCTCGGTGTACATGACCGGATCGGCAAACATCATCATACCCGCAGTGGGATTTGCGCAGACGATATTTTGCTCGAAGCTCGTCGGGGTCGCTGCACCGACCGAACTATCCAGGAAGCTTGCGTCAAGGTGCACACCGATTGAGTTGCTTTGAATCAGGGAGCCGGTAATCGTATAGCGGTGATCAAGCCCTTGCTGTATCGCCGTGACGCCAGCAGTGTGATCTGCCTGCGCTGCCAGGCCAGGAACACCTGGAGGAATGATGTGAATGCCCACTTCAGCATTTTGGCTGGCGGTCGTACGCCGGAACTCGCTCACCAGTGCACGATCGACCCGGAAGCCATCGCTGCCATTGCCGCTGGCGATGCTGTTCTCTACATCCAGGCTGCCTTCTGGGCCACACAGGAAAGGCTCGTTGTACACCAGACCCGCAAGCTCGTTGGCGAGCAAACGACTGTCCCGCACCACCGTCGCCAAAGAGCCGTCGAAACGGCCCAACTCCACGCCATTGCCACCATTCGCCTGCGCCAGCAATCCCTGCAAGCGCACTGGCGTCAGGCTACACTGCTCCTCGAAGGTGCGATCGCTAATCCAAAACCCGTTGACGCTGTTGCTGATCGCTGTGCTGTTGGTGATGGAGATCGCCTGATCGGCGGCAATCTCGAAACCGTCGCCAGCATTGCTGATCGCGTGCGAGCTGGTCACGACCACCGCACCTTGCGCTTGCAGCCGCATCCCCGCGCCGCCGGAGTGGATGACCGTCACCCCACTCACCTGGATCGAGCCGGTGACTTCGATGCTGTCATGGGTGTCCACTAGCAGTTCGATGGGGCTGGCGTCGGGCGATGTCGCGCTAAAGTCAGACAAAACAAGATTGCCGCCAAAGCTGCTCGAGATGTAGATGGCGTTCCCTGCGCCCGGCGCGATGGTGACGCCGCCACTGCCCCGCAGAGTCAGGTCGCCAGGCAGACCGCCAATGGCAGCGCCCATCAAGCTGAGATTGACATTCTCCGTGTATGTGCCAGAACAAATGCTGATCACATCACCGGGTGCAGCGTTGTTGACAGCAGACTGAATAGTGGCGTAGGCGCCACTGCCAGGGCAGACGGTCAGGGTTGCCGCCTGCGCTGGGCTGTGAAAGAGACCCAACAACACTGTCAACAGAGCGAAGGCAATCAAAAGAGGAGCGCTACGCAAAGCGAAGCCAGATCGAAGCAAGTTCATGATAGTCAGATCCTTTACCTGTTGCGATTTACGGTTAGTGGCAGCTGGCGCTTTATGCACCGACGGACAAACTTGGTATGGCTTTGACCTGTGTTGTTGTCAGCAGTGAGCAAATTCTAGAAAGAGAAGCCCTCTGCGTCAAACCGCCAGCCATCGTGAGACGCACCGCATGCCGCCGTGCACGCTTCCAGTGAGAAGCGTAAGTCGTAGGTCATCGCCTCCGGCATGAAGAGGGGGCCTGTCACGCCGAAGGCTGTGATCTATACGCTGCACTTTGCCCTAAATGTGCCGTAGACTCCGGTTGAAATTGAGCGTTGACAGATGAAGGTGATCATGGTAGCATTGTGCTAATGCACAATATATGTGCAATTGCACAAGCAGTTGACTATCCATGCTTGATTACGCCGAACATGACCTGCTCGCCCAGGTCGCTGCCATGTATTACGTCGAAGAGATGACGCAGGACGCCATCGCCGCGCAGCTTGGGCTGTCGCGCGTCAAAATCTACCGGCTGCTCAAGCAGGCGCGCGCCGAACAGGTGATCCAATTCACGGTCAACTGGCCCGTCCAGCGCACGCCCGACCTGGAGGCGCGGCTGTGCGACCGGTTTGGCTTGCGCGAGGCGCTGGTGCTCAAGCCGGGCAGCAGCGACCGCACGCACGCCCTGGCGCGCGTCGGCCAACTCGGCGCACGCTTCCTGGAGCAGACGCTGCGCGACGGCATGACCCTGACCGTCTGTCTGGGACGCTCCACCTACGAAGTGATCCACGCCGTGCGCCCCGGTTTTCAAGGACATGTGGATGTGGTGCAGGCAGTGGGCAGCATTGCGCTGGCAACGCCGGAATTGGACAGCGCCTCCTTGACGCGTGAGTTGGCGGCGAAGCTGGGTGGCGCCGCTCACTATCTTTCGGCGCCGATGGTGGTGGACAGCATCGCCGCCGCCGAGATGCTGCGCAGTCAGCGCGATATTCAGCGCGCCCTGGAGATGGCGCAGCGCGCCGACGTGGCGCTGGTTGGCGTGGGCAACCTCGACCCGGCGACGTCGGAGTTCGCCAAAGCCGGCTATCTCAGCGCCGACGACCTGGCGCAGATTCGGCAGTCGGGCGGCGTTGGCGATATGTCTGGGCAGATTTTTACCATCGATGGCGCCGCGTACACCGGCGGCTTCAACGAACGTGTGATCGGGCTGCGGTTGGAAGACCTGCGCACGATTCCAACCGTGATGTCGATTGCCATCGGCGCTGCCAAGACGCAGGCAATCCTCGGCGCGCTGCACACCGGCGTCATCGACGTCTTCTGCACCGACCTGGACACAGCAACCGCAGTGCTGCAGCTAGAGAATCAATCCGCAGATTACGCAGATTTCG
>DMDA01000078.1:36402-37603 GCA_003451595.1 Chloroflexota bacterium | reverse complement strand
CGAAATCTGCGTAATCTGCGGATCATTGAAATTTCTCTCTTGATCATGAAGTTTGGTGAACATGAACACTGAGTTGGTTCCGATTTTTCGTGGCAACGGCGTTCTGGAATATGTTGAACGCCAGCCGCCGCAGCTTGTCGCCGACGATGATGTGATCGTGCGCATCGAGGCGTGCGGCATCTGCGGCACCGATCTCAACATTCTGGCTGTGCCGCCGGCGCACAAAGCGCCGCCCGGCATCGTCATCGGGCATGAGGGCGTGGGCATCGTGGCGGCGGTAGGTCCCGCGGTGACGAGCGTGCAGCCCGGCGACCGCGTCGTAATCGCCAACCGGTTAACCTGCGGCAAGTGCGACTACTGCCGTCGTGGACTCGACAACCAGTGCACCAACTACCAGACCATCGGCACTACCATCGACGGCGCGTTTGCCCCAACGCTGCGCACCCCGGCGCGCGCGCTGTGGAAGATCGACCCGACCGTGCCGCGCGATGACGCCGCACTCTTCGAGCCGCTCTCGTGTGCGGTCGGCTCGGTCCGGCGCGCGCCCTTCCAGCCCGGCGACAACGTGGCGATCATCGGCGCCGGCCCGATGGGGCTGCTCTTTGCACTGCTTTACCGCTCGATGGGCGCGGGCAAAGTGATCCTGCTCGACGTAGCGCCCTACCGGCTGGAATTTGCGCAGGAGATCGGCATGGACGCTGCGCTCAACGTCACACAGGTCGATGCGCTGGCGGAGGTCAAACGGCTGACCGGTCTGGGCGCCGACGTCGTCGTCGATGCGGTCGGCAACCAGATCAACCAGGCGATCCAGCTGGCGCGGCGCGGCGGGCAGGTGATCCTCTTCGGGCTGCGTCCGCACGACAACCCGCCGGTCAATCAGTACACAATCACGCGCTACGACCTGACGGTGCACGGCGCGTTCGTCGGGCTGCACCCCTTCGCGCAGACAATCCAGTTGCTGGAGAGCCGCCGCGTGCAGCCGTCGATCCTGGTCACCCACCGCCTGCCGCTGACAGAGCTAAGCCGCGGCGTCGAGTTGATGCGCACGCAGCAGGCGATGAAGGTGCTGATCGAGATGTAGAGATTGGGAGATTAAGAGATTGGAGATTAGGAGATTGGAGATTGGAGATTAGGCGTCGAAGCGCCACGCAATCTCCAATCTCCAATCTCCAATCTCCAATCTCTTAATCGCTTAATCGCT
>DMDA01000078.1:35459-36195 GCA_003451595.1 Chloroflexota bacterium | reverse complement strand
GTTCTGGGCGGATTACGCGGTGCTGGGCGCGCAGGTGAAGGACCTGGAGGCGGCCGGGGTAGACTGGCTGCACATCGAGGTGCGCGACGGCAAGTACATGGATTTTGGCATGCCGCGCGGCGGCTTCGACATCATCGAGGCGACGGTCGCCAGCACCAACCTGGAGGTCGAGGCGCAATTGCAGATGTATCGCCCGACCTTCGATGTCTTCGATCAGCTCAAAGACCTGGGCGTCAGTCTGATCAGCCTCCCCATCGAGACCACAGGCGAGATGATCTTCCAGCAGATCACCTACATCAAAGAGAAGCTGGAGCTGAAGGTCGGCGTGTGGGCGTGGCAGGGCGTGCCGACGAGCGCGTTCGAGCAGTTCATCCATCCCTACGTGGACATCATCGAGTACGAGAGTCGCGCGCCCTTCTGGGTCAAGCCGAAGCCGGGGCAAAGTCCGCACACGATGGACCCGATCATGGTGCGCACGATCCGCAAGCTGCACGACATGATCGCTGAGGCGGGCATGGAAGGGCAGATCGAGCTGATGGAGGACGGCGGCCTCAACGCCGGCAACGTCGCCGAGTTCATCGCCGCCGGCATGACCGTCGGCGAGTTCTCGTCGCCGCTGCTCAAGGGGCCAAACGGCAAGCTCAAGCCCGGGACGGGTGAGATCGCCGCGGCGGTCAACAAACTGCGCGCCGTGATGGACGCTGCCAGCGAGCAGTATCGGACCGAAGAAGGAAGA
>DMDA01000078.1:0-35263 GCA_003451595.1 Chloroflexota bacterium | reverse complement strand
CTCCAGTCTCCAGTCTCCAATCCCCTAATCTCTCAATCGCTTATTCAACAAAGGATTGACGCGCATGACCTTTCCTACCATCGGCATGATCGGCTACGGCGGCATCGGGCGCGTGCATGGCATGGCGTACCGTTCGCTGCCCTTTCATTACGGACTGCCTGCCGACGCAGTGCGCATTGGCGGCGTGGCGACGACGCGGGCGGAGACGGCGCAGGCGGCTGCAGCCGAACTTGGCTGCAACTTCTGGACGGCAGATTACCGGGAATTGCTGGCGCACCCAGAGATTGAGGCGGTCGATATTTGCGTGCCCAACCACATGCACGCCGAGATCGTCGAAGCCGCAGCGGCGGCGGGCAAGCACATCTACTGTGAGAAGCCGCTGGCGATGAACGTGGCCGAGGCGCAGCGCATGGTCGCAGCGGCGGCGCGCGCCGGCGTCAAGACGCAGATGACCTTCAACTTTCGCTTCTATCCGGCGGTGTTGCGGGCGCGGCAGCTTGTGGAGGAGGGGTTCCTGGGGCGCATCTTTTCCTTCCGCGGGCGCTACTATCGCTCCAGCTACATCGACCCCAACAAGCCGATCTCGTGGCGGCAGCAAAAGGCGATTGCCGGCGGCGGGACGCTTTTCGACATCGGCTCGCACATCCTGGACATGCTCTATTCCGTCGTGGGCGAGTTTGAGTCCGTACAGGCGACGCTCGACACGCTGATCAAGGAACGTCCCGTCGGCGCTGGCGCAACGGAACGCGTTGCTGTGGATGTGGACGACATCGCGCTGCTCACGCTGCGCACCAAAGCCGGCGTTCTGGGCGTGGTCGATGCCTCGCGCATGGGCACGGGGCTAACCAACGACATCGGCTTCGAGCTTTTCGGCGAGAAGGGCGCGCTCCGCTTCAGCGGCCTCGACCCGGCGTGGTTGGAGGTCTACGACGTGCGCGACAGCGACAAGCCGACCGGCGGGATGCGCGGCTTCCGCAAGATCGAGACCGTCAACCGCTATGCGGGGCAGAAGGCGCCGGACTGGTCGATGGCGCCCGACTTCGTGCGCACCCACGCCGAATGCCAATATCAGTTCCTCAAGGCGGTGGCAGAAGATAAGCCGACGCAGCCGACGCTGGCGGACGGGCTGCACATCCAGGCGGTGATGGCGGCAGCAGAGAGGTCGTCGGCGGAAGGGCGGTGGGTGAAAGTCGAGGAAGTGCTATGGTAGCTGCGGCTCCCAGCCGCAGACTCTCGATGCAGGATCGAGGTTGTTGAACGGCGAGATCACGCCGCTGCGAGCGGCGTCTACGATTGCATGATTTGCGGACCTGCGGGTCCGGCGTTGTGGGGAAGGCGGCAGCACAAACTGTCCTTGTCCGAGGTCGAGTGCACTGCCGTCTCCCCAGCATTCTCAGCGCCGATTCGTGTCGATAGAGAAGGTAGAGTTTCGGAGTAGTCACAGGAGGTGAATCGCCCTAGACAACTTGCTTCCCATTGCTTCAACGTTCGATTCGCGCTTCAAACAACAAGAGTATAAGGAGACAGAACATGTTCGGCAAACGCATCCTGTTTGTGATGACGGCTATGTTGCTGGCGGCGCTGGTCTTCACCGGCTGTGCAGCACCGGCAGCTGCGCCTGGCGGCGGTCAGGCAGCCCCTGCCGGCGGTGAAGCAGCGGCGCCAGCAGGCGGTGGAAAACTGGAGGTCTTCTCGTGGTGGACATCCGGTGGCGAGGCGGCGGCGTTGCAGGCGCTCTTCGACGCCTACAGCGCGCAATATCCCGACGTCGAGATCATCAACGCCACGGTGGCGGGCGGCGGCGGTTCGGCGGCGCGCGGCGTGCTGCAGACGCGCCTGGCTGGTGGTGACGTACCCGACACCTGGCAGGTGCATCCCGGCTTCGAGCTGATCGGCCAGTATGTCGAGCCAGGCTATGTGGAACCGGTCACCGATCTCTACGAGGCGGAGGGGTGGAACGACGTTGTGCCCGAGGCGCTCCGCACGATGATGACCAAGGATGGTGAGATCTACCAGGTGACGGTCGGCGTCCATCGCGGCAACGGCTTCTGGTACAACAAACAACTGTTGGCGGACAACGGCATCGAGGTTGGTGACACACTGAGCGTTGACGAGTTCATCACCATCGCTGACCAACTGAAAGCTGCGGGCGTGACGCCGCTCTGCGTGGGCGATTCCGGCATCTGGGCGACGGCGCAGCTCTTTGAGAACACGCTGCTCGGCACGATCGGGCCGGAAGCGTACAACGGGCTATGGAACGGCGCCACGCGCTTCGATGACCCCGGCGTCAAGCAGGCGATGGAGACCTACGGCAAGATGCTTGAGTACCAGAACGAAGACCATTCGGCGCTCTCGTGGGATCAGGCAGTCAAGAAACTGATGGAGGGCGGCTGCGCCTTCAACTCCATGGGCGACTGGGCTTATGGTGAGTTCGTCAACGCCGGGCTGACCGACAACGTGGAGTTTGGTTGGGTCAGCCATCCGGGCACGGCGGGTTCCTTCATGATCGTCGCCGATGGCTTCCCTATCGGCAAAGGCTCGGCGAACCCGGAGAACGCCAGGAATTGGCTCAAGGTCATCGGCAGCAAGGAGGCGCAAGAAGCCTTCAACCCGCTCAAGGGGTCGATCTGCGCCCGCACCGACTGTGACCGCGCCAAGTTTGGCGTCTATCACAACTGGTCGATGGACTCCTTCGCCAATGATGCGCTGGTGCCCAGCGTCGTGCATGGCTCGGCGGCGCCGGCGGATTTCCAGCAGGCGCTCAACGACGCCGTGACAGTCTTTGTCGTCGACAAGAACGTGGACGCCTTCGCCAATGCGCTGGTCGCTGCGGCGCAGAGTTCGGGGTTCGGGCAGTAAACTCAATCTCCAATCTCTAATCTCCAATCTCTGGGAGTTGAGATTGGAGATTAGAGATTGAGTTATTCTCCGAAAGGCACGCCCATGACCGCCACCACCGATTCGGCTGCGCTCCGTGCACGGCCGCTTGACCGCCGCCGCTGGCATCTGTCGGAACAGGCGCAAACGATCCTGCTGTTGCTGCCGTCGATCCTGGCGCTGGCGGTCTTCATCTACGTTTTCATCAGCTTCACGTTTTGGGTGTCGCTCTCCAACTGGCGCACCTTGAAAATTGACCTGACGCTGCGCGAGCCGCTCTTCGCCACCTATGCTGAGATGTTCGCCATGGCGCGCTGGCAGGCAGACCTGCGCAACACCTTTGTCTTCACGATCTTCTTCATTGCCTTTGCCGTGACGCTCGGTCTGACGCTGGCGATCCTGCTCGACCGCCACCTGGCCGGGCACAATGTCTTCCGCAACATTTTCCTCTTTCCCTATGCACTCTCGTTTGTCGTCACCGGCGTCGTCTGGCGCTGGATTTTCAACCCAGAGACGGGGCTGAATTTGCTCTTCGAGGTGCTAGGGATCAACTACTTGTTGACACAAGCCGGCATGGCGCCGCTCAAGCCGGGCTGGATCACCGACCCGACGGTGGTGGCGGAAGTCAACGGCATCCTGGCGGCGGTGCTGCCCGGCGTCGACGCCTGGCAGGTCAAGTGGGGCATCCCGCTGGCGATGATCCCGGTGGCGATTGCGGCGACCTGGCAGCTCTCCGGCTTTGTGATGGCGCTCTACGTCGGCGGCATGGCGACGATCTCGGACGAGGTGCGCGAGGCAGCGCGCATCGATGGCGCCAGCGAGTTTCAGGTCTACCGCAAGGTGATCATCCCGATGCTGCGCCCGGTGACGATCAGCGTCGTCGTGATTCTGCTGCACGTTTCACTCAAGATTTTCGATCTTGTCTACACGATGGCCGGCGTCGGGCCTGGCTTTGCCACGGACGTGCCTGCCATCTTCGTTTTCGAACAGATGTTCAAGGCGACGCGCTACAACCTCGGCTCGGCGGCTGCCATTATCATGCTTGTGCTCGTCGCGCTTGTCATCGTGCCCTATCTGGCCAGCACCTTGCGGGAGGACTCATGACCACCGCCGCACTTTCGCAACCTCAACCACGCCGTCGTCCCCGCCACTGGGGAACCTACGCCGTCTGGATTGTCATGTTTCTGATGGCAATCGTCTTCTTGATGCCGGTTTATGTCATGGTTGCCAACGGCCTCAAGGACGCGCAGAGCGTCAGCCTACAGCGCATGTGGCTTCCACCCGCACAGCTATCGACCGACAATGGTTTTGCCGGCGCCTGGCAGCGGCTTCAGCCCAATATGATGAACAGCCTGTTGATGGTGATTCCCGCTACGATTCTCTCGTCGCTGATCGGCGCCATTAACGGCTATCTTTTCGCCAAGTGGAAGTTCCGCGGCTCGGACATCGTCTTCACGCTGATGCTCTTTGGCTTCTTCATTCCCTACCAGAGCGTCCTGCTGCCGCTGGTGCGCACGCTGCAAATTCTGGGCGTCTACGGCACGATTCCGGGGCTGGTGCTGGTGCATGTGATCTACGGCATTCCGATCACGACGCTGATCTTCCGCAACTACTTCGCCGGCGTGCCGACCGAGCTGATGGACGCCGCGCGCGTCGATGGCGCCGGGCTGATCACGACTTTCACGCGCGTCATGCTGCCGCTGTCGATTCCGGCGTTCGTCGTCGTCGGCATCTTTCAGTTCACCAACATCTGGAACGACTTCCTCTTTGGCGTCACTGTCGTGCCCAACCCGGCCGCGCAGCCGGTCACGATTGCACTCAACAACCTGTCGGGCACCTTCTCAGTGGAGTGGAACGTGGTGATGGCGGGCGCCGTCTTGGCTGCGCTGCCGACCGCGATCATCTACATCCTGCTCGGGCGCTTCTTCATTCGCGGTATTCTGGCAGGGTCGGTGAAGGGGTAAACAGGAGAACACGGATTGGCGGAATATGCGGATCGATGAGTCATCGATGAAGAGTTCATCAGACTGCGTAGAAAAAGCAAGATTCTCTGCGCAATCTGCGTAATCTGCGGATCGATATTGACCTGCAAACTGAAAGGCAAAATCTCGGTGATTGATTGTCTCGAACAAACGGAAGACGCCAGCGCCGGCTTTCCACAAGCCGACTGGACGACCACCCGGCCCACCGCGCGCGTTGCTGCCATCAAGCAGCGGCTGCTGAATGAGCCGCGCTATCTCGACGTGGAGCGGGCGCGCTACACGACCGAGGCATACCGTGCCACTGAGGGCCAGCCGATGGGGCTGCGCCGTGCGCAGATGCTGCTACACCTGGTGCGTCAGCAGAGCATCACGCTTCAGCCCGGCGAGCTGATTGTCGGCAACCGCTCGCTGTTGCCGCGCATGGGCGTCATCGCGCCTGAAGGCGCGGTCGCGTGGATCGACAAGGAGCTGGACATCCTGCCCACGCGCCCGCAGGATCGCTTCCACACCACGCCAGCGGCGATCCGCGAACTGCGCGACGAGATTTTTCCCTACTGGCGCGGACGCACGCTGGAGGACACGGTCGCGCAGCGCGTGCCGGAGGACGTGCGCGCTGCTGTGAGGGGTCGCGTCTTCTCGCTCAACCAGACCGACCACGCGCAGGGGCACATCCTGCCCGACGTGGAAGCATGGCTACGGCTGGGTATCGGCGGGTTGAGGGCGCAGGTGCTGGCCGCGCGGGCGCAGCCAGGAATGCAAGATGACGCGCATCAGGTTTTCTATGACGCCGCGCTGATTGCACTGCAGGCGGCGCAGGAATTTATGCTGCGCTATGCCGATCTGGCAACAGAACTGGCAAGGGATAACGATGATCCGGTGCGAACTCGCGAGCTTGAGCGCATCGCCGCCAACTGTCGCTGGCTGGCAGAGCATCCCGCGCGTGACTTTCACGAGGCATTGCAGGCAGTCTGGTTTCTCTTTGTGCTGCTGCAGATCGAATCGAACGCCAGCAGCTTCTCGCCGGGGCGCTTCGACCAATACATGTTGCCTTATCTGGAGGCGGATTTGGCGTCCGGCAAGCTGACGTTGGCGCAGGCGCAGGAGCTGCTCGAATGCCTGTGGCTCAAGTTCAACGAGATCGTGCTGCTGCGCTCCAGCCACAGCGCGCGCTACTTCGCCGGCTTCCCGATCGGCTTCAACATTGCGCTGGGCGGGCAGCGCGCCGACGGCGCCGACGCCACCAACCTGCTCTCGTTCATGTGTCTGCGCGCGCAGGCTGACCTGGGCATGACGCAGCCAAACCTGTCGATCCGCATCCACGCGCACAGCCCGGATGAATTTCTGCGCGCGGCGGCGTTCGTGATCGGTAAGGGCAGCGGGATGCCGCAGGTCTTCAACGATGAGGTGATCATTCCGGGCCAGATCGCACGCGGGGTGACCGAGGAAGATGCGCGCAACTATGCGGTCGTCGGCTGTGTGGAACTGTCGACGCCGGGCAAGGCGCTGGGCTGGAGCGACGCCTCGATGTTCAACCTGACGCGTGTGCTCGAACTGACGCTCTTCGGTGGCAAAGACCCGCAGACGGGTGAACAGATCGGGCTGCCCACGCCGACGCTCGCCACGATGTCGAGTATGGCGGAACTGGAAGCCGCCTACGACGCACAGCTTGCCCACTTCATCCCGCTGATGGTCAAAGGCTGCAACGTCGTCGACCAGACTCACGCCGAACTGCTGCCTTCGCCCTTCCTCTCGCTGGTGATCCAGGACTGCATCGCGCGCGGGCTGGATGTGACGGCAGGCGGCGCACACTACAACTTCTCCGGCGTGCAGGGCGTGCAGATCGCCAACGTCGCCGACAGCCTGGCTGCAGTCGAACAGGCGGTTTTTCAGGAAAAATGGCTTTCGGGACAGGAGCTGCTCGACGCGCTGCGCACCAACTATGAAGGCGCCGAAGTGCTGCGTCAACGCTTGATCCACCGCGTGCCCAAGTATGGCAACGACGACGCCCGCGTTGATCGCTACGCCAGCCGGTGGGGCGACCGCTACGCCGAATTGGTCGAACAGCACCAGACGATTCGCGGCGGCGTCTATCAGCCCGGCTTCTACACTGTCTCGGCGCACGTGCCGATGGGCGCCAATGTCGGCGCCACGCCCGACGGTCGTCACGCCGGGACGCCGCTGGCGGATGGCGGGCTGTCGCCCACAGCCGGGCGCGACCGTCGCGGCGCCACCGCCGTGCTGCAGTCGGTGAGCCGTCTCGACCTCCAGCTGGCTTCCAACGGCACGCTGCTCAACATGAAGTTTCTACCGTCGTTTTTTGCGGGCGACCAGGCGCTCGACAAGTTTGTGCTGCTGCTGCGCGGCTTCTGCCGGCTGCACATCCCACACGTGCAGTTCAACGTCGTTTCGGCGGCGACGCTGCGCGCAGCGCAAGCCAACCCGGAGGAATATCGCTCGCTCGTCGTGCGCGTGGCGGGCTACAGCGCCTACTTCACGGAACTCGACAAGGAGTTGCAGAACGAGATTATTGCCAGAACGGAGTTTGGCGATGCCGACTGAATCCGTGTTACGCCATGTCGTGCTCTTTGGCTTCACGCCGGAGACGACGCCCGACCAGGTGCGCGCCATCGAAGCGGCCTTCGCCGCGCTGCCCGCACAGATTCCCGAAATCATCGCCTTCGAGTGGGGCACGGATGTCAGCGTGGAGAACGCCGCGCGCGGCTACACGCACTGCTTCCTGGTCACCTTCCGCAACGAAGCCGGTCGCGCCGTCTACCTGCCGCATCCGGCGCACCAGCGCTTTGTGGAACTGGTCGAACCGCACATCGCCCAGGTGCTGGTGCTGGATTATTGGAGCCGATAGCCGCAATAGAACGCGGATGACGCGGATTTTGCGGATCAGCGCGGATCAAAGGCAGTTCAGAAAAATCTGCGCAATCCGCTCGATCCGCATTCTGATAACACGAATCGGACGGATCAGTGCAGATCAAAGACAGTTCAGAAAAATCTGCGCAAATCCGCCCAATCTGCGTCATCCGCGTTCTATTTGTCACTTTTATGTGAGGAAAGCCTATGTTTGAGCAATTTGATTTGGTGATCATCGGCACGGGCGCGGGCGGCGGGACCCTGGCGTATGCGTTGCGCGACCGTGGGCTGCGCATCTTGCTCGTCGAGCGCGGGGACTTCCTGCCGCAGGAGCCGCAGAACTGGCAACCGGTCGAGGTCTTTGATCGCCGCCGCTACAAGCCCGACGAAACCTGGTACGGCGCCGACGGCAGACCCTTCCATCCGGGCGTGCATTACTTTGTGGGCGGCAACACCAAGGTCTACGGCGCCGCGCTGCCGCGCTTCCGTGTGCAGGATTTCGGCGTGATTGAGCACGAAGGCGGGACTTCGCCGGCCTGGCCCATCACCTACGACGAGCTGGAGCCGTACTATGCCCGCGCCGAGGAAATCTACGCCGTGCACGGCGCCACAGGCGAAGACCCCACCGAGCCGCCGCGTTCTGGCCCGTTTCCTTTCCCGCCGGTGCCGCATGAGCCGTACATCGACGACCTGAGTGTGCGGCTGCGTAACCAGGGGCTGCATCCCTTCCACTACCCGATGGGCATCGACCTGCGCGCGGGCGGGCGCTGCATCCGCTGCAAGACGTGCGACGGTTTCCCGTGCCAGGTGCTGGCAAAGAGTGAGAGCGATGTCAACTGCGTGCGCCCGGCGATGGCGAGTCAGACCATCACGCTGTGGACAAAGACGCTGGCGCAGCGGCTGCTGACCGACAGCACGGGGCGGCGCGTGGTTGGCGTCGAGCTGGAACGCGGCGGCGAGAAGCTCACGGTGCATGCCGACCGCTTTGTGGTGGCGTGCGGTGCGGTCAACTCGGCGCTGCTGCTGCTGCGTTCGGCGAACGACAAACATCCCAACGGGCTGGCGAACTCCTCCGGGCTGGTGGGGCGCAACTACATGGTGCACAACAACACCGCACTGATGGCGGTCGATCCCTTCCGCCGCAACCCGACTGTCTTCCAAAAGACGATGGCGATCAACGATTTCTATTTCCGGGGCCCGGACTTCGCCTATCCGATGGGCAATATCCAACTGCTCGGCAAGCTGCAAGCCGGGATGCTCACCGCCGCACAGCCGCTTGTGCCCAGGCCGATCCTGCAGGGCATGGCTGACCGCAGTGTGGACTGGTGGGTGATGTCCGAAGACCTGCCCGACCCCAACAACCGCATCGAGCTACGCAGCGACGGCAGGGTGATCGTACACTGGAAGCCCAACAATCTGGTGGCGCATCGCAAGCTAGTTGCAGCGGCGCGGTGTATGATGCGAGAGGCGGGCTACCAGTTCGTCTTTGTGCAGCCGATGGGCATCGAGACCAATTCGCATCAGTGCGGCACTGCGCGCTTTGGTGTGGACCCGGCCACGTCGGTGCTCGATCCAACCTGCCGCACGCACGATGTCGAGAACCTGTGGGTGGTCGATTCGTCCTTTTTCCCGTCGTCGGCGGCGATGAATCCAGCGTTGACGATTGCGGCGCAGGCGTTGCGGGTGGCGGAGAGGATTGGAGGTTGAGAGGTTGAGAGGTTGAGAGATTGGGAGCAGGTCAGGTTTGCCAGTCGGTGATGCGCAAGCCGTCGAAGGCGCGGTAGTCGTCCAAGTTGAAGGTGACCAGTGTCAGGTCATTCGTCCGGGCAATGGCGGCGATCATGCCGTCGGCAAAAGGCGGCGTCTTGCCGAGCGCGCTGAGACGGGCGCGTTCGTTGGCGTGCCAGTGGGCAGCGCGCGCATCGTAGGGCAAGACTGGCAGGCTAACTGCAACCACGTTGGTCAGGTACCGTTCGATGGCAGTGCGCCGCGTCGAGGGCTGTAGCCGATAGCAGCCGAACCACAGTTCATGCCAGACGATGGTGGGTATGGCGATGGCGTGACGCCAGTGGCGAAGTTGCACCATCACCTGTGGGTTGGGGTGCGGTCGCAGCGGCTCGGACAGGATGTTGGTGTCGAGGAGGAATTGCAATGTCACCAGGCAGCCTCGCGTCCAGGCGCAACATCACGCACGCCGGCAAAGATTTCCGGTTCGATTTGCAGCGGCGGCAAGTCGACTTCGGCGCGGAAGCGTTCGTAGGCGCCCCAGAAGTCAGTGTGGTTCGTAGTCAGCCGCTCGTATTCCTCGATGCCCATCAGGACGGCCACAACTCTGCCGCGCCGGGTGATTTGCACCGGCTGCGTTGCTTCGAGATCGTGCACAATGGCGGCGAAGTGATTGCGCGCTTCTGCGATTGAGTATTGTTTGATCAAGGCAACCTCCTGTTGGCTATCTACATGGCTATGATAGCGAACTCAGGCGTAGATGTCAACGGTGTGCGACAATAAAGGTCTATTTCACATTGGGGGCAGAGTTGGCTTTGTAGGTCATCGCCTCCGGCGTGACGGGCGCTTGCGGGTGGCGGAGAGGATTGGAGGTTGAGAGATTGGAGATTGGAGATTGGGAGCAAGTCGAGGGCATTGTTTTCGACATCCAACGTTACTCCGTGCATGATGGGCCCGGGCTGCGCACGAACGTCTTCTTGAAGGGCTGCCCGCTGCGCTGTGCGTGGTGCGCCAACCCGGAATCGCAGAGTCTACAGCCGGAACTGATGCTTGCCGCGCCCAACTGCATGACATGCGGCCAGTTCGAGACGCCTTGCCCGGTCTGCTGGGAACAGGCCAGCAGCGCCGCCGTCCGCAGTGAGGCGCTGGGCGAGCGTCCTTTCGTTTGCCCGACCGGCGCTATCCACTGGATCGGCGCACGGCGCACCGCCGGCGAGGTGATGGCGGAGGTGCGCCGCGATGCGCCTTTCTACGACCGCAGCGGCGGGCTGACGCTCACCGGCGGCGAGGCGACGATGCAGCCCGTGTTTGCCGAGGCGCTGCTGCGGCTGGCGCGGGCGGAAGGCATCCACACCGCGCTGGAGACGTCGGGGCACACGCAGTGGACGGTCTTTGCCCGGCTCTTGCCCCACCTCGACCTGCTGCTCTATGACGTCAAGCACGTGGACAGCGAGCTTCACCGCCGCTACACCGGACTGGACAACGCGCTGATCCTGGCGAACCTGCGCCGCATCGCCGACCTGCCTGCGCCGAAGCTGATCGTGCGCGTGCCGGTGATTCCGGGCTTCAACGCCGACCCCGCCAGTCTGACCGCGATTGCCACTTTCGTGCTCAGCCTGGGGCAGCGGGTGAGCGAGATCAACCTGCTGCCCTATCATACATTGGGAAAGTCAAAGTATCAGGCGTTGGGGCGCACCTATCCGTGGCAGGATCAGCCGCGCCTGAGCGATGCGGAGATGCAGCGGCTGGCGGCGGTGATGGCCAAGCAGGTCGAGGGGGCGAGACTGCCGATGCGGGTTGGTGGATAGTCTTCACACAGAGCTACATCGGCTACCGGGTTATTTTGTTAATCCTGATGCTCCACCAGTGCTGCTTCAGTCAGTTGGCTTCAGTCAATTGGCGTTTTGGCCGTTTTACGCGAAGATTACGCGAAGACACAGTCAACTTGCACCTGGGCCTCGCACCTGCAACTATCTTCAGGCGCACCAACTACGGGTGCAGCGGCAAACGTTGCCTCGCACAACGCTCAAGGAGAACTTCTGGAATTATGCGAAAAAATTTGTTTTTTTCTTTCTCTTGTCAATGCAACCCGCATTTTTCGCATCACATCAGTTGGCTGCTGGCGTTGCTGCTCAGCCTGATCACGCCGACGCTGGCGTGGGCGCAGGCGCCCAGTGCATCATTTGCTGGCGTCTACAAGGCATGGTCATCGACGCCTGAAACTGGCGTCATCGACAGCACCCTCTATCTGAATCTCGACGGCAGCGCCCTGCTGGTCGATAAGACATTCTCCGGCGCGCCGCCAACCACACGCACTGGGCAATGGGCGCCGGGCGGCACCGGCGTGATCCTTACCCTCACAGGCGGTGCGACCGGCGCGTTGCCGCAGCCGATTGTCGTCAATCTCGATGCTTCCGCCGGGCAGCCGCTGGTGACACTGCCTGGCGATCTGGTGCTCGACGGGCGCAGTTGGCGCTTCTATGCCCTCCCTTATCTGGCTGAAAATCGCAACGCGCTTGCGTACAACGCCGACATCGTCAGCAGTGTGATCGCAACGGATGGGCTGGCTGGCGTCTACAAGACGATTACGCCCAATCCTGCCGGTGGCTGGCGCGAGGTGACGCTGACGCTGTCGCCTGATTCCCGTGCGCTTCTAGCGCGCGATACTCTGGATGGACGGGCGCCAACGTTAACCTATGGCGCCTGGCAAGACATCAGCGGACAGCCGTTGCTGACCTTCACAGAGAGCGACGGCGTCGCCTTTACCGCCCCCGCCGAGCTGAGTTTTACGCTCGAAAATGGCCGGTTGTTTGCGCAAAGTACAGCCGCGAGCGAGTTGACCGATCTGGTGGGGGCGCCCTTCTATCGCGTCGAGGGGTTGGCCAGCGCAGTCGCCGTGGCAGCAATCGGCGGCGTCAGCGGCGGCGTCAGCGCTGGCATCAGCGCGCCGCCAGTTGCCGCCCCCAACCAACCGGAGATTGCGCTCCAGTACGCTCCGAGTTTCGAAACGACACCATGTCCAACAACGCTGCCAGTGGATAGTAGCATGACTTGCGGATTGCTCAGCGTACCCGAAAACCGGCGCCGCGCCGACAGCAGTACGATTCGCCGTTTGGCCATAACACTGGCCGCTGACAGCGCTACCCCAGCAACCGACCCGGTGGTTGTCCTGAGCGAAGGCGCCGACGCTGACATGGCAATGCTCATCGAGTGGTTTGCTACGGCTCCTGTGCGCAGTAGGCGTCCTGTGATTCTCCTGGCGCCGCGCGGTGCAGAAATGTCTGAGCCATCGTTGGCCTGCCCTGACGCAGCCGCCACCAATGATCGCCAGGTTGTCCTGCAGGCGTTGGCCGCTTGTTACAACCGTCTACGCCAGGAAGCCCGCGATCTGACGGGCTACACGCTAGAGCAGAGCGCGCTCGATGTCATCGACCTGGCAAAGGCATTGTCGGCGCCGCAACTCAACCTGGTCGGCAGCGGACGTGGCGCGGCGGTGGCGCAATTGGTGGCTGCCCGGCAACCGGCGTTGGTGCGCGCCCTCGTGCTGGAGAGTCTGACGCCGATTCGGGTGAATAGCGCCTTGGAGGCGCCGATCGGTGCGTATGATGCACTGCGCACGGTTTTTGCGGACTGCGCCCGCGCCGCTGATTGCGCCGCAGCGTATCCTGATCTGGAAGCGCGTTTTCTCGCCGTGATCGACTGGTACAATCAAACGCCCACGCCTGCCAGCATCGGCTTTGGCGACGGCGACGCCATCGCCCGTCTGATCTTTGCCAGATTGCAAAGCGAGGGCGGGCGCGATATCCCGGCGTTGATCGATGCATTTTACACGGGCAATTTTGGAGTTGCATGTAAACTGGCGCCGGTGGATGACGGTTGCCAACTACCCGCCACCGGCATTAACGCGCCGGCGAGTGGCGTCACCACCACGACCAGCCTTCCCGACAGCACTGTGGTGACCGCTCCGCTGCAGAGCTGGCGCGCATACTTCACGAACCCCGACGCACCGCAGGGCGCCGAAGCGGAGACGCTGGATCGCATGCAACGTCAACTTGGCTTTGCCACGCGTGAGGAGCTGGTGCAATTCCTGGATACATTGGCGGTGGAGAACTTCCTGCCGCTGCTAACGGCTCTCGGCGTGCCAGCGGTGACGCCAGCGCCGCCACTCGCTGCACCCCCACCGGTTGGACGCGAGGGGATGTCCCTTATCCTGGGGTGCGCCGAGGACGCCGCTCACTACACTATCGACGATGTACAGCGGGTGCGCAATCGCCTGCCCGAGCAAGTGGCTGCGGCGTTGACAGCCCCGGCTACTTGGTGGCTGGAAGCGTGCTCAGCATGGCCAGCGCCTGCCGCGCCTGTTGGCGACCGCATCTTGCCGCTTCTCACACCACCAACGCTCATTATGGGTGGGGCGCATGATCCGGTGACGCCGGCGCGTTGGGCCAGGCAGGCGGCAGCAGATTTTGTGGCGCCGGTTGTACGCATCTTTGCGCATGCAGGGCACAACTTGTTGCAAAGTGCTGATGGCTGTGCGCAACAGGCGCTGGCGGCATTTGTGGCGCGTCCGGGCGTTGTGCCTAATCTCTACTGTTTCCGTCGTCAAGACGCGGCGTTTGCCCTGCCGTCACCGTGACGTGATATACTGGCGAATAACTGACCTCAAGCCAACGTCGCAACCGTTCAGGAGACGCAACGTGTATGCCCTATGTCGTAGTCAAGGATGGTCGCTACTATTCCGGCCAACCGCTGAAGCCTGGGGTTGACCAAAGGTTGCTCTGGACGCCCTATAAGAAGGAGGCCAGGCGGTACACGAAACGCGCCTGGGCGGAGAAAGCGGCGCAACGCGTCGCCGGCACAGTGGAAGAGGTTCGCAAGTGACCGACTTTCGATTCATGCGTAAATGGGCGTGTCCAAATGTCTACGCGGATTCTTGTCGTTGACGACGACCCTGTCCTTTCCGAGCTGGTCTCCTATATTCTGCGCGCCGAGGGATACGAGGCTATCGTCGCTAACGACGGTGAGGAAGGACTGCGCAAATTTCAAGCGACGCAGCCAGACCTGGTTGTGCTCGATGTGACAATGCCGGAGATGGATGGCTTCGAAGTGTGCAAACGCATTCGCGCAGTCTCCAGCACGCCGGTCATCATGTTGACGGCGCAGGGCAGCGAGGACGCTATTGTACGGGGGTTGGATATTGGCGCCGACGATTATGTGACCAAGCCTTTTCAGCTCAAGCCCTTCATGGCGCGGGTGCGCGCCAACCTGCGCCGTGCCAGCGCGCCGCAACCCCAATACGGCAAAGTGACTTATCAGGATGACTATCTGACCATCGATCTGGAAGCGCACAAGGTATTGATCAAGGGCGAACCAGTCAAGTTGACGCCGACTGAGTACAAGCTCCTCGCCGTACTGGTGAAAAACCGCGGGCGCATCCTGGAATTTCGCCAACTCCTGGAGCAGGTTTGGGGCTTCGAGTATATCGACGACATTGACTACCTGCGCGTTTACATCTGGCATCTTCGCCGCAAGATTGAGCCGGACCCCAAGAACCCAACCTATCTGCACAATGAGTTAAGCATCGGCTATCGCTTTGACCCACAGTAAGCGCTGATTTGTCAAGCTATCCACCTTTGCGTCGGGAACCCCATTGGCAGACATTCTCCAGGCGCCAGTGCGATGCCTCAACCTATAGCAAGAGCAGTCCGGCGCGTGTAGCGCGCACGACCGCTTCCGTGCGGCTTTGCGCCCCTAATTTGCCGAGGATGGCGTTGACGTGAAACTTGATGGTGTTCTCGCTAATGCCCAGGGTGCGAGCGATCTCCTTATTCGAAAGCCCTTCCGCCAGGTGACGTAGCACTTCTAGTTCACGGCTGGAAAGCGGCTCGACCAGCTCAATGTCGGTGGAAAGCGGCGCCGGCAATAGTGTTTCATCAAAGACGAGCAAGCCTTGTACGACAGCGGAGAGGGCCGCCGCCATGTGTGCGCCGCTGGCGCTGCGCGGCAATAGCCCGCGCACACCTACTGCGCGTACAGCGCCTGCCAGAGATGGCGTTGCCAGCAGCGCCACCACTGGCGTGGTGTGCTCCTCGACGAACCGGCTGAGCACAGCGACCTGGCTATCGGGCGACCAGCCCAGGTCCCACACTACCGCGTCGGGCTGGAACGCCGCCAGCAGTGCAGCTATGTCAACGTCGCTGCCACTTTGGCCCGTGACGGCGATCGTCGGCGCGCTGCCGAGCAACGCCGCCAGCCCCGCCCGCGCCAGTGGATCATCGGCCAGGATCAGCACACGCACGCAGTTCGTGCTTGAGTCATTCATCGCATCAGCCATATGGTCAGTGTCGCGCAAACTCTGAATATCCTCAGCGTGCTCGATCACCAAATGCCCTGGCGCCAGCTTCTGTTTGCCAGGCAGAGTTTTACGTTCTCATAGATAGCACAATCAAACATCGTACATCCGATATCTTCCCGGAAGCTCAGAGCTTCCGGGAAGATGAGCAAAGTCTATTTGTGTTGTCTATCAGTAGTGCGTGCTGTATGTCAGAATCCCTTACACACTACGCCATGTTGCCCCCATAAAGTGTTGACCTGGAAATCAGTGAGCGAAGCCGAGCGTCACGGCTATCTTGACAAAGGATGCACACATCTGGTCGGCGCCAGCCGCGCGCAACGCCTCACCAGGATAGGTTGTAGTCAAGCCGATCACGGGCAGCCAGCGTCCTTACCGGCGCTCACGCCATGACGCGAGTCCTCGATGACACAGGCCCCTCTGCTGGCAGCCCAACGGGTCGGGCTGCCAGCAGAGGGGCTACGGGTCGGGTATAAAAAATTCGCTGTAGACAAAATTTTTGCTGCGTTTTGTGCGCGCGCAATTCGACAAAATTGCACTATAGCCATATACTACAGGCTTGTTGGTTCGCAGCCTGTCCTCTATCACCATGCTGCGAATGCGGCGCACATACGGCGTTGACCAGAGCACGCCTTGAGCATAAGCCCTGAAGCAGGGTGTTGGGAATTTGGGAGAGCAAATCAGGATGGCAAACACAAAGTCCGCTGAAAAAGCCAGTCGTCAAAATGCCAGGCGCGCAGCCAGCAATCGTGTCTATCGTAGCAGCGCTCGCACCGCTGTGAAAAAGGCGCGGGTCGCTATCGAAACCGGCGATCCGAATGCACTGGAACTGGTGCGCAACGCCGAGCGAGTGTTGGCGCGTGCGGCCAATAAAGGCGCAATTCATCACAACAATGCTGCGCGTCGCTCCAGCCGCCTTATGTTGATGCTCAACAAGAGCCAGGCTACTACTGCCTGATGATCGCACGGTAAAAATAAAGCAGTTGAACCTGGGTAGGCGCTCTGCGCCTGCCCATATTTGTTTTGAAACTGCATCACCCGTTGCGCCACTCGCCTGCGCGTCGAGCATAATCACAGAGAGCTTGCAGCGGACACAGATCACAGCGAGGCGTCTGCGCCTGGCAAATCTGTCGTCCATGCCGGATCAAGTTGATGTGCAATGGGTAGAAGACAGTGGGCGGCAGCAATGACTCCCAGATGCGCATGATCTTGTCGGGGTTGGCGCGGCGGGGGCTGACGCCGGTGCGTTGCGAGATGCGCTGGATGTGGGTGTCGACCGGGAAGGCCGCTTGGTTGAAACAGAAGAGGAGCACGATGCTGGCTGTCTTGAAACCAACTCCCGGCAGCGAGGTGAGGTACGCGCGCGCCTCTGCCACCGGCATCTGCGCCAGCTCGCGCAAGTCGTATCCGCCCCAGTCCGCCTTGAGTCGTTCCAGCGTCGCCACGATCGCTGGCGCCTTCTGATTGTACATTCCAGCAGGACGGATTGCTGCTTTGATCGCGTCCAGCGGTGCAGTGCGCACGGCCTCCCAGTCGCCACCAAACGCCTCTTGCAGCTGAGCGAAGGCGCGCCCGCTGTTGGCGTCGTTCGTGTTGGCGCTGAGGATCGTAGCGATCAGCTCGTCCACGGGATCGTCGCCGGGTGTAAAGGTCGGCGCGCCAAAATGCTCGACAAGCGTCGTGTGGATGGCGAATGCCTTTGCCTGGCGCAGGGGCGTGTCATCACCCATCGTCGCACCGTTCATTTGTGATCTCCAGGTTGATGCACCTTCCCGGAAATTCCGCAGCTTCCGAGAAGACTCGGTGGCATAATACAGCGCCCCAAAAGCCATTGCGTCGTGCTTCTGTTACGGATTTCTAGGCAGAGTTTTCATGTTTTCAGTGTTGCGTGCTACCGTGCTACGTGTCGGATTCCCTCACGCAACACGTAATACGCAACACTGCGCTCATAAAATATCAACCTAGAATCGTTAACTGCGTCAGGGTCAGGGCGACGTGATAGCCACCATCAATCAACATAAATACGTGGTACGCGCGCCAGAATGCGGCTCACAATGTCGTAGTTGTTGGTGCCCACACGCACGCTGGCGCCTTCTGCTGAGATACTGGCATCGCCCTGCCGCCCGATGATCACCACCTCGTCGCCCTGCCGCACCGGGCCGGTTGCGGCTTCGATGGCTGTTACATCGACAACCGTTTGATCCATGCAGACGCGCCCCAAGATCGGTGCGTGTTGGCCATGAATCAGCACACTGCCCCATGTCTGCGGTCGGCGAGGGAAGCCGTCCGCGTAGCCAATCGGCAGGGTCGCTGTGCGCATGGGACGATCGGCGATGAACTCACGGCCATAGGAAACCGCCTCGCCAGGCGCCAGGTCGCTCACCTGCGTGACGATGGCTTTCCACGCCAACGCGGGGCGAAAGCCAGCCGGCAGCGTACACTGCGTCATATCGGGGTCAAGCCCATAGAGCGCAATGCCGCTGCGCGCCAGGTCGAGGTGAGTATGCGGCATCGTCAACAGCGCAGCGGAATTGGCGGCGTGGGCGAGCGGAGGACGCAAGCCTGTCCGACGCAAAGTCTCCAAAAAGGCCTGGAAGCGGGTGAATTGCGCCTCGGCGTGCGTCTTGTCAAGTTCATCAGAAGTGGCGAAGTGCGTGAAGACGCCCTCCACCGTCAATCCATCCAGCGTTGTCAGTGCGGCCAACAGCGCCGGCGCGTCTTCCGCTCGCACCCCCAGTCGATTCATCCCTGTGTTGACTTTGACGTGGATGGTAAGCCGTTGCCCCACCGCATGCGCCGCTGTGTGCAGAGCCGTCGCTGTCTCCAGCTCGAACACCGTCAGCGTGACTGCGTGCGCCAGTGCGGACGCAGCCTGCCACGGCGGCGTATAGCCCAACACCAGGATCGGGCGCATGATCCCGGCCTGGCGCAACTCGATTGCTTCTGTCAACGTGGCGACGGCAAAGCGATCGGCGCCTGCTTGCTGTAAGGTGCGCGCCGTCTCTACAGCGCCGTGACCGTAGGCATTGGCTTTGACAACGGCCATCAACTGCGCACCAGGCATCAGCCGATTGCGCAACAGATGCAGATTGTGCACCAACGCGCCGCGGCTGACTTCGATCCAGGTCGTGCGCGGCGGGCGTTCTGCGGCGCTGTGCGCCGCCAGCTCATCATTCACAATTCACCGTCCAACTTGATAGATTTCTCTTCCGCAATCTTCCTGGAAGCCTCAAAGGTTCCCGGAAGATGAACAGCTAACCTAGAGGTCAGTAGATTTCGTCTGCAGTTTGTTGGTAAGAGGCGCTTTCTGTAACTTGCATTGCCCATCCACAACGTGCGGCCAGCGTCTCCCACTCCGACCACGTCAACCCAGCCATCCCTGGTGTGATTCCTGGCTTGGCCTGCCCATGATAGTCGCTGCCACCGGTGATCAACAGATCGTGCTGCACCGCCAGCGTATGGAAATGTGCGACCAGCGCAGCGACTTCTTGCGCCGGGGCGCCGAAATGCCCCCGGTTGTGGGCGTAGGGATAGCGCACCTCGATGCCATCCAACCCCGACGCCGCCAGCCGCGCCACAACGCCGTCAATGTCGCGCACGCGCGGGTACGCGCCGGGGTGCGCCAGCACGGCGACGCCGCCAGCGGCGTGCGTCACGGCGATGGCGTCTTCAACGCTCAGGCTGAAGGTGCGCGCCACATAGGTTGAATTGGGGGCGTCCGGCGCAAGGAATTGTGCAAAAACATCGGCAACAGAGGTGAAGCGTTGCGGGTTGCGGGCGAGCGCTTCCTGCGCAATGTGGACGCGCCCCGGTACGCCCTGGGCACGCGCCAGCACGGCGTCGACCTCGATATCGACGCCATAGGTCTGCAGCCGCTCGATCTGGCGAATTTTTTGCTCAAGGCGGCTGGCATGGACGCGTTCCAGGGTGGCAAGCAACGTGGGGTCCCGGTGGCGAATGCCCAGCGCGAGAATGTTGATATCCAGCAGGTCGCGCGCCGGCTCGCTGCGCGTGCTGAATTCGAGCGCAGGAATCACCTGCACGCCGTGTGCGCGGCCGGTGGCCAGCGCTTCATCAATGCCGAGCACGCCGTCGTGGTCGGTCAGGGCGATGACGCGCACCCCGCGCGCAGCGCACAGTGCCGCCAGCGCTGCGGGCGTATCTGTTCCGTCGGAAGCGGTGCTGTGCAGTTGCAGATCAACTGGATAGCTCACGGCGCCTCCACGATCCAACGACCCTCGCCATGACTGCCCCAGGCCATTACCTTGCGCGGTCTAACCTGAATGACGTCATCGTACTCGGCATCGGTGGCGATGTCCCAGTCGTATTTAGCCTGAAAGAGCGGGCGTAGAGCGTCGCGCATTTCTGCCGCCGGGCGGGCGACGCCTTCGACGATCAGGGCGTTGCTGGTGTCGGCCAGCGCCAGGCTGACGTTGGCATTGGCGCGGATGTTGGCGGCGCGCACCGATGTCTGTCGGGTGACGACATAGATGCAATTTGCGTAGACGACATGCCAGATCGGCGCCAGATGGGGACGCCCATCGGGGCGGGTGCTGCTGAACCAGCAGGCGCCGGCGGCGCCGAAGTGCGCCAGCAGGCGCGCAACCTGGCTTGCTGATGTATTGTTCGACTGATTGGAAGTTGGCATCGATTTTCGCCGACTGGTAAACTATAGTAGTTTTTTGCTGACTGATGGCCGCTAATCATACTATATCCCAACGACGCACCGCAATTGTTGGCCATTCACTCTTGTATCCATCGACGGCGCTGACCTTACGTCAAGAAATTGTTATCTAAGCTGCGAAGGATTTCTGTGCGGATAGCGATTGTACTTCTCGGAGCAAAGTTTTGGACGCGCTAGCGACAGGCGAACGCGCTGAAGCTGAACTACTCCAGCGACTGCAAGCTGGCGATCAGGCGGCCTGGGTTGAGTTGATCCAGAGCATGCGCCCGCGCCTGCTTGGCTATCTGCGTCACAACGTGCCGACACAGGAGGACGCAGAAGACGTGCTGGGCGAGACGTTAGTCGCGGCGGTGCGCGCGCTCAAGGATTTTGACGGCAAGGCGAGCCTTGCCACCTTCATCTTTTCGCTGGCCTACCGCAAAATTGCCGATTTCTGGCGCAGGCGCCAGGACACGGTGGCGCTGGTCGAGCATCAACGTTCGCCGCTAGAGGTGAGCAGCCGAGCCGTCGAATTTGCCGAGGTGCTGGATCAATTGCCAGAGCTTTCCAAGCAAGTGCTCATCCTACGGCATCACGTTGGGCTGAGCGTCGGCGAAATTGCGCTGGTGATCGATCGCTCCTACAAGGGGACTGAGTCATTGTTGAGCCGGGCGCGGCAGCAACTGCGTGACCTACTGGACGAGACAGGGTTTGAGCATGAGTGACCTGCGGGGCTGGCTGGACGACCGCGATGAGGCGGAAATCCAGAAGCTGTTCGACACCTTCTATGAAACGGACACGCCGTCCGCCGATCTCGACGACCGGCTGACGCAGCTTGTCCTGCAGGAGGTGCGAACCGTATATGCCGTAGCGCCCACTGTGGCCGCACCCACAGTGACGCGGCCACGTATCGGCATTGCTGCCCGGCTGCGTGCGTGGTTGGGCAGCCTGCAACCTGGTCAATCGCTGGCGCTGGCAGGCGCAGCGGCGCTTGCGATGTTGCTGATCTTCTTTGGCATCTCACGCATCACGCCGCGCCCACTCACGGCGACAGCAACCGTCACCGGCGGCGAAGTGACGCTCTTGCAGCAGCGCACAAACACCTATCGCACCTACTACGACGGCGATCTCTTCAAGCTGGCGGAGGGCGATCAAGTGTTGACCATCGATGGCGCCGTGACCGTGCAATTGTTCCCGGCGCAGACAGCCGTGATCGAGCCGGATAGCCATGTCGTGCTTTCTCAGCTGAGCGCCATGCTCGACACGACGCAGGTCGAGATGCTGGTCACGCGCGGGCGGGTAAACAACCTGATCGACGAAGAGTTGAAGGGCGATGACCGCTACGTCGTGACCTCCTCGGTTGTCGAAGCCGCCGTGACAGGCACGGAGTTTTCGTTTGAGACATTGTCGGCCACCGAGGTCGTTGTGCGCACCAAGCGTGGCGCCGTTCAGGTGACCCAGGCTGACCAGACGGTGGTGGTCAACGCCGGTGAACAGGTCGTATCCATAGCTGGCGCCCCGCTCATTGTCGAACCGAGTCGCGAACGCCTGGAACGTCCCACACTCCTGGTCATTGCGCCGGGAACGCCGGGGATTCCTGTCTTCGCCGAACCTGATCCACAATCGCGCCGCATTGGCTTTGCCGCAGACGGTGTATTGCTGCGCGTACTGGGCGAAGATGCCAGCGGTGCGTGGTATCAGATTTGCTGCGTCGCAGGAGAAGCTGGTTGGCTGGAAGTGGCCGCAATTCCGGCGACAGAGACGACTGACAACAACCGCGCCTCAGATGACGAACGCCGTCAAAACGATGTGGCTGCGGCGGGGCTTGCCGAAGTTCCCACCAGTACGCCAACTGCAACATCAACTGCAACGCCAACCGCCACGCCAACCGCAACCGCAACAGCAACACCGGCGCCAACGGACACGCCTGCTCCGACTGCGACCCTGCTGGCGACACCGTCGGCGACTGCGACTCCCAGCCGTACTCCAACGCCCAGCCGCACACCGGCGCCGGTCGCCAGCCCGACGCCAACTTCCACGTCGACACCGGCGCCGACCAATAGTGCGACGCCCAGCCCCACCCTGACGCTGACGCCTTCGGCCACAGTCACGCCGTCGCCGACAGTAACCAGCACACCGCGACCACCTAACGGTGATGACGAGGAAACGCGTCCTACCCGGCAGCCGCCTACCGCAACGTCAACTGCAACGGTGACGCCAACGCCCACAGCAACTGTCACAGCAACTGCCACGCCCATGCCGACGGCCACCGATACAGCGACCAATACGGCGACGCCCCAGATCGTAACGCCCACGCCAACCCCCGACGCCGGTGAGGCAACGGCTACGTTTACGCCAACGCCGATCCCACCACCAACACTGATCATTGTGCCGACGCCGACCTATACCCCGACGCCGTTGCCGCCGCCGACTGATACGCCCACCAGCACACCAACCAATACACTGGCGCCCACGCCGACCGACACGCCGACCAACACGCCGCTGCCACCGCCGACTGATACGCCGACGCCGCTGCCGCCGCCGACTGATACGCCCACCCCAGCACCCACGACGGCGCCAACCATTGTGCCACCGCCGCCGTCGCCACAGCCGGCGGGCGATCCGACGCAACCGGACCCTGTCGTACGCCCAGTGACGGCAACGCCTACACCAGGGGGCGGCGCCGGGTAATTGCATATCGAATCGGACGGGCGCCGCTGGGGCGCCCGTCTCCTTTCGTCAAAGCTGCTGTTTTGTCAAAGCATTAGGTGCGGTCATTGTGGCAACGCCGAAAATCTCTGGCACAATACACAATCAGCGGCTTCACAAAGAGAGGCTCAGAAAAGAAGCAATGGCGTCTGCTTGACAGCACCAAAAATGAAAGAGGAATTATGACCAAATATATCTTCGTCACCGGCGGCGTAGTCTCCGGCTTGGGTAAGGGTGTCACCGTGGCCTCTTTGGGGACAATCCTGAAGGCGCGCGGCGTGCGCGTGGCGACCATGAAGCTAGACCCGTACCTGAACGTCGATCCTGGCACGATGTCGCCCTATCAGCATGGCGAGGTTTTTGTCACCGACGATGGCGCTGAAACCGACCTTGACCTCGGCCATTACGAGCGCTTTGTGGATGTCAATCTCTCCAAGTTGAGCAACATCACCAGCGGGCAGATTTACACGTCGGTGTTGAGCCAGGAGCGGCGCGGCGACTACCTGGGCGGCACGATTCAGGTCATCCCCCATGTCACCAACGAGATCAAGCGGCGCATTGGGTTGGCCGCGCGGGTGGCGCAGGCCGACGTGCTGATCGTCGAGATCGGCGGCACTGTGGGCGATATTGAGGGATTGCCCTTCCTGGAGGCAATTCGTCAGATGCGCAAGGATGTGGGGCGCGCCAACACGCTCTATGTGCACGTGACATGGCTTCCCTATCTGGCCGCCAGCAAGGAGCTCAAGACCAAGCCAACGCAGCACAGTGTACGCGAGTTGCGCGGCATCGGCATCTCGCCCGACGTGGTAGTGTTGCGCAGCGACTATCCCGTCGATGATGATGTCATCGCCAAGACTGCGCTCTTCTGCGACGTAGATCGCGAAGCTGTGGTGCCACTGCTCACCGCCGACACCATTTACGCAGTGCCCCTCAGCCTGGAAGAGCATGGCTTGGGCGCCTGGACCATGCAACGCCTGGACTTGCACGAGTTGCAGCCGGCGGAGACTGGCTTGCTGGCGTGGCGACAATTTGTGGCCGATTTGCGGCGCACCAAACCCACATTGCGGATCGCGCTGGCTGGCAAATATGTCGAATTGGAGGATTCGTATCTGAGCGTCAAAGAGGCGCTGATCCACGCCGGGTTGGCGGCAGGGTGGGATGTCGAGATCGATTGGGTCAATTCGGAGGAATTGGAGAAGGGCCGCGGTATAGATCGGTTGCTGGCCGCCGATGGCGTTGTCGTGCCTGGGGGGTTTGGCTATCGCGGCATCGAGGGGAAGATCATTGCTGCCCGCATCGCCCGCGAAAATAACCTGCCTTATCTGGGGCTGTGCCTGGGGATGCAGGTGATGTGCATCGAGTTCGCCCGTCATATCTACCAGACCGACGAACCCAACAGCACCGAGTTCGACATCAGCACGGAGTACCCAATCATCGATCTGATGCCCGACCAGCGCGACATTGCCGACATGGGTGGCACGATGCGGTTGGGCACCTACGATTGTCAGCTTGTCCCCAATACACGCGCGTTTGCCGCCTATGCGGATGTGGGCGTCGGCCCGGTCGTGCAGGAGCGGCATCGTCACCGCTTTGAATTTAACAATGCCTACCGCGGCGATCTGGAGGCGCATGGCATGGTCTTCAGCGGTGTGTCGCCTGACGGTCGGCTGGTAGAAATTGCCGAGTTGGCTACACATCCGTTTATGCTGGGCAGCCAATTCCACCCAGAGTTCAAGAGCCGTCCCAACAAACCGCACCCGCTCTTTCTGGCGTTTGTGCATGCGGCGGCCAATCACCACCATCAGCTGGCGCAACAAGGGTGACGATGCGGGTGCGGTGAGGCCAGGTCGTGTCCGGCGTCACGCGTATTCGTCTTCATCTGACGGATCGACGCGGGTGCGGCCTGCAGCCGTAGATTCTTGCCAGCCAGGGTAATGCGGGTAGGGTTGTCACTGGTTTTACTGATTTCTAGGCAGAGTTTTCATGTTTTCAGTGTTGCGTGCTACGTGTCGGAATCCCTCACGCAACACGTCATACGCAACACTGCGCGCATAAAGTATCAACCTAGAAATCAGTAATCACGCTGTTCTTGATGCGGCGCGCAGCTTTGCCGTAATCGCCTGCCAGAGCGGACAGCGATCATAGACGCCGCTGAAAATCACGGCTGCGCCAACGATCACCAGAAAGGGCGACCAACCCATCAGCATCGGCAGGCCCACCAGGATTGCCCCGGTCGTCAACCGCAGCCAACGCTCCGTGTCGCTCAGCCTGGCGATACGCGGCGCAGCGCCGTTGGCGTCGGTGACGAGCAGTGCGTCGAACATGGTGCGCAGCGCGTCGACCGACTGTAGCCCGGTGCGCCGCGCCACCTCTTGACCGTCGCGAAACATCAGCAGCGTCGGGATGCCCATGATCTTGAGCGCTCGCGTCAGTTCTGGCGCTTCGTCGGCGTTGATCTGCCACACATCGACCTGGTCGGCGTATGCTTCACTCACCTGCGCCAGGCGCGGGCTGAGGGTGCGACATGGCCCGCACCAGGGCGCCCAGATATCGACAATCACCGGGCGCGGGTTGGCTTGCACTCGCGCCTGAAATTCAGCAAGATTCATCCATCCCTCCTGAAAAATCAGGGGGCGTGCACCCGTCGATGCACGCCCCCCAAGACGACAGACGGCCGAAGACTCAGGCAGATTTTGTACCAAAGCGGAAGAGCGAATAGAGCGGGCACCAGCCGATCAGACCGGTGAGCAGCGGGACGAAGCCCAGCCACTGCAAGATGGCGCCAAAGACGCCGGGGACAAAGCCGCCCCAGCCGAGCACCAGCATGACGATGCCCAGGATAATGCGCACGATACGATCCCAACCAGCTTCATTGACCTTGATCATGTTTGTGTTCCTTTCGTTACAATGCTTCGGTGCGTCTCGTCAGTTTTGACAGCTTCCATGACTTTGACAGCTCTATGACACAGTGTAGCAGCGGAACACAGGTGTGTCAGTGACTGGAGTCACGCAGCGCACCAGCCAGGCGTCCCAGGCGTACAGCGTCGAGCACCTGCACCTGCCCCCGTTCGAGGCGTACAAGACCGGCGTGTTCTAGCTGCTTGAGGCGACGGCTGACTACCTCGCGCACCGTACCCAGTTCATCGGCGATCTGTTGATGGGTCGCCTCCAGGCGCGGCGCGCGCGCGGCCAGATAAGCCGCCAGCCGTTGATCGAGCGCACCAAAGGCCACCTCCTCCACCAACTGCATCAGGTCGGCGACGCGGTCGGCAAAGTGATTGAAGACCAGGGCGCGGAAGGGCGTCGAGCTTTCCAGCAACTGGTTGAAGACCGGCTGTGCGAGGGCATAAGCCGTCAGGTCGGTCTCGACCACGCCGCGCGCCGGGTAGTTACTGCGCCCCAACAGGCAACTTGCCGTCAGCACACACGAATCGCCCGGCTCAAGCCGGTAGAGCAAGAGCTCGCGACCAGAGAGCGCTGGCTTGATCACCCGGATCGAGCCAGCGTACAGCAGGAGAAAGAGGGAGCATGGCGAGTCCAGGTCGAAAAGCACATGATTGGCAGGCGCCGTGGCGAGTTGCAAGTTATCGCGCAGCAGGCGCTGAGCGGCTGGCGTCATCTCGCCGATGGGTGGGTAGAGGCGGATCAGTTGGTTGAAATCGGGAGGTTGAATCATGGTTTATCCGTGTATGTTTAGACGCGGCGCCGTCAATGGGGCGCGTGCGGTGCGAATCCCCTCCAGCAGGGCATCGTGTAGCGCAGGGACGCCGTTGCTGGCAACGATGTGGTTGTCGCGGATCGTCCACTCACGCCCACCGTAGGTCGTGACGCGCCCACCCGCTTCACGCACCAACAGCGCACCGGCGGCAATGTCCCAGGGATTGAGCCAGCCTTCCCAGTAACCATCCGCCGCGCCTTGTGCAACGTGCGCCAGGTCGAGGGCTGCCGAACCAAAGTTGCGGACACAGGCTGTGCGTGGCATGAAGTAGACGAACTCCGCTGCATTGTTGTCCGCTGCTTCGGCGCGATGGTAAGGAAAGCCGGTGATCAGCAGCGACTTGCGCAGGCTGGCGGTGGCGCTCACGTGCAAGCGGCTTTCTTCGCCGTGCGACGTGCGCAGATAGGCGCCGCCGCCAGGTTGCGCGTGGTAGGTGCAGTCCAGCCCAATGTGGTAGGTCACGGCCAGCAATGTAGTTAGTCCATCCTGCAGCGCAATATTGACGGAGCAGTAGGCGACATTGTGCGCAAAGTTGGTGGTGCCATCGATGGGATCGACAAGCCAGTACAGCGCCTGATCTGGCGGTTGGTTGCTCTCCTCGCCCCACAGCGCGATGCCAGGATAGAGGCGCTCGAGGGCGCTGCGAAGAAAGTCTTCGGCAGCCACGTCCGCCGCAGTGACCAGATCGATCTCGCTCGACTTTTCGCGTACAGTCGCCTGGCCAGACGCGTACATCCGGCGCACCAGATCGCCAGCGCCGCGCGCCACCGTAATCACACAGTCAACATCTCTCGCTTCGATGTGCATCGTTTGCTTGCCTTCCGTTGTGCGTCGCTACATACTGCCGGCGACGTGTGTCGATGATTCCTGGACGTTCGCGTAACATCGTTTGCCTCTTCCGGGCTGCCGAGCCTCCGGGAGGACTGATCGTCAATCCGGCAGTCATCGTGCCGCTACACGTTGTCCCGGTGAGCATCATACCACTGCCAGGCGGTTTGGAATGAAGCCGAACCTGCGGTATATTGGATCGAAACAAATGTTCCGATCACCTGAGCAGCAGGAGTGCAAGCGCAATGGATATTACCTGGTACGGTCTTTCCTGTTTTCGGATTCGCGAGGGCGGGGTGACCGTAGTCTGCGATCCCTACGATAGATCGGTCGGTCCGGCGTTGGCAAAGGTGCGCGCCGACATTGTGACCGTCAGCCATGACCGCGCCGGACACAATGCGGTCGAACGCATCAGCGGCGAACCGAAGGTGCTGTCCGGGCCTGGGGAATACGAGGTGAAGAATGTGTTCATCACCGGGCTGACCACCTATCATCGCCGCACGGATGGCCGTCCGCCAGAACGCAACGTCGCCTTCTTTTTCGAGTTTGGCGACCTGACGATCGGTCACATGGGCGACATCGGCGAAGTGCCGACGCAGTCCGAGATCGAGGAACTGAATATCGGCGAAGTCGATGTGTTGATGGTGCCGGTCGGCGGCGGCGACACGCTCGACCCGGCACGCGCCGTTGAGCTAGTTGGTCTGCTAGAGCCGCGCATCGTCATCCCGATGCATTATCGGCACGATGGGCTGGCCCCCGATCTGGCAGCACGGTTGGAGAGTATCGAGAAGTTCCTCAAGGAGTTCGGCGCCACCGCTCTGGACCCGGTGGACACCCTGAAGATTGCCAAGAGCAATTTGCCGGAAGAAACGCAGATTATGTTGTTGACGCCAACGTTGTAAATCTGTGTTGGGTCCTGAGTCTTTGGGTCTGCATCGGCAGACTGGTGACGGAAGACTCAGGACCTGTGGACTTACGGCTGCCGCCCCTTCTCTTTGGGCGGCACAAGCGTGTGTAGATTGACAGGTTTACGCCGCAAGCGCTGCACCCAGGCGCGTCGCCAGGCCTTCCAGAAGATGCCATCAAGCCGCCGCCACGTCTCCCAGAGCGCTGGCGGCTGTGTCTGTCCAGGTGTCTCCACGCGCGGTTCGGCGCCGCTGAAGCGATAGCGTACGTAGGAGTTTGTCACTTCCCACACATACGGTTCAGCTTCGGGCAGGGCGCCGCTCAACGTGCGCGCGTGCTCATGCGGCGTGTGGCTGGCGCGAATCGGCAGCCCTAGCCGCTGTGACCAGCGTTCCAGCCGTTCGTACACCTGCACCGGCAACTCGGCGGTGAAGATGGTTGGGCCACTGCTGCGCACGCGCCAGATCAGCAGTGCGCCGATCGGTACGACGATGATCAGCGCCAATAGCACCAGCCACCATGCCATCAGCGGTGAAGCGGCGGCGGCGCTCTCTTGCCCTTCCAACAACTCCTCACCGGTGAATTGCGGAGGAAGCTCGTTCTGCCCCGGCAACGGCGTTGGCTCGGCGCCAGGTGCACCGGCGGCGGGCGTTGGCTCAGGCTGCGGTTGATTGGGCGTCAGTTGGGCAGGGTCATCGCCGGTCGGTCGATCCAGCGGGCTTTCCCCAGCGGTCGGTTCAAATTCGATCCAGCCGTATTCTGGGAAGAAAACCTCGACCCAGGTGTGAGCGTCGCGTTCGGTGACAAAGTAAGCTCCACTCTCCTCGTCGAAGGTTCCTTCGGCGTAACCACTGGCGGTGCGCGCGGGCACGCCGACGACGCGCAGCATCATCGCCATCGCCGTCGCGTAATAGTCGCAATAGCCCTGCCGAATGTCGAACAGGAAATACTCAAGTGGGTCGCGCTCCGCCGGCGGGGCCGGAATGGCGTCGTTGTAGGGAATTGTGCGCAGGTAGGCTTCGATGGCTTTCGCCTTGGCGTAAGGTGTGGTTGCGCCGCTGGTGAGTTGCCGGGCAAGTTCGGCCACGCTGGACGGGAAATCTTCGGGCAACTGCAGGAAACGGTCAAGAACTTCGGGTGGATAGTTGGCGCTGGCGTTTTCCAGATCGCGTACGGTGGCGTCGGTGGCGGCACTGACCAGGACATAGCGGTCGCCGTTCGCCAGTTCGCGGTTGGTGCGCAGCAAGGTGAACTCGACTGGCGGCGCCTCCGCCGGCGCGCCTGCCGCCGGGATCGGCGTGGCGCCGGCCTGGGCGCGCACCTGCGCCTCAAGCTGCACCGTAGCCTGCGCCACGTCAGGCATGCCAAAGAGGATCGCACCCACCGGCGCCAGCAGCGTGATCGTCTGGCTGATGGCAGTGCGGGCGCGCCAGCTGGCAATGGGCGCAATTTCACCCGGTTCATAGCGTTGCACTTCTTCGGCAGTGTTGAACCAGCGCCCCGCTTCGTAGGTATCGAAGACAACGGCGCGCCAGTAACGCGCCCGCGCCGCCTGCGCCTGAAAAACCAGCGCATCGGTCACATTGCGCTCACCGCCCAGCGTCAGCGAATTGCCAAAAGTTGAGGTCACTTCCGCAGGCTGGCGATTGAGACCCTGATAGAGACGTTGCACATTTTCGGCGGTTGACTCCCAGGTCGAGTTGATGGGCGTCAACAGCGCGCGTATCTGTGGGTTGCGCCCCAGTCCTGGCAGCACCCAGGCGACCAGCACCAGCAGTGCGGCAAAGAGCACGCCGTTGCGCAGAAAATCCCACACGATGTCTGGCTGGAAGTAAATGCGCTGTTCGCGCCAGCGCAGTTGCTGCTCGGCCAGATTCGTGCGCACGAGCAGCACCAGCCCCACCAGGACAAAGGCCAGCAGAAAGCCCACCGTCGAGTGAGGCGCATAGTAGGTGTTGATCAACAGCACCACCCCCGCCGGTACGACGGCGCGCCAGGTGTAGCCGTAGCGAAAGATCGACCAGACGCCGAGATAAGTCAGCCACCACACTAGAAAGCAAATCTCGAAGATAAAGACATAGTTGTCGGCGCTGGCGGAGCGACTCAGCGCAGCATCCACCCAGTCAAGCAGCCGTAGCAGCACGAAGTAGACGCGCGCCTGCAACTCGCTGACGTTGGGGTTAGCGAGGAAAGGCTCGATCTGATTGGCAGGCACGGTGCGCGCGATCGAGTAAAGAATCCAGGCTAGACCGACAAACATGCTGTGTGACAGTGCAAAAAAGCCGTCGAAGCGGCTGAACGACATCAGCAAGCCAAGCAGATACGCGCCTGCCGCAACAGGGATCACCACCGCCAGGCTTTGGACATGGCCGGCGGCATCGAGCGCCGCCGCCAGGATCAAATAGAGCAGTGCGGTCAGAATGGCGTTGAGCCAGTGGCCATCTTGAAAGTAGACGCTCTCGCGGTAACGGAATCGTCGCGCCATCGGTGGCGTCGGTTGTGTTGTCTGAGCCATGAGTTCAATTATTCTACAAAAGGCGCCACAAAAGTGCAGTTACGCCCAAAATCGCCACCAGTGCGACCACACCAGCCAGCAGCAGGCGCACCGGGTTGGGTGCTGTGACCTGCACGTTCAGCATCTGCGGTGGGCTGGCGACTGTGACCTGCCAGCTGCGTGCAGCGCTGTCCACTCCGGGTGTCGCCAGCGAGATCAACAACTGACTGTCCTGCGCCAGTTTACGCCATGCCTGCGCCGTCATGCGGTAGTTCGCCGCTCGCAGTCGCGCCGCTTGCGATGCCTGCATATCAGCGGCCACGTCGCCAGTGGCGTCAGCCTCGAATTGTGCGGCCTGGCGGTCGAGTTCGGCGGCCAGGCGTTGCCATTGATCGCCTGCGGCGCGCAGGTCGATAGGCTGCGACACCTGCACCTGTTGCCATAGGCCGTCGGCGTGCGTCTCGATCTGTGGTCCAAGCTGGCCGAGCAGAACGCGCAACAGCGCCCAGTCAGCCCCCGCTGGCAATGTGTTGGCAAGAGCAACGCCATTGCCACCCGCCGGCAACTGTAAGGTCAGCTCGAACAGGGTGGGGACGCCATCGGCATCGATGCGCCGAAGCTGCGGATTGCTCGCTCGCGTCGTCGGCGTGGCGCGCCATGTCTGCACGATGGCGTCGAGCGCTACCTGCGCATCGGCGCTGCGGTCTTCGTCAGGCGTCGCCACGACGCGCACCGACGTGCCCGCTGCTGTCATCGCAGTAGAAACGTTCCAACGGGCAAAGAGGTTTCGATATTCCGCCGGCGGCTGCAACGTTGGCGACTGGATCAAGTCGCCGGCCAATGCCAACGCTGTTGCGCGGTCGCCTTGTTCAATGAGCTGCACAGCCTGCTGGACAATCAACGCCTGCCGCTCTTGCGCCAGAAAATCGCTGCTGCCGGCGGTGGCGGGCAGCGCCTGGAGTTGCTCGATTAGCGCCAGCGCGCCGGGGATGTCGCCCCGTCGGCGCAGATCGGCCAGCATCAGCCGCAGCCCTTCAACCTGCCATTGCTCTAGCTCGCCCCGACGCGGATCATCGACCATGACACCGGCTAACGCCAAGCCGGCTTCGACGACCATCGCCTGCGCATCCTGGGCATGACCTGTTGCGACGACGCGGGCGCGGTGCAGTGCGGCCAGCCCGGCATGGAGCGCAGCCAATTCGACGGCAGATGCGCCGATCGATTCACCCTGGCGAATGCCGTCGGCGTAAGCTGCCGTTGCCTGCGCCAGAAAGCGCGCCTGCGCCTGACCGTCGCCAAGTTGTGCGGCAGCGTCGGCCAGCGCCTGGTACCGCTGACCAAGCACAGCGTAGGTCTGTAGTGCAGCTCCCTGGGCTGCGGCGTGCAGGGTCTGCAATTCCTGCCATACGCCCGGCGCCACCAGCGTGCAGAGGATGCGCAGCGGCAGCTCGCCCTCAAAGAGCCATTCGCGTTCCGGTGCGTCGCTGACGGTGTAGCGCCACGTGTCCGGTTCGATACGCAACCAGCTTGCAGGGTCAAATTGGGCATCCGGGCGCAGATCGACGCGCACACTGCGCTGTCCCCGCCATTGACGCAACAGTTCAGTGGGGTAGACGAGACGCAACAAGGGTTGATCCGGTACGGTGCGGCTAGCTGTCAGCACTAGGTCAGTGCGACTGTTAGCTGGTGTGATGATGGTGGCGGAAGCCAGGCCATCCGTCGAGCTTGTCACGTCCACAGGTGCGCCATCTTGCGTCAGCTCCCACACCAAGGGCGTGGAGGCATTGATGGTGATAGGGAACTGGAGCGCCTCTTTGCCATCATTGCGAATGTCATAGGTGGCGGTGAGCATAATGGTGACACCGCCGCTCTCACTGGTGTCAAGCACGATCGTGGCAACGTGCGTATGGAGTGTGGCCGTTGTCATTGCACCGGGGCTGACAACCGGAAGGATAGTCTCACCAGGGGGGGCGGAAACTTGCATCAATGGCGCTGCGCGCAGAGGCTGGACAATCAGCAATGCCTGGATCGCCAACAACAACACGAGAGCGAGCGGGCAGGTGCGCATACCGGCGTGGGAGCGCCACCCTGCGTATACAAAAGTTGCGGGCGCAGGATCGCTTCGCCGCGCCTCCCACTGGCTGCAAAGTTGCGTTTCCTCCCTGCTTCTGGTATCGTGAATCTCGATCAACCGATTGTTTCTTTCCATGAATTGGGCACAACGATGGTCCGCCTACTGATGCAATGGGATATCAAAATGGGGCGCGAACAGGACTTTTCCGAGTT
This sequence comes from Chloroflexota bacterium, assembly GCA_003451595.1. Lineage (GTDB taxonomy): Bacteria > Chloroflexota > Anaerolineae > Caldilineales > Caldilineaceae > Caldilinea. The sequence continues at coordinate 1,858 of DMDA01000078.1, read as the reverse complement.
CGTCGTGCGTGAATTCGCCCCACGCCTGATGCAGCTCGGCATCGAGCCGAGCGAGGTCTTGTATACCATGTACGGAGAAGGGCCGCAAATGCTGACGCTAGGTGCGGTCGAAAGCAAAGAAAAGCTGCAAGAAATTCTCCAGAGCACAGGTTGGAAAAAACTCCACGAAAAGTTGTTGACTTATGTCACCAACTACAGTCACAAAGCTGTGCCGGACAACGGTCGCAATTTCCAGTTGTAGGCGCCTTTGTTGCACCCTACATGCTCAATCTGTTCCCCACCCTTGATGCGCTTCCCTCTCCGATCTAGGCAGGCGACGGCAGAGCAACGCCGTTGTGAGCACAAGTCTCCACACACTTCACTCCACAATACGCCCTGACAAAAATGGGGGCTGCGACGTGCATACTGCGCATAGCCTTTGTCAGCAAAGTGTAAGAGAAAAGCGTTGATTCCTCAGAAATTGTCGCCTATAATCGCTCATGTTCGTGCGGAGATCGCGACAATACTGCAGTACAGATGTCGTGCTGAGCGCGTTACATCCATATCGTGACTTAGCGTGCTTCAGGCCCGCATGAGTGCTGCCAAGAAGAGACTTCACAAGAATTGGGATGCACTGATCAGCATGTTTAGAACAGACGCGTATTTCCATGTGCCCGAAATTCGGACGGGGTATCTGCAAATGGAATTGACCCCAGCCAAGATCGCCCTCCTGCATACCGGTCAACGTCCTAATGACAAAGTACTGCGTTTGCTGGCGCGCTTCGATATCAATGCCATCCACATCAATGTATCCGCCACCAGTCACCTGGACCCCGACCAATTTGCTGACTGTGACCTCATTCTCTTTGAAGCATTCGACCACCTCACCAATGAAAATCAGGCGGCGTTGAACTGGATTCGCATGGGGAGCCGCGCACCGCTCGTGATGCTCACCAATGGCGCGCGCCCTGAACGCACGATCTCTGGCTTGATGGCGGGCGCCGACGCCGTGATGTCGCTCACCACGTCATGGGACGTAATTGTAGCGCACTGCTATGCGCTTGTCAGGCGGTGGCGGCTTGGACAAAATGCGCCAATCCGGGCCTTTACAGGGACGCCGCACTGAGCAAGCACTTCTCACCCCCGCATGCAGCTATTCTGGCAAAAGCACTTTCCGCCCAGAGTAATCGACAAAAAATACACTATTTATACGATCACCTAAATCGTTGCATCCGATAGCATAGATTCAACGAGGGCAAGGTTGCAGATCACACTACAACTCCCCTGCCCGCGTTGAATTCTGCTGAAAGGATGCAAAGATGGCGCTATACACCCGGAAGCTAAAGCTACAGGAACGCAAAACCCTGGAATCGCACCTGGACACGCCTGAAGATGACCTGCCCGCCCATCGGTTGCAAATCATCATGCTCTCCGCAGCAGGCAAACGGGTGCCGGAGATCAGCGAAGAAGTGCACTTGCATCCAATCAATGTGCGGAAATGGATTCATCGCTTCAATCGTTACGGGTTGGATGGCCTGCGCAGCGGCAAATCACCTGGTCGTCCACCCGTTTTCAGCGAAGAACAACGCAATGCGATCGTGACTATTGCCAACACCAATCCACGTCTGCTGGGGCTACACTACTCGCGCTGGTCGTTGCAACGGCTGCGCCGCTACCTGATCGATCACGACATCGTCGATCATATCAGCGTCGAGACGATTCGCCAGATCGTGCAGGCGCAGGAGCCGACGGTGACGCATCGGTACGAACGTGTCTCTGACTGAGCGCTAATGCTAACCACCAACCCAGGCAATGAAAAGCGGTTCATGTGAACCGCTTTTCATTGCCTGGTGTTCATTACTGATGGGGACTCTCTGAG
>DMDA01000063.1:6754-26672 GCA_003451595.1 Chloroflexota bacterium | reverse complement strand
GGCTCGCCCCGTTCGGCGCGTTCATGCAGCTCCAGCTCGAAGCGCGCCAGCGTTGGCATGACGAAAAAGTAGCGGTGGAAGTTGCTCATTGCCTCTTCGAGCACGGCGATCTGGAAGGCGCGGTCGCGTTGAGTGCGCAGCAGGTAGTCGCGCACCAACGCCTGGTTGAAGTTGGATGCCACTTCAGCAGCAAAGAGTGTGTAGCGCCCGTAGATGATCGGCTGCGTCCGCCAGCTGAAGTAGGAGTGCATGGAGTGTCCCAACTCGTGCGCCAACGTGCTCAGGCTGAAGATGTCATCGTTGTAACTCATCATAATGAAGGGATGCGTGCCTGGCGCACCATACGAAAAAGCGCCCAACCGCTTGCCCTTATTGGGGTAGATGTCGATCCAGCGCTCCTCCAGCGCACCACGGCGCAAGATATTGACATATTCCTCACCCAACGGCGCCATGCCCGCACAGATCCAATCGACTGCCTGACGATAGGGCACCTCGATCTTTTCCTGGGTTAAGGGCGCCTTGATGTCATACTCATGCAAGGTCTCCACCCCGAGCACGCGGCGGCGCAGACGCCAGTAGCGATGCCAGGTCGGCAGATTGCGCCGGAAGGTTGCGATCAGGTTATGAAAGACCTGTGTCGGAATATTGGGCGGAGTTAATGCAGCTTCTAACGCAGAGCCGTAGCGCCGCGCCCGCGCGCGGAAGACATTCTGCTTCACACCTGCAGCCAACGCATTCGCCATTGTATACTGAAACGCCAGATGTCCATCCGCATAGCTCTCCCAGGCGGTGCGGCGCACGGTGCGGTCGGGGCTACTGAGTAAAGCGCCCAGTGTGCCGTGCGTCACCTCAAATTGCTCGCTTCCATCGGTGGAGATGGCAGGTGCAAAAACGATCTCGCTGTTGGTGAGAATGCCGTGTGTGTTAGCGGCGGTGCGGAAGGGGTCTTCAACTTGACCGAGCAACTCCTCAACCTCCGCCGAACGCACATGGGAGCTAAGACGCTCCAGGTTGTCGATGTAATGGGCGTAGATCGCTAGCGATGGTTCGCTTTGCAGCCATTGGCGTAGGGTCGCAAAGCCAATGCGCATCAACTCCGGTTCGGCAAAAGCAGTGGCGGTCTGCACCAGTGAAGAAAAGCTGGTTGCCTGCGCTGCGCGCGCCGCAGCGACCTGATTGGTGGTGTCGGTGCTGTAGTCGAGTGCAGCATACATCACCAATCGCTGGGTCTCCGCCATCAACGCCTGTAGATGCGCCAGCCACTCCGCCAGCACAGCGGGGCTTTCACCCAGCCGCCCCTGAAACTGACGCGTGCTCGCCAGCCGCGCCTTGACTTCCGCCAGTGTGGCCTCCCACTCCGCCGGGGAGGGATAGATGTTGGTGAGGTCCCACGTATATTCGACGGGAATCTCAGATCGAGCAAAAACAGTTGCAGCTGCCATTCTTTCTTCCAATCGTTTTGCAAAGAGAGATGATACTCGCTTGTTGCGAGGCCAGATAGGTTGAGTATACCACCACAGCGATCAGCGCATGGCGTCTGACCGTGCGGACGCGATGCGTCGGCATCCTAGCGCATTGGAACGGTCAATCGACGCTCCTGCTGGCGGCGTCGATGGCCGCCGCCCAAGCACAAGCCCGTGGATCGCCCGCAGCTGCGCCCTTGACAAGTTGCAGCACATCACCGATCGGAACACACCTTGCAGGCTTGTGCGTCAGATATGATAGACTGATTTTGGTGATTTTGGACGTCGGCGACAGCGTAGTCTGTTTGGTCGCTGGCTGATGATACAAGGTGGCAACTTATGGTCAAAGTACTGATCAGCTACGATATGCAGCAAGGAAAAGAGCAGGAGTGCCAGGATTATCTAGTGAACAAGATGGCGCCAGCGCTGGCGCGGATGGGCTTTCAGTTCTCCGATGTCTGGTACACGATCTGGGGCGGCTCGCCGGAAATCCTGGGCGGCGGGGAAGTGGAAAGTCTCGAAAAGGCGCGCTCTATCTTTGAGTCCAGCCACTGGGAAAAACTGGTTGCGGGCATGGAACCAATCACGGAAAACTTCAAGGTGAGGGTCGTTCAGCCGCGCGACGAAGCATAACGCCGGACTTGCCCCAGTGCCGTCGATGACTGCGTCGTCCAAACCGATTGCGTTGGTTGTCTTCCTGGAGAATGTCGGGCACATCACCGGCCTGACCTTGCCGCGCTGGTTGATGTCCGTCATCGACTGGACGACGGAAGAATACGCCAAGCTGATGCTGCGTCTCTACGGCGCCTATCGTCGCTATGACCGGGTGATCATTCTAGAAGACGCCGCCGCCACAGGCGCACAATTGCTGACGACGCTCCAAACCGTTGGAGGGACGCACACGGTCGATCTACTGCTGCTGGCGCATGGTCAGGCAGGTCAGATTGTCGGCTATCGCGGCCAGGAAATGGTGGGCGAGGCGACTTTCACGGCATTACGCCAGCTACGCGCAACTGCGCCAGGAGCGCTTGACCTGCGCGCAGTCTATGGCTTGAATTGCTATGGGCTTTCGCTGGCGTGGCAATGGTTGGAGCTAGGAGCGCAGGCCGCAAACGGGGCTGTAGGCGTGAATTGGTTTCCTGAACCGAGCCTTTCCGTGTTTCTGCGCAACTGGCTGGCGGGCGAGCGCTACAGTGTGGCCGTCAGCCGCAGCAACGGCGCCGCCAATCGTTGGTGGGGCCGCATTTTGCGTATGCCAGCCGACGGCGAACATCCCTGGATCACAAGCAGTCGCCAGATCGTCGTGGGTCAACGCGATGTGACGATCGACAGGCGTGAGAGGTAGACCGCCATGTGTCAGGCGCCGCTCTCGCCAGAGGGGCAGCGCCGGATGACGTTCATTTTGTCGCGCGTTGGAAGGTCAAATAATAAGCAACGTGGATGCCCTTGAAGCGGTTGGCCAGATCGCCCATACCGGCGCCGCGCAGAATGTCGCTGGGCAACCCTTCCACCTTCACATTGTAGGCGTACCCCGCGGCGTACATCTGGTAATTGAAACCGAAGTCTGGGGCAGGTTTATCTTCCACCGCCGCTGTATAGTTGCCATCGCCCCAGAAGACTGTAACGGGTTGCCCCACAATCCGATTGCCAGCTTCGTCCAGGACGTCAGCATAGATATGGTGCTTGCCCCCAGCCTGAGCTTCATCTTCCCAACGCACTTCGATCAGCCGCCAGTATTGTTGCCCCGGCGCGACCTGCGCATCCTCGATGGTCACGCCAAGTTGGGCAAGTCGCCCATCGAGATTGCGCGGCGCCGCCGCAGCTGCGACAAACTCCGGCGTCGGGGATTCCTCCGCTAGGGCCGCTTCGACAGGCGCTGCCGCCACCTCTACATAGTTCTGCACAATCACTGGTTCAGGTGTAGCGGTAGGCTCCGGCGTATTGGTAGGCGTCGGCGTCAGCGTGGGCAAGGGCGTAGGCGTGGGGAAGGGCGTGTAGGTAGGCGTTGGCGGCACCAAGGCATCGGCCAGCCGCATGCGTTCTACGGTATTGAGATCAGCGGCCACCACTTCCACATCGCCCGGCGTCACAATATCGACGGCAGTTTCAAGCGTTGCGGCAAGTGCACGACCCGTCGCGTTCAAACCGTTGATAATGGTGTAACCTGTCAGCGGAATTGTGATGCAAAGGAAGATCAGCAACAAGAGCATCAGCAAAATGAAACGCACTTTGGCGCCGCCCGATAGGCTGCCATACCATTCGCCAAAGCCACGGCGCGGCCGGCGGGGCGCCGCTGGCTCGACCGCCTGCTGACGACGGCGAGGTTGCGGCGCTTCCACCGGGACGGGCGCAGGCGCATAGCCTCCCACCGGTGCAGCTGGCATCTCGTTCATGCGTTGGCTGATGATGCGGGTGATGCTGATGGCGATGCCTGGATAGCGATTCATCAGCATATCCAGGTCTTGTTTATTGAGCGTCCACACATCGACGTCGGTGTCGGCGCTGACAGTGGTGTTGTGCGGCTGCTCGGTGATCAAGGCTCGCTCGCCGAGAGATTCGCCAGGGCCAAGCAGATACGCGCCGCCGCCCAGCGTCTGGACGCGCACATTGCCCTTGTCGATCAGGTAGAGTTTGTCGGCAGGGGCGCTGGCGCGATAGATAATCTCGCCAGCGCGGTAGCGCATCGGGTGCAACAGCGCAGCGACCTGCTTCAGATCGCCTGGGTTGAGATCGGCCAAGAGCGCAAAGCGCCGCAATGACTGCTCATCGTTCTGGCTGGCGTTGGCAAGACGCGTTGCCACCCCCTGGCTCAACGCCTTGCCGATCGCCGGGTTCTGCGCCGCCAGGGCATCCAAATCGCTTTTGTTCAGAATCCACAGATTGGTGTTGCGGGTGGCGGTGGCATCCTCCACGCGAATCTGGCCGGTGAGCAGGCTCAGCTCGCCAAAAAAGCCATCCGGCCCAATGCGCCCGATCTCCTCGACCACACCGACTGCGTTTTCTGCCGTCAATTCGATCTCGCCGCTCTCGACCAGATACATGGCGTCGCCGACTTCGCCGATGCGGTAGACGCGCTCGCCAGCCGGCACATGCTGCAGCACCATGCGCTGGGCGATGGCCTGAATGGTGGCAGGCGGCAACTGCGCAAAGATAGGCATTTGCGAGAGGCGCAGCACAGCCTGCATCTGATCGGTGCGGCTCAGGCGAGCGCGCACGTTGCGCCCCAGGCTGCGCCGCAGACCGGGTTGGCGACTAGCGATCATCTGGAAATCGTCGGCCAGCAACGCCCACAGCAGCGTCTCCTCGCGCGCAACGGCGGTCGCTGTCTGCGGCTTGGCGGTGAGCAAGGCCAGCGCCCCGAGCAGTTGGCCTGCGGTTGCCTCCTGCCGCTCACCGTCGGCAGTGTCCGGCTGAATCTCGATGCGTCCGCTCTCGATCAGGAAGATGCCGCTGGCCTGATCGCCAGCACGATAGAGCACCTGACCGGCCGCCACTTTGCGCGGTTCGAGTTGATCGGCAATCGCCTGGAGTGTATGGCGAGGCAACCCGGCCAGTTCCGGCGTCTTGCCCAGCTGCTGGACAAGATAGTCCTGCATTTGGGCGATCAGGCTGCCGAAATTCTGGCTCAACTTCAACCCGATCGCTGGATGTTGCACAATAATTGCGCGCAAGTCCTGATCGGAGAGTTTCCAATAGTCGAGATCGGATGCAGCGTGGGCGCTGACGTCATAAGGCACAGCGCGATAAAGGCTATCTTCCCCCAGCACGCTCCCCGGCCCCAACGTCGCCAGATTGCTGCCACTGGCCGTAAAGAGACGGACAAAGCCCTTGCCAACAAGATATAGACCATCCGCAGCATTGCCGACCTGAAAGAGGACGGCGCCGGATTGGGCGCTATGTTGGACGAAACGCTCGCCCAGTAATTTCTGTTCATCTGCACCAAGCCCTGCAAAGAGCGGCGCATATTGGATAAATTCTTCTTTCAAAACCCCATGCCTCCGTCGGTGGAAAGGGTTGAGTGACTGGTCAAGCTGGACAAACCACCGCGATTATCGCACGCAACGGCCAGCCAGCAAAAGAATCAGTAGTTGCGCTGGAAGGTTGCCTCCCAACTGTGGTGGCCGTTACACCCCCAGGAGTCATAGAAAACCTGGCAGTCGCTGGCGTTGGAACAATAGCCGCCGGCGATCAAGACATCCTGACTGATGTCGCGCGATTGGGTGGTGAAGCCCTCAGCGCGGTCACTTGCTGCTTCGCGGCCATCGTCATTCTGAATCACCACAAAGCCCTCACCCGTGCCGTAGAGGTCATACTCGATCACGCCGTCACCTTTGCCCTGGCTGCCTGTCACCAAGATCTCGCCAGTGTAGATGCCCTTGAGCCGCACGCCGTTGATGCGCACGCCGTTGGCGTCGATGACATTGATACGCAACAGGTGCTGGCCGCGACAATCACCGTTTTCGGCCTTGCTCCACATGCGGCTGGCCACCAGCTTGAAATAAGGCTGGTCGCTGGGTGAGCCGGCGGGCGCAGGGGCGGCGGTTGGCTCACCCGCTGGCGCTGCGGTCGGCTCAGCAGCTGGTGGCGTGGCGGGCGCGGCATCTGCAACCAGTGCGGATGCGGGCGGCGGCGTGGGAATGTCGGCGGCAACTGCAACTGCGGCAACGTCGCCGGTTGTTTCCAGTAGCTGGCCGAAAACCCAACCTGTCGCCCCGTCAGCCGCTTTCACCTGCCACCAGTCGCCAGCCGGGGTTTTACCTGTCAGTTCGACCGTCTCATCGGCGGCAAGCGTGGCAACAGCAGCAAATTCGGTGCCTGGCCCGCTGCGCACATTGATCAGCCCGGTGGCTTTGCCCTGTGGCGCAGCCGGCGCGCTGTTTTGCGCGGTGGGCGTGGGCAAGTCAAGCAACGCCACCGCCGCAGGCGTAGTGAGCGACGCAGCAGACGCCACATCCGCAGCAGCGGACGGCAGGGCAGTCGGCGCCGGCGTGGCGACCGACGGCAGCGTCGGCGCAACGGCGATTGCTTCCAGAGCGAAAGTCGGTGTTGGCGGCGCCAGCCCCTGCTGAGCCGCATATGTGCGAATCACTGTGGATTGAATATTGAGCGCGTCGGTCAACTTGACCAGGCTGGCTGTCAGCGCCGGGTCAGAGTTGGCGGCGATCATCTCCTCAGTCTGCAACATCAAGTACTGGCGCGGGTTGGCGACATCCAGCTCTTCTAGCGCAGCACGCGCTCTGGCGACGTCCTGATCCGCGTTGAACTCCTGGGCGATGCGGGCAATCTCATTGCGCAACGTCGCCTCGGTGTCGGCGGCGCGCGCTGGACCGCATCCCGCTACCATGAGCAAGACACCGATCCACACAAGCCAGTGTGTGGTCGGGAGCATGCGATGGAATTGCATTGGAGAAAAACGAGAAAGCGCTTGAGGGAAGCGGTCAGTCCAAAACGAATGGGTCACTCTATCCATTATTACGTTCCGATTGTCGGCGTTGGTGAAACACTGCTTCATTCAATCCAGTGTACCGACACTCTACAACTGGTGCTGGACGATTGTCCACCACACTTCCTCCGCAAAAATGTTTCCCGGATGCCTGGCCGTCTGCTATAATGCAGCACGTTGTGCGCCAGTGCTCCGGGAAAGGTTGGTGCCGAAGGTGGGAATCGAACCCACATGGGTTTCCCCACACGATTTTGAGTCGTGCGCGTCTGCCTGTTCCGCCACTTCGGCTAACTCAACAGATTGCGTCAGTATACTAAGCACATCGATAATCGTCAAATGGTTGCGCCGCAGAACAGGTGCATTTCGTGCAAAGCATAGAGGATCACGCCACAACGCCAGCTTCTGGCGAGGAACAGATCATTGCCCGTGCAGCGGCTGGTGATCTGACTGCATTCAATCAACTCGTTGTGGCCTATCAGAATCTGGCCTACAGCGTCGCCTACCGCACGCTGCAAGACGACGCGGCCGCCGCCGATGTCGTGCAGGAAAGCTTCATCAAGGCCTATCGAGGCATCGCTGCCTTCCAGGGCGGCAGTTTCAAGAGTTGGATCATTCGCATTGTCGCCAACACCTGTTATGACCTGCTGCGTTCTCGCCAGCGCAAGCTCACCGACAGCCTGGATGACCTGGCCGACAACGACGACTACGCACCCCACCTGATCGACCCGGCGGACACTCCCCAAGCCCACGTCGAACGCATGGAATTGAGCGCGTTGATCGAGCGCAGCTTTCAGGCGTTGCCACCCGATCAACGTCTGGTGTTGACTCTGTGCGATGTCCACGGCTATGCATACGATGAGATCGCCGAAATGACCGGCGCACCGATGGGCACGATCAAGTCGCGCATCAATCGGGCGCGGGCGCGGGTGCGCGACTATCTGCTTCAATACCCGGAACTATTGCCGCCAGCTTTCCGTCCTATGGATGAGCAAAGCTACACTCGCCAGCAGTAGAGTGCAGCAAGACGACAGGGATCATGACGACATCACGCTTTCCCGAAATCACGGACGAACTATTATCCGCCTACATTGACAACGCGGTGACGCCAGGTGAGCGCGCCCTTGTCGAGCAAGCTGCCACTGAAGATGCCACGGTGGCCTGGCGCCTGGCGACTTTGCGGGAAACTGTCACGCTGCTGCGCACACTGCCCATGCTCAGCGCCCCGCGCACTTTCGTCCTGACGCCCGAGATGGTGGGACAAAGTCGCGACGAACCCGTTGCGACAGCGAGCGTGGTTGCACACAGCGAACATCCCGCGCCGCTCCCGGCGCGCCAACCCGCCACACCATCCGCCATGTCCCCAGGATGGTGGGAACGCTTGGTCGATGGCTGGCGCGCGTTTTGGGCGGGAGGCAACCCGGTATGGCGCAATGCGCTGGCGACCAGCATGGCCGCCCTGTTGGTGCTGTTGATGTTGCCCGCGCTGTTGCGCAGCAACACTGGCGCCAACCTCGCAGTACCGTCGATGATGAGTCAAGTCAGCCAGGAAAGCGCCGCACCCCCTGCCAGCGAAGCCATGGCAGAAGTGGTTGACGATGCTGCAAGCGTCGCAGGTGCAGTCAACCCTGCCACCAAGCAAGGCGCAAATGCCACTGCTCCAAGTGATGCCAATGAAGGCGGCGCTCCGGCAGTCAGCGCCACCGCAGCGCCGCTCGCTGCCAACACCGAAGGCGCCCCCATGGCGACGTCGGCGGACGCAGAGGTAGTTGTCGCCGCCGCTCCTGTGCGCGTGATTCCCGGTGAACGCGCTACAGAGGATGCGCTGAGCGGCATCGCCGGCGCCGAAGATGCACCAGCCTATGCAGCGCTCGCCAGTGCTCCGGCGGCGCCTGAAGTCGCCGCCGAAAGCGCCGCAGTAGCGGAAAGCGCCATGCTTGCGGCGCCCACCGCATCCTCTGCACGCGTCACAGCCAACACGCCCAGCGCTGCGCCTGCCAGCCCAGTGATCAGCGCACCGATGGCAACCGCCCTGCCAACCCTCACGGCTACACCGATTGAGGCGACAGCAGTTGAGGCGACAGCAGTTGAGGCGACAGTAGCTGAGGCAGCAATGGCTGAAACCGCGACGGCGGCGAACTTGATTGCAACGGCGTCACCGGCCACCGCCTTGCCACCCGCTTCAACCACTGCGCTGCCGGTAATCTTGCCCTGGTTGCAACTGGCGGCACTGGTTGGTATGGCCACATTTGGCATCCTATGGTGGCGTAGTCGCCGTGCTTGAACCGATTCATTCAACGCCCAACTGAGCTCTCATGCCCGAACTACCCGAAGTTGAAACCTATGTGCGTGAGCTGGCGCCGTTGCTGCGCGGACGGCAAGTGCTCGACGCCAGCGTAACCTGGCCGCGCACAATTGCCCTACCCACCGCCGAGGAGTTCATCGCCCAGATTGTCGGGCAGCGCTTTGTGGACTTTGGTCGACGCGGCAAATACATGTTGCTTGGGCTGACAGACAATCTGACGCTAATCGTCCATCTGCGCATGACCGGCCACCTGCTCACCGTAGCGGACGATGCGCCGCTCGCGGCTCACACCCACGTCGTCATGCGGCTGGACAATGGGCAGCAGTTGCGCTTTCAGGACGCACGCAAGTTTGGCCGGTTGTGGCTGACGCCTGACCCGGCGTCGGTGCTGGCGCACTTGGGGCCAGAGCCATTCGCCGCCGACTTTCATCCTGACTACCTGGCGGCGCGTCTGCATGGCCGCAGCGCACCGATCAAGGCGCTGCTGCTCGACCAGAGCCTCGTCGCTGGTGTTGGCAACATCTACGCCGACGAAGCGCTCTTTCGGGCAGGCATCCACCCGCTGCGTCCAGCGGGGACGCTACCCAGCATCGAGATCGCGGCGCTGCATAACGCCGTGCAAGAAGTGCTCAGGCTTGGGATTGCCAAAGCTGGCAGCAGTCTTGGTGGGAGCAGCCTGCAAAATTACAGCCGTCCTGGCGGCGCGCCCGGCGGCTTCCAGGAAGAGTTCAAGGTCTTTCGGCGCACCGGCCAACCCTGTCCACAGTGTGGCGCGCCGATCGTGCGCAGCGTGGTGGCGCAGCGCGGCACCCATTTTTGCCCCCACTGCCAACCTCTGGCGGGGCATATTGCCAGTTCACGGCGCGACGCTAGTGATTCCAATCCGGGCTGAAGTTTGAAGTCGGCGCCACATAGTACGCGCCGCGCCGCCACTCCTCCTTCCTGCGTCCTCATACATCCACGATGAGGCTCCCGCTTTTCGGCGCGCCGGATGCTTTGTGCTACGATACCGTCACCAAGCCAACAAGAGGATCGTGAGATGGACTGCCCAAACTGCAAAACCTGGAATCCTGACGATAAGGAAGTTTGCTGGCGCTGCCAGACGCCGCTGCCCAAACCCAAGCCGCCCAAAAAGCGCAACCAGAGCGGTGGCTTTGCCAGCTGGATGTGGTTGTTGATCGCTGCGTTCTTTGCGATGACGCTGCTGGCGCAGTGTTTCTTCTCTCCGTTGTCGGTCCCCCAGTAGTCCACCCGATGTACTCACCTGATTTTGCGGTGCTGGCGGCGCGCCTGGTTGCTTGGCACGCCGTCCATCAGCGCGTGCTCCCCTGGCGCGGCGCACGCGCTGGCGCACGCGCCGCCTACCCGGTCTGGATCAGCGAGATCATGCTGCAGCAGACGCGCGTCGAGACGGTGGAGGGCTACTTCCAACGCTGGATGGAACGCTTCCCGACTGTCGAGGCGCTGGCCGCTGCGGACTTGCAAGAGGTGTTGAAGGCGTGGGAGGGGCTGGGCTATTACGCCCGCGCCCGTAATCTGCACAAAGCAGCCCGCCAAATCGTCGCCGTACACGGCGGCGTGTTGCCCGCCGACCGCAAAGCGTTGCTGGCGCTGCCAGGCATCGGTGAGTACACGGTTGGCGCCATTCTCAGCATCGCTTACAATCAGCCGGAGCCAATATTAGATGGCAATGTCAAGCGCGTGCTGGCGCGTCTGTGCGACATCGACCAGCCGATCAGCACACCGGCGGTGTTGCGCCAGCTTTGGGCGCTGGCGCGCGCCCTGGTGGAGGCAGCGCCGACAGGTGCAGCAGGCGCCTGCAACGAGGCGCTGATGGAACTGGGCGCCACGCTCTGCACGCCGCAAAGTCCGCGCTGCCTGCTCTGTCCACTACAGGATCACTGCCAGGCCGCCGCACATGGGACACAGGCGGAGCGGCCGGTCATGCCGCCGCGCAAGCAGACGCCCCACTACGACGTTGCGGCCGGGGTGATCTGGGCGGGCAGCCCCTATCGCAGCCGGTTGTTGTTAGCGCAACGACCGGCTGCCGGCATGTTGGGTGGGCTGTGGGAGTTTCCAGGCGGCAAGCTGGAAGCCGATGACGCCGATCTGGCGGCATGTCTGCGCCGTGAAATTGACGAGGAGTTGGGCATCGAGATCGAGGTTGGTGACTTGCTGACAACGGTCAAACACGCCTACACGCATTTTCGCATCACGCTGCACACGTTTCATGCGCGCCACGTAGCCGGCGCACCGCAAGCCATCGGTTGCCAGGATTGGCGTTGGGTGACGCTCGACGAAGTGGGGGACTTTCCACTGCCGGTCACAGATCAGAAGATTGCGGCGGCGCTGCGGGCGGCAGCGCATGAGTCGGTGGCAACGCGTGCGGCCAACTGACCTACCCCGCCACTGGCAACGGCGCATGAAGCGGCGACCACTCGACGCGCAACGCCTGCGCATTGTCGGGGATCAGTGCACGCGCCTCCGCCAAAGGCGCCCCCTCCACCCGACAGCGCACCGTCGCCAGCGCCAGCCCGTGCGACACAACAATCAGCGGGCAACCAGGATGACGCGCCGTAAACTCATCCATTGCTGCCCACATGCGTGTTGCCACATCCTGGACGCTCTCGCCACCAGGTGGGCGAGCATGCTGTGCATCCGTCATGCGGGCATTCCATTCGACCGGGAAATGGGTTTGAATCTCGGCGGAGACCATGCCTTCCCAAGCGCCAAAATTGACTTCGCGCAGACGCGGGTCGAGGAGCACTTCCATGCCCAGGCGCCGGGCAATGATCTCAGCGGTGGTGCGGGCGCGGCGCAGGTCACTACTGTAGATGGCGGCGTAGCGTCCACCGACAAGCGACTCGGCGGCAAGTTCGGCCTGTGCAATGCCAGTGGCGTTGAGTGGGGTGTCGCTGTGTCCTTGATAGCGCCGCACCAGATTCCAATCCGTCTGTCCATGACGGACAAGCCATATCTCACTCACCATGGACTCCTTGACATTTTTCTCATCCCCAAACCCCAAGAAGGCTGATGCGTTTGCATCTTGCCTCCCTGCATAGATTTGCAGCGTTCCATCTCATGCTGCGCTCTTGAGTTCCCGACTGAGAAAGACGCGTTGTCCGTGAGCATTGAACAACAGAGGTTGGGTGCGCTGCGTGAAGACATCAGCATTGACGACGCAGCGTGTAATATCATCACGACTGGGAATCTCGAACATGACGTCGAGCAGTGCATCCTCGACGATGCTGCGCAACCCGCGCGCGCCGGTTCTGCGCAAGAACGCTTCAGTGGCGACCGCCTCCAGCGCTGGCTCCTCGAACTCAAGCGCCACTCCGTCCATGGCGAAGAGACGGTGAAACTGGCGCACCACGCTATTGCGCGGCTCAGTCAGGATACGCACCAACGTGCGGCGATCCAGTGCATCCAGGCTGACGACGACGGGCAAACGCCCCACGAATTCGGGGATCAAGCCATAGGCAAGCAGATCATCGGGCTGCACCTGGCTGAGTAGTTCACTCTCGATGCGACTGTCCTTTTCGAGCTGACGCAATTTGCTTTCGCGCCGCCGCGCAAACGGCTCCTCCGGGAGTGGTGGTTGTTGTGCAGCTTCCACCGGCGCTGGCGCTGCAAGGGGAAGTTCATTCTCGTCCACGAAGCCCATCGCGCCGCGACGGTTGATGCGACGGCGCACCACCTCCGCCAGGTGTGCAAAGGCGCCGCCGCAGATAAAGAGGACATTGCGCGTGTCGAGCTGGACGAACTCTTGCTGCGGGTGCTTGCGCCCCGACCCTGGCGGCACGTTCACGATGCTGCCCTCAATGATCTTGAGCAGCGCCTGCTGGACGCCTTCGCCGCTTACGTCACGTGTGATGCTAGGGTTGTCGCCGCTCTTGCGGGCAATCTTGTCGATCTCATCGATGTAGACGATGCCATAGGCGGCGCGCGTTGTGTCCCAGTTGGCGTTCTGCAACAACCCAACCAGGATCGTCTCCACGTCTTCGCCGACGTAACCTGCCTCTGTGAGCGAGGTGGCGTCCGCAATCGTAAAAGGCACATCAAGCATCTTGGCGAGCGTTTGCGCCAGCAGCGTTTTGCCGCTGCCGGTGGGGCCGATGAGCATCACGTTGCTCTTGGTCAACTCAACGTCGGCATCGATTGCGGCGTCTGAAGCGCTCTGCTTGTTGCCCTCGCTGGCGCTGCTACCAAAGACGCGCTTGTAGTGATTGTAGACGGCAACCGAAAGCACTTTCTTGGCGCGTTCCTGACCGATCACATATTGGTCGAGGTGCTCAACGATAGCACGCGGGCTAGGGATCACGCGCGGCTGGTTGGGATCGGCAGCCACTGCCGGGCGCACGCCTCCAGTGATGACCCCTTCTTCGGCCAGGATTTCTGCACCCAGGAGCACACAGCTATCACAGATATAGACGCCGTCGGCGCCCTCGATCAAACGTTTGACTTCGGCGCGATCTTTGCCGCAGAAGGAGCAGTGTGGAGAGTTATTTTCGTTCATGCCTGCCGGAAATATCTGCAATGTTCTCCAGGAAGCATGCTTCCTGGAGAACAAGAAGTGCACCCTATGTCAGTTGGCGCCGTTCGTCAAAGCCGGAATCTGGTTAGCAAAGGTGATCTGGCCTTCCTTGGTGATGACGACGACGTCATCAGAGTTGCCGAGCACCTGGTCCACCAGACCGAAATTCTTGGCCTCGAGCGCGTTCATGTAGCGGTCGCGCACGAACTCTTCCTCGATCTCCTTCCAGGTGTGGCCACTGTGCTTGCCCACCAGGTGGAAGAGTTGCGTCTGCACGCGTTCCTGTTCGCGGAAGGCGATGCGCACATCCTCGGTGTAACCCTGGGCGCCGCTGCTTGCCGGGTGCATGTGGATCGTGGCGTGCGGCAGCGCATAGCGTTTGCCCTTCGCCCCCGAGGCCAAGAGCACGGTGCCCATGCTGGCGGTTACGCCAACGGCGTAGGTTGCCACCGGCGCCGAGATCATCTGCATCGTGTCGTAGATCGCAAGCCCGGCGTAGATGCTGCCGCCAGGGCTGTTGATGTACATGTTGATAGGCTGATTGGGGTCTTCGCCATTCAGATAGAGCAACTGCGCCACGATCAGGTTCGCCACCTGGTCGTTGATCGGCGTGCCCAGAAAGACAATGCGCTCCTTGAGCAGCAAGCTGTAGATGTCATAGGCGCGCTCGCCGCGACTGGAGCTGTCAATCACCATCGGGATGACATTCATTGGATTGATCATCGCTGTATCTCCTGCCTCATCATAGTGACTGCAGATTGCGGCCCGTCCTTGCCCATGCAGCCAGCCAACGTCATACGGACGTGAATAAGATAATCCCACGATACGCGCATTTGACTGGCGCCAATGTAAGCAGTCTCCGTTTGCATATTTGCGTTGCGTTAGTGTTGCACTTGTTCACTCTGAATCGCCGGCAGCAGGCAGCGTCGTCTCACCTGAGGCGTCAGCAGCGACAGGCGCTTCCGCTTCGCTCGTCGATGTTGCAGCAGCGGTCTGCGGCGCAAAGACTGGCGGCTCCTCACCGCGCGCCAGCGCCTGCAGCAGGCTAAGCGCCTTTTCCGTGAGCACCTGGCTGATAATCATGGCGCGCCCACCGGGCGAGCGCAGTACATCCGCCAACTCCGCCGCAGACTCACTGATCTCGCCGCTCTCATCGACGCCAACGATCTGTTTGATGCGCGCTTCGATGTCATCCTCGCTGGCCTCAATGCCCTCCTGCTTGATGACTTCCGACAAGACCAGGTTGCGCAGAGCAATCTTGGTGGCTTCGGGGCGCAATTGTTCGCGGTATTGCTCCTCGGTTTGATGGGCCTGGCGTAGGAATGCGCGAATCCCATCCAACCCATACTGACGCAGGCGCAGATCCATATCCCGCAGCATTGCGTCGATCTGGTCTTCAATCACTGCGGGTGGATAATCTAGCTCGCTAATTTCTATCAGGGCGTCAAGCACCTTGTCCATGTAGCGACTGCGCACGCGATTCTGCTCATCGGCGCGCAAGCTCTCGCGAATCGACTCACGCAAGTCGTCGAGCGTATTGAAATCAGGGCCAACAAGTTGCGCCAGGGCATCATCCAGCGGCGGCTTTTCGTAACCCTGAACACTGTTGACTTTGACGTGAAATTGCGCCTCTTTGCCTGCGTAAATGCTCTGACTGTCAGCTGGCCAACCAAGTGTAAAGGTCTTCTCTTCGCCGGCGCGCATCCCCAACAGTTCGCGGTCGAAACCGGCCGGCTCCATTGGGTTTTCCTCGTCCAGCGTGATATCCCAATCCGCCTCGTCGAGCACAACAGTTTCGTCGTCACCCTCGACGATTACACTGCGCACATCCGCGGAAAGTAGATCGCCAAACTGGCTGGGGCGGTCAACTTCATGCCAGCCAGCATACTCATCCTGGTAGTTGGCCAAACGACGTTCGACCTCGGCCTCGTCAATTTCGACGGGATCCTCGTCAACGCGCAAGGTGCGATAGTCGCCCAGCTTGACTTCTGGCTCCAGCGGCA
Organism: Chloroflexota bacterium; assembly: GCA_003451595.1. Classification (GTDB taxonomy): domain Bacteria; phylum Chloroflexota; class Anaerolineae; order Caldilineales; family Caldilineaceae; genus Caldilinea. Next base: position 10,927 of record DMDA01000063.1, on the reverse strand, counting down.
CAAGCAACCTGTAAGTCAGCGGCTCCAACTGGATATCTTCCAGGGAAGATTGTGCGTACGGCTCGATCGCTTCTTGTACAATCGCCTCCTGGAAGAGCTTCTGCCCCAATTCGTCGATAAACTCAGAATACAGGTTGTTCAGGCCAAATTGCTGCACCACAATGTGGTAGGGCGCCTTGCCTTTGCGAAAACCGGGAATGCGATATTGGCTGGCAATCTTTGCCGCCGCCTTGCGCAATTCTTTGTCAACCTGATCCTTGGATACTTCAATCGTGACCGCCAGTTGGCGATGCTCGCGTGGTTCAGTCGTAACCGTAAATGCCATACTTTCCTCGTATCTGCCCTTCGTATCGGCCGCCGCTAAAATCAAATTTCGTGCTGGGGCGCCATGTCGAACACATGACAAACGCCAGTTTAGTAACTGGATTATCATAGCATCAGACGCAGAATCGGCCAAAGTACAGCGAATCGATAGATGCATTTATCTCAACTTGACAAAAAGCCCCCAAAGACTCAAACTATTTCTACATTTTGACTCCCAGACCACAATTCAGTTGTTGAGTTGGCCTGTTCCAGGTCTGCTTGCGCGTACATGTGTCGCCGATTACCGCTCATCCGGCGGTATTTTCGATCTATCTATTGTTGGTTACTACACACACTTGAAGAGGGAAGACGGACATGGCGAACAACAAACCTAAAACACGCGAAGAGATCATCCGGCAGGACATGCAAGACCTGCACAAGCTTGGCTACGCTCAGCAACTTTTCCGGGAGATGGGTGGCTTCTCCAATTTTGCGATTTCATTCTCCATCATTTCTATCCTGACCGGCGCTATTCTCCTCTACGGCTACGGACTTGGTTTTGCCGGTCCCATCATCAATACCTATGGCTGGCCCCTGGTGAGCTTTTTCGTGCTCTGCATTGCCGCCTCGATGGCGGAGCTGGCATCGGCGTACCCGACGGCGGGCGGTCTCTACTTCTGGGCGCACCGCCTGGGCGGGCACCGCTGGGCATGGGTGACGGCATGGTTCAACATGCTTGGGCAGATCATGATCACGGCGGGCATCGATTTTGCCGCCGCGATCTATATCGCCGGCGCCTTCAACCGCATTGTTGGCACCAATTTCGACACGACCAACACCATGACCGTCGTGATCGTCATGATCATCATCATGATCCCGCAGATGCTGATCAACATCTTCGGCATCCGCCTGACCGCCAAACTTAGCGACTTCAGCGTCTGGTGGCACATCGGCGGCGTGGCGATCATGGTGCTGCTCCTGGTGCTTTTCGGCAAGTTCAAGAACGAATTTGGCTTCCTCTTCCAGAGCCAGGTCACCGTCAATCCCAACGACATTGCGTATGAGTTTGCCGCTGGCCCCTTCACCTTTGACTCGATCATGATGAAGATACCAGGGATGGCCGGGCTGTACGCCACTGGCGGGCTGGTGCTGGCGTTCACACTCGGTCTCTTGCAGGCGCAGTGGACATACACCGGCTACGACGCTTCCGCCCATGTCGCCGAAGAGACTGTGATGGCGCGCCTCAACAGCGCGTGGGGCGTCTTCCTCTCGGTGGCAGTCTCCTCGATCGTGGGCTACATCATGTTGCTCACGCTGACGCTGCACATCCCCAACGGGCTGGCAGGCATCGCCGACGTGGTGGCAGGCGAGAACTCACCCGCCGTGCTCTATGTGGTCTACCAAAACTTCGACGTGCGCATCTTCAGCGACATTATCGCCATCATCATCGGCGTGGCGATGTGGCTGTGCGGCCTCTCGTCGATCACGAGCATGAGCCGCATGTGGTATGCCTTTGCTCGCGACAACGGCATGCCCGGCAGCAGCCTGATCAAGCAAATTCACCCCCAACTGCGCACACCGGTCTGGGCGATCGTCATCACCTGCACGCTGGCAGTGCTGTTGACAGTCTATTCAGTGGTATACTCCGTGATCGTGGCGGTCAGCACGACGGCGCTCTACCTGGCGTACGGGATTCCGATCTACTTGAACCTGCGCAATAAGCTGGGCAAGAAGGGCGAATACACGACGCCCAAGACCGCACCATGGAGCCTGCGCGGCTTTGGGCCTGTCATCAACGTGATCGCCCTGCTCTGGATCGTCTTTATCACGATCCTCTTCTCGATCCCGCCCAACGAGCTGGCAGGCTGGTCGATCATCATCCTGGGCGTATTTATGTTCCTGTACTGGAAGCTGGACGCTGGCAAGCGCTTCACGGGGCCGTCGCCCGCCGACGAAGCCGAACTGCGGCGCATCGAGACGGAACTGGCGAAGCTAGCCCACAGTGCAGACTAGTAGCGTGATACGTGCTACGCGCTACGCGCCTGTCGGCTACACCCTACACGTAACACGCAACACGCAAATTCTGAGGTGTTATGCAAATTGCTCTAGTCATCGGTTCTGCGGTTGCGACGATCAAAGATGAGATGCTGCACGGGCGCAAATTGCTGCTCGTGCGCGTCGCCGACGAGACTGGCGCGCCGTCGGGACCGCCGTTGGTGGCGGTGGACACCGTCAGCGCCGGCGCCGGTGACCTGGTGATCGTCACCGACGGCTCATCCGCCCGTCAGACTGCGCAGACGCAGCACGCGCCCGTCGATCTGGTGATCGTCGGTGTGATCGACTCGCTTGAAGTGGGCGGGCAGGTGACGTATCGGAAAGCGTAAATTGGAGATTGGGAGATTGGAGATTAGGAGATTGGGAGATTGGAGATTGGGAGATTGGAGATTGGGAGATTGGAGATTGGGAGATTGGAGATTGGGAGATTGGAGATTAACAGCCTCGTCACGAATCTCCAATCTCCAATCTCCAATCTCCAATCTCTTAATCTCTTAATCTCTTGATCTCTTACTCTTCTGTGCTGCAACCGCCTTTTTCTATGGCTGAACCGCGCGCAATTCTTTCGGTGGGCATCGATGTCGGGACGACGACGACGCAGGTGGTCTTTTCCCGGCTGGCGCTGGCCGACGTGGCGCGACCAGGGCAGATTCCACGCGTGGCGATCACCGGGCGCGAGGTGATCTACCAAAGCCCGATCACGTTTACGCCGCTGCTCGACCGCGACACCGTGGACGCCGCTCGCCTGGAGGGATTGGTGCGCAGCGCGTATGCGGCTGCTGGCGTCCAGCCGGAACAGGTCGAGACCGGCGCGGTGATCATTACCGGCGAGACGGCGAAGAAGAAGAACGCCGATCAGATTCTGGCGGCGCTGGCGGGGCTGGCAGGCGAGTTTGTGGTCAGCGTCGCCGGTCCGCACGTTGAGAGCATGATCTCTGGGCGCGGGGCGGGCGCCGCACACTATTCGCAGGTGCACTTTACCACGGTGACCAACGTCGATATCGGCGGCGGCAGCGCCAACAGCGCCACCTTTCGCAGCGGCGTGGTCGTGGCGACGGCGGCGATGAACTACGGCGGACGCATTTTGGAGATCGACGGCGCCACGGCACGGGTGCGCGCCATTGCCGAACCGGCGCAGCGCATCCTGACGGACTGTGGGCTGCGGCTGGGGGTGGGTGACGTGGTGACGATGGACGCCCTGCGCCGCTTCACCGACCGCATGGCTGACCTGACAGTCGAGTTGATCGAGGGCACAGCCTCGCCGTTGGCGCAGCAGCTCTATCTGACGCCGCCCGCGCCGGTGTCGGGGCGCGGCACGGTGCTGATGTTTTCGGGTGGCATCGGGCACTATTACTACGCGCCGGCGCCGGTCAACAGCGTGGCGGAGGTGGCAATTCATGGCGACGTCGGGCCTCTGCTGGCAGATGCGATTCGCCGTCATCCGGCGCTGGCAGGGCGCCGCATCGTCCCGCCGGCGGAGACGGTGCGGGCAACGGTGCTGGGCGCCGGTACGCAGACAGTGACGCTCTCCGGCTCCACGATCTGGGCCGAACGCGAAATTTTGCCGCTGCGCAATGCGCCAGTCGTGCGCCCGGAGATGCCGCCGCATTGGGAACGTCGCGCCGTCGCCGCCGCTATCGACGCCGCAGTGACGCGCTGGGACATCGACCGCCGCACCGACGCCTTTGCAATCGCGTTGGAGAGCGGGCGCACACTGGACTATAATGCACTGGTCGAGCTGGCGGCGGCGCTCAATGACTTCGCCGCCACCATGCCGCCCGACCGCCCGCTGGTGGTAATCATCGAACGCGACTA
>DMDA01000063.1:5994-6529 GCA_003451595.1 Chloroflexota bacterium | reverse complement strand
TGAGCATCAAAACGCTGGTGTTCTATCGGTAGACCGAATGCAATCTGCAGATTTCGCAGATTTCACAGGTTACGCAGAGAAATCAGATTCTGCGACATCTGCGGTTGCAACACCTGCTTTCATGAGAGGCGATCATGCTTCTACGCACGAAATTGCACGGCAAAAGCTACGAGTTTCCCGACATCCGTACGCTGATGGGCAAAGCGAATGAGGAGAAGTCGGGCGACCGACTGGCGGGCGTGGCGGCGGAGACCGCAGCAGAGCGCGTCGCCGCGCGCATGGTGCTGGCGGAGGTGCCGCTGTGGGTGCTGCGCGAGACGCCAGCCGTCCCCTACGACCAGGACGAGGTGACGCGCGTTATTCACGATGCCCTCAACGAGCGCGTCTATGGTGAGATCAAGGACTGGACAGTGGGCCAACTGCGTGAATGGATTCTCGCCGACACGACGACCGGTGAGATGATCCGCCGCATTTCCAACGGCCTCACTGCCGAGATGATCAGCGCGGTCACCAAGCTGATGTCCAACCTCGACCT
>DMDA01000063.1:3246-5780 GCA_003451595.1 Chloroflexota bacterium | reverse complement strand
CTGTCGAGCCGCAACCAGCCCAACCATCCGACCGACTCGCCCGAAGGCATCCGCGCCGAAATCTACGAAGGGTTATCCTATGGTTCCGGCGACTCGGTGATCGGCATCAACCCGGTGGATGACTCGTACAGCTCGGTGGCGCGGCTGCTCGACATGACCTACGACGTGATCCAGACGTGGCAGATTCCGACGCAGAACTGCATCCTCGCCCATGTCACCACGCAAATGAAGTGTATGGAGTCCGGCTCGCCCGTCGGACTGGTCTTTCAGTCGATTGCCGGCTCGCAAAAAGGCAACGAATCCTTTGGCATCTCCGTCGGCATGTTGGATGAAGCCTACGCGCTGGCGCGCAAGCATTGTTTCCCAACCGGTCCCAACTACATGTATTTCGAGACCGGGCAAGGCTCTGAGCTGTCGGCGGAAGCCCATCACGGCTGGGATCAGCTGACGATGGAAGCGCGCTGTTACGGGCTGGCAAAGCGTTATCATCCGTTTCAGGTCAACACCGTCGTCGGCTTTATCGGGCCGGAATATCTTTACGACGCGCGGCAGATTCAGCGCGCCGGGCTGGAGGATCACTTCATGGGCAAGCTCACCGGCATCCCGATGGGTGTGGACGCCTGCTACACCAATCACGCCCGCGCCGACCAGAACGCCATCGAAAACCTGGCGGTGATGCTGACGGCGGCGGGTTGCAACTATTTCATGGGCGTGCCGATGGGCGACGACGCCATGCTCTCGTACCAGTGCACCAGCTACCATGACGCGCCGACGCTGCGCCAGCTCTTCAAGCTGCGCCCGGCGCCGGAGTTCGAGGCATGGATGGAGGATTTGGGGCTGATGAAAGACGGTGTGTTGACCGAGAAGGCGGGCGATCCGTCGTTTTTCCTGCGGAGATGATACACGTCCGCGCAACGGATGGCGCAGCATCCGCATACACTCCGATGCTTTTCTGAAAACGATCCGGCTTGGTGAGAACAGCTATGGACGATGCAAAGTTAGCCGCAATTGTGGAAGCTGTAGTCAAAGAATTGTTGGCGGCAGGCGCCATTGCCGCACCGGCAGGCGCGCCCGCGCCATCGGCGGTTGCGCCGCCGCCCGTCATGTCCACAATGTCGGGCGGCCCCGCGCTGACCATCGACCTGCCCGATCCGACCACGCCAGAACGCCGCTACGCGCCCGGCGTCCGACAGCCCGCTGACCCGGACGGTCTGCGCGCCTTGATTGCAGCCACCACCGCACGGATTGGCGTCGGGCGCGCAGGGCCGCGCTATACAACTGCATCCTTGCTGCTTTTCCAGGGCGATCATGCTATCACGCAGGACGCGCTCTATCGCGACGTCGATCCCAAGTTACTGAGTGAGATGGGGCTGTTCAGCGTCGAGACGCGCATCACCGGCGGCAAACAGGAATATCTGCTGCGTCCTGATCTGGGGCGCCAGCTCGCCGACGAGGCAAAGCGCATCATCCGCGAACGCTGCGCCAAAACCCCGGCGGTGCAGCTTGTCGTCGGCGACGGGTTGAGCGCCGCCGCAATTGAAGCCAACCTGCGCCAGATTCTGCCGGTGATCAAACAGGGTGTGCAGGCTGCCGGGCTGAGCTTTGGCACCCCTTTCTTCGTCAAGCACTGTCGCGTCGGCGTGATGAACGACATCGGCGAGCTGCTGCAGCCGGAGGTGTTGATCCTGCTCATCGGTGAGCGGCCCGGGCTGGGGCGCGCCGACAGCATGAGCGCCTACATGGCGTATCGCCCCAAGCCGGGCGACACCGACGCCGACCGCGACGTCATCTGCAACATCTTCGAGGGCGGCGGCACCAATCCGCTGGAAGCCGGCGCCTTCGTCGTGCAGTTGGCGCAGAAAATGCGACGACATCAGGCGTCGGGGGTAAAATTGAAGCTGGCGACATGAGCGTAGTTCATGCAACCAGAAGACTTCGATCTACTCAGCGAAATCGTCAACATCGAGCCGATCAGCCGGAATCGTTCGATTCGCGAAGTCGAGCATCTCAATCGCGCTATGGCAAAGGACGATGGCGCAAGTTGAAGGGCTTTGCCATGATACGCTATAAAGACTCTGATAAGGTTGTACTGGCTGAGATTCACTGGTATGAGGCGCATGGAATCGGGGCGGTGAAATGAAAAGTCAAGCGCGAACTCGAATAAAACCAACGAACTATCAGGAAACAGACAGAATCCGTATCGTGAAATGCATTGCCGAGTCAGGTGATGCGCTTTCGGTCACGCCGGGCCAGTATTACCGCGTGCTCCCCGACAAGGCTGAAGCGCACGGCATGTTGCGCGTGATCGACAACACCGGCGAGGATTATCTTTATCCTACGCGTGATTTCGAAGAGATCGAGGACTTGAGCCATCTGCAAACCGAAGTTGTCGTCCGGCTCGATGCGCCAACCAAAGCTGCCATTCTGCAAATCGCCAATCAGCGCAGCGTGAGCATGAGCGCGCTGGTGCGTGAATGGATTGAGGAACGGGTCGACTTACCTGCGACCGCCATGCGCTGAAACACTCTGAACTA
>DMDA01000063.1:1786-3047 GCA_003451595.1 Chloroflexota bacterium | reverse complement strand
ATCGACGAGGCGACCAAGATGGCGGATGTCGAGGTCGCCTATGCGCGCTCCTTCTACGCCGGCGCCAAGCATTCTTCGGGGCTGCTGTCCGGCGAGATCATGGCGATCCTGGCCGGCCCCAATCCGGCGGAGGTGCGCGCTGGGCTGCACGCGGCGCTGGAGTACATGAAGAACGAGGCGATCTGGTATGCCGCCAACGCCGATGAGTCGATTGCCTTCTTCCCACACCTGATCTCGCGCACCGGCTCGTTTCTGTCCAAGGTGTGCGACATCCCGCTCGGTTCGCCCATCGCCTATCTGGTCGCCCCGCCGATGGAAGGGCTGGTGGCGCTCGACGCCGCGCTCAAAGCCGCCGCCGTGCGCATCGCCGCGTTGACGATGCCGCCGTCGGAGACCAACTACATGGGCGCCATGCTCACCGGCGATCAACCGGCGTGCAAGGCGGCAGTGATGGCGTTTCAGGAGGCAGTGCTCGATGTCGCGAGCGATCCGTTCAAGTTTTAGTAGCCGACGATGCCTGCACGTGATTTGTTTCATCAAGCGGTCAAAAATGCTTTAGTTCGCGATGGATGGGTCATCACGCACGATCCGCTACACATCGAGTTCGGCAGCTTCGATTTCTTCATTGACCTGGGCGCCGAGTCGTTGATTGGCGCCAATCGAGATGGCGTACAGATTGCGGTCGAAGTCAAAAGTTTCGCAGGCGCATCATCTTTGAGCGATTTTCACACCGCAGTTGGTCAGTTCGTGAACTATCGCCTAGTGCTCGGCAAGACCGACCCTGAGCGTGTTCTGTACCTGGCTGTGGCAGAATTTGCGTACGTATCTCTCCTTGGCACCGAGTTTGGTCAGTTGGCGATCGAAGCGCATCAGTTGAAACTGATTGTTTTCGATGAGGAACAAGGGGTCGTCACACAATGGATCGAATAGACAACTATAGACAAATCGTCAAGGAAGTGCTCCGCGAATATGCACAATACCGGCCAGCGACAGGCGCCATTGACTTGGAGACCATCTTCGATGAGGTGACCGATCACTATGAACTGCTGGCGATCGGCTGGCGCGGCAAGCAACGGGTGCATGGCTGCATCATGCACATCGACATTCGCGACGGCAAGGTGTGGGTGCAACACGACAGCACCGACGCCGCCATTGCTGACCGGTTGGTCGAACGTGGCATCCCTGCCGAAGATATCGTGTTAGGATTTCAGCCTGAGCATATTCGCCAGTACAGCGGCTTTGCTGTGCAATAGTGCTGTGC
>DMDA01000063.1:419-1581 GCA_003451595.1 Chloroflexota bacterium | reverse complement strand
GCAATAGTGCTGTGCAATAGTGCAGTGAGGCAAATGGACAAAGACCTGCTTTCTATCCAACAAGCTCGTGACCTGGCCGTCGCCGCCCGCGACGCACAGCGCCAATTTCTCCACGCGTCGCAGGCCGAGGTGGATCGCATCTGCGCGGCGATGGTCGATGCCGCCGCTGCCGCCGCCGAGCGCCTGGGTCGCATGGCCGTCGAGGAAACCGGTTACGGCGTGCCCGAGCATAAGACGCTCAAGAACCTGCTCGCCTCCAAAGTGCTGTGGGATGCCATCCGCGCCATGCCAACGGTTGGCGTGGTGCGCCACGACCCCCAGCGCAAGCTCTACGACATCGCCTGGCCGATGGGTGTGGTCGCCGCGCTGACGCCGAGCACCAATCCCACCTCCACCGCCATCTTCAAGGTGCTGATTGCGGTCAAAGCGCGCAATGGCATCGTCGTGGCGCCCCACCCGTCGGCAGCGAAATGCAGCGCCGAAGCCGTGCGCATCATGGCGGAGGCGGGCGAGCGCGCCGGCATGCCGCGCGGGCTGGTCGCCTGCATGACGGAGGTGTCGCTACCCGGCACGCAGGAGCTGATGCGCCACAAATACGTGGCGCTGATCCTGGCGACGGGCGGCAGCGAGATGGTGCGTGCGGCGCATTCGGTGGGCAAGCCGGCGTATGGCGTGGGGCCGGGCAACGTGCCCGTCTACGTCGATCGTTCCGCCGACCTGCGCAAGGCGGCAAAGTACATCGTGGCAAGCAAGGCGTTCGACCACTCGGTGATCTGCGCCACGGAGCAAGCGATCGTCGCCGATGCCCCGATCGCGGCGCAACTGGCGGAATTGATGCAGGCGGAGGGCGCACACTTCGTCACGCCGGACGAGACAGCCGCGTTGGCCAAGCTGTTGTTTACGCCCGGCCCATTGATCAACCCGAAGACGGTCGGCAAAAGCCCGCAGCAGTTGGCGCAGATGGCGGGCATCCGTGTGCCGGCGACCGCGCGCATCCTGGTGGCGCGGCTTGGCAAGGTCGGGCGCGAGGAGCCGCTCTCCGCCGAGAAGCTCACCACCGTGCTCGGCTGGTACGAGGCGAACGGCTGGGAGGCAGGCTGCGAGCGCTGCATTGAGTTAATCAACTACGGCGGTCGCGGCCATTCGCTGGTGATCCACGCCC
>DMDA01000063.1:0-148 GCA_003451595.1 Chloroflexota bacterium | reverse complement strand
GGTCGGCATGACCACCGGCGTGACGCCGTCGATGACGCTGGGGCCGGGCGGGATCGGCGGCGCCATCACCGGCGACAACATCGGCGTGCAACACCTGTTCAATGTCAAACGCCTGGCTTACGAGACCACGCCGCCGCCCGCCGCCGCG
>DMDA01000067.1 GCA_003451595.1 Chloroflexota bacterium | reverse complement strand
TCTTTTTCGTCATTCCACCGCTGGCGCGCTTCGAGCTGGAGCTGCATGAACGCGCCGAACGGGGCGAGCCATTGACGGCGCCGGTGCTGAACAACCTGATGGCCGATCTCTTTGCTGAGGGTTATGGCGACGACCTGGCGATGGATCGTGAGCGCACGGGCAGCACGTGGGCGCAGTTTTCAACCCACCTCTACTCGAATTTCTATGTCTACCAGTATGCCACCGGCATTTCGGGCGCCCACGCATTGGCGCAGGGGGTGCTTGCCGGCAAGCCAGGCGCGGTCGACCGCTACCTGGAATTTCTACACGCCGGCGGCGCTTACTATCCGCTAGACGCACTGCAGCGCGCCGGCGTCGATCTCAGTGCGCCGGCGCCGGTGGACGCCGCTTTCGCCGTGCTGGCTGACTACGTGGCGCGGTTGGAGACGTTACTGTTGTAGGTGTTGGTGAAATCACTCGCGGTTGGGGTGCAGTCGAGGGTGAGGCAGAGAGGCGCAGAGGAACAATAGCAGGTGTTGCGCTGCGTCTTCTCTGCGCTGTTGCGTCTCTGCGCCGTTGCATCTGTGCGTCCAGACGTGGCTCTCCTCCGAGCGTCATGCCGCACGATAAGCGGCGAAGCCGTCCTTTTTGCAGCGAATCAAGCGACCCGCGTCGGCGAGATACTCCAGATGCGCCAGCGCCTCCGCAACGGCAAAGCGAACCTCGTGTGGGCTGAAGCGACTGAAGTTGAAGATGCGATAGCTGGCTTCTAACGCCGTCGCCCCTGCGGCGGCAGCGTCGAAAGCAACATCCAGCCGCGCCGCATGATGCGCCAGGAGTTCGTGCAACCGCCCCGACCAGTCTGTGATCGCACCATGATGACCTGGCAGCGCCAGCGCCACATCCAATGTCAACAACGCACGCAGCGATGCAAGATAGCGCCCCAGCGGGTCGGGTTGAGACGTGGGCCAGTAGCCAATGTTGGGTGTAATACGTTGGAGCACGTGATCGCCGCAGAGCAGCAGGCGCTCCGCCTGGGCATAGAAGATGATCTGGCCTTCAGCGTGCCCCGGCGCGTGCAGGATTTCCCACTGCCGCCCCGCCAGTGTGATGCGTTCGCCTGGCGTCAGAAACTGCACGTCTACCGGCAGCGGCTGCGTCATGCGGCGCAATTTTTCTTCTTGCTCCTCGACGAGCGCGCCCACTGTTGCAGGCGCACCGACCCGGTGCAGATAGGCGGCGACAATGGCGGCGCGCTGTGGGTTTGGCGCCCACGTCGCCTGGGCAATCTCCCATTCGCGCGGTGACAGGAAAACGGGGGCGCCCGTTTCCTGCTGTAAGCGCCCGGCCAGCCCGATGTGGTCTGGGTGCATGTGCGTAACGATGATGCGACGGATCGCAGAGGGAACAATGCCTAGTTCGGCGAAGGCAGCTTGCCAGCCTGCGTAAATTTCCGCCCGATGTAGCCCGGCGTCCAGGATCGTCCAGCCGTCGTCGTCGCGCAGCAGATAGCAGTTGACATGGTTGAGAGCAAAGGGCAGCGGCAGCCGCACGCGATAGATGGCGGCGGCGACCTCCTCACAGGTGGATTCGATAGCAGCAACGGGCATTGTTTCCCTTTCTGGTAACAACAGTTGATGACAACCATCTCTTCATAATGCAAACGCCAGAGCTTTGCCAAACGTAGCCATGCGTGTGGATGATTTATCGGCGTCTAGGCTGTAGCTATTGCGTTCCTGTGACGAACGCCACGCCTCTTCCCGTGAACTCAAGGGCATCCTACCCTCACGACGCGCCCGACCGTTGTGATAGACTGAAAACAATTGGTTCGGATTGATTCTCACAAGAAATAGAAAGGGAATGCGCTATGTTTAAACGGATGGATCATGTGGGCGTTGTCGTCCACGACATCGATGCAACTTTGAAGACCTATTGCGATCAACTTGGTTTCAAGTTGTTGGAGCGGGTGGAGATTCCAGAGCAGAAAGTGGTGGCGGCCTTTCTTGACGCCGGCAACAGTACAATTGAGCTGATCTCGCCGACGGACACCGAAAGCGGCACCGCGCGCTTCCTTGCCAATCGCGGTGAAGGCACACACCACGTCTGCTACGAAGTGGATGACATCCAGGCGGCGCTGGCGGCGTTGCGCGATCAGGGCGTGCGCTTGATCGATGAGGCGCCACGTCAGGGGGTTCATGGCCTGGTCGCCTTCATCCATCCCAAAGCCACCAACGGCTTGATGATCGAGGTGTTGCAAAAAACGCATAAGTGAGGCTATGGACACAACCACACAACTGACTGCAGAGATTTGCCGCGCAGCGTTGCGCAATGTGATTGACCCTGAGATTTATCAGAATATTGTCGATCTTGGTCTAGTCTATGGTGTAGAGGTGACGCCTGAACAGGCCGTTGCCGTAACAATGACGTTGACGACGCCGCATTGCCCGTTAGGCCCTCAAATCATCGAGAATGTGGAAAAGGAGCTGCGCGCGGTCGGCGCCACCGCCGTCACCGTTGAGATTGTGTGGTCGCCGCCGTGGACGCCCGACGCGATGACGCCAGAACTCAAACGGTTGCTGGGCATTGTGCCCGATGAAGATGAGGAGCCTGAGCCGGAACTGGCAGCACCGCCGCCACCTCCGCCAGCGAAAAAGAAGGGCGGACTGCTTGGCTGGCTCTTTCGATGAAGTCAGCAATATCTGCGGGGACGGACATCACCGTCCCCGTTTTTTGTTGATGTTCATGTATAATGGCGCATAGACATATTGTGGCAACCATTGAAGCGTGTGGATCATGGCGCAGCGAACCTTCTTCTTTGACGCACCGCTCTGGAATACCCCCGCGCGTTCGCGCGCTGGCGTGCTCTTCATCGCCCTGTTGACGGCCAGCCTGGGGTGGTTAGCGCTCTACGCCTGGCTGGGCTGGCTGCTGTGGACGCAAGGCGTCGCCGGTTGGCGCACGTTGCACACGGCGCTCCTGCTTGCCAGCATCGTCCTGGGTGTGGTGATCGTCCTGGGGTGGCTTGGCAGAGTGGGCAAGCCGGGCGGGCGCTGGCACAGGCGGGTGCTGAATCTGGAGCAGCTTCATGAGTTGTCGCCGGGTGACTTCGAAGCGTATGTTGCTGAGCGTCTCTTTGCACAGCGTGGCTATCAGGTTCACAATACCCGCGATACAAAGGATGGCGGCGTCGATGTGCTGGTAACCGACCGCTACGGCGAGCGCGCCGTCGTACAGTGCAAGCGCTATCGCGGCACCGTCGGCGCGGCAGTGGTGCGCGATCTGTACGGCACCATGATTCATATGGGCGCAACCTTTGCTTATCTTGTCACCACCGGCGCCATCAGCGAAGATGCACGACGCTGGGCGTCTGGCAAACCCATCGAGCTGATCGATGGTCCACAACTGGTAGAACTCACAAAAAGCGATGGAATCCTATGACCTCAAGACCTGCTGTCTTTGCGCATCGTGGGGCGCGCCGCGTCGCGCCCGAAAACACGTTGCCCGCCTTCGAACGCGCCCTGACGATGGGCGTGGCCGGCATCGAGTTCGATGTCCATCTGACCCGCGACGAGCGACTGGTGGTCATCCACGACTTCACTGTAGACAAGACCACCAACGGGCGTGGTGCGGTGGCGTCCATGACGGCGGCGGAAGTGCGCCGTTTGGATGCGGGTAGCCACTTTGGCGCCGCCTTTGCCGGCGTGCAGGTGCCCTTTCTGGAAGAAGTGCTCGATCTGGTGGGGGACCGCTGTCGCCTCAACATCGAGATCAAGAGCATGGACCCTTACGCCAATGATGCCTCGGCAGCGGTGGCGGCAGTCATTCGCGACCGCAGGTTATACGACCAGGTGCTGGTCTCCAGCTTCAATCCGATCTCGTTGATCAAGCTCCGCCATCTTGACCCCAAGATTGCGCTGGGGATGCTATACGGTAGCGAAATGCCGGTGTTTCTGCGTCAGGTCTGGGCTGGCCCACCTATCCGCCCGGAAGCACAACACCCGGAGCATACGCTGATTGACGCAGCGTATATGGCGTGGGCGCGGGCGCTGCCTGCCGCCGTCAACACCTGGACGGTCAACGACGTCGAGGAGGCGCAGCGGCTGGCGGGATTGGGCGTCGATATCATCATGAGTGATGTTCCCGACCAAATCATGGCAGGGCTGGCGCACGATGGCGGTTGAAGGCAAGATTCGCCCCATCGTGCTGGCCGCCATCGTGCGCCCCAGCGATCATGCGTTGCTGGTCTTTCGCGGCTACAACAGTCGCCAGGCGCAGCATTTTTACCGACCGCTCGGCGGCGGCATCGAGTTTGGTGAGACCTCCCAGCAGGCATTGCAGCGCGAAATCCTGGAAGAGCTGGGCGTAGCTGTGCGCCCGGTGCGCAAGTTGGCAACTCTGGAGAGCATCTTCATGCATGAGGGCGTTCCGGGTCACGAAATTGTCATTGTATGGCTGGCGGAGTTCATCGACCCTGCGCTCTATCTGGAGGAGGCGTTGCCCTACACGGAAGGCGACCATCAGAGCGTCGCCATTTGGGTGAACCCTGCGCGTTTGCAGGCGCAAGGGATTCCGCTATATCCGGTCGGACTGACCGAACTGTTGCAAGGAGTCTGAGATGGCGTCGGCGACCGCACCCGGCAAGGTGATCCTGGTGGGCGAGCACGCAGTTGTCTATGGCCGACCGGCAATTGCGGCGCCGGTCTGGCAGGTTGCAGCGACGGCGACCATTGCGGCGGCAGCGCCTGGCGCAGGTTGCACCATCGTCGCCAGCGACCTCGGCCAGGCGCTGCAGCTGGCTGAGGCAGGTGAGGACGAGCCGCTGGCGGTTGTCGCCCGGTTGACGCTGGCGCGGCTTGGCGTCAACTCTATCCCGGACTGGCGCATCGAGTTGCACAGCGACATCCCGATCGCCAGTGGCCTGGGCAGCGGCGCGGCGTTGAGCACGGCGTTGGTGCGCGCCATCTTCGCCCAACTCGACCGGCCGGCGCCTCCTGCCGTCGTCAGTGAGCTGGTCTACGAAAGTGAACGCTTCTATCACGGCGCCCCAAGCGGCATCGACAATACGGTGGTCGCTTACGGCCAGCCGATTTGGTTCGTCAAGGGGCAACCGCCGCAACCCTTTACGCTAGCGGCGCCGATGCTGCTGGCGATAGCCGACACCGGCATCCGCAGCCCGACCGTGCTGACCGTGAGCAAGGTGCGCGCAGCCTGGCAGCAGGATCGGGCGCGCTATGAAGCAATCTTCGACGCAATCGGCGATCTTGTCCACGCTGTACGCAGTGCGCTGGAGCGCGGGGACGCGTCGGCAGTGGGCAGCCTCTTTAACGAGAATCAGGCATTGCTGAAGTCCATTGGTGTGAGCTGTGATGCTATCGATGTGTTGGTGAATGCCGCGCGTACGGCAGGAGCGTCAGGCGCCAAACTGAGTGGCGGCGGCGGCGGCGGCAACATCATCGCGCTGGTGGAACCGGCGACGGCGCCCGCCGTACACGCGGCGCTGTTGGCGGCGGGCGCGCGGCGCGTCATCGTCACCGCATTCGGCGCGTGAGCTTCAGAGCGCCTCGATCCCTGGCAGCCACATCGCGAGCGCCAGACCCTTGTTCCCCTGCGCCTCAATCGTCAACCTGCCTCCATGCAGATGCGCTACACTCTGCGCCAACGTCAACCCCAAGTCCATATCTATCACCGAGGTGGGTGTGTTATGACCATTGGTGTGCTCTGGATGGGGCGCCGGTGGCAACGGTGGCGGTGCAGCGCTGTCGCAGCGAATTTGCAGCCCCACGTAAGGGAAGTGATGGACGACGCTGCATTCAAGCTGTGTCGCATCGGGACGCCGCACGCGTTGCATGAACTCGAACAGATGGCGCACGGCTGCGTCAACCAGGTGCACATCGACCTTGATGAGCACTTCGTCATTCTGGTCGAGCAACTGCACTGGCAGCGGGCCAAGCCGTTCGGTGTGGGCAAAATCGCGCAGGATATCGTTCCAGATCGACCAGGCATTCACCGGCTCCACAGACCTCGGATCCAATTTGTGATTTTGGAGTTCGGCCATGAAGAGGAAGGTTTCGATCTGTTGCTGCAGACGCTGGCCGCCGTCCAGGATGGCGGCCGCCATCAATTGCATTTGTTCGGCATCGAGGTTGCCGGCGCCGCTGCTGAGCAGCAACTCGGCGTAGCCGAGGATGAAGGTCAAGGGGGTGCGAAATTCATGTTGGAGCAAGCCGACAATGCGATTGCGCAGATTGTCCATGTTGCGCTCAATCTCGGCGGCCACCAGGCGTCGGCGATTGAGCGCGTTTTCGATAGCGGCCACCAGGTCGCGCGCGTCAATTGGCTTGGTGAGGTAGTCTTCGATCCCGATGGCTTTGGCGCGGCGCTGGTCTTCGGTCGTGGTGCGGGCGCTCAAAAAGATAAAAGGCAGCAAGCGCCACTCTGGTTCAGCGCGTGTGTGCTGGAGAAAGGTATAGCCATCCATCACCGGCATGTTGATGTCGCAGACGATGACATCTGGCATCCGCTGGCGTAATAGATCGAGCGCCTCGCGCCCATGATACGCGCTAAGTGTGGCATAGCCATACGTCTGCAAGGTTTCAGCAAGCGCCAGATTGAGATTTTGATCGTCTTCTACAATCAATACGGTCGTCGCCAGATCGCTCTGCATGGTTTGCATCCCATCGGTCTTCGCTTTGGGCTGCAGATGGGGGCGTCTGTCGTCAAGTTGCATTGGATAGACATAACGCAGTGTCACGCGCCATTTACTGCCGTTGGCTTGAGTACGATGACGCCCAGCGGCGGTAGCCGTAGCGGCGCCGAATGGTTGCAGTTCTGCCAGGGCAGCGCTTCGGCGACAATCGGACGTTCATTGGCGACGCCGCTGCCACCATAGATTGTCCAGTCGCTGTTGATGATTTCCTGATAGACGCCGTCGATGGGTAGACCCACGCGGTACGATTCGCGCACCACCGGCGTGAGGTTGCAGACGAAGACCAGCATTTCGGAAGGTTCCTTGGCGCGACGTTGGAAGCTGAGCACCGACTGGTCGGCGTCGGTGAAGTCGATCCATTGGAAGCCTTCCCAGCTGTAGTCAATCTCAAAGAGCGCCGGCTCGTGCAGGTAGATATGGTTCAGATCGCGCACGTAGCGTTGCAGGCGCTGATGGTCCTCCCACTGCAGCAGGTGCCAATCCAGGCTGCGCGCTTCGCTCCATTCCGACCACTGACCGAATTCGCTGCCCATGAAGAGTAGCTTCTTGCCAGGATGTCCGATCATGTAGGCGTAGAGGGCGCGCAGGTTGGCGTACTTTTGCCACACATCACCGGGCATTTTGTCGAGCATCGATTTCTTGAGATGCACAACTTCATCGTGGCTGAAGGGCAGAATGAAGTTTTCGTGGAAGGCGTAGATCAGGCTGAAGGTGATCTCGTTCTGGTGATAGCGGCGGTAGATTGGGTCTTTTTGCATGTAGCTGAGCGTGTCGTGCATCCAGCCCATGTTCCACTTGTAGTCGAAGCCGAGACCGCCCATGTAGGTGGGGCGCGTCACCATCGGCCAGGAGGTGCTTTCCTCGGCAACAGTGATGGCGCCGGGTGCGTATTCATGCACCAGCTCATTGAAGCGACGCAGAAAATCGATGGCTTCCAGATTTTCGCGCCCGCCGTATTTATTGGGCACCCATTCGCCCGGCTGTCGGCTGTAGTCGAGATAGAGCATCGAGGCCACTGCATCGACGCGCAAGCCATCGAGGTGGTATTTCTTGAGCCAGAAGATGGCGTTGCTCAACAGGAAGTTGCGCACCTCATTGCGACCAAAGTTGAAGATTTTGGTGCCCCAGTCACGATGCTCGCCCTGGCGCGGGTCGGCGTGTTCGTACAGATGGGTGCCGTCGAAGAAGGCCAATCCGTGCGCGTCGCGCGGAAAGTGCGCCGGCACCCAGTCGAGCAGGACGCCGATCCCATGTTGATGGCAGTAATCCACGAAGTACATGAAGTCGTCGGGAGAGCCAAAGCGGCTGGTCGGCGCAAAGTAGCCGGTCACCTGGTAGCCCCAAGAGCCGTCGAAGGGGTGCTCTGTGATCGGCATCAGTTCGATGTGCGTGTAGCCCATCTCCTGGACATATTCGACCAGTTGATGCGCCAGCTCGCGGTAGTTGAGGAAGCTGTTGTTCTCGCCGCGCCGCCAGCTACCCAGGTGCACCTCGTAGATGTTCATGGGGCGCCCCAATGCTTGTTGGGCGACGCGCTGCTCCATCCAGGTCTGGTCGTTCCAGGTGTAAGCATCGATGTTCCACACGCGGCCGTCGGTGGTTGGCCGCACCTCAAAATAGAAGCCGTATGGGTCGGCCTTATCCACTTCATAGCCCATGAACCGCGATTTGATCGAGTATTTGTAGTGCATCCCCTGTGGGAGGTTGGGGATGAAGGTCTCCCAGACGCCGCCATCGCTGCGTTTTTGCATGACGTTGACGCGATTGTCCCAGGCATTGAATGGCCCAACGACGCTGACGCGCAGCGCGTTGGGCGCCCAGACGGCAAAGTGAACGCCGCTGACGCCATCGATGGTCATCAGGTGTGCGCCCATTTTTTCGTAACTTTCGAGGAAGTTGCCTTCACCGTGCAAATAGAGATCAAACTCGGTCAACTGGAACGGGAAGCGATACGGGTCTTCCAGTTCATACTCCCGGTCGTCGCCGCCCAGCACCACCAGCCGGTAGGGAAATGCGTCTGTCCGGCGTGGGAAGAGCGCCTCGAAAAAGCCGCCTGGATGCACCTGTTTCATCGGTGTACGCGTGCCATCTTCCAGATTCAACACATCGACGCGTTTGTCCAATGGGCGAAAGGCGCGCACCGCCAGCCCTGGCTTGCCCTCGACGCTGACAGCGTGGGGGCCTAAAATGTCGTAGGGAGCGCCATGATAGCCGCCGACAATGGCTTCGATCTCGGCATCGCTTACGGTGGCAAGCGCTTTGGGCGGACGCGCGGCAGCTTTGGGTTTTGCTGCTTTGGCCGGCGTGTCCGCTGGTTTGGCTGCTGCTTCGACCATCATTTCCGACGCTGCCTTGTCTTCTGACGCAGCTGGCGGCGTTTCCGATTGTGCGCTGGCCGCGTTGCGTTCGATTTTGCGCTCCATGATGCTCCTGCCTCTCTTATTTTCAGGGTAGTTGTTGCCAGACTAACTGCTCACAGTATGCTGTACGACGGCGAATTCGCCAAACTGCTTTTACAACTTCCTCACATCGTGAGGTCCGCTTTCGCGTACACCGGCGCTGGTGATCTCGATAAACTCGGCGGTCTGCTGCAACTCTTCGATGGTGTGCGCGCCGCCGTAGCTCAACCCGGAACGCAGCCCGCCGACGAGCTGGTGCAGAATTTCAGCAACTTCGCCGCGATAGGGCACGACTGCCTCGACGCCCTCTGGCACGACTTTGTCCCAATCCTCTTGATCCTCGGCGCTTTCGTCGCCCTGTTCGGCGGCGCGACGTCCGATGGCGGCTCCCAACGACGCCATGCCTCGGATGACCTTAACCTTCTGCCCATCCCGGATGACCGGCGCGCCCGGCGCCTCCTCACAGCCGGCAAAGAGACTGCCGATCATGACTGTGTCGGCGCCTGCCGCCAACGCCTTGACCAGGTCGCCCGAACTCTTGATACCGCCGTCAGCGATCACTGGCGTCGTCAATCCAGCTTCTCGCAGCCCGCGCACTGCATCCATGATTGCGGTCAGCTGCGGCACGCCAAAACCGGTGACGATGCGCGTTGTGCAGATCGAACCGGGGCCGATGCCAACTTTTATGGCGTCGGCTCCGGCCTCCGCCAGGTCACGCGCTCCCTCCGCCGTGGCTACATTGCCGGCGACAAGCTGCGCCTCCGGGAAGTCATGGCGTAGCTGCCGCACCATGGCGATGCAGTGATCGGCGTGACCATGGGCAATGTCGAGCACAAGCACATCCGCCCCGGCTTCCAGCAGCGCAGCCGCGCGCTTGACTTCGCCCGGCCCAACGCCGATTGCTGCACCAACCAACAGCCTGCCGCGCGCATCGACGCTGGCGGTGCTGCGGTGTTCAACGCGCACCACATCGCGCGAAGTGATCAACCCGACAACATTGCCCTCACGGTCGACAACCGGCAATTTTTCCAGCCGGTGAGAGTAGAGCAGCTCGCGCGCCTCCGCCGAGGTGACGGACGGCCCGACTGTGACGATGTGGTCGGCGGGTGTCATGGCCTGCGCAACGGTCTGCACGGTGTCCGGCGCCAGCAGCAGGTCGCGCCGCGTCACCAGCCCGACCAGCTTCTTGTTGCCGTCCACCACGATCAAGCCGCCCACTTCGTGTTGCGTCATCAGCTGTTCGGCTTCGGCCACGCTGGCGGATGCCGCCACTGTGTATGGATTCTCGACCATCAGCCCCTGGGCGCGTTTGACTTTGGTCACCTGCTTGACCTGCTGCTCAATGGTCATGAACCGGTGGAGGATGCCCAACCCGCCAGCGCGCGCCATCGCCGTCGCCATGCGCCACTCGGTCACGGTGTCCATGTTGGCGCTGAGAATCGGGATGGCGAGCCGCAGCGTGTTCGTCAGGCGCGTGGAGACATCCACCTGACTGCGCGAGCGGATCGGCGAGCGGCGCGGTGCAAGCAAGACGTCGTCGAAGGTCAAACCCTTGACCGTGCGGATGATCATGGTCTTTACTCCTCGCTTGACAGGTCATAGCGCGCCAGACCGCCGGTGGCGCCGCCCACCCAGACAGCGCCCCCAAATGCAGCCAGCGCCGTAACGTGGTTGGAGGGCAGAATTCCCTCCGTCGTGGCTTGCTGCCAGCCGGCGCCTGTGTCATAGAATAGGCCATCGGCGACCGTCCCCACCCAACGTGAGCCGTCAATGGCGAGAAGCTGCGTCACAGGGCGCGCGCTGACTTCGGACACGGGCAGCGTGACGCCAGCGCTCAGCTCGGCCACGCCAGCGTCGGCGCCCACCAACAATGCGCCATCCCCCGTTCGCGCCAACGCAGTGATCGTATCGCTGGGGAGTTTCATGTTGTCGGCGTTGAGCACCTCCAGTTGGTTGCGCTCAAAGCGATACAGCCCACCGCCCGCGCTGCCGATCCACATGGCGTCGCCATCGGCGAGCAGCGTGCGAATGTCGGCGTTTGGTAGTCCTGTTGCGCGCGTCAGGTTGAAGAAGGATTCGCCATTCCAGATGCTCACCCCGGCGTCGGCGCCCAGCCAGACGCGTCCCCGGCTGTCGGTGGCAATTGCCTGGACGACAGCGCCAGCAAGGCCGTCGGTCAGGGTGTAGGTTGTCCAGGCGCGGCCGTTCCACTGCGCCGCGCCTGCCCCGCCAATCCAGAGATTGCCATCGTCGCCGACATGGATCGCCTGGATCGCCGCTGGAGAGATTGGACTTTCCGGCAGCAGCGCCGGGGCGCGTTCCGGTGCGATCACGCGCTGCACACCGGCCTCGGTGACGATCCACAGCGCGCCATCCGGTCCGACCGTGGCGGCGCGCACCGCATTGCCACGGATACCGGCGGCAGGCAGGGCGCGGCGTTCCCAACTGGCGCCGTCGTAGACGCTAAAGCCATCGCCAGCAGTGGTGAAATAGGGTTGCCCGTTGGCATCCAGCGTCAGGCTGGTGAGCGGCGCCGCAGCCATGCCTGGCTCAGCACGGAAGGCGGCGGTGCACGTGCGCGTGGCCGGGTCAAAGCGACAGATGGCGCCGTCGATGTCTCCCAGCCAGAGCGCGCCATCCTCCGCCAATGCCAGGCCGGTGATCAGGCGCACGGGGAAGCCAGCATCGTTGACCTCTTCCGTGTTGTAGACTGTCCAGCTTTCGCCCGCCACGCGATAAAGCGCGCCGTCGCCGCCCAGCCAGACCACCCCATCCGGCGCAGCCACGATTGCGCCGAGACGGTTGCTTTCCAATGGGCTGTTGCTTGCCGTGTAGAAGGTGGAGTCGGCGCCTGCCGCAACGGTGACGCCATCCTCGCCCACAACCCAGATTTCGTCCAGCGCGCCGACGACGGCCAGCGCTTGCACGCGGTTGAAGGCCAGGCCGCTGTTGCGGTCGAGATGGCGCCAGGTATTGCGCGCTGCGTCGTAGATGTCAATGCCGTGTTGGGCATAACCGACGACAAGATAGCCAGCCTCCGGGTTGCACACCAGGTCGACGATGTCATCGTAGCTCAAGTCGCTGTTGGCGCTGGTCAATTGCCGCCAGCCCCCTGCGGCCGGATCGACTATCTGGAGGCCGGCTTCACTGCCAAAGATTACGCCCAGGTCAGGCAGTGCGCAATTCGCTACGGCGGTTAGTCGGTTGCTAGTCAGCCCATCTAGCGTGGTGAACTTGACAGGCGTGGCGCTGCCGCGCGTCCACGCCAGCGCTCCGCCATCGGTGGCGACCCAGACCGTGTTGTCGGCGATGACCATCTCGTTCATCCAGTTGGCATCGGTGATCTGTGACCAGGGCTGTGCAGTGGCTGGCCTGGTCGGCGTTGGCGACGGCGCCAGCAGCGTCGTGATGGTGATGACCGGCGTCGCCGTCAATGTGAGCGCACGCGTGGCGGTCGGTGCGATGAGGACGACCGATGGCACGGTCGGCGCTGGCGTGGCCTCTGCACGCGGCGTCTGGAGGGCGGTGGCCTGGGGAAGCGGCGTCACCTCCGGCGCCACTGTCGGAGTGGCCGTCGCTGCGGCCAGGGTGGGCAGCGGCTCAAAAAAGGCGACGCTCTCCAGCACGTGCGTCAGGGCGGCGGCGGTCTCCTGTTCCCAACTTGCCCGTGGCGCCGCTGCGGCGGCTAGAAAGATGCGGTCGGCATCCGGTTGCGCAACGATCATGCGCCCACCGATAGGGTCGCCATCGCGTACGCCAGTCAGCGTTACGCCAACGGCGGGGGCGCCGCCGACGGTGAGCGATTCCACTGTCGCGGCCTGCGCCTGGGTCTGATCGATGAAAGGCCGCGCCACCTGCATGAGTACGTCCGCCAGTGGTTGGTTGGGGCGTACACCGAACGCGGCCAGCGGGCGCGCCTCCAGCCCAATCGTGGCGACGGTCGTGATGGCAGCTGTGGCGGAGATGGGTCTGGACAATGCCACCGCTGCACCTTGCATTGTCACGGCATAGCCTAGCAGCGGCTGAAAACGATAGCCGCCTTCAGGCACGATCAGGTCGGCGCCTAGCGTCTGGAAAGGCGTGGCGGTGGCAGTGGGTGTAGCAGTCGGGCTGGCGGTCGGCGCTGGCTGAATCGTCATGGTGGGCTGGCTGCGCAGCGTCAGCTGGATCAGGGCGGCGAGCGCGCCGATCAGGACGACGGTGACCACTGCAGAAAGCACCCGAAAGGTGGAAGATTGCACCAAACTCTCCTTCGCTGGGGCCGGCCGGTGCGAGGAAGTGATGTGCGCACCCCACGAACGTGCGCAGGAAGCAGGCCAGCCGGCGCACAACGGCACTGGCGATTGTATCACTGTCGTTGCGTGGCGACAAAGCGATTGGGTGTGGGCGAGAGTCCTGCACCAGCACCACAACTGCACAATTGGTGACCGTTTGACAATCCGTGCGAGATCACGTACGTTCTATCTACAACAATCACGGCAAACTTCTTGATGCGCGACATCCACTGTGAAGACGAATGCCGCTCTCCACAGCGTGGGTGATGCACACAGTCACATCACCGGGAAGAGAGTAGGGTCTGGCGATGCTCCATATCAAATTGATCCAGGAAGCTCATCTCAAGGCCACTAACATCCTGCACGAATGTGCTACTGGCTTTGGCTATCGCGCCTCTGGGTTGGCGGCTGGCTATCCGCAGGTGTGGGCGCGCGACTCGGCGATCACCTTTCTGGGCGCGGTCTGCACGGGCGACCAGGACTTGATCCGTTCCGGCCGTGCGGCGCTGGAGACGCTAGGCAGGCATCAGACCGGGCGTGGGTTGATTCCACTCAATGTCAACCCGGATACAGGCTACGTCAGCACGGAGAACTCCGGCGCGGTGGACTCCAACCTATGGTTTATTCTTGCGCATTATCTCCATTTCCAGTACACGCACGATCTGGCGTTTCTGCGACAGCACTGGCCGACGATCAACAAGGCGCTCTGCTGGCTCGACTATCAAGATATGAACGAGTGCGGTTTGCTGGAGGTGCCCGAGGCTGGCGACTGGATGGACTTGCTGGCGGTGCGCTACAACGTGCTTTACGACAACGTTCTCTATTATGCTGCCAAACTGGCGCACCAGGAACTGGCCGCGCACATGCCAGCGGGGACGGAAGTCTATCGAGGCGATGTCGATGCGGCAGGCGTGCACGAACGCATCAATTTGCTCATGTGGGTGGATCGCTGCTGGGTGGCGGAGCATTTCGCCGAACATCTGGAGAAGCTCAAGGCGATCCGGCTGGAATGGTTCATGCTTTATCACAATGTCGGCACAATCTCCAGCCGCCCCTTCTATCTGCCTTTTGTGGCTTTTCGCGAGTACGGTGACTGGTGCGACAGCCTGGGCAACCTGCTCGCCGTGCTCACCGGCGTCGCCGATGGCCATCGGCGCGAGCATATCCTGCGTTACATGCTCCAGGTCGGCATGGCGGAGCCGTATCCGACCAAAGCCATCTACCCACCGATTTTTCCGGGCGAGAATCACTGGCGCGACTATTATCGCAGCCGCAATTTGAACTTGCCGCATCAATACCACAACGGCGGCATCTGGCCGATGATCGGCGGTTTTCATGTCGCTGCGCTGGTGCGGCATGGCTGGGCGCGTCAGGCCGAGCAGATGCTTGTGGCGCTGGCTGAAGCCAATCGCCAGGGCACGAACTACGATTGGGCGTTCAACGAATGGCTGCATGGCGCCAGCGGCCACCCAATGGGGTACGAACAGCAGGCATGGTCGGCGGCGATGTTTCTTTACGCTGAGTACGCCGTGCGTACAGGCACGCTGCCGCTCTTCGATGAATTGCTCGCCGCCAAACCCGCTGCCGCCGTTGCCAGTGAAGATAATGAGTTCCACATGAGCAGCGGTGGCGGGCCGGTGTAAAGAAGGGCGGAAGGCCAGGTGACTGGGAGATGGATTATCTCCATAAGTGTATTGAAGACGCGCGGCGTCACCATCTGGCCCAGCACGCTGGCGTCGAGAAAACCAGCCTGATTGATAACGCAACACACTGAATCAATTCGGCGCTCGACAAGACAAGGGCGGCGTCCCGATGCACCGAATGATGAGGACGAACAAATTAACCTGGTAATCGACGTAGGCGCGGCTCTTAACCGCCTGAAGAACCGCAGATGGGCGGGTTATGATGACCGGCTCCAGACAACGCCTGTGTATAATTTGCCGATGCGCTGATCAACTGGTCATTGGACGGAGCATATCTTGCGATTTGCATGATATTATCTTTCTCGCGAGAATTCAGTAATCATTTGCTCGATAATGAAT
>DMDA01000034.1 GCA_003451595.1 Chloroflexota bacterium | reverse complement strand
CGCCGGGGGCGATGACCTACGCCTCGCCCTTCGCCTGTTGGGCTGATTCCGATACAGATCAACACAATCTCACCATCCCATCTTCATAACTTCTTCATAGTCGCCATCTATCCTGTAGCTATCAACAACCAAAACGCCGGCACAAGAAACCGGCAAGTAACGAAAGGAGCTTCAAGATGATGCGCAAGAGTTTGGTAGCCACGATGGTGGCGATGATGCTGGTGATGGTCGTGGTGGCGGCAGCCTTTGCCCAGGGCGCCGGGCCCAGCGCTGGCACGCCTGGCGCCGGATTGTGTCTCAATGGCGGCGATCTCAACGGCGACGGCATCTGTGACAACTGGGTCGACGCCAACGGCGATGGCGTGAATGATGCAGCGCCGCGCGACGGGACGGGCAATCAGTATGGCAATCGCGGCGGCCAGCGCCAGGGCGCCACCATGCGTCAGACGGCAGGCGCAGCGAGCGCCGGGCAAGCGCAAGGTGCACAGCATGGCGCTGCGTTTGTTGACCAGAACGGCGACGGTGTCTGCGATGCCTTTGTGGATGCCAACGGCGATGGCGTCAACGATGCAGCGCCGCGCGACGGAACGGGCAATCAGTATGGGCGTCGCGGCCGGTAATCGGGCCAGATGCATCAACCGCATACCAGACACGTCAGGGGTGGCCATAGCCACCCCTGATCCTTTTTGCGCAGATTCCCTTGCTCGTTGTTTCGATGCTGCGGAACGGATGTGCTAGAATAGCTTCCTAACTTTGCTCTAGCTTTGCTACATCCAACGCCATAGGCGTAAATGATCGACTGACGTCATGATGAACACTTACATCGTTCTGAGCGCCTGGCGTGAAGCGCTGGCGCGTATCTTCGACGGTTTCACCGCGCAGGATAACATCAGCCCGGATTGGCTGATCAACCCCGCCACCAACCGCAAACTCAAACTCGATAAGGTCTACCCCGACATTGCCATTGCTGTGCGTTTCGTTGGGTTGACGGCCAAAGGCCAGGGGCGCCAGAGCGATCTGGAGGTGCTCGAAAACGAGGAGCGCGAGCGCGCTCGCGCCGAACTCTGTCGAGCGCACGGCGTACACCTGGCGTCGATCGACCCGGCGGAAGACAGCGTGAAACAGCTGGATGGGCTGCTGAGTGTATTGGCGCGTGCCAGTCGCAGCATGGCGACCAGTGACCGCCCCGCCGCAGAAAAGGCCGCCTTGATGACAGCGCTGGCCGCCGCACGCAGCCGCGCCGAGCAACTGCGCAGCCGTCTCGCTCAGAACCCAGAGCAAATGCTGGAAAACCTGGCGGCAGGCTGGCGCGACCGCGAAGCCAACCTGGCGATTGCCCTGAGCGCACCTGCCACCACGCCTGGTCAGTCAGCAGCAATCGTTCTGACAACCGGACAGCGCGTGCGCCACATGCGCTTTGGCGAGGGCGTCGTCACGCGCATCGACGGCAACGGCCCGGACGCGATGATAGCGATCCTATTCGACGCAGCGCAGGAACGCACCTTCCGCGCCGACTTGCTGGCCGACAAAGTGGAGGTCTTATGAACACACCCTCGCTGATTCTGCATAACGGACGCCTGTACACCATGGATCGCCGTCAGCCACACGCATCGGCGATCGCTATCGCTGGCGACCGCATCCTGGCGGTGGGCGACGACAGCCTGCGCCGATTGGCGGACGCGACAACGCAGGTGGTCGATCTGAATGGACGCACTGTCACCCCTGGCTTCATCGATGCACACCTGCACTTCCTGGCCTATGGGCTGAGTCTGCGCGAGATCGACTTGATGAATGCGCCCACGCGCGCGGCGGCGCTGGAGCGGATCGCCGCACGCGCGGCCACCACGCCGCCAGGTCAGTGGCTCACCGGGCGCGGTTGGGATCAGGTGCTCTGGCCAGAGCCGGAGTTCCCCACCGCCGCCCAACTCGACGCCGTCACGCCGCATCATCCGGCCTTCTTGCGCCGCAAATGTGGCCACGCCGGCTGGGCCAACTCACGGGCGCTGCAATTGGCAGGCATCACGCGCGCCACGCCTGACCCCGACGGCGGCGCCATCGTACGCGATCCGGTCACCGGCGAGCCGACCGGCATTCTGCTCGAACGCGCCATGGATATCATCGCCAATTTGCAGGCGATCCCCGCCAACGCAGAGGCGGTGGACGCAGTGCGTGTGGCGCAGGCGCAGGCGCACCGTCTGGGCATCACGGGCATCCACAACATGGAAGGCGCGGCGGCGCTGCGTGCATTCCAGGCATTGCGACGCCGTGGCGAGTGGAAGCTGCGTGTGCTTCAGCAGATTCCCGAAGTCGACCTGGACGCTGCCATCGCGCTGGGCATCCAATCCGGTTATGGCGACGCGTGGATTCGCTTCGGCGCCGTCAAAATTTTCGCTGATGGCTCTCTGGGCGCCCGTTCGGCCTTGATGATCGAACCCTACGAAGGTGAGCCGCATAATCGTGGCATCGCGGTCTCGACGGCGGAGCACCTGCAGCGCCAGGTGATGAAGGCGGCGCAAGCCGGGCTGGCCGTCCACATTCATGCCATCGGCGACCAGGCAAACCGCAACGTGCTGGACGCCATCGAGACTACGCGGCGCGCTGGTCTTGGCTTACACCTGCGTCACCGCATCGAGCACGCCCAGGTGCTACACCCGACCGATGTGGCGCGTTTCGCCGCGCTGCAGGTAATCCCCTCGATGCAGCCGATCCACTGCACACAGGACATCGTACTGGCCGACCGGCACTGGGGCGCACGCAGCCGCCTGGCCTACGCGTGGAGCAGCCTCCTCAGCAGCGGCGCCGTGCTTGCCTTTGGCTCCGACGCCCCGGTGGAAACGCCCGATGTGCGCCAGGGACTCTACGCAGCCGTCACCCGCCGGCGCGCCGATGGCTATCCAGGGCCAGAGGGGTGGATTCCTGAAGAGTGCATCAGCATCACCGAGGCGGTCTATGCCTACACGTTGGGGGCAGCCTACGCTGGCGGCGAAGAGGCGATCAAGGGGTCGCTGACGCCGGGCAAACTGGCCGACCTCACCGTGCTAGAAGCCGATATCTTTGCCATTGCGCCGGAGGACATCTTGACGACGCCAGTGGCCGCGACCATCGTCGGTGGCGAGATCGTCTACACACAGGGCTTACGCACCTGACCATGCAACCTTTCGGGAAGCTACAACCGACCAGCAACGTGCGAGCTTCCTGTCTCACGTTACATACAAACTTGCCTGAGTCTTGACAGAAAGCAGGGGATGCCATGGAGTATCGACAATTATGCGGTTCGGGGTTCAAAGTGCCCGTGCTTTGCCTGGGCACCGGCACCTTTGGCGGGCGCGGTGAGTTTTTCCAGGCATGGGGTGGCAGCGATGTCGCCGAGGCCACGCGGCTGGTGGACATCTGCCTGGAAGCCGGATTGACGATGTTCGACTCCGCCGATGGTTATTCAGGCGGCGCGGCCGAAGAGATTCTTGGGCAGGCGATCCGCGGACGGCGCGACCAGGTGATCATCTCCACCAAAGGCACCTTTCGCGCCGGGCCTGGCCCCAACGATGTCGGCTCCTCCCGCTTCCATCTCATCCGCGCGGTGGAAGGCAGCCTGCGTCGCCTGGGCGTCGACTACATCGACCTCTACCAGTTGCACGGCTTCGACGCGATGACGCCGGTCGAGGAGGTGCTACAGACGCTCGATGATCTGGTGCGCGCCGGCAAGATTCGCTATATCGGCTGCTCGAACTTCTCCGGCTGGCACTTGATGAAGTCGCTGGCCGTCTCCGAACGCTACGGGTTGGCGCGCTACGTGGCGCACCAGGCCTATTATTCACTCATCGGCCGCGACTACGAGTGGGAGCTGATGCCGCTGGCGCTCGACCAGAAAGTCGGCGCGGTCGTCTGGAGCCCGCTAGGCTGGGGGCGGTTGACCGGCAAGATTCGGCGCGGGGCGCCACTGCCCGCAGTCAGCCGCCTGCGCAGTCAGGTGGCGGCGGCGGGCGGCCCGCCTGTCGATGATGAATATGTCTACCGCGTGGTTGATGCGTTGGATGAGGTTGCCGCCGAAACAGGCAAGAGCATCCCGCAGATCGCCATCAACTGGTTGTTGCAACGCCCCAGCGTGGCGACCGTGATCATCGGTGCGCGCAACGAGGCGCAACTGCGCGACAACCTGGGCGCAGTCGGCTGGACGTTGACGGCAGCACAGATCGCGCGCCTCGACGCCGCCAGCGCCGTCACGCCGCCCTATCCCTACTGGCACCAGCGCGGCTTCAAGGAGCGCAACCCACCGCCGGTATGAGACGGCCGGTATGAGACAATCATCGTATACCGAGCGCACGCTGATCGCCGCTTGACAACGGCGCCCGGCAGCGCGCACAATCCGCGCCATGAAAACTCAACTCTCACGCCGCACATTTCTACAGGGTTGCACGGGCTTCGCAGCAGCGGCGGCGCTGCGTGGCTTTGGCATCACCAACCTGCGCTTCGACGCCGACCAGCTCTCCACGGTCCACGCCGCTCCGCTCCATGCGCCGCAGCAACCGCCCGCCAACCGCGACCTGCTCGTGCTGGTCTTTGTGCGCGGCGGGCTGGATGGGCTGAACCTGGTCGTGCCCTTTAACACGAGCAACGCCGACCGCCAACGCTACTACACCACCTTGCGCCCGACGCTCAGTGTGCCTGCGCCCAACGCCAACGCCACGCGCAAAGCTGTCGATCTGGATGGTCGTTTCGGGCTGCATCCCGACGCCGCGCGCGGCGCCAGCGGCGTCGCCACGCCCAACGGCCACGCATCGGATAACGGCGGTCTCTATGCGCTCTTCCAGCGCGGCGATCTTGCCATTGTCGAGGCGTGCGGCTCACCCGACATCACCGGCTCCCACTTCGACACCGAACTTTATG
This sequence comes from Chloroflexota bacterium, assembly GCA_003451595.1. Lineage (GTDB taxonomy): Bacteria > Chloroflexota > Anaerolineae > Caldilineales > Caldilineaceae > Caldilinea. The sequence continues at coordinate 12,541 of DMDA01000034.1, read as the reverse complement.
TCGATCTAGGTGGCAAGCAAAACCAGGGCGGCTGGCTGGCGCGCTATCTCGACGCCGTCGGCGAACCGCACGACGCGCTGGCGGTTGCGCCGCAGTGGGGTGTGCCGCCGTCGTTGCTCTCGCAGAGTGGACGCAGCGCTGTCGCCGTGCCAGACCCGGAGCACTTCGGCCCCCAGTGGCGCACGCGCGAATGGACGGCTCACGAGGAGGCCGCAGCGCTGATCGCCGCACAGCGCGCCTTACTGGAACCGATGTACCAGCGCGGCGGCGACTTCATCGAGGCGGTCGGGCAGTCTGCGCTGCAAAACTATGACATGCTGCGCCATGTGCTGGAGACGACCTACACGCCGGCGGCGGCCTATCTCACCGACGACAGTCACGTGGCAGATTATGGCAGCTTCGGCCACTCACTGCAGACGGTGGCGCAGATCGCCAAGTCGTCGCTGAGCAATCCGTTGCGCGTTGCCACGATCGATGTGGGCGGTGGCTACGACACGCACGACAACCAGGGACTGCTTGACTGGAACGGCAACTCGCGCTACCCACGCTTGATCACCAACCTGGCCAACAACATCAAAGCCTTCTGCGATGATATGAACGCCGACCCGGCGTGGCGTGGGCGCTTCGTGGTGGTGGTGCTGAGCGAATTTGGTCGCGTGCTTTATCAAAACGACAGTGGCGGCACCGATCACGGTGCAGGCAACGTAATGCTGGTGGCGGGCAGTCATGGCAACATTCGCGGCGGCGCGATCTACGGCGAATGGCCTGGCCTGACCAACTTCGGCTTCAACGACGGTCTCCACATTACGACCGACTACCGGCGCCCCCTTGCCGACATCCTCACCGCCCGCATGGGGGTTGGCGTTGACCAGATCAACGCCGCGATCTTCCCTGGCCTGGGCTACACAACAGGGTTGGGAATCGGGGTGACGCGGTGAGAGACGTTCATCTGGGGCTGACTCTGAAAGAGAGCGCAGGCGCATGAAGAGGCGACAGAGCTGGCGCTGGCTTGCAGCAGGTGCGACAGTGCTGGTTGCACTTGTTTGGACGCGGGTTGGGTTGGCGGCGCCGCCGCGTCAAGCCGAGCCGCCAGGCTGGACGACGCCAACGCAGCTGGCGCCTGACGAACGTCCATCCTTGCAGAGTGCACCTGTGCTGGCGCTGGCCGGCGACCGAACGCTACTCGGTTGGGTCGATGCGCGCAACGCTGCCCCCGATCTCTACACTGCGTTCTGGCAGGGCGGACAGCTCATCGGTGCGGCACGCGCCACCAACCTGACGCCGCATTTCTGGATGCAAAGCGTATATGGCGCCGCCGTCGCCATCGAAAATAGCGGACGCGCCTTTGCCGTCTATACCGACGGCGAGCAGGTCTACCTGGTGCGCTACGATCCTGTGCTTGCCCATTGGAGTGCACCGGTGCAGGTGACAGAAGGCCTGACCACGTGGCACGCCGTCGCCCGCGCCCCGCAGCTTACCACGGATGGCGCTGGTGCGCTGGTCGTCGTCTGGGAGGACTTTCGCAACGCCAACCCCGAGAACGACTGGGCTGACAGCAAGGGCAGTGATATCTACGCCGCCCGCTGTGATGGCGTCGCCATGACCTGTGGCGCCAACATGAAGATCAACAGCGACAACACACCGGGCGAGCAACGCCATCCGCGCCTGAGTCGTCGCGGCGCACAGGTGGCGATTATCTGGGAAGATCACCGCGACTACGGTGCAGAGGCGCCACAGGTCTATGCGGCGCTGTCGAACGATGGCGGCGCCACATGGGGGGACAATCAGCGCGTCTCCAACCCAGGAGCGACGCTCACCCGCCGCGACAGTGCGACCAAACCCGTCATCACCTTCGCCAACGACGGCGCACTCATAGCGGCTTGGGAGCACCACGCGGGCGCCGTGACTGCGCCCGCCGACATCTACGCCGCCTGGTGGCAGGGCGCCGCCTGGGGCGCACCGCAGCGCGTGGATGCCGCACCTCCCCGCGTGCGTTCACTGGCGCCAACGCTGGCTGCCGGCGACGCCGGTCTCTTCGTCGCCTGGCAAGACTATCGCGCGGGCGCCAGCAATCCCGACATCTACGCAGCGCGCTGGGATGGCGCTGGCTGGCGCGAGGCGCCGGTCAGCGTCGCCCCGGGTATGCAGACGCAGCCAGCGCTGGCAGCGGCGGGGAATCGCGTCCACATCGCCTGGCAGGACGCTAGACAAGGCGCCCCTGCCATCCACACAGCGAACTGGCAGGGCAGCGCCTGGTCGGACGGCGCCCTGGCGTTTCCTGCAGCCGCCCGTACACCGCCACAGATGGCGCCGGCGATGACCAGTGCCGGTGGCGCTACGTATGCAGTCTTCCTCGACCACCGTCTGGGGTATCGAGAGCTGATGCTCAGCACGCTACCTTTTCAGGCGACCAACTGGACGCCGCCCAGCCGTCTGCCAACCTGGGCAAACGTGGGTAGCGACCTCAGCGCCGAAGGAGCCGACATCGTCGCCGATAGCAGCGGACAGCTTCACGCCGTCTGGAGCGAATATGTTTGGCCCTATGGTCGCCACATCCACTACAGCCTCTACGTCGGGGGAGCGTGGCGCGACCCGGTGCGGCTAAGTGGCGCGGAAGAGGATGGATTCGAGCGCGTTGCGCCGCGCCTGGCCACACGCAATGGCGTGACGGCGGTCGTGTGGACGCAACGCAACAACCGTGGCGATGTACAATTGGTTGCGACCTGGAACCAGGGAAGTGGTTGGTCACCGCCAACGCCGGTGCTGCCCGCAACTATCGCCGAACGGTGGGTGTTGCCTGCCTCGCTTGCGCTGACCAATAATCAGCTTTTGGTGACCTGGGACGCGTGGACTGGCGACGGGCGCGGGCAGGTATGGCTGGCGCGGCGCAGCTTGCAGGGCGGCAACTGGAGCTACACCCAGGTTAGCCCCACCATTGCGTCCGATTGGTGTTTTCAGCAAGAGCCGCAACTGCGCACCGACACAGCGGGCGTGGTGCACATCGTCTGGTCAGGCTGTGCGTTGCGCAATCCGCCGGATGAATGGCCCCACGACAGCTATATCTTTTATGCACGCTCGACGGATGGCGGCGTCACCTTCAGCGCGCCGGTGCGGGTCGGCCAGACGATTGCGTCCACAGACGAGGAGTATCACAACAACACGGACAGTCGCCCCGCGCTGGCAGTGGGCGCCAACGACGATGTGATGGTGCTCTATCCAGGTCGCCAGGAAGGGAGTTGGACCTTCTACGCGGCGCTGCTCCAAAATGGCGACGTCGTACACCAGGAGCGATTGGGCGCGCTGACGACGAACTGGACGCCACCCGGCGAGTTCGACGGACGCTGGTACGAGGGCGACAGCGCTGGCGCCGTTGCCTACGACGCGGTGCGCCAACGCTTTATCGCGGCCTTTCCCGACCGACGCAATGGCGAAGCGCCTACCCTCTACACGGCGACATTCGGCGGCATCGACATTGCGTTCACAGAACAGTTGTATCTGCCGATCGTGCGCCGGTAAGCATGCGCGGCAAAAGGTTGCAAACCATGATGACAGCTCTGACACCCAGCACCCCTCCCGGCGCCGCGCCGTCGCTGGCGCGGCTGGCGTACAACCGCATGGGCTTTGGTCCGCGCCCGGAAGATTTGCCGGGGATGGACGCCTTCGACCTGACGGCGTTCGTGGATGCACAACTAGCGGTGGAAGGGATCAACGATGACGCCTGTGACGCCGCCATCGCCAGCCTCGACCGCACCGATCCGCAGGGGCTGCTGACGCCTCCACCCTCCGCCAGTCTGGCCGAGTTGGAGACCTATCGCGCCGCCAGCCAGGCAGCCGGCGGCTGGCCCAATGGCAACCTGCAACGTCATTTGTGGACGGTCACTTACACCCGTGCGCTGCTGAGCAAACGCCAGTTGTTCGAGGTGATGGTCGATTTCTGGACTAATCATTTGCAGACCAATTTCCAGAGTCCCCTCAAGTACTGGGAAGATTACCACGTCATCCGCCAACACGCGCTGGGCAACTTCCGCGACCTGCTCGGCGCCAGCGCCAAGAGTCCGTCGATGCTCCATTTTCTCAGCAACACCTACAGCGACGGCGCCAATCCCAACGAGAATTACGCCCGCGAGTTGATGGAGTTGCACACGCTGGGCAGCTACAGCCGCGTGCCCGGCGCAGGGTTTCTGACCAAACCTAACTACAGCGAGACCGACGTGCACATCGCCGCGCAGATATTAAGCGGCTGGACGACGATGGGCGCACCCGACCGCGCCTACCGCTTCAACGCGGGACGCATCTGGCCTAGCCACCACTGGCAGGAAAAGCAACTCTGGCTAGGCGGCGATCAACCCATCTTCTTCCCCTATGGCGGTGAAGAGCAAGGCGAACAACTTCTCGACATCCTGGCGGAGCACCCCAGTACGGCGTACTTCCTTGCCTTCAAGCTCTGCCGTCGCTTCATTAGCGACTTCCCCGATACGTTCTGCCCCGACGCCATCGAGTCAGGCGCGCAGGCATTTCTGACAAGCCATGGCGACATTCGCGCCACCGTGCGCGCCATTCTGTTGCATCCGAAATTTGCCGCCAGCTGGGGACAGAAGATCAAGCGCCCGTTCGAGTATTTCGTCGGCGTGCTGCGGGCGTTGGGCGTGACGGAGATGATTAACTTCCTGCCGGACGACTGGGACGACGCGCTGGGGGCGCGCTTCTTCGAACAACAGATCGAAATGCTTGGACAAAAACTCTTCGACTTCTCGGCGCCCACCGGTCTGCCCGACGTGCGCTTTGCCTGGTGGAACTCGAATCAGGTCTTTGGCCGCTGGAACCTGGTAAACGCCCTCGTCAGCCGCTACTTTGGCGACCAGACCGCAACCGATGCGGCCCCCGCCAACGCTGCGCTAGACGCGCTCATCGCTGCCCCCGCCACTGCGCAGGCAGTGATCGACCGCCTGCTCGACCATTGCGTCGGCCGCGCCATCGCAGCGGACGACCGCAGCGCCCTTATTGACTACCTGGGCGCCGGCAATGCTCAGGCGATCATCACCAGCACATCGCCTCGTGTGCGCGCCGTCATCGCCGCCATTGCGGCGTCACCCTACGCCCAGTGGCGCTGACGTCGCCGCCACCACGATCTCCCGGTTGATGGCGACCTTTTCCAGGAAAGAGCAACGCAAAGCCGCATCCGAGATGTTGGCGGCGCGCGCCTGCACCAACGCGTACGCGCGCTGTAGGAGTGCGGTCGCCTGCACATGGTGGCCGCTGGCCGCCGCTACTTTGGACGCGATGTAGAGGTCGCGCTGCGGGTATTCAAGTTGATGGATTTCGCTGCTCTCGAAAATTTCCAGCAGACGCCGGGCGCAGCCCTGCGCCGGCGCCACCTCACCGCGCGCCAGGTGCACCAATGCCAGCGTGGCCAGATCGGTGGTCATCGCTGCGTGCATCTCCAGGGCTGCATAACCTTCCAACGCAGCCCTGGCAAACTCCTCGGCCTCCGCCAGCTCGCCAGCTGCCTGCGCCGTCAGCGCCGCCTCGGTCAGACATTGCGCTGCGAACTCCGGGTCGTCATTGGCCTGCGCCCAGCGGTGACTTTGCTTCAGCCGCGCCAGCGCCGACGCATAATCGCCACACGCCCGCTCCACCTGCGCCAGATTGAAGATCATGATTGCGGCGCCAGCCTCATCTCCCACGGCATGACACAACGCCTCAGCCTGCCCAATGCAACGCCGCGCTTCCGCATAATCGCCCACTGCCAGCGCCACGATGCCCAGCGCATTCCACACTGCGTTCTCCCACCAGCGGTTGCCAATGGCGCGCTGGATGACCAGCGCCTGGCGCAAGAGTGGCAACGCGGCGCCATAATCGCCCAGGCTGGTGTACGCCTGGGCGATGTTGAGCAGACTGCTGCCTTCACCCTCGCGGTCGCCAATCATGCGGCGGATGGTCAACGCCTGCTGCCACGCAGCGCGCGCAGCGCCGAAATCCCGGCGCAAAAACGCGACGCCGCCCAAGCGCGTCAACGCAGTCGCCACTTCGGCCTGATTTTCTTGAGCGGTGTAGAGCGTGAGCGCCTCTGTCAACATGGTCGTGGCCGCTTCATACTCCCCGCGCTGGCGCAACACCACCCCAAGCCCCAGCAAGACCTGCGCACGGATGGTGGGAGGAGCAAGGGGCGCACCGTGAGGGACGACCTGCACTGCACTCTCCCCCTCTGCGTTGGCGAGCAAAGTCAGCGCCTGGCGATAGCGTTGCTCCGCCGCGTCGATGTCCCCCTCACGCATCACGACTTCGCCCATACGCGCCAGCACGCGCGCCTGATTGAGCGGATCAGCTGCCGCAGCGTAATGCGCCAGCACCTGCTCTAACTCCCTGCGCGCCGCCGGGAAATGACTCGTAGCCTCGTGAAACTCCGCCCACAGTTCCGCGACCACTGCCGGATCAGCCGTGGGGTCACCGTCGAGCGCCAGCAGTGTAGCTTCCTCCTGGAGGCGTAGGCCGAGAATGTGCAACACCTCCACCTTGCCGCGCAGCCACGTCCAGCGCGTTTCCAGCGCCAGCGCCCGGTCGAAATAGGTGAGCGCAGTTTCATTGGCATAGCTCCGGCGTGCGCGCCAGGCTGCGGCGTCGAGATAGGCGCATGCCCGTTCGCGAATCCCGGCCTGGGTGAGATCGGCCTGACTGTAGTGGTGCGCCAACCGCTCGATGGCGTCGGGCGCCAGCGTTTCCAGCGCCCGCGCCACGGCCAGATGCAGCTCCTGCCGTTGGCTTTCCAACAGCGTCTGGTAGACCGCCTCCTGGGTGATGCTGTGCTTGAAGAGGTAACTGGCGAGGGGCGGCGGGCTTTCCAGACGAGCGAAGTCGCGCGTCTCCAGTTCGGCCAGTTGCTGCTGGAGCGTGGTCGCGGGCAGGGCGCGCGGGTGGGCGGCAGCCACCACACCCAATTCGAAGGTGCGGCCAATCACGCTGGCCACTTTGAGGGTCAGGCGCGCTTCCTCGCTGAGCCGGTGAAGGCGCGCCAACACCAGGCCATGCACGGTTTCGGGCAGCCCCAATATGCCAGGGCTGAGTGGCGCGGTTGCGCGCAACCGCCACATCTCCACGTCGCGTTCCAGAGCATTGGCCGCGTGCAACGCCTGCAAGAGCGCACGTCCCGCCACCCACACGCCTTCCTCTTGCACAATGGCATCCTGTTCGCGCAGCGCGTCGACCAGCTCTTCCGCAAAGAAAGGGTTGCCTTGCGTCTGAGCATAAGTCAGCTCCGCCACCAGAGGCGAGACAGGGCCGCCCAGCCGTTGGGCAACCAGCGCCGCCAGCGCCGGCGCCGTCAGCTCTGTCAAGGGCAGATGCACCTGCTCTGGCAGCGCCGCCAGCTGGCTCCAAAAAGGCGCCTCCTGCCCATTGACGGGGCGTTGCAGCACACAGACCACCAGCGGCCACTCTGTCAGCGCCCGACAGATTGCGAGCAGGATCACCTGATCCGCCTCATCCAGCCAATGGATATCCTCTAGCAACAGGAAGATGGGCTGACGCGCGGCGAAATGGTGCAGGAGGCCTACGACCAGGCTGCCGATGGCTTCGCGGCGGAGGCGAGGGTCAAGCGAGGCCGTCGTCGGGTTGTCAGGAATGGGGAGACCCAGCACCTCGCCGAGCAAGGGCAGGCGCACCAGCCAGGCTGGGTCGATGGCCGTCAATTCGGCGCGCACCCGTTCGATCCATACATCCGCGCTTGTATCAGGGGGCGGCGTCAGATCAAAGAGTGTAGTCAACGCGGCGCGCAAGACCGCGTAGGGTTGCTGGCCAGTGCTCTGACACGCGCCATAGAGCAGTTGGAAGCCATGCGCTGTCGCCCGTTGCGCAGCAGTGGCGCCCAGATGACTCTTGCCGACGCCGGCTTCGCCCTCGATGCGGATCAGGCAACCGCGCCCCTGCTGCGCCTGCATCAAGGCGGCGTTGATGCAGGCGACTTCGGGGTCGCGTCCTAGCGGCGGCGTGCGGTAAAGTGCAGCAAGCTGACGCAGGGTGGGTGAGCGCACCCCCAGCGCAGCATAGACCATCTGGAGGCCGGCCTTGCCTTTGAATTCGCGTGCGCCCAGCGCACTCAACAGGTAATTTGCCTCCACCAAAGGCGCCGCACGCGCGCTGACCAGCACCTGTCCGGGCACGGCCATCATCATCAGACGCGCCGCCAGATTGGTCTCATCGCCAAGTACGCCGTAAGTGCACCGCGTACTGCTGCCATAGGCGCCAACGCGCATCAGCCCTGCGCTGACGCCGATTTGCACGGCGGTGATGAAATCGAACTGTGCGGGGCTGGTGCGCAGGGTGAGGGCGGCTGCCAGCGCCTGCTCGGCATAATCCTCGCTGGCGATGGGGGCGCCGAAGGCTGCATAGAGATAGCTGCCCTTGTCGCCAGTGGTCAATTGAATTAGCGCGCCATCATGTTGCGCCAGCACTTGTTGCACCCAGCGGATGTAGGCATCCAGGTGCGTTGCGGCGTCATCATGTTCGAAGTCGATGCCGCTAAAGCGAACGAAGAGCGCAGCAGCCGGGCGCAATTCTGCCAGATATTGTTCGCCGTTCTGCTGAAGATGCATCCAGACGGCCGGCAACAGCCAGGGGCGGATGAGCGCTTCCGGCAAGGTGGGCAACGGCGCGGGCGCAGCATTGACGTCCCGCTGTTCCGGTGGCCAGCGGGTGATCACGCCGACGGGCTGCCCGCTTTCGTCAGCGCGCCAGACGCCGACGTCGTTGCGTCCGTGCAAGAGATCGATCGTGGCGGCGTCGGCTACGATCTCTCCGCGCGCGGCGACATGCTCAGCGGCGGCCATCCGCGCCAGCGGCGCGCCAGCCAGCACATCGATCACCTGCTGCGCGGGGTCGCCGACCAGTAGGCGACGCACAGAGCCGCTAGACAGGGCGGCCTTGACGGCCAAGTCGGCCATCGCACCGGGCGCAACCTCGAAGTGAGCAAAGCGCGTCATGGCGTGTTGAATCGCAACGGCGCAATGCAGGGCGCGACGAGCCGCGGCCACAGGGTCATCGGCGGCGGCGTCAAACCAACAGGTGATAGCGTCGCCGGCAAAACCGATGACGCTGCCATCGTGCCGATCCACCTGGTCGATCAGCGCCTGATAGACTTCGTTAAGCGTCCGGGTCAGCAATTCTGCGCCGCGACTACGACCAAACTGACGCGCCAGTGTTTCGGTGAGCGGGGTAAAACCGGAAATATCGACGAAGAGCACGGCGCCATTGGCGCGCTCAGGCAAAGATTGGCCGGTCAGCAGCGCACGGCGCCGATCGCCGGGCAGGTAAGCGGTTGCCTGATGCATATATCTGTATTATAGCCGGTTATGCATCAGGCGTCATGCCGCTGCGGTGGGTGGGGTCTATTTCACATTGGGGCAGAGTTTGTTCTGCAGGTCATCGCCTCCGGCGTGACATGACGGGCGCCATGTCACGCCTGCGGCAGATGCCCGCCACTGGAAGTACACCCGTTCGTCGTGATAGCGCAAGGACGCGGCTTTGGTCAGGCTCCATGCCTGCTCTGCACCTTTGCCTTGAGCGCCTCCCACAGCGCGACCAGGTTGGCGCGGCTGCCCAGTTCGGTCTCGAATTTGTATTCGAGCAGTAGCGGGATGATCGGAATGGTCACTTCGAGCTTGTGACGGGCGTCGAGCGTTGGGTCTTCGGCGAGGCGCCGCGCCGCCGCAACGCCTGCCGCCAGGTCACGGTCTGCCATGTGCGTAGTGAGATTGTGCGCCTCCTGCAACGCCAGCCGCACCACGCTGAGATGGCGATCCAGCTCGTCGGCGGTAAGGGCGTTCTGCTGCACCAGCGCGACGATGGCGGCGCTCACGTCGCGATCGAGTGCGTCGATGCGCCGGTAGATCAGCGCCACGCTCTGCAGGCTGCGCTGGTCGACATGCTCAAACAGACGGTCGATTTTGACGTTCAGCTCCGCCAGCGCGGCCCGCATCTCTGCCAGCGCCGCGGCATCCCCGCTGCCGTAGATATTGACCACTCGCCCTTGCGGCCCCACCACGCTGTTGATTGCCGTCCCTACTGCGTAGGAGTCGCCTCCACGCGCTATCTCGCCTTCTCCCTGTCGCATACTCGTCTCCTCAAACTGCGCCGGCAGCGCCCGCAGCCGCGCATTGCCAGGGTTTTGCCGGCGCGCGCCGGCGATCAATTCGTTGAGCCGGTTGCGTGCGATCGCCCACTGCACCAGGGCGAAGACATCGGCGCGCAGGTTGGACGCCGTGGTGATGGCGTCGAGGTGCTCATCCAGCTCGATGGTGACGAGCATTGCCAGGTCGGTGCGCGTGGAGAAGGCGCTCAACAGGGCATCGACGATTTGACCAATCTGTTTGCCGGTGATCATGGTGGCTCCTTGCCAGCGTTCGATGCAGATCAAGGTTGCTGGCCCAGGTCGGCTCATGCCGACTGACATCTCCACATCCAGACGCCTCCGGCTCATTGTGAGGCTGGCTGATGATCCTGCGCTCTCACTCGTCCTGCTGTCGGACAGCAGGGACTGGGAAGCGCCGTATGCCTGCACCATTTCGCCAGATTTGTGGGGGAGCATCGTCCCGTTCTTCATGCTCCAGGGTGGGTGTGATTGGTCGTGCCGTTGATGGCATGGACGATCGCACCCAACGCCACTGCCTTACCAATGATGTAGCCGTACAGGTCCGGCTCCATCTCCGGCGTGATCAAGTCTCGGCGGTCTTTGGTTGACCAGACGAAGTGGTAGTAGAGTCGCCATAGCGCCATGCAGGCGCCTCCTGGTTGGTTTTATGCACAACATCGTGACGATCGACCGGTGGATAGAGCAGCCGGGCAAATCAGCCGAGATCGGCCTAGACCAGCCGAGATCAGCCGGGGAATCAATTCCCGGCTGAGAACTCATGTCCACTAAAGTGGACTGACTCTTCTGTGTCAGTCGGCTTATGAGGATTTACAAAATGATCCGGTAATCGACGTTGCTGCCTTCAGCGCACACAGCGTCCTCTACCGTAGGTCATCGCCTCCGGCGTGACGGCGTGGCTGACCGGAAACGTCCGGCTGGAAGCCGAACCTACGGTTACCGCATCCATTGGTTAAACTCCATGAGCCGACTTCTGCTTTCAGCCTCGATTTGAATCGAAGGCTGCTTCACCCATCAACACCGCTGCCAGCGCCTGCCATGCCGCCGCCAGGTGTGCATGACGACGCGCCAGCCGTTGCAAAGCCGCCACCCCCTCGCGGCGCAGATCATCGTCGGCGATGGCGGCGCACGCGCTCATGGCGGCATGGGCGGCGGCAGGATCGCCCTGCAGCGTATGTTGCACGGCGCGATGATAGTGCAATTCCGCCGCGCGCTCGGGCATGGACGCCAGCGCAGCGAGATGGGACGTCATGGCGGCAGCGTCGCCCACAGCCGCGTAGTATTCGCACCACAGCAGCGGCAGCCGCGCGGCGCCCGGTTCGAGGGCGGCAGCCTGTACGATATCGGCGTGTGCAGCGTCCAGCGCATCGAGTTCGATCTGCTCGCCGGCGCGGTTGCGCAGTAGCATGGCCAGGCTGGCATCGAAAGCCAGCCCGCGCGAATACGCTGCGACCGCAGCGTCAGGGTTGCGTTGCCCGGCGTAAGCATTGCCAAGCGTGTTGCACGCCCACGCCGCCTCAGTGCGCAGCGCCTCAGCCAGATCGTCGTTGATCTGCGTCGCCAATGCGATCACCTGCTCGCAGAGATCGACGAGCGCCGTCTGCACCTCGACGTCGGCATCGTTTTCAGCGAAACGGTTGATCTCTGCCAACAGCACGGTGAAGAACACGACCAGACGCGGCACAGCGTTGGCGTCTTCTGCGGCGAGCGCCTGGCTGAGCAGTGCGCCCAACGCCAGGGCTGCCCGTGGCTGCGCCAACACAGGCTGGTCAGCCAGCGCCTGGCGCAGGCTGGCGTCGTCTTCAGCGGCAAGCAGCGCGGCAAGCGCGGTCATGAGCGGATCGGCGCGCATGGCGCGCAGCTCAGCATAGGCAGCGGCAATGCCAACCGTGCGGCAGCGCTGCAGCAGCGCCTGCGCCTGCACCAACGCGGGATGGTTGTCATTTGCCTGCACCAGCAACTGCAGTGCAAGGGCGGCGTCGTCAGTGAGCAGATCGCCAGCATGTTCAGCAAGATAGCGCTCTTGGGCATCCAAATCGGTGATCTGCACCCAGGTCGCGAGCAGATCGGCAAGCTGCTGCAAGTGCGCCTGCACGGCGGGATCGATGGAAGCAGCGCGCGTCTGACGCAGCGCAGCCAGTTCACGACGCGCATCCTGCACAAAGGGATGGTCGCGGAAAACCGTGCGATCAGCCAAAGCGAGCGCACGCACATAGAGTTGTTCCGCACGTTCGGGACGATTGGCGGCAAGTTCCAGGCGCGCCTCCATCACCAGCGTATTGATAATGCCGGCGGGTTCTTGCTCCGCTTCGTAGAGCGGCAGCGCGGCGTCGTAGTGGCGGCGGGCCGCGTCGATGTTCCCCAGACGGCTCTCCAGATCGCCCCGACTCTTAAGCGGGT
>DMDA01000066.1:42540-42841 GCA_003451595.1 Chloroflexota bacterium | reverse complement strand
GGTGTCTGCAACTGACGGCAACCAATTTCGTACAGCGCCAATCGCAGCACATTGCGGTCGATGATCGCCAGCTGATCCACTGGCCACTCCGGCGCATAGCGGGCGATGATGCTATCCAACGCCGGGCGATGGGTGATCACACCAGCAACCAGCAGCCGCAAGAATGCTGCCGATTCGGCGCTCACTGTCACCGTGGGATCATCGCCATCCTCGGTGGGCGCCGGATTTGCCAGGCGCGCATCAATGACATCGCCCGGCAGATGACCGACGCTGTCGACCTCGAAAAGCGCCTGCACTGCCA
>DMDA01000066.1:41139-42268 GCA_003451595.1 Chloroflexota bacterium | reverse complement strand
TTTGCCATTGCCTTCCTCAGGCCATGACCAGGCCGCCATCAACGCTCAATACGTGGCCGGTGATAAAGCCAGCGCGCTCGGTGGCAAGAAAGGCCACTGCCCACGCCACTTCTTCCGGCGTGCCCATGCGTCCAACCGGTGTGTTGGCAAGAATCGCGCTTTTTTGTTCTTCGGTCAAAATATCGGTCAGCGCCGTGGGGATAAAACCAGGCGCCACCGCATTGACTGTGACATTCCGGCTTGCCACCTCGCGCGCCAGGCTCTTGGTAAACCCGATGATGCCCGCTTTGCTGGCGGCGTAATTTGTCTGGCCTGCCTGCCCTGACAGCCCTACGACGCTGGTGATGTTGATGATGCGTCCCCACTTCTGGCGAATCATGCTGCGGATGGCGGCCTTGCTGACAGCGTAGACGCTGCGCAGATTGGTGTCGATAACGACGTCCCAATCGTCTTCCTTCATGGTCATCAGCAGGGTGTCGCGCGTCGTACCAGCATTGTTGACGAGAATGTCCAACCCGCCCAGGTCGCTTTGCACCTGCTTGACCAACGTCGCCGCCTGCTCTGCAACACTGACGTCGGCCTGATAGATGCGACAGACGCCGCCAGCCTCGGTGATCTGCGCCATCACGCGGTTGGCGCCCTCGGCGTTGCCGCGATAATGCACGGCGACTTTCGCCCCACCTGCCGCCAGTTCACGCGCGATGGCGGCGCCGATGCCGCGGCCGCTTCCCGTTACCAGGGCGACCCGATTCGTGAAATCCATACGTCCTCTTCCTTATGCGTTCCTCTCCACCCGGCTGCATGATTGCTGTTGCATTATACTCACGAACTGGCAATTCTGAAACGCCAGGATTCTGTCAGGGGTGATCCAAAGTCTTTAGCGGGTCAGCGCAGCGATGCCACATAGGCGCGCACACCCTCAGCATCCTTGACCGTGACGCGCGTGGCGCTGCGGGCAATGCGCTTNNTCGGCCAACGTCTGGATGGAGGCGCTCCATCGCACGCTGCCGGTCAGTTGCGCAGCCAGCTCGTCGCGGATGGCCGCCACCGTCGTGAGCGGCGTCGCGGTCGTGTTGCCGATGAGGGGCGCTTGCGGCGGTTGGATCGGCGTAGCGTCGATGGCTGTACG
>DMDA01000066.1:34245-40939 GCA_003451595.1 Chloroflexota bacterium | reverse complement strand
CCGCTGCGGTGATCGCCGCCATCGCCGCTTCCATACCGTTGCGGTCACCCGAAATCACAAGCTGACCTGGGCAATTGTCGTTGGCCACCTGGGCGATGGCGCCGTGCGCAGCAACCTGGGCGCAAATCTCAGCCACTTGTGCTTCATCCAGGCCAAGCACTGCCGCCATCATGCCGGGAGCCTGCTCACCTGCCAGCTTCATCAGGCGCCCGCGCTCTCGCACCAGGCGTAGCCCGGCGGCGTAACTGAGGCTGCCTGCAGCCACCAGCGCGGTGTACTCGCCCATGCTGTGACCGGCGACGAAGACATTGGCGCCCGCGCCTGGAGCAGCATCGCCCAGTTCGGCTTCCAATGCGCGCAGTGCAGCGACGCTGGCTGCCATCAGCGCAGGCTGGGCATTGATGGTGTCAGTCAGCTCATGCTCCGGCCCGTCGAGCATGAGACGGCTCAGGGCAAAGCCGAGCACATCGTCGGCCTCCTCCAGAGCGGCGCGGGCGGCTGGATAATGCGCCGCCAGATCGCCAGCCATGCCGACATGCTGACTGCCCTGGCCGGGAAAGAGAAATGCTGTATTGTCGACGCGAGTGAGATAGAGAAATGCAGCCATGATCGTTCCCTTCCATCGTTGTGTGGTGGCAAAACAAAGAGGGATTTGGAGCGCTTGCCAAATCCCTCTGTCACACCTCAACCTGTTGATCCGTGAGCAATGAGCCTCGCGGGTGCGCCACTGCGCTTACAGTAGCGCCGTTGCACCTATGCTGCGCGGCGCCTACTTCGTTGCTGGCTTCTCGGCCTTGATCTCCAGCACCTGCCGCCCCTTGTAGAAACCACAGTGGGGGCAGACGCGGTGGGGCAACACTGGCTGATGGCAGTTGCTGCATTCACCCAACGCCGGCACACCTAGCGCATCGTGGGCGCGCCGTCGATCGCGGCGGCCTTTGCTCAATTTTCGTTTTGGTAGTGGCACCATCTTTGTTTACTCCTTACCCACAGGGTCACATCGGCAGCCCCAGCCACTGGCTTTCTGCTGCGCTTTTTTCCATTTCCAATTTGAGAGGAAGACAGCTTCCACCTCAAGAGAGTTGGCTGTCTTCACCACTGCGTAACTTGAGCAGCGCCGCCCAACGCGGGTCGATCGTGGCGTCGTCGTGGCGTGCGTCGGTATCTGAGTAGAGTTCGACGTCCTCAAGCTCGCCAATTTCAGCCAGGCGCCTGGTCAGGTTTGGGCATTGGCCATCGCCTGTCCAGTTGCACCCAGGATACATGGGCAGCGCCGTCCACACCAGCTGACGCACCACTTCCGCCAAATCCAGGATGTGCTGCTCGTTGATCAGCAGCGCTGCATCCTCTAAATCTTCCTCTGCGCCTTCAAATTCATCTGGACGCAGATAGCGCCCTGTGAAAACCTCGGTCAGCGGTCGGAAGCTCTCCTCCAGCTCAAAGCGCACGGGCACAGCGATTGGCTCCAGACAGCGATTGCATGTCGCCTGGACGACCGTGCTCAGTGCGCCGGTGGCCAGGATGCCGCTATTGGTGCGGAGCAGTTGCACGTTGCCAACTAGTGGGCCAAGAAACTTGAGTTCCTCATCCAAGCCAGCGATCGCTTCGTTTAGCTCATACCGCCGGGTGGCGCCCGTCGGCTCTTTCAGCAGTTGCGCAACGTTGAATTGCATCATGACACCTCCTGTGCTTCAGGAGGGAATTGGATTGCCAGCGCCAAACGCTAGCCGCGCATATGCTGTTTGCACGCCGCAAACAGACGAGTAGTATAGAGGGCGCATCCCTGTTCTGTCAAACCAGAACGGGATCAAGCGCACTTCAAATTTACGTGCGCCGCTCCGATTTTGGGGTTTCGCCCCCCAGGTCGAGGTTCTGGCGCAGCAGCTCAAGGCCGTTGTCCACCTGTTTGCTGATGACGCCGAGCTTTTCCGCCAGTTCTTCCAGCACGCGCGCCGCGTAGCGGTCGGCTTCGTCGCGACGTTGCTGCGCTGCGCGTTGCGAGTCCATGATGATCCGCTCTGCTTCCTGGCGTGCAGCTGCGACGAGTGCGTCGCTGCTCAGGATTTCCTGCACGTGGCGTTTGGCCTGTTCCACCATGCGCGCAGCTTCGGCTTCGGCGGCTTCAAGAATGCGGTCGCGCTCCTGCAACATACGCTCGCTTTCGATGATCGAACTAGGCACATTGACGCGTAGGCGCTCGATCACCTGCCGGGCCGCGTTGTAGTCGACCATGCGCAGCGACGATAGAGGCACGCGTCGGCTGCCTTCCAACAGTGCATCCAGTTGGTCAATCACTTGCAAGATGGCGATAGGACACCTCCCGGCATCGTTCAGTCGCGATGCACCAGTTTATCCTCGTGACGCAGATAGATTTTGGGGCCGCTGCTGCGGATTGGGCGGTCGAATTTCTGCTCCAGTGCATCCAACACGTGCGGCGGCGCCCAGGCGCCACAGTCACCGCCCAAACTGGCAACCTCTTTGAGGATGGTGGCGCTCAGGTAGGCGTAGTCGTTGTTGCAGAACAGGCAACATAAGTCGATGTGGGGCGCCAGGGCAGCATTGGCCCAACCGATCTGCTGCTCATACTCGAAATCGGCGACGTTGCGCAGCCCGCGCACGATCACATCCACCTTGTGCTCGCGGGCGCACTCCACAGTAAGGCCAGTGTAGGTGACAATACGCAGGTTGGATAGGTGCTCCAGCGCCTGCTGCGCCAGGTCTAGCCGCTCTTGTGTGGTGAAGAGCAGTTTCTTGGGGGGGGCGTCGTAGATCGCCACTACCACCTCATCGAAAAGCACACTGGCGCGGACAGCAATATCGATGTGCCCGTTGTGAATGGGATCGAATGTTCCGGGATAGAGTGCGCGCCGCATACCAGATGCCTTTCCAAATTTACGTTTCGGGCAAAAATTCCATAAAAACCTGATTGCC
The DNA here is from genome assembly GCA_003451595.1 of Chloroflexota bacterium. Classification (GTDB taxonomy): domain Bacteria; phylum Chloroflexota; class Anaerolineae; order Caldilineales; family Caldilineaceae; genus Caldilinea. Next base: position 38,008 of record DMDA01000066.1, on the reverse strand, counting down.
CATCAGGAGTCCACGTCGGGTCAGGCGGATGCGTTCGGCATCGACGACCAGCAACCCGGCGCTTTGCAATTGGTCGAGTTCGCTACTGAAGACGGCGGTTGGCGCCACGCCGTGCTGCGCTCCAAAGTGCGCCAGGGGCACGCCCTCACGCACCAACCGCAGCCCTACCATCATGCTTTCTGCCATCGCCAGTCGCGGGGCGATCTCCTCGCTGAATTCCTCCACCGGGTCGCCCGCCTGTATGCGCCGGTTGTACCCCGCCACCGGCTTGCAATTGCCCCAACGCCGCTCTATGCTGCGGCCATGCTCCGCCAAGCGCAAATGGCTGTGTGCTCCTGGACCAATGCCGAGATATTCTTCATTGCGCCAGTATAGCAAGTTGTGTTGACAAGCCAGATGCGGCGTCACCTGGTTGGCATTGTCCTGTGTGGTGCGCCGCGCCCAATTGGATACTTCGTACTGGAGATAGCCAGCGGCGTCCAGTTGCGCCAACGCCATCTCGTAGAGCGTTGCCGCCATGTCGTCATCCGGGGCGGCGATGCGACCGTTGGCGACCCAATGAAAGAGCGGTGTCTCCGGTTCGACGATCAGGCTGTACAGACTCAGATGCTCCGGCGCCAGCGCCAGCGCCTGGTTGAGCGTCGCCTGCCAGTCGGCTTCTGTCTGCCCTGGTAAGCCAAAGATAAAGTCCAGGTTGATGTTCTCGAAGCCGACGCTGCGCGCCATCGCGTATGCAGTGAACACATCTTCGACCGTATGGATGCGACCAAGAAAGCGCAGTTCCTCCGGCTGGAAGCTTTGCACCCCCATGCTCAAACGGTTGACCCCCAGCGCGCGCAACACGGCAAACTTCGCCTGATCGACCGTGCCAGGGTTGGCCTCGCAAGTGATCTCGGCGGTCGGGGCCACGGAAAAACAGCGATGGATGGCGGCAAAGATTTGCTCCAATTGCGGCGCCGTGAGCACAGTGGGCGTGCCTCCACCGATGAAGATCGTTGTCACCAAACGCGCCGACAGGGTTGCCGACCAGCGCGCCATTTCGGCGCACAAGGCATCAACTGTCGCCTGATGCAGCGTCCCCAGCCCCGCATAGGTGTTGAAGTCGCAATAGGGACACTTCCGCTCGCAAAATGGGATGTGAATGTACAGCCCCAGTGGCGGTGGCTCGCTCATCGATTTTCCAGGCGGAAGCCGTGCCCGCGCACCGTGATGATGTAGCGGAACTCGTTGTCGCACTCCTCGATGCGTTCACGCAGACGGCGCACCAGCGCATCAATTGCCTGTTCGCTCACGCCTTCGCTCGCCGCTTCTGGCCACACAGCCTCGACAATCTGCTCACGCGTGATGACGCTGCCGCCCGAATCCCACAGTACTTCAAGCAGGCGATATTGGTGCAGGCTCAAAGGCGGGTCGATGATGATCCCGTTGACCCACACCTGACGCGTCTCTTTGTCGATGCGCAGACCGCGCCTATCACTTTCGAGCGAAAGCGGGGCAGTGGCGCCTGCATCAACAAAAGCCAGCTTGAAGCGCAGCGCGATCTGCAGCTCGTCGCCATCCTGCAAGGGCGCCGAGGTATTGGGTAACACATCCTGGCCGTTGACATGGGTGCCATTCTTGCTGCCCAGGTCTTCAACTCGGTAATGATCGCCAGCCCAGTAGATGCGGGCATGGTTGCGGCTGACCTGACGATCAGGCAGGTGGATGTCGCATTCTTCATCACGCCCGATCAGCAACGCGCGGTTGCGGTCTAGTGGCCAGCGCCTTCCCGTTTCTGCGCCGCGCTGCAAAACAAGCATTGCGTTTTCTTTCGGTTTGACTTCTTCTTCAGGGTCGCGGTTGGCGGCTGCCTCAAATTCTGCATCGATTGGCATCAGGTTCCTCGATATCGTTCACGCCGACGCCTCTTGTTGCGCCGTTGGTTCGTCTATGACTCTCTGCATTGACTTTGCGATTCGCCGGATTGACAGCGCGCCCGTCGGCGCACATAATGCAATCTGACATTGAAATGGTATTATACCAGAGTTACGCGATGGCAAAAACGATTAAGTCAAGTCGGGTTTATTTGACGGCAGTCGCGTTTGTGCTGCCACGGCCCACCTGATGGTGTACGATGCAACAAATCCTTGAACCAGGCAAAACTTTGCGCGGACGCTACAAGATTCAGGAGCTGGTCGGCCAGGGGGGGATGGGCGCCGTCTACCGCGCCGATGATCTGCGTCTCGCTGGTCGCGTGTGCGCCGTCAAAGAAGTGTTGCCGGGGCTTTCTGAAAGCTCTGTCTCCAAAGAAGAACTTGAACAACTCACCGAACAGTTTCGCATTGAAGCCAGCACCCTGGCGCGCCTGGATCACCCGAACTTACCCAAGGTTTCCGACTATTTCTCCATCGGTGGGCGCGAATACCTGGTCATGGATTTTGTCGAAGGCAAAGACCTCCAGGAAATCCTGCTCGAAACGCAGCGGCGGGGTGAGTTGCTGCGTGAATCGCAGGTGCTGGCATGGGCGGTGCAATTGCTCGACGCCCTGGAGTATATGCACAGCCAGACGCCGCCCGTCGTCCATCGCGACATCAAGCCGAGCAATATCAAGGTGACGCCGCGCGGCGCGGTCAAACTGGTGGATTTTGGCTTGGTCAAAGTGCTACAGAGTAACGACAGCCGCACGGTGACGGTGGTGCAGGGACGGGGCACCGTAGCCTATACGCCGCTGGAACAATATGGCAGCGACACTGGCTCCACCGACCATCGCAGCGACATTTACGCCTTAGGCGCCACGTTCTATCATTTGCTGTGCGGGCAGCCGCCAGCGGATGCCAAGCAACGGTTTCTGCGCCCTGGTCTGCTCACGCCTATGCGTCAGCTCAACCCGAATGTGTCGCCGCGCGTGGAGCGCGCTATCTTCCGTGCACTCTCCATGCATCCCAACGAACGACCGAGCAGCGCCCGCGAATTCCGCGACATGTTGCTCGGCTCCGACCTGCGCGCCTATCCCCCGTCGCCATCCACGCTGCTCCCGCCGGTTGGGAAAAACGTGCAGGGGTGGGGGGCAATCTTGAAAGAAGATAGACTGCTGTTGGGTCTGGCCGGAGTACTGCTGATCGTTGCGATCTTGATCAGCGTCGTGTGACCATGAGGGGCGCGCTGGCAGCGCCGCCTATGCAGCAGGATCGGAAGGGAAGGGCGGAAAGACGCGGCGGCCTTCAGGTGATGCAGGTTCGACCAGCCCCCCGTGCATCGGCGTCGTTCTGGCTTGTGCTGCACGCTCGCTGTGTTGCAATCCCCAGAACAGCAACCCCAACGGCGCCGAGACGAGCAATCCCGTGAGCACCCCCCACAAGATCAATGCCGCCACCCCGATCAATTGCGCTTGGAACTGTCCAGGGAAATCGGGCTGAAAACCTTGCGCCACCAGCAGGCCGGAGACGCCTTGTCCCGCCACGCCCAGGTGCGCGTCGAGGCTGGTCATTTGCCAGCCAGCGCCTGCTGCGCCATCCGCAACGAGGCCCGCCAGCAGCAGCCCAATAATCGCAGGCGCGCCAGCCGTCACCACCAGTCCAGTGGCATCGTCCAACCGCAGCAGGCCGTCGACAACGTAGGTCAGCAGCGGCGTCGTCAAACCGGCCAGTGCACCGGCCACCAACGCCGCGCCGGGCGAGGTGAACGGCGCGGCGGCCAATCCTGCGACGGCGCCGGCTACCAGGCCACGCGCCACCAACGTGGGATGACTGTGTCCGGTCACGAACCAGGTGTAGAGCAGCGGCGC
>DMDA01000066.1:33564-34031 GCA_003451595.1 Chloroflexota bacterium | reverse complement strand
ACCGCCTCCACCTGCAGGGGATTGGCCCACAGCCAGCCGATCAACCCGGCCAGCACGAGCAGGCTTCCCGCCACGGTGAGCAGCGGTTGATAGTCGGGTGGCAGGTCATCGACCGCCCGGCGCGGCGTCCACACCACCAGCGCCACCAGACCAAATGCCGCCGCCAACAGAAAGACGGCGCCCGCACCACCAGCGTCAACAAAGCCGTGACCAAGCCCCAGGTTGCGCCCCAATGCCGAGAGCCAACCGCCTCCCTGCACCCAATTCCCTGCCAATGGATAGACGCCAGCGCCCATCAAAAGCGCAATCGCCAGCGTCGCCAATGTGGGCGCCCTGCCGCGCAAAGCCATCACCGGCAGCAGCGTCACCACGAAGAGCCAGGGCAGGTGCGCAAGAAAGAGCGCGTAGACGAGCGTCGTCATCTCACGCCCTGCCAGCAGCCAGCCACTCAATCCGGCAACGCCCCA
>DMDA01000066.1:32895-33331 GCA_003451595.1 Chloroflexota bacterium | reverse complement strand
GCATCCCAGGCGCGCTCCCGCTCCAGCCCCGCCACGCCGATCAGCACCAGCCCAACTGCGGTCAGGATCGCTAAAGCTGCCGCCACTAAATACCAGAAAACTGGCGTCGCCGGACGCGTGGCGTCTGCCTGGGCCAGGGCGGGCAGTGGCGCCAACGCGATGAACACCGCTGTCAAGACCGCCATTGTCAGGGATAACCGTGAAAGCCGGGAATATCGCATCAGTCGGTTTGCTTGTGGAACATTCATCCTTGTATGACCATTAGTTGATCGATTCTGGGGAAATGTCGTCTGCACTGGCCGATTCGTGCAGCCATCATACCAAAGGCGATCCGTTTCCCCAAAGTGCCCGGTGACTGTGGTAGACTGCCGACGATGATGACATTTTCTGCGGACGCCAGAAAGTTGGAGCGGGAAGCGGCTGTGGCAGAGTCAAG
>DMDA01000066.1:2091-32671 GCA_003451595.1 Chloroflexota bacterium | reverse complement strand
CCGCTCTATACATTGCTGGGCGGGATATGGAGCCGCCTGCTGCCATGGGGCAACTGGGCATGGCGGACCAATTTGTTGAGTGCAGGCGCGGCTGCGGCGACTGTCGCCCTGCTGTTTGTGCTGGCGCAGCGGCTCACGCGCACCTCGACCGGGCGCAGCGATCGCTGGGCAGGACTTGCCGCTGCGCTGGCGTTTGGCTTTGGGCCTGTCTGGTGGTCACAGGCCACTGTCGCCGAGGTGTACGCGCTGCACAACCTCCTGGCGACCGCCATCCTTTGGACGGCGCTGACAATCCCTGCCTTGACTGGCGCTGCGCGCAACCGGCGTGTGCTGCTGCTGCTGACGTTGATAGGGCTGGGGCTGGCGCATCACCGCACGGTCGTGTTGCTCTTGCCGGGGGTGCTGGTCTATCTGCTGTGGGAGGCGCCAACGCTGTTGCGACCACAGCGCGCCTGGCTGGGTTGGCTGGCGGCGCTGTTGACGCCTTTGTTGCTTTACGCCTATCTGCCCCTGCGCGCGGCGCAGGGTGTCGCCGACCTGAACGGCAGCTACGTCAACACCTGGGCCGGCTTCTGGGATCACGTGCTGGCGCGACGCTACACCAGTTTCTTTACCGTGAATGAACTTAGCCATAGTTACTCCGTAGACGCATGGTGGCGGCTATGGCTGGCGCAGACCGGTTGGCCTGGCGTAGGGCTGAGCGTGCTGGGTCTCGGGATGCTTGCCGACCGCCGCGCTCGCTCCGGTTGGGTGTTGATTCTGCTGACGTTGGTGGCCAACCTGCTCTTTGCCATCAGCTATCAAGTCGGCGACCCGGAAGTCTTCATGCTGCCCGTATGGTTGTGCGCCGCAGTGCTGGCTGGCGGCGGTCTCGCTGTGATCCGGCGCTCAATCCAGAACGCACGTGTGCGGACTGCACTCTCTGCGTGCGTGTTGCTCCTGTTGCTGGTAGGCGGCGGGCGCGGCGCAATGGTCAATCGCAGCCACGACTGGGCAGTGCACGATTACGCTGTGGACATGGCGAAGGTCGCTTTTCCGCCGGGCAGCCGCGTAATCGGCATCGAGGGCGAGATCACGGCGCTCAAGTACATGCAACAGGCTGAACGGCTTGGGCTGGCTGCCACCGGCGTGGTCGCCAACGACCCGGCAGCGCGGCGTGCGGCGCTGGTCTCTGCCCTGGATGCGCGTGCACCAACCTATCTCACGCGCGAGTTAGAGGGGATTGCCAGCGATTACAGCTTCACGGGCGAAGGGCCGCTTGTGCGCGTCTGGCCGCGTGGGGAGATCGTCGCGCAAACGCCGTCGATCCGTAGCGATCTCGCCCTCCTGGACGGGCGCTTGCGGCTCGAAGGTTACGATCTACAGCGATTGGAATGGGCGGGCGGGCCGGTGGCGCGTCTGACGATCTACTGGCGCCCGACAGCGAAACTCGACCGCGACCTCAAGGTTTCGTTGCGCATCGTCGATGCTGCGGGCGCCCCACTGATGCAGGCCGATGGCGGCGCCGCTGTGATCGACGCCAGCCCACTCCGTCAGGTCGCCGCCACGACGACCTGGGCGCCAGACGTTCAGGTGCGCGACGTGCATGAAATTGCGCTGCCGGATGGCGTAGATCAGCGGCTCCTGCTGATCATCTATGACGCTGCCAACCTGGAAGAGGTGGGGCGCTTGACAACGTCATTGCCATGAAACGCTGCGCCGAGTCGTGTGTGGGGTTTGGGCATTCCTTTATCACTGTGGAATAATGGGTATGTTTGTGTCTGAAGCACACTGAAGATCAGTGTGCAGGATTGCTCGTTGCAGATCGCAGCGAGCCAGGCATCGGACGAGAAAAATGAGAGGTGAACAAATGTATTGGAAGCAAATCCTACTGATTGGTGTACTCGCAATGGCGGTGGCACTGACAGCGGCCTGTCAGCCGATCACCCCGGAAGATATGCAGCGCGCGTTGGCCGGAGAGCCAGGGGCGCTTGTGCCGACGCCACGCCCGACGGCAACGATAACGGAAGAAGTTGCCAGCAGCGGCGCCATGGCGACCGTGACCGCGCGCTCGTTGCGTGTACGTGCGCAGCCGAGTGAAAGTGCTGCCGTGGTCGCTGGCATCCGCGAGGGCGAGCAGTACGAAGTGATTGGGCGCAGCAGCGACGGCCTGTGGTTGGAATTGGCAATTCCGCAGGCGGCGCAGGGTTCAGGCTGGGTTTCCGCCAACTTTGTGACTGTCGCCGGGGCGATCACTGATGCTGAAGTTGCCAGCGCGCCGACGGTTGCCGTCACCCCCGCGAAAGCCACCACGCCGGTCGCCACAACAGAGCCGGTCGCCGAGGAAGCGGCGACGCCTGTCGCAACGGAAGCGCCAACTGAGGAAGCGGCGACGCCTGTCGCAACGGAAGCGCCAACTGAGGAAGCGGCGACGCCTGTCGCAACGGAAGCGCCAGCTGAGGAAGCTGTCACCGTGACGCCGCCAGCTGCTGGCTTTGCATTGGTCACAGCGGAGGGCGCGCGCCTGCGCGTGCGCGCCGAAGCGAGCACCGACGCCGCCATTGTCGGTTGGGTGCAGCCAGGTGAAACTGTGCCAGTGGTTGAGGTCTCCGCTGATGGGTTGTGGGTCAAGATCGGGCCGATGCCTGGCACTCAGAATCCGGACGGCGGCTGGGTCTCCGCTGAGTTCTTGTTGCTTGGGCAGTAAATGAGGAAGCGTCGGCTCTGACGCAGATAGGCGCAAAACGCGCCGGCGCGCAACAGGGCAGCCAGCCTCCTCCACCAAACGAAATTGCGGGCTGGCGACTTTGGATAGTCGCCAGCCCGTTCTTTATTGAGCGAACCGATTGATGCGCGCCCGAAATCGCCCACTCATCCAACGAACACTGCGCAGAGAGCGGAATCTCGTCGTCGCCTTGCACAGCGTCGCCCTTACCCTGCTGGGACTGCATCTCTACGTGCGCACGCTGCCGCCAACGCCTGCGCCGATCCCTCCGCCCGACAGCGCCGAAGCTGCGTGGTGGGGCCTCTGGCCGATTACCTACCTGCCGACGTGGGCCGTACTGGTCGGCGTGATGGCGGTGGTCGCCGTGATCGTGGCGTACTGGTTGGCCAGCGCAACGCGACGGGCGCCGGAGGAGCAACGCGGCGCACCGCCTATGTCGGCGCGCTGGCTGTGGCCTGCGCTTTGGCTGGTTTCGCTGGCGCTGGTGGCGGCCTTTTTTCTGTTTCCCATTGCACATACCCGGTGGGGTGATGCATTCATGCTGGCAAAAGGCATTGCCTATCCTGACCCGTCGCTGCGCCTGACGCATTCCTGGCAGGCGCCGCTGGATGTGGCGCTGCATAGCTGGCTGTGGCAGCAATTCCATGCCACCTTTCGTTGGGAGGATGCTGCACCAGTCTATCGACTGGTCAGTCCCATAGCTGGTGCGCTCTTCTTGCTGGTGCTGCTGAGGCTGAGTCGGCGCCCGCTGCTGGCGCCGGGGTGGCTGCCCTATGCGCTCTTTGCTACATTGGGGCTGATGCAACTCTTTTTTGGCTATATTGAGAATTATAGCATGGCGGCGGTGGGCGTGTTGGCCTATCTGTGGCTAGGGCTGATCGTGATTGAGCGACGGCGGTCGCTCTGGCTGGCGGCCACCATCCTGGCGTTGACGCATGCCATCCATCCCAGCACGATTGTTCTGGCGCCCAGTTTGCTTTATCTTGGCGGGCATCTTTACTGCGCAGGACAAGCCGAACAGAGCGCTGACTCGGCAGTCTTCACCCCTTCACGAAACCAAACCTTGCTGGTTGTCGTTCTACAGATTGCGCTGCCTATGCTGGTGATCGGCAGCGCGACATTTTTGTTCATGGAGGCCAGTGGCCACGGCGTGGCGGCGTTGCTGAGCACCGATCGACCGGGCGGCGGCGATGCGCGCTGGTTTGTCCCGCTGTGGGCCACGACAACGCGCTGGGAGCACTACACGATGTTTAGCTGGGCGCATCTGCGCGATTGGCTCAATGGCCAGTTGCTGGTGGCGCCGGTCGTGTTGCCGTCGTTAGCTGTGGCGGGAGCGTGGATTGTTGAGATGATGAGGAACCGCATCAAGAGAGAGTGGCAAGTGGCGAGTGGCGATTACATCTCGGTCCCGTCTTCAGACGCCAATCTCCAATTTCCACCGTCACCATCTCATCACCTTACCGCCTCTGCTGCGCGCTTTCTTGTCATTGCGTCTGCCTGCTATCTGCTCTTCACGTTCGTGTGGAATCCCGACTATGGCGGGCAGCGCGATTGGGACTTATTTAGCCTGGCGGCGCTGCCAACGACGCTGCTGCTGGCGTTGCTGCTGGTCTACGTGCTGCGTGGGCGGGCATTATGGGGCGCCGCCGTCCCACTGCTCCTTGTGCAGGGTTGGCACACGCTGGCGTGGATTTATCAGAATACGCTGCCCTGGCAATGGCCGGACTGAGATTGAGCGTGAAGTATATCTCCCTGCACTGCCGGCACTAGCGCATCGATTCACTTGTGTTGCTTGAAACGACGAACGGACTATGTACGAACTACAACCGGTTGCGCCGAAACGACCACGCACCAATGGCGGAACATCGGCGCCAGCGCGCCGCTTCTGGCAGGGCTTTGGCAGCGGCGTGCTGGCGTTTGTGATCATCGCCGTGCTGATGATCGGTGGGCTGTTGATCGGCTATGCCGTGATGGCGCAGGATTTGCCTTCGCCCAGTGAGCTGCGCCAGCGCGCCAGCACCTTCCAGACCACGCGCATCTATGATCGCGAGGGCAACCTGCTCAATGAGGCTTTCGACCCCAACACCGGGCGGCGGATCGAAGTGGCGTTGGCTGACATCTCGCCCTACGTGATTCAGGCGACCATCGCGACGGAGGACGCCAATTTTTACAAGCATCCCGGCGTTGATCCGGTTGCGTTGTTGCGCGCCGTCTACTACGCCTTTCAGGAAGGCGACGTCGTCTCCGGCGGTTCCACGATCACGCAGCAACTTGTCAAACGCGTGTTGCTCTCCTCGGAACGCACCGCCACCCGCAAGATCAAGGAAGCGATCCTGGCCGCCGAGATCACACGCCGCTACAGCAAGGACGACATCCTCGAGCTTTATCTGAACGAAGTCTACTATGGCAATCTAGCCTATGGCATCGATGCCGCAGCGGAGACCTACTTTGGTAAAGAAGTCGGCGAGCTGACGCTGGCCGAAGCGGCGCTGCTGGCTGGGCTGCCGCAGCTGCCCGCTTACTACGATCCTTATACGCACCCCGACCGCGCCAAGAACCGGCAAGGCGTCGTATTAGGGTTGATGGTTGAGGCTGGTTACATCTCGACGGAGCAGGCGAACGCCGCATGGGCCGAACCACTCACGTACGCCCCGCTGGAGTTCAACCTGGTTGCGCCACATTTCACACTCTATGTACGTCAGCAGCTAGAGCAGCTTTTTGGCCCAGAGGCGCTCTATCAATCCGGTTACAACGTCTACACCTCGCTCGATCCGCGCCTCCAGGCCGAAGCCGAGCGCATCGTCGCTGAACAGGTGCGCGCGCTGGCTGACCGCAATGTCTCCAACGGCGCGCTGGTGGCGATGCGTCCGCAGACAGGCGAGGTCGTTGCGCTGGTCGGCAGCGCCGATTTCAACAATGTGGAGATCGATGGCCAGGTCAACATGGCGCTTGCCCCGCGCCAGCCCGGCAGCTCGACCAAGCCCTTTGTCTACTTAAGCACCTTCAACCTGCCTGACCGTCCGCAAGAAAAGCAGTGGACGCCCGGCACCTTGCTCGCTGACATCAGCACTGCTTTCCCAGATGGCGCTAACCCACCCTACGTGCCGGTCAACTACGATGGCAAGGAAATGGGGCTGTTGACAGTGCGCACGGCGCTCGCCACCAGCCGCAACATCCCGGCAGTGGCGGCGCTGCAGGAAGCGACGCTGCCAGTTTTCCTGGAGCTGATGCGGCGCTTCGGCGTCACGACGTTGACGCGTTCCGACTTCGGTTTGAGTCTGGCGCTCGGCGCTGGTGAGATTCCGCTTATCGAGTTGACCGACGCCTTTGCCGCCCTGGCGAATGGCGGCCAACGCATTCCGCCGGTCACGATTTTGAAGATCACCGACGCACAGGGCAAAGTCATTTGCGAGCAGGGCACGGCGAAACCTTGTCAGCCAGGGGTTGAGGCGGCGACGCAGGTAGTCAGTCCGGTGGACGCCTTCCTGATCACCGATATCCTGAGTGATAACGAGGCGCGCACGCCCGTCTTTGGCGCCAACTCGGTCTTACGGCTGGATCGCCCGGCGGCAGTCAAAACCGGCACGACCAACGACTTTCGCGACAACTTGACCGTCGGCTACACGCCCCAATTGGTGACAGGCGTGTGGGTGGGCAATGCCGACAACTCACCGATGATCAACATCTCCGGTGTGGCCGGCGCCGGCCCAATCTGGAATCAATTTATGACGGTGGCGCACAGCGGTCTGCCGGCGGAGCCTTTCGCCCCGCCGCCCGGCGTGCGTCAATTCGAGGTCTGCGCCGACACCGGCGCGCTGCCCAGCGACGCCTGCCCAGAGAAGCGCGTCCACTGGTTCGCCGAAGATCGCCCACCGTTGCCGAAAGAACAGGATTTGTGGCGGCGCATCCGCATGGTGCGCGGCACGGATCAGCTTGCCAATGAATTTACGCCAGCCGACCAGATCGAAGAGCGTGTTTTTAAAGTTTATCCGCTAGAGTATCGCGAATGGGCGATCCGCAACGGCATTTCGCAGCCGCCAATAGAGGCGGTTGTCGCGCCACCGACGCCCGCGCCTGGCGAGTTGCAGATCGCCATCACCAGCCCCGGCGAGGGCGCCACCGTGCGTGGGGTCGTGCCGGTCTTTGGCAGCGCCGCGCTGCCGGGTTTTGCCAGCTATGAGCTGCAATATGGCGTCAGCCACGAGCCTGGCGCCTTCAGCCCGCCGATCAGCGGCCCGTTTGGCGCACCAGTGGTCGATGGGCAGTTGGGAACATGGGATACAACCGGTCTGGGCAACGGACCGCACACATTGCGTCTGCTGGTGCGCGCCAGCAATGGCGCCCAATATGAAACGCGTGTGCGCCTCTTTGTTGATAATTCGCAGCCGACCCCGGAGCCTTCACCGACATGGACCAGCGCACCGGCGACGCCTACCTGGACGCCGGCGCCGCCAACAGAGACGCCAACATCGATACCGCCGACGGACATGCCCTGGCCGACGGACACGCCCTGGCCGACGGACACCCCGTGGCCAACAGACACGCCGTGGCCAACAGACACGCCGTGGCCAACAGATACGCCACTCCCGCCTGAAACACCGACGCCAGAGCCGCCACCCATCGAGGCGACGCCAACATGGACGCCAGAAGTAGTCAGCGGATGACAATGGCTTGTGGCTGGCCTGCTATCCGCCGATCATCGGCAGGTGCATCGGCGCCTCTGTCAGCAAATCGCTGCGAATCCAGCCGCCAAAGTTGGTGACGAACCAGACATAGCCGCGACTCACCGTGTAGCCCACCAGCTGGAGCTGCGCGCCCGGCGGCGCAGTCGTGAGAACGGGGAAGCGGGTGTCCGGCCCGCTGCGGATGTTAGAGGCAACGCGTGTGGTAGTCAAGGCAAAGGCGCGTGCGGCAGCCGGCGTCGCGGCAGCCGCCGGCGTCGTCAGCGTCTTGCACGCCTCCTGAAAATAGAGCGGGGCAGTAGCCGCAAGTGGAGAGGCGCAGTCACCGGGAAAGGTTAGCGCGTCTGTGACTTCCTCGCTGGCAGGTGCGACGAGCGCGCGCGCCGTGCGCGCGGCTGGCGGCTCCACCGCTAGCGGCGCGGGCGCGGCGGCAGTGGCATCCGACAACACCATCCGGCTGAAGATGAGACCATAAACCACCAATGCTGTCGCCATTGCCAGCGCCACACCACCCCATGCCCTGCGATCGGTGTGATGCGGGCGGCGGCTCTCTCGTGCTGTGGCGCGCCGCAGATGGGGCGTCTGGCGTAGAGATTGAGATGCTGGCGGCGTCTGTACGACAGGTGCGTAGTTGCGAAAGAGTGTGCGCAACACATCCTCATATTCGACGCCGACGTGCCAGCGATTGTGAGCGATGTCATAACGCCGTCCCGTCGGCGGGATGCGTCGTTGCAGATCGGCAAGCAGCATCGTCATGGCGTCAGCGTGACCAATGGTGAAGACAATCTCGTCGCCGATGCGTTTCTGGTAGCTCAACCACGCAGCGGTGTGCGATGGGCGATTGCTGACCGGCGGCGAGGTGCGCGCTGCGCCGGTCGCCGATGCGGGGGTGGTCGGCGGCGCCAGCGTTTCATCATAGCGCTGGCGCCGTTCTGGGTGGCGCAAAACATTGTAGGCTTCGTTGATGATCTGCATCTGCCGGTGCGCATCGGGCGCAGGGTTCAGATCGGGATGATACTGTCGCGCCAGCCTGCGATAGGCGGCGGCGATCTCCGCCTGCGTTGCGTCTTGTTTGACCTGCAGAGTCTGGTAATAGCTCACAGACGCCATAGATTTGGCAGTGTAACACAGCCTACGCCGATCGGCGTTATTCGATCAGGCGCAAGAAACGGGCGTATGCATCGTCCCACCCTGCCGTCGCGCGCGGTGTGAAGACTTCCTGCTCAATCGAGGCGGCGATGGCGGCGCGTCCTTCGGCGACGTTGGCGAGATGGCCGGTCGCCACCGCCTGCATCATGATTACGCCGAGGGCTGCTGCTTCCACCGGGCCGGTGATCACTGTGCGCCCGCAGGCGTCGGCGGTGAACTGATTCAGCAGGCGATTTTGACTGCCGCCACCCACCACGCGAATGGTGTCAAGCTGGCGCCCGCGCGACAACCCCGCAGAAACCAAAATCTCCTCCAGCGCCTCGACCACCCAGCGGTAGCGCAGCGCCAGACTTTCCAGACAACAGCGCACCACTTCGCCAGGCGTCTGCGGCTCTGGTTGGTGCGTGCGTCGGCAGAAGGCGCGAATCGCATCCACCATGGCGTGGGGCGTATTGAAATCGGGCGCATCCGAATTGATGATCGAGCGGAAGGGAGTGGCCTGTTGCGCCTCCATCATCAGCGCCTCCCAGGTGTAGGCGCGCCCTTCGCGCTCCCACTGTCGCCGCGACTCCTGCAGCAGCCACAGCCCGGAGATATTCTTGAGCAGCCGGATCGTGCCGTCGACGCCGCCTTCGTTCGTAAAATTCAGGTCAAGCATCTGGGTGTTGATGATCGGCTGCCGTACTTCGATGCCCATCAGACTCCAAGTGCCGCTGCTGAGGTAGACGCTGTGTGCATCCAGGCCAGGGATGGCGGCGACCGCGCTGCCCGTGTCGTGCGCTGCGCTGGCGACGACCGGCGCGCCGGCGGGGACGCCCGTTTCCTCGGCGACCTGCGTCAGCAATGGGCCAATGACTGTTCCCGGCTGCACAATGGGCGGCAAGATCGCAGCTGGCAGATCGAGCCGCGCCAGCATCTCCGTTGCCCAGCTGCGTTCACGCGCCAGCAACATCTGCGTAGTTGAGGCAATCGTGTATTCAGCCACTTGCTCGCCGGAGAGCCAGTAGTGGAAGAGGTCGGGCATCAGGAGCAAGCGTTGCGCGGCATCAAGCTGGGGGTCGCCCTGTACGCGCATGCTGTACAACTGGAAGAGCGTGTTCAACTCCAAGAACTGAATCCCGGTCAGGTCAAAGACTTCACGTTTGGGAATGCGTGTAAAGAGATGATCGACCATGCCTTGCGTGCGACTGTCGCGATAGTGCACCGGGTTGCCCAACAAGCGCCCCGCCGCATCCAGCAACCCGTAATCGACGCCCCACGTATCGATGCCGATGCCGGCGAGCGGCTCCGCGTTGGCGGCGGCGTAGCGCAGCATGCCTGTCTTGACCTCGCGCCACAATGCCAACACATCCCAATAGAGCCGCCCCAGCACATTTGTCGGGCCATTCTCGAAGCGGTGCAGCACTTCCAACTGGAAGCGTTCGCCGTCCCAACGCCCCAACAGGACGCGTCCATTCGACGCCCCCAAGTCCGCCGCTAGAAAGTTCGCCGTTTTGCTCATGCGCGATGCTCTTTTCACTCAGACATATTCGGTCGTAATCTGGGCGGCTTCCAGCGCAAGGCGCTGTGAGGCATCCACCCCTTTATCAACGATCAGCAGGTCGATCTCCTCCGGCAACAGCGAGGTGGCGACAAAGATTTCGCCAAATTTGGAGTGATCGATCATGGCTACTTTGCGCGCCGCTGTCTCTGCCATGACACGCTTCATCTGCGCCTCGCGCAGGTCCGATTCCATCATCCCCTGTTCGGCGGTGAACCCGCGACAACTCAGGAAGGCGATGTCTACGTGCAGCCGTCGCAGCAACTTGGGGCTGAGCGTATCGACCAGGCTGCTGGTGCGTCGGCGCAGGATGCCGCCTACCACGATGGTGGTGACGTCGGGGGCGAAGCTCAGCTCCAGCGCAGCGTACAACCCGGTGGTGATTACGGTTAAATTGCGCATGTCGCGCAACAGGCGCGTCATCTGGAAGGCGGTCGTGCTGCCGTCCAGAAAGATCGTCGCGCCTGGTTGGATGATCTCGACGGCGCGCGCGGCGATGCGGCGTTTCTCCTCCAGGTTTACCTGCTGACGGGCGGCAAAGCGTAATTCCAGTTGTCCGCGTCCCGACACCACCGCACCACCACGCACACGCGTCAGGTAGCCTTGCTCCTCTAGTTGTTGTAAGTCTTTGCGCGTCGTCACTTCTGACACGCCCAAGCGTTGGCTTAGCTCGGTGACGGAGACCTCGTCCTGCTCGCGCAGCACCTGGATGATGCGCTCGCGGCGTTCTTCACTCGACAAGTTATAGGGGGCGAACTCTTCATAAGGTCGCCCAGGGAGTTGATCGTCTTCGTTCATCTTCTTCCTCCTTGTTTGGGGTGTGCGCCCGCCGTGCTGCGCCAATAAACGCAGGGTCGGGCGCCGCCATCTGATATAGTGATAGTGATATAGACGGGCGTGAATCACCCGGCGCTGTCATGTTGTGCGTCGTGCTGTGACTGAACACGTGCCACACTACCGTTGCCTTGTGCGCCTAGAGTGCCTTTGTGTCCGTGATTGTGCAAGTCTCATTGCATGGCGTCGCCGTATGTGATGAGAGGCGAGCGGCAGGCAAAGTTGATCTGCTTGCCGGATTATACCAAATCAGGGTGATTTTGGCGCGTCCACGTTTCTAACCATGAACAGGCCAGCGCAATCTGCCCCAAGATCGCCTCTGCTTCTGCTTGCGCCGGCGCGGATGGCTGCCATAGAGCGCCTAGATATGTCGCCGCCTGTTCCGGCGCAATCTCCAGCCAACGCAACGCGGCAGCCACGCCCACAGCGTAGCGACGTGGCGTGATCCCTGCATGCAACGCCAGCCGCATAGCGCCGATTAGTCGGTCGTCCCAACCAAGTTTGCGCACCGGGTCGCGTCCTACGCGCGCCACTGTATCGCGCACGTAGGGGTTGACCATGCGCGTGAGCAGGTCCTCGGCATAGGCGCGCATTCCTGTCGGCGTGAAGAGCGGATCGACGCCGCCAAAGCGCGCCACCAACGCCGCGCCCGATTCCTCAATCATGGCCGCGCGCACAAAAGCCAGCACGTCCGGGCGTCCACGCAATTCGTCAATGCGCTGGTAGCCGAGTTGGCGCGCCAGATAAGCAGCCAGTGCATGTCCAGCATTATGACAATAAAGCTTGGCTTCGGCAAAAGGGCGCAAATCCGGCTGCTCGATGAAGACCGCTATACCACGTCGAAAATCACGCCAGCGCAGGTCATCACCAGGACGTTGAATCTGCGAAATGTAGATGCGGTTGAAGGCTTCGACCAGAAAGGCGCGCGCCAGTCCTGGCGCCACTGGCTGGAGATCGCTGGATGTTTCTGGCGCGCCGCTCATCTTGCCGATGATGGTGTCGAGAAACTGGACACGCGCGAACGCCGCCGCACGTTGGGCATCGGGCAGCGCTGAGGAGACTGCCTCCCTTAGCAATTCGGCGGCCTGAGTGTGATTTTCGGCTGTGTAGATGATGGCGGGGGGGCCATCGATTGCCACTTTGCGCACGAGTCCATCCGCCAGGATCGTGCTGACGCTGTTAGCGCCGCCGACCGCATAGGTCGCAACGCTGGGCAGCGCTGTCGCCAACTCGCTGGCCTCCGCCACTGCCGCCACCAACGCCGCCCGATCCGCCGACACAGCCGGGTTGTAGATTTCGACCGGCGCCACACGCAACGCGCTGATGTAGTCGGCATGACCAATGTTAACCGTGAAGCCCCCGGCGGCGCGCACAGCAGCGACGACCTCCGGCGCTATCTCCGCCACTACCAGCCGGTTGAAGGCGCCGGAGTGCAATGCTTCCGTCAGAAATAGACCTGCCTGAATTGGGCCAAAACCAAAGCCAACAAAGGTCGCCATCAGCGCATCTCTTGCCCGCCGGTGACGTTGATCGCCTGACCGGTCATATAACTGGATTGATCCGACGCCAGAAAGACGACGACATTGGCGACATCATCGTAGGTGCAGCCGCGTTTCATTGGCACCTGATCGATGTAGCGTTGGCGCACTTCCGCTTCCGTGATGCCCAAGCGTTTGGCGTATTGGCTGTAGAGCGAATCGACCCACAGCGGCGAGTCGAGCAAATTGCCTGGGCAGACGGCGTTGACGCGTACGCCGTACTCCGCCAATTCCAGCGCAATGCTCTGCGTCAGCCCGATGCCGCCAAATTTGCTGGCGGCGTACGCGCCGTTCTTGAAGCTACCTTTTTTGCCCGACTTCGAGTTAATCTGAATGATGACGCCGCTTCGTTGTGCTTTCATCACGGCAGCGGCATATTTGGCGGTGAGAAAATAACCAGTCAGATTCACATCGATCACAAGCTGCCAATCGCGCAGGCTCATCTCATCCACCGGCCCGGAGCGGACAACGCCAGCATTGGCAACCACGATGTCCAGGCGGGCCAATGCCGCAAGTGTGCTTTCCACCATGGCGCGCGTCTGCGCCTCATCGACGACATTCACCTGTACGGCCAGACAGCGCCGCCCGGTCTCTTGTGCAATCGCATCGGCGGTCTGTTGCGCCTGCTCATGATTGAGATCGGCGACCACCACGTGACATCCTTCGCGCGCCAGCCGCAAACAGAGCGCTGCGCCTAAACCTTGTGCGCCCCCAGTTACGAGCGCCACGCGATCTAATAATTGTGTCATGCTTTACTCCAGTAGCAGAGAGACAATCGCGCCCCATTACGCAGCACGCACCACGTCTACAGCATCTCTCGCAGCAGTTCATCCTCCGCCTCGCGCGTCCACATGCCGTCAGGATCAAGCTTGGCGGCGACGCCGGGCAGCACCTTGTCCAGTTCGGTGAGCGGCGTCAGCGGCAGCGGCTTACTCAGGTTCGGGTAGATGACCACTTTACCCGCAAAACGACCTTCCGCCACCGCGTGCAAACCGTCGCTGACGCCCTCCAGCCCAGCGATGGCTGCCACCGAATGGTTGGTTGGCAACTGCCTGCTCTCGACCAGGTCGCGCATACGACGCAGATCGTCAATCGATGAGCCGCTGGTGCCGGTGAAGCGCACCCCGCGCTGCGCCACCAGATTCAAGTTCAATGGACACAACGTGCCGCGCGCCAACCCGGCAAAGACGTTGATCACTGCATTGTCCGCCACGACCTCCGTTGCCTGCTGTACGGCGTCGATGGTCGGCGCCATGATAGCGATGTCGTCATAGCCCTGCCCTCCCGACTCGCGCCACTTTGCCTGTAGGAACGCTTCTTCGCTGGTGAACTCGTCGCGCGACAGGAAGGCAATCTCTACGCCTAACTCCGCCGCATGGCGGGCAAACTGTTTGCGCACCGGCGCCATGCGACTGGCATGCAAGTTGGAGGCTACCACCTTTGCCGGTCTGTCCGGCATCGCCAGGGCGCGCAGCAGGTGCATTTGCCCCATCGGCCCTGCTGCGCCCAAAATCCAGCAGCGCCCGCCGGCTTTGAGTTGCGTGCGCACCGGCGCGTAGGCCGCCGCCAAGTCACCCGTATCTGTGCCCACCACCAGCAAATGGTCGTAATGCATGCGTCCGATGTCCACAGCGACGTTGCGCGCCAGCGGACGATCCAGCACGATGTTGAGGATGGCGCCATTCGCCATGCGCGGGAAAGCACGTTCACACAGCTCGGCGTTGGCGCCCAACACAACAATATCGTCGTAACGCGTGACGCCATCGTCGCCTTCCTGCAAGTTGACGCCGGCATCGGCGGCCCAAGTGCGCACTGCATCCGCAAAGGCCGCATCAGTCACATCCAGCACGACTTTGGCAGGCCGCCAGTTCACAGCTGCGCCCAGACTCACGCCGCGTCCATCCCCGGTCAGCCAGACGACGCCGCCCGGCTGCCACTGCGTGCGATAGACGACCGTGTACGATGCCTCGACACATGCCCACGGCTCGCACAGCGCCACCTCGGCGTAGCCATCGTCCGGGTTGACGGGAATAAGATAATTGCCGTGGTCGCCGTTGAGGACGCGCCAGTCGATGATGCTGTACCTCGAAAAACCGCCCTGTAGCTCATAGCCATAGGCGTAAGGCTTGCCGCCAATATAGATGTCCGCCTGTACGATGAAGCGGTCGCCCGGTTTGTACTGATGGCGTAAATTCTCGCCAGCAGCGACGACCGTCAGCGCGACTTCGTGACCGAGCACCACCGGCTGCTCCTTCATGCTGCGGTGAATGCGCGGGTGATTTTCACCAGCGCGAATCACCTTGATGTCTGAGAAGCAGATGCCGACTGCGTCGTGGCGCACCAGCAATTCATCCGGCCCCGGCTGGAGCAGCGGCGTTTCCATGGCGTCGCCATCCTTGCCAAGATTCTCCCACCCGGCGCCATAGAGCGGCCATAGCCGGTTCGTTGCTGGCAACGGCGCTGTGCTGTTGCGATACTGTTCAAGTTTGGAATCGTTTGTACTGCTCATTGTGTCCGTGTCTTTCTCCACGTTCTTCCGCGTCCTGAATGCGAACAGCCCGACAACTGCTGCTGCCAGGCTGGTGATGTGACATCATCTGGCTACACCAGACAGCGCAACACGTCGTCAGGCGTCATCGCCGATTGTAACCGCGCCAATGCTGGTGCGCCGGCGCGTCCTGGCGGGGTGCGGCGCCCGACGGTCGTGTAGAAAGCGTTGCGCATTGCCCGCGTGGGCAGGTGCGCCGCCGCCCAATCACTCTGATAGCCCATCCCCAAATGACGCTCTAGAAGTGTGTGGCCATAGATGAAATAGGCGCCATCCATAAAGTCGTTACGCACCGGCGCTAGCGCAGGCGCAGCAAAGTCGTCGACGATTGGCTGTCCGAAGCCGTTCATCTCAGTGCCAACATTCAAAGGGAGGTCAAATTCTTTGGCGAGCGCCACAACTTCATATAATTTTTTCTGCTTGATGGCGGCCATTTGGGGATCAGGAAGATTCCAGTTGCGGTCGGGCACGATGTTGAGCGCGACGACGCCTTTGTTCACCAACAGCGTCAGCAGTTCATCCATAGCCTGCTCGCCTTCGGACATGCCGTCAAGCCAGGCGGCGCAGGGCAGGGCGCGACAGAGCATCGCCAGTTCGTGCAGCCGCTCGACGCGCGGGAAGGCGCCGGCATCGGGCTGCACGTAGCCAGGGCCGCCGCGCTTCATCAGCTTGCTGCGCACCGTGTTCTGAAAACTGGCGCTATCCCCCAACGCCTTTTCAATCGCGGCGGTGTCCATGCCCAGGCGACTGGCCCAAAACGCGGCTGGCTGGTCAAAGGTGCGTTTGGCCGCTTCAATGTAGGCGACGACAATATGTCGCTCCGTGGCATTCCCGGAGGGCGTCAGCGGCAACACGTCGGCGGCGTAGTCGATCTGCACCGGGTCGAGATACGCGTTGACGCGGGCGATGAGCGCCTGGTTGCGCGCCGCCGACTGTGCGCGTAACTCGTCAATGATCGCCTGCGCGGCTGGGGTGACGGTGGTGCTGGTGAAGCCGATCGCCATGTGATAGAGCACACCTGGCTCACCGGGCGAGTTGATCTCGCGTCGGGCAAATTCCGGCACAAAGACGCGCGTCTCGATGCCCGCACTGCCGCGCACCTCGGCGCTGTCGCACGCGTCCAGAAACTCGGTGACAGCGTCCAACACGTCGAAATCGACGATGCCCATCAGGTCGATGCCTTGCTGTCGCGCCAGCCAGGCCAGCCCGGTCGGCGAATAGCCATAGGCGTTGAACGAGAAAAAGGTATGGCAGTGCATGTTGGCGATGCCTCGCAGGGGCGCCGGCGTTGGCGCCGCACGCAACAATTGCTCCAGCGCCGCGCGCCGCGTCGAGGCATTAAATTCGTTGAGGAGATGCTCCAGTTGCATCTCCCTGGTGGTTTGTATCATGATAGAACTCACTGTTTGGAAGGGGTGTCTCCGGACGCCATTTGTTGATGACACTTTAGCACACAACATTCTATCCTGCAAGGGCAAAACAAGGTTAATTGCCAGATTCCAAAACCAAAACCGAAAGTGTCGTTTTCGCATATTTTGCGGAGTCCTCAAGACAAAGTAGAATCCAGGTCAGGAGAGAAAGATGAGCGCTGCATACATCCTTGCCCACGATTTGGGCACATCTGGCAACAAAGCGACCCTGTTCAATGCAGCGGGGCAATTGGTGGATAGCGCATTCGCACCTTACCCAACGCAGATTCCCGCACCGAATTGGGCCGAACAGGAACCGCAAGCATGGTGGGATGCTGTCCGTGCGACCTCGCAAAAACTCATCGCATCCAGCGGCATATCCGCCACAGAAATTGCGGCTGTCGGTTTCAGTGGCATGATGATGGGTTGCCTGCCAGTAGACGCACAGGGGACGCCGCTGCGCTCGTGCATCATTTGGGCGGATCAGCGGGCGCAGGCGGAGGCCGAGCTAGTCGCTGCACGCTGCGGCGCGGATGAAGTCTATCAACGTTGCGGCCACCGCACCAGCCCTGCGTATATTGCGCCTAAAATCTTGTGGGTGCGCAATCATCAGCCGGACATCTACACGCGGGCGGCGAAGTTTCTGGCGCCCAAAGACTACATTGTGCAGCGGCTGACCGGTGAGTTTGCCACCGATTATTCGGATGCATCGGGCACGCTTCTCTTCGACCTGACCGCACGGCGCTGGCATCAGCCTTTTCTGGATGCACTCGGACTGTCGCCGGATCAACTGCCAACGCCATACCCATCGAACACCGTCGTTGGCCATGTCGCGCCGCATGCGGCGCGTGAATGCGGACTGGCGCCGGGCACCCCGGTTGTGATTGGCGGCGGCGACGGGAGTTGCGCTGGCATTGGTGCTGGCGTCATCGAGCCAGGGGCAGCCTACTGTGTCATCGGCACCTCCGCCTGGATCAGTGTGAGCACACTGGCGCCGGTGCCCGATCCGCAGCAGCGCACAATGACGTTCCATCATGTACATCCGCAGCGCTATGCACCGATGGGCGTGCAGCAGATGGCAGGCGGCGCACGCGAATGGGCCTGGAAGGCGCTGGCAGACGGCGACTTTGATCTGGACGCCGCCGCCGCAGCCGTGCCGCCCGGTGCAGACGGGTTGCTCTTTTTACCCTACCTGATGGGCGAGCGCAGCCCATGGTGGAATCCGCAGGCGCGCGGGGCGTTCATCGGGCTGGCGATGCCACACAGCAAGCCACAGATGGCGCGCGCGGTGTTGGAGGGGGTAGCCTTCGGGCTGCGACAAATCCTTGACAGTCTGCGCCAACATGTGCCGGACATCGACGCCGTGCGACTGATCGGCGGCGGCGGCAAGAGTCAGCTCTGGCCACAGATTCTGGCCGACATCTTCGGGCTGCCCATCCACCGACTAGAACTGACGGGCGAGGCGACGAGTTGGGGAGCGGCGGTGGCGGCGGGCGTCGCTGTCGGTCTCTACGACTGGCCAATCGCCGCCGAACGCAGCCGGGTGGCGCAAGAGATCGCGCCGAACGCAGCCAATCGCCAACGGTATGAAACGTTGCTGGCGCTCTTCACCGAGAGTTATCTGGCCTTGGCGCCGGTGTATGCGAAGTTGGCGGAAATTGGAGAGCAGAGACTGGGAGATTAGGCGCTCGAATTGTCTGTATGGCAATAAATCTCGAATCTCTTAATCGCTCACTCACTGAATCCTACAATCACACATTGTGAAACGAGTTCATCTTGCCTGAATTATTCTCCTCACTGACGCCCTGGCAATGGGCATTGGCGGCATTAGGTGCGTATTTGGTTGGCATCTCCAAAACCGGGGTGGCAGGTCTGGGCGTTTTTGCAGTGGCGCTTTTTGCCAGCGCATTGCCCGCGCGCGCATCGACTGGTATTGTGCTTATCATCTTAATCGCAGCGGACATCGTCGCAGTGATCACCTATCGGCGGCAGGCGAGCTGGCCGCATCTGCTGCGCCTCTTCCCCTGGGCGGCGGCAGGCATCATCGCTGGCTTTCTTGTCATGGGGCGCATCGATTCTGTCACAACGCAGAAGTTAATCGGCGCCATCCTGGTCGTCATCACGCTGATCCACTTCTGGCGCCGTATGCGCAAACAGGCGTTTGCCAAGTTGGAGGCGGAGGCAAAGCCGCACCCGCTGCTGGCGGCGCTCACCGGCGTCAGCGCTGGCTTCACCACCATGGTTGCCAATGCCGCCGGGCCGATCATGATCATCTACCTGTTGGCGATGCGCCTTCCCAAACTCATCTTCATGGGCACCTCGGCCTGGTATTTCTTCACCCTGAATCTGTTCAAGGTGCCTTTCTCCTATAGCCTGGGGCTGATCAACGCCGACTCACTCCCGATCAGCCTGCTGCTGGCGCCAGTGGCCGTCGCCGGTGCGTTGACGGGTCGGGCGCTGATCCACCACATCAACCAGCAGCTCTTCGAGTTGCTGGCGTTGGTGCTGACGCTGGTTGCAGGCGTCAGGCTGCTGGTGGGGTAACCCCCAACACGCCTCAGCCTGGCATCGTAGAGCTTGACCCCGCTCAACGCCACCGCGTGATGAAGCTCAGGCGCAGAGACAGACGTTTGGCTTCATCACGTTGCCCTGCGCCTGAGGCGAAATTGTAGAACACTGAATTTCAACGCAGCTTGCATTCAGCGCAGCTTCAGCAGATCATAACTCATAACAATGACAGCGCTGTGCGTGCAGGCATCGTTGTCGCAGGCAAATGAACAAATGAACACAACTGAACACTTGACAAGCGCCAGAAATCGTGCTACGCTTGCATTTGGGTCAAATGTTCAGTGGTGTTCACATGAACAAAACAAGGACGCCACCATGACCGATAACACACTTCTCTACAAGATTGCGAAGGCTTATTACGAAGACGGACTGACGCAGGATCAGATCGGCAAGCGCTTCGGGCTGTCGCGCATCAAGGTGTCGCGCCTGTTGCAACAGGCGCGACAGAGTCGGGTGGTGCAAATCACGATCACACCCCCGATGGATTCGTTTGGCGACCTGGAGCGTGAGCTAGAGGCTGCCTATGGCCTGGACGAAGTCGTGGTTGTCGCCACGAACAGCAGCGCCCAGCGCGAGGTGGTGCCACGGCTGGGGATGGCAGCGGCAGGCTATTTGGGACGCTGTCTCGGCGATCAACAACTGCTCGATCTGAGCTGGGGTTCTACCTTGCTGGCGGTGATCGAGATGCTGGCGCCGCAAAACCTGCCCGACCTGCGCGTGGTGCAGATGCTCGGTGGCTTGGGGCGGGCAGAGTCTGAAACCTACGGCGCAGACCTGACAATGCGCATGGCGCAGACATTGGGTGCACGGATGCGGCTGCTGCCTTCACCGGGCATCGTGCCGAGCAAACTAGTGCGCGACGCGCTGCTAGAAGATGTCAACATCGCCGAGACGTTGGCGTTGGCGGCGCAAGCTGACCTGGCGTTGGTCGGGATCGGCGCACCGCTGCCGGGTTCTGTCATCCTGGAGGCTGGCATTCTCAAGCCAAGTGATCTGGCGGAACTACGTGCACAGGGTGCGGTGGGCGACATTGCCTTGCGCTTTTTCGACGAGAACGGCTGTGCGATCGATCACCCCATCAACGACCGCATTATCGGGCTTGACCTGACGCAGATCAAGCAGATTCCCAGGGTCATCGGGGTGGCGGGCGGTGATGGTAAGTATGAAGTCATCCGTGGGGCGGTGCGCGGACGGCTGATCGATGTGCTGATTACGGATGAAATGACGGCCACTCGACTCTTGCAGGAAAAGACACCGGACAGGCTGCCCGTCCCCGCCTGACGACCTTTCTTCCTAAATAGCCGCCTGGTGGCCGCAACAAGTACATAGTCTCAAGCCTCATCAAGAGTCAAACGAAAGCGAGCGCTTGTATGGAATTGTTAGGTCACCTGCGCAAACGCCAGGCGGAGGGCCGACCGATCCGCGTGGGGTTAGTCGGCTGCGGTCAGGAAGGGTCGGGCATGGTGCATGTCACGCGGCAGATGGCGGGGCTAGAAACCTTCGCCATCGCCGACCTTGACCTCGCTCGCCCGCTGCACGTTTTGCAAACACTGGGCATCTCAGAATCATCAATTTGTGTCACCGATCAGGTTGGCGCAGCGGAGGACGCGCTGCGTCGCGGCCACTATGTCGTGACGCAGGACGCGCTGCTGCTGCCACAGCTCGAAAGCCTTGACGCGCTGGTCGAAGCCACCGGCGTGACCGAGGTCGGCGCGCAGCTTGCCTGGCACGGCATCATGCACAAGAAGCATGTGGTGATGCTCAATGTCGAAACCGACGTGACGGTCGGGCTGATCCTGAGCCGGCTGGCGGAGAAGATGGGGTGCGTCTACACCGCCTCGACGGGCGATGAGCCGGGCGTCTGCAAACAGCTCTATGACTTTGCCGCCGGCCTGGGCTTCGAAGTCGTCTGTCTGGGCAAGGGCAAGAACAATCCCATTGATTTCTACGCCACGCCGGAAAGCTGCCGCGCCGAAGCCGAGAGCAAAAAGATGAATCCCAAGATGCTGGCGGCGTTCAAGGACGGCACCAAGACGATGGTCGAGCTGGCGGCGATGGCAAACGCCACCGGTCTTGTGCCCGATACACCGGGCGCGCATGGCGCCAAAGTCGATGCACCTGATCTCAACAAGGTGTTGGTGCCGAAGGAAGATGGCGGCATTCTGAGCCGGCGCGGCTGCGTCGAGTATTCAGTCGGCAAGGTGGCGCCAGGCGTCTTCGCCATCGTCGCCACGCCGGACCCGCACATTCGCGCCGATCTCAAGTTCTACGCCATGGGGGATGGCCCCTATTACACGCTCTATCGTCCCTTCCATCTGTGCAGCATCGAGACGCCGCAGGCGGTTGCCGAGGCAGTGATTTACGGCGAGGCTGTGCTCAAGCCGCAGCGCATGGTGGCGGAGCTGGTGAGCGTTGCCAAGCGCGATCTCAAGGCGGGACAGAAAGTCGATGGCATCGGCGGCTTCGATTTCTTCAGCCGCATTTACACCATGGAAGAAGCCCGATCGCTGCATGGCATACCGATGGGGCTGACGCCAGGCGGTCGTGTGCTCAAAGACATTGCGCGCGGCGAGTTGCTCACGACCGACAATTTTGCCCCGGATACGACGCAGTTGGTCTACAAGCTGCGTCAGTTGCAGGAGAGTCTGTTGTGAGGGCAGCGGTGATGCGCGCCGACGGACTTTGGGGTCGAATCAGCCATTGACCGGTCTTTGCACAGCCCGGCCGCAGCACCGTGGAACCCGATGGCAGGCGCGCCCTAGAAAGGAGGAGACAGGCGGTCAGATCAGTCGACGTGCGTGTAGACGCATGGGGGAACGTTCGTTGTAGTTGCTCATCATCTGAATTACCTGGAGGAAAGAACCTATGAAGCGACTTGTGACTGTACTTGCGATTGTGACGGCGTTGGGGCTGCTTTTGGCAGCATGTGCAGCGCCGGTGGCGGCGCCATCCGCAGCACCGGCTGCAGCAGACCAAAGCGCGGCGACGACTGGCGATCAGAAGACCATCTGCTTTGCGTACCAGGACCTGGAAACGGAGTTCTGGGTGGCAGGGCATAAAGCGATCGTCGAGACGCTGAACGAGTTAGGCGTCAATGTCATCGAGCGCAACGCCAATGAGGACGCCAATAAACAGCTCGAACAGGTGAAAGACTGCATCGCCCAAGGCGTCGATGGCATCATCATCATCCCACAGGATGGCGAGAGCGCCGTGACCATCGTTGGAGAGGCGAACAAAGCGGGCATCCCAATCGGCGTCTTCAACCGTCCGCCCGCCAACGACAGCAACCCGACGCTGGTGATCGTCGCCAACAATGAAGTGATTACTCAGCAGGCGACCGACTACATGGCCGAGGAAGCGAAGAAGCTCGGGCGCAAGGTGACGCCGCTGATCATGGTCGGTGACCTGGGCGATCCAAATGCTGTCGGGCGTCGCCAGGGCTTCTACAACACCATCGAGGCGAACCCGGATCTGTTCAACGAGGTCATCGAGGTCCCGACCAAGTGGGATGGCGCCACAGCCCTGGCAAATCTGGAAGCCGCCATGCAGGCGAACCCCGAAGTGGACTTCCTCTTCACCTCATCGGACTTCATGTATCCGCAGATTCGCTCGGTGCTGGAGCCGCTGGGCAAGTGGAAGAAGATCGGTGAAGAGGGACATGTGATCCTGGGCGGTCTGGATGGTGACTCGCGCGCGTGCCAACTGATGCGCGATGGTTATGTCGATGCCACCGGCGTGCAGGACCTCTTCTACGAAGCCGATACGATCATGCAGGCTATGCTCGACGCCATTGCAGCAGGTGAGACCACCCCGGAGAAGTGGATGGATGATCCTGGCTTTGCGTTGACGCAGGCGAACTGGGAAGAGAAGGCGATGGACATGTGGGGCTGCAAGCTCTTTGCCGAGAGCGGCGAGAGCCTGGAGCGCACCTTCACCGCGCAGTAAACGGTTGAGTAGAGCAAGCTGCATACTTGCTCTACTCATCAAGGCGGGTTGGGCCTCGCCGGGCAGCTGTTGGCGCGGACGCTGGCGACGCCCAACCTGACACAAGCATTATCGCACAACCTATCGGGAGGTCAGGAGATGATGGAGGCAGAAGTGAAAGAACCCAACCGCGCCGTAACTCGCAGTCAGCTTGTAGCGACATCGAGCGCCAGAGGGACTGTGCGCCGCGTTCTCCGCAAACTCCTGCTGTCGGAGTACTTCGTGCTCTATCTGAGCATCGTCTATTTCCTGGCGCTCTGGCCCTTCATCCCGCGCATCGCCAGCCCACAGAACCTCGGCAACATCTTTTCCAATATGTGGCCGTTGTTGGCGATTGCCATTGGGCAGACGTTCGTGCTGATCATCGCCGGCATTGATCTTTCGCAGCCGTCGATCATGGCATTGGTGAGCGTGATCGGCGCCGCGTTGATGACGTCGCAGCTTGACCCGGTGCTCTTTGAGAAAAGCCCGCTGTGGGGAATTGTTTTTACGGAGGCGGGAGGCCCGTTGGCAGGCGCCTTCCTGGCGGCGCCAGTGGCGATCATGGTGATGCTGCTGGTTGGTGCGCTGATCGGGTGGTTTAACGGCACGGCAGTGGCGCGCCTCAAGATGCCGCCTTTTATGGTGACGCTGGTCGGCATGATGTTCTTCAGCGCACTTGCCATCTACCTGGTCAAGTCGGAAAACATCATTCACCTGCCGGAGAGTTACGTGCTGCTCGGCCAGGGGCAGATTGCCTTTATTCCGTATTCCTTCTTCATCGTTGGCGCACTGGCGATTGCTGCGCAGTGGTTGCTGAGCCGCACTGTGTTGGGGCGCTGGTTCTACGCGGTCGGCGCCAACGTGCGCACAGCCACCGTGTCGGGGGTTCCGGTCACGCGTGTGATCGTGACCGCCTACATCCTCAGCGGCGTCTTTGCTGCGATTGGGGCGGTCTTCTACTCGGCGCGGCTGGCGGCGGGGCGACCGACGTTGGGCGCCACACTGCTGCTCGATGTCGTTGGCGCCACCGTCATCGGCGGCACCAGTCTCTTCGGCGGCAAAGGCAAGATCATGTGGACGGTCTTCGGCGTTCTCTTCTTTGTATTGCTCGACAATAGCCTGAATCTGCTCAATCTCTCCTATTTCTGGGTGCAGATCGTCAAAGGCTCGGTGATCTTGCTGGCGGCGGCGCTGGATGTCGCACGCACGCGGCTGCTCGCGCGCGGATAGGCGTGCTCACTGAGAGATTGGAGATTGGTCGCAACGCAGGGAGTGCTACGGAAACGCAAGCGAGGTGAAAGACAGTGAGTGACGCAATTCTGACCTTTGATCACGTTGAGAAGAGCTTTTTTGGCGTGCGCGTCCTGAAAGGTATCTCGCTTGACGTGCCGCGCGGGAAGGTGCTGGGGTTGGTCGGCGAGAATGGCGCCGGCAAGAGCACGCTGATGAACTTGATGGGTGGTGTGCACGCGCCGGACCGCGGACAGATGCTGCTCAACGGCGCGCCCTACGCTCCGCGCACGCCTAGCGACGCCAACGCCGCCGGCATTGCCTTCATCCATCAGGAGCTAAACCTCTTTACCAATCTGAGTATTGCCGAAAACATCTTCATTGATGGCTTTCCACGCCTGCGCTGGCTGCCCATGCTGGATCGCAGCCACATGCGCGCACGCACGAAACAGTATCTCGAGGCGGTGGAGCTACACGTCTCGCCCGACACGCTGGTGGAAAAGCTTTCGCCTGGCGAGCGCCAGCTGGTTGAGATCGCCAAGGCGCTCAGCTTCGACGCGCGCATCATTATCTTCGATGAGCCGACAACCTCGCTCACGGCGCGCGAGACCGAGCGACTCTTCCGGTTGATCGAGCGGCTACGCAGCGATGGCGCTTCCATCGTTTACATCTCGCACATCCTGCCCGATGTAATGCGGCTGGCCGATGAGATCGCCGTGTTGCGCGACGGCGAACTGGTGGCGCATGGCGACAAGGAAGCGTTCACGATCAACCGCATGATTGCGCTCATGGTCGGCCGTGCGATCGAACAACTCTACCCGCCGCGTCGCTCCGCCCCGACGACGACGCCGGTGCTTGAAGTGCAAGACATTTCGCAACAAGGCATCGTGGAGGCGATCACCTTTACGCTGCATAAGGGCGAAATCCTGGGCGTCTTTGGCTTGATGGGGTCAGGGCGGTCGGAGCTGGCGCGCATCTTGTTTGGGTTGGATGAGCATGCGCGCGGTGAAATTCGTGTGGCGGGCAAGCCTTACACCCGACCGTCGGCGCGGCGCAGCATCGATGCCGGCATGGCGTTTGTCACCGAAAACCGGCGCGAGGAAGGGTTGCTGATGGACATTGCGATTGCCGAGAACATCGGCCTGGTGGCATTGCCGCGCTACGCCGCCGCCACTGTCACCGCCGTCAACGAACGCCGCTATTTTACTGAAATTACCGATGTTGCCGCCAGCCTGGCAATCAAAGGCGGCGAACTTCGACAGCAGGCAGTGAAAACGTTGAGCGGCGGCAACCAACAGAAGGCGGTGATCGCCAAATGGCTGCTCGACAAACCGGCGGTGTTGATCATCGATGAGCCGACGCGCGGCGTGGACGTAGGCGCCAAGTATGAAATCTATTCGATCATCAACGACCTGGCGGCGGCTGGGACTGGGGTCCTCTTCATTTCGTCCGAGCTGGAGGAGCTGATGGGGGTGTGCGACCGCATGTTGGTGATGAGCAACGGCGAAATTCAGGCGACCTTTAGCCGCGACGAGTTTGAAAAGGAACGCATCCTGCGCGCAGCATTCCGGGAGAACGCAGCATGAAGACCACCAATCGTCAGCATTTGGCGCAGTTGGCGTTGCAGAACACATCGCTGCTGCTGTTTATCGTCGTGTTCGTCGTGTTTGGCTTGCTGGCGCCACGCTTTTTCGCCCTGCAAACCTTCGAGACGATCCTGAAACAGGCATCGTACATTGGCATTGTCGCCATCGGCATGACCTTCGTGATTTTGACCGCCGGCATCGATTTGTCGGTGGGTTCCAACATGTATGTCTCGGCGACGGTGGCGGGACTGGTGATGCAAGAGTTGAAGGCGCCGGTCTGGCTGGGCTTGCTCGTCTGTTTGTCGGTGGGAATGCTCTTTGGCGGCGTCAACGCCTTTCTGATCACAAGAGTCAAAATTATTCCTTTCATCGCCACCCTGGGCACGATGGTGGCGGGGAAAGGCATTGGCCTGCTCTTCTCGCGGTCGATCCAGATTCCGTATCCTGACAGCGTGTTGGAGTTGGGGTCAAGCCGACTCTTTGGGCTGATTCCGCTGCCGATCGTGATCTTCCTGGGTGTGGCGCTGGCGGCGCAACTTGTGTTGACCATGACACCGATCGGTCGTCAGATTTACGCCGTCGGCAACGATGCGGAAGCTGCCAAGAAGGCAGGTCTGAGCGTGGGCCGCGTGTTGACATCGGTCTACATCGTCAGCGGGTTGATGGCGGCGCTGGGCGGTTTTGTCTCCGTTGCACAGCAGGGCGTTGTCCATCCAGGCTTTGGCGAGGGCTACGAATTCAACGCGATTGCGGCGGCAGTGCTGGGGGGCGCCAGTCTCTTCGGCGGCGTCGGTTCAGTGCTGCCAGGCACCCTGCTGGGCGCTGTGCTGATCCAGATGATCCAGACCGGGCTGATCTTCACCAAAGTGGACATCTACATCCAACCTTTGATCACGGCGGCAATCATCTTTAGCGCTGTCTTGCTCGACGCATTCCGCAACATTCAATTACAGAAACTGCGTCGGCGCAACATCCGCATCGACAAAGGTGCGCTGGTCGGCGCTGGCGACGATTGACCCTACAACCATTTTTCAGACGAGGAGAGTCACATGAAGCGCAAATATTCAGCCGTGGCCGTGGTCTTTGCCAACTGCGCCGACCGCTACGTGCTCCAGGGGTACACCGAGCCGCGCACCTTTGACCAGATGCTGGCGGACGCACAGCAGGTGGAAGGATTGACCGGCATCGAGGTCATCGGTGGGTGGCACATCAATGACCAGAATCAGCACGCGGTCGTCAAGCAGATTCACGATGCCGGCTTCCAGCTGGCCTGCGTGATCCCAGAAATCTGGGCGAATCCCAAGTGGGGATGGGGCACGCTCGCCGCCACCGACCCCGGCATTCGTCGCGATGCCATTGAGCGCATCAAGGTGGCGATGGATCTGGCGGCCAGCACCGGCTGCAATCATGTCAGCCCCTGGCCCGGCCACGACGGGTGGGACTACGTCTTCCAGACCGACTACATCAAGATGTATGACTGGATGCTGGAAGGGTTGGAGGAGTGCGCCAACCATAACCCCAACGTCAAAATTTCGCTGGAATTCAAGCCCAAAGAGCCGCGCATGCACATCATGATCGACAGCACAGCCAAGGCGCTGCTCTTTGTCAACACCATCAACAAGCCCAATCTCGGCATCAATCTGGATGTCGGTCATGCCAACATGGGCGGCGAGACGCTGGCGGAGGCAGTGGCGCTGATGAAGCGCTTCGGCAACCGGCTGGTGCATCTCCATCTGAACGACAACTACCGCGCCACCGACGACGACATGATCCCCGGCTCGATCCACACGCTGGAGTGGGTGGAGTTCTTCTACTGGCTCGACCGCACCGGCTACGACGGTTGGTTCTCGCTGGATATCTTTGCCTATCGCGAAAAGAACAAGATCGCCGTGGCGCGTGAGGCGCTGGCCTGGCTGGAGACCTTTGCGGCGGCGGCGGAGCGCATCGACAAGGAAGAGGCGGAAGTGATCTTTGCCAGCGGCGATGCGATGGCCGCCCAGGCGATGCTGCGCCGTGCGTTGTTTGGATGATGCCAGGATTCTCCTTTTGAGACTCCCCACCTGTGTGGACGCATGCAGGTGGGGAGCAAGCATAGAGGATTACAGCATGGCCGACTTTCTGTTGGGTATTGACTATGGCACCGGCGGCGCCAAGGCATGCATCATCGACGCGCAGGGGCAGGTGCTCGGCTTTGGCTTCAAGGAGTATCCCTTCTTTCACGACAAGCCCGGCTGGTCCGAGCATGACCCTGTGCTCTATTGGAGCAGCGCCTGTGAGTTGATCCAATCGTGCCTGACGCAGGCGCGCATCGACCCTACAGAAATTCGAGGCGTGGCCGTTTCCTCGGCGCTGCCCTCGCTGGTGATGGTCGATCGGCAGCACAACCCGATCCAGCGCGCCTACAACTTGATGGATCGCCGTGCAGTCGAGCAGGTGCGTTGGCTCAAGGAGCATGTCGGCGAGGAGCGCATTCTCAAGCTGACCGGCAACCGCATCGAGGACCATCCGAGCATCGTCAACCTGCTGTGGGAAAAGCAAAACCGGCCCGATAGTTTTGCGCGCATCTGGAAGGCGCTGACCATCGACGGCTTCATCACGCTCAAGCTGACGGGCAAGCCGGTCGCCAACTATGGCGCAGCCGCCTTTTACGGCGTCGCCTACGACCTGCTGGGCGAGCGCTTCGACGCGACGCTGCTGGCGGAGATCGGCATCGACCCGACGATCCTGCCGCCACTGGCGCGCTGCGAAGCAATCATCGGCGAGGTGACGAGCGAGGCGGCGTCCGCCACCGGGCTGGCCGCAGGCACGCCCATTGCCGCCGGACAGGTGGATTTCAACGCCAGTTGCATCGCCGCCGGCATCACTGCCGAGGGCGACATCATGAGCAATCTGGGCACAGTCGGCAACTTCGGCGTGGTGCACAAGCGCCGCGAGTTCAACTTTTCGCCGGTTGGGCTGTCGATGATTAACTTTGCCTTCACGGTGGACTCCGCAAACACCTACATCACTGTACCGTCCACCACGACCGGCGGTCAGTCGATCCGCTATCTACGCGACCAGTTCTCGCAATATGAAGTCGATGTCGAGCGCGTGTTGGGCGTCAGTTCCTACGACCTGCTCAACCTGCAAGCGGAAAAAGCGCCGCCGGGCAGCGACGGGCTGATCATCCTGCCCTATCTGATGGGCGAACGCACGCCGATCTGGGACACGCAGGCGCGCGGTGTGGTCTTTGGGCTATCGCTCAACCACACCAAAGGGCACCTGGTGCGCGCCATGATGGAGGCGGTCGCCTATGCGCTCTACGACTCCTACCAGTTGATCCTGAAGTCGGGGCTGCCGATCCACTACCCGCTTGTGCTCAACGAAGGCGGCGCGGTGAGCAAACTCTGGCGGCAGATCATCACCGACGTCTTCAACACGCCAACGGTGCTGGTCAAGCGGCGCACGGGCGCGCCCTTTGGCGACGCCATCCTTGCCGGCGTGGCGTCCGGCGTTTTCCCCGATTTCGGGGTGGCGAAGCAGTGGGCGGAGTACGTGGCGCGCATGGAGCCGAACGCCGAGAACCACGCCCGCTACATGGAGTACTTCAATCTCTACAAACAAATTTACGCACACGTCAAAGATGATTTTGTTGCGCTGGCGCGCATTCGGGAGAAGTGACTATGGAACCCTCCACCACCAACACCGCAAGAAACCTCCTCCACGCCGAGGCGCGCGCCATCGACGCCGTTGCCGACCAGCTTGGCGCTGACTTCGCCGCCGTCGTGCAGCTTGTCGCCGCCTGCCCCGGTGTGATCATGACGACCGGCTCCGGCACCTCCGGCACAATTGCGCGACGGCTGGCGCACCTGCTGGCGACGTGTGGGATGCACGCCTTCTTCGTGCATCCTGCCGATGCGCTGCATGGTCCATCGGCGGCAGTGGCGCCCGGCGATGTGCTGATTGCACTTTCCAAAGCTGGCAAGAGCGCCGAAATCAACCAATTTGCGCGCGTCACACGCGAGCGCGGGGGCAAGGTCATCAGCCTGACGTGGAAACCGGAGTCGGAGCTAGGTGGCTTGAGCGACATTGTGTTGACGCTGCCCGCAGCCGTGGACGCCGAGGGTGAAGGCGTGCTTCCCTTTGGCAGCACACTGGCCGCCGGTGCGCTGTGCGACGCCATCTGTCTGGCTGTCAAGAATTTGCGCGGTTTCGACTTGACAACGTTGACGCAGACGCATCCGTCTGGAGCCACGGCGGAACTGGTCAGGAGGGAGAACGATGAACGCACTGCCACACATCACCGTCAGTGAGAACCACCGTTTTCTACAGACCGAGGGCGGCGCACCTTTCTTCTGGCTGGGCGACACCGCATGGGAGCTTTTCCACCGGCTCAGCCTCGAAGAAGCCGAACGCTATCTGGAAAATCGCCGTCGCAAGGGCATGAACATGATCCAGGCAGTCGCTCTGGCAGAATTTGACGGCGTTCACACGCCCAACGTCTACGGCGACCTCCCTCTACTCGACGAAGACCCGACTCGTCCCAACGAGGCCTACTTCCGCTATGTCGACGCAGTGATCGACAAGGCGGCGAAAAAGGGTCTTTACGTCGGCCTACTGCCGACATGGGGGGACAAGGTGACGCCGGTGTGGGGCGCCGGACCGGCGATCTTCACGCCGGAGAACGCATACGCGTATGGCCGCTGGCTAGGCTCCCGTTATCGAGAACGCAGCAACATCCTCTGGATTCTAGGTGGAGACCGCCCGGCGCTGCACGAAGGGAAGGACTATCGCCCAATCTGGCGCGCAATGGCCGCTGGCATCGATGCCGGCGTAAACGGTCGACC